>NHBT01000025.1 GCA_002167805.1 Owenweeksia sp. TMED14 | reverse complement strand
TTATCAGCGTCTTCAATTAAAGAATCTAACTTAAATTGGATAAAATCTTGTTCTTTTTCATTAAAATAATCGAAAACTTGAAAAGGCTCCAAAAGAGCCAAGTGGCATTGACCTAATAAAGGTTCAGAAAGATGAGAATGTGACAAAGGCACCCGCACCTGAAGTTTCATTAATTAAGATATTACTACTCAATGGATCTGATGAAGTTAATATTGAAATACCTGACAATGAAAATTATTTTGGAAGTGCAGCGCAATTCATTATCGATGAATTAGATTATGACGAATTGGAGTTTTCTTATCCTTATTATAAAATAATTTTTGAGATTTTTAAGAATGCTTATTTGAAAAATGGAGAATTTCTAGATGCATCATATTTTGCGAGATCTCAAGATTCTGCCTTATCACAAATTATTGCTGAGCTAGTAGTAGATAATTATGAACTTGCAAATTGGGAAAGAAAAAATATTTATATACCAGATAGTCAGCACAAGCTTTCCGATCATGTTTGTGAATCTGTTTTTCGTTTCAAAGAAATAAAGCTCAAAGAAATGATTGCAAGAAAACAATTGATTCTCGATCAAACCCAGGATGAAAATGATAGAGCTGAAAAACTTAAAGAATTTAATGAATTGATTTCAATCAAAAATAGTCTTCATAAAAAACTTAATCGTGTTGTTTAAGGTTTTATTTTAGTAAATCGTCAAGGGTTTCTTGCGAAACTGAGTGATAGCCTGATCGGGCTTCCGAATAAATTTTTTGTGCAAATGCTTTTTTGCCTGAATTAATAAGTGCTCGATAAATTGGAGTTAAAAACTTTCGCCGTCCAACTCTTTTTAGAAATTCAGAAACTTTGTCGTCAAAATCACTGTTTTGATAACCTCTAGGGATGGCTAAAGTGGCCCAAGCAGCAAAAATTTCGGAATTTTCCATGTGAGTAAAATGAAAGCGTTTTTCTAATTCCTTTAAACCCTTTTTTGTTATTTCACTTTTCTTTAACAAATTAAAGAAATAAAGCCATTCATGAGTACTCCATAATTTTGATTCAAACTCATGGGATTCATCCAATATAAAATTATTAACCACTTCATTAACGGCTTTAAATCTTTGAGGACTTACTTTGGGACAATTAGAAGGTAACCCTACTCCAAATATCCATTCTTCAATATTTGTGGAATTCCATTGATCATCATCGATTAGATTAGAACGTAAATATTTTACAAATTCTTCGGTAGTTATGGATTTAAATTGAAAGGATTCGAAGTATTCTTTTAAAAAAAAATCGAATTTCTCTCTACCCACTAAATTTTCTAAAAGCAATAAAAAATGGAACCCTTTATCATAGGCGATGCTAGTTACTCCATCATCTGGATTTCTTTTATTTAGGTTGATTCCTAATTTTGTTTCATTAGGGCGGGCTATCATAAATTCTTGTACTTCAGAATACAGTTCCGAATATGATAACTTTCTAAGCATATCAGAATAGTCTTTACCGTAAACTGCTTCCATAATCCGATTCTCGAAATAGACTGTAAAGCCTTCATTGAGCCAAAAGTCATTCCAAGTCGCATTAGTTACTAAATTACCACTCCAAGAATGGGCCAATTCATGAGCAATTAATGCGACCAAAGAACGATCTCCAGATATAACAGTTGGGGTTAAAAATGTCAATCTAGGATTCTCCATCCCACCAAATGGAAAAGAAGGAGGTAAAACAAGTAGATCATACCTTTCCCATTTATATGGACCGTAAAGCTTCTCTGCTTCAGTTATCATTTTTTCAGTTTCCCCGAATTCCCAGGCTGCTGACTCCAGAATTTTTGGTTCTGCATAAACACCGGTTCTGTGACCAGTAGCTTTAAATGATATATCACCAATTGCTAATGCCATTAAATAAGCGGGGATAGGTTGTTTCATTTCAAATTCATAGATTCCATCGTGCGATAGCTCTTTTGGATTTGAAGCGCTCATTAAGGCCATCATCCCTTTTGGGACTTTAATTTTTGCTTTGTAGCAGAACCTTATTCCTGGGCCATCTTGAATTGGTATCCACGATCTTGCAAGGATTGCTTGACTTTGCGTAAAAAGAAATGGTTTAGTTTTACCATTCGTCTGCTCGGGTTTCAACCATTGCAAGGCCTTTGCTTCCGAACTTGTTTCGTAATCTATATGAATTGCATAATTTCCAGTAATTTTTTTATTCGGAAATACCAATAATTCTGTTCCGAGAATTATGTCTTTTTTACCAAATTCAAAATTTAAATCAGTCTTTAAGCTTTCGGAATAAACTCTTTTTATCGTTAAATTATCGGTATCTAGTTTAATGGTATCAGCATTTAAGCAGTCTAAAGTCAAAACAGCAGACCCAAAAAGTATGTTTTTTTTAAAATTTGCTTCAAGGTCAAGTTTTAAACTTTTTAATTCCGCTTTTCTAGGATCGGCAAATGAATGGGGGTCAGGTTTGTTCAAAATTGAGAGCACGTGAGATTTTTCTTGAATTTGACAGCTTGAAAGAAAAAGTAATAATACAAGTATACTTGATAAGTATGGTTTCATCATTTAACCTATTACATTTAATTTGAATCAATTGCCTCCAGTCACTCCACCTGCAATTATATACTTCATTACTTCGGAAGAATTTACATCCAAAGGTTCAACATAGTTCTCAGGAACTACAAAAACTTGGCCCGAAATTGCTAGCGAGTGGGGCACATAAACTGTAATCATTTTAGAAGTGCTTTTCCCAAGATCTTTCAAATCTTCATCGGTGACAAACCCCACTCTCCTCACGTCTTCTTTTAATGATAGTCTTAAAAGAACCGGTTGCTGAAAGCCTTTCTTTTTGCCTGTCATTGATTTCATAATATCATTTACCGATGAGTAAATTATTTTGACAAGTGGAACAGTTTTGAGCAGTCTGTCTAGAAATTTAACCAATCTAAATTTTATGGTAAAACCGCCAATAAAGCCGATAAAAGTTATAATTGCGATTAAGCTAAGTAGACCGAGCCCAGGAATATTTAAAGGAATTAAATCATCAAGGTAACTAAGGGTTGACCACAAAAGGTATATTGTTATTGCTATAGGTGCAGTGTATAGCAAGCCTTGAATGAAGTAGTAAAGTAAACGTTTCATTTGATGAAATTATGAAATCTTACTGATAAGACAGATTAGATCATTTTTTCTTTTAAAAATGATCATTCTTCCTCCAAATTAAGTTCATGAAGGGGGTGCCAAAAGTGTTTTTTAAAATTTTGAATTTTATCATCTATGACAACAATACCTTCTTGTTCAAGAAGGTATTGCATTTCATTTAAACTATTAAAATGATGTTTCCCAGTAAGAATGCCAGATCGATTTACAACTCTATGCGCAGGAATATCCTTAATACTATGACTTTTATTCATGGCATATCCAATTACTCTTGCTGAGCCCTTCGACCCTAGGGCTTGACCTATTGCACCATAAGATGTCACACGGCCAAACGGTATCTCTCTTACAATTTGATAAATACTCTCGTAAAACTTTTTTGGTAATGCCATGGATTATTTGAATGAAAACTTTAAATAATTAATTGGCTTTTTATTTTTAATCCAAATTTTTTCATAGTATGTTTTCAAGTAAAGAGCTTCATGCATTGGTTTATCCAAAAGTTGATTATATATGTCATGATAAGATTCATGAACTTTAAATTCACAGCTTTTAATGATACCATGCAGATATCCATGTAAGAATTCACTATCTGATTTCAAATGGATAAAACCGCTTGGTTTAAGTATGCTTTCATATATCGATAAGAATTTCGGACTAACTAATCGGTGCTTAGCTCTTTGAAATTTCATCTGTGGGTCTGGAAAAGTTAGCCATATCTCATCGATTTCATCAGGGCAAAAGCAATGTTTTAACCATTCAATTCTTGTTCTAATGAAAGCTACATTCTTCATTTTATTTGCTAAAACTTTTTTTGCACCATGCCATATTCTGGCTCCTTTAATGTCAATCCCAATATAGTTTTTATCAATATTTCTCTCAGCCATTTCTATGGAGTATTCTCCCCTTCCACAGCCCAATTCTAAAATTATTGGATTTTTATTTTTGAAAACTTCATTATTCCATTGACCACTTAATTTGAGTCCTTCTTGAATTTTATCTTTAGAGGGCTGCAGAACATGATGAAAATTATCTAATTCCTTGAATCGTGCTAATTTATTTTTCCCACTCATTTATATAGAATCCTTTATATCAATTATCCTAGCTTGCCTTGACCGCTCTCCTCGAAAGTAGTTCCATTCTAATTCAAGGGCTACATCAACAAGATTATTTTTGGGACGAAAGCTGCCCCATCCAAAACCAATTGCCAAAATTCCTTTGCCTGAATCCGGGTTAACTAAATATGTTTTTAAATGTTTATTCGAGGACAAAAATGAAGTTTTGGTCATTTGTACTCGATTTAACCCCCAGACTGGGGCACTATTTCCAATCCCATATGGTGCCAATTTATCTAGTAATGAGCAAAGGTTATCATTTAGGTTTTCAGGGTCTATTATGGAATCAATCAATATTTCAGGAGTTCTTTTATGCTTTGGCCAATTCTTGTTCACGCACTGTTCAAATTCAGTTTTAAAATTTTGGAGTTTATCGATATTAATTTTAATTCCTGCTGCGGCATGATGTCCCCCAAATTGAAGTAGATGTTGAGACGAATCTTCAAGTGCGTTATAAATATTTAATCCAGGAACAGATCGGGCACTTCCAGAAAGAACACCTTCATTTTCAGTTAGAACAATAGTAGGTTTATGAAAAGCTTCTACAAGGTTTTGTGCAACAATCCCTAAAACCCCTTTATGCCAACCTTTCCCATTAATAACCAAGGCCAAATTATTTGAGGACTCTTTTGCCAAGGTTTCAGCCTCCAAATAAACTTTTTCTTGAGTTGACCTTCTTTCGATATTATATCGTTCAATCTCTTGGGATAATTTTTTTAAAAGTTCCGGGTTTGGAGTCGTTAAAAGTTCCACGGCAAGATGACCATGCCCCATTCTTCCAGCAGCGTTTATTTTTGGTCCAATTGCAAATAATACTTCTTGAAGAGAAATGGGCTTTCCTTTATTTTCTCCCAAAAGTTCAGCAATCGACTCTCGTGGTTTCATATTCATAAGCTTTAATCCCTCCCTTACTATGTATCTATTTATACCTGTTAAAGGGACCATATCTGCTCCTACACTAATAGCTACGAGGTCCATTAAGGAATTAAGTTTATTAGGGTCTAGAGAAATGGATTTATAAGTAGCTATGCAAAGCATATATCCAACGCCACAACCTGAAAGTTCTTTGAAAGGAAATGAGCAGTCTTGCCGTTTTGGATTTATTACCGCAAGAGCATTAGGAAGGATCTCGCCGGGGTTATGATGATCAGTGATAATTACATCAAGAGATTTTTCATTTGCATAGTTTACAAGCTCAAGAGCTTTAATGCCGCAATCCAAAGTAATTAAAAGACCAGCCCCTTCTTCAATTGCTTTATCAATACCTTTTTTTGACAATCCATAACCTTCGGTATATCGGTCTGGTATGTATGTTATAATATCCCACCCTGCGTTTTTTAATCCCAAGCTCAAAGTTGCTACAGCTGTGGTCCCGTCGACGTCATAATCCCCGAACAGAAATACTTTTTCTTTTTTCTCAAGAGCAAGTTTTAATCGTTTTGTTGCCACTTTCATGTCCTTAAGTTGCATCGGATCGCATTTAGATATTGAGAATCCAGGAATCCAATTTTTTATTTCTTCTAAGGTTTTTAAGTTTCTTTGAACAAGAACATTCGCTAATGGCTCAAATTGATTTCCAAGTGAAGCACTAAGTGCTTTAACTTCATGATTTTCTCCAGGGGCCTTTATACGCCAAATTCTGCCATTTTTTTTATTCATTCTTTATCTCGAAAATGCTGATAAATTTTATTTTGTTGTTCAACTGAATATTTATGAATGATTTGAAATAGTTCATTTATAAAATTTTCATTTAATCCCAGCTCTCGTGCTTGATTTCCTCTTTGTTTCAATAAATCAAACCATCGTTCCATTTGAAATACACTGGCATTGTTATTAGCTTTTATATGACCAAGCTCATCAACTATTTTCATTCTCTTTTTCAGAGCATTAACAATACTTTTATCAAGAGTATCTAAAATTTTCCTTTGATCTGATATTAGCTTTTGCAATTCGCGAGGAGTAACAGCTTTGGATTCTAAATCTAATTCTTTTAATAATGAAATCAATTTGCCGGGAGTTATTTGTTGATCAGGGTCACTTAATGCATCTTTTGGAGAATGGTGAACTTCAACCATTAAACCATCCATTTGAATGTCCATTGCAACTCGGGTAATTTGTTCAATTAATTCTCTTTTGCCGGCGATATGGCTAGGATCACATATTATTGGTATTGTTGGTGCAGCCCTTCTAAAATCAAAACTGATTTCCCATCTTGGATCATTTCTAAATGGAGCAGAGTTACTCGCAAAAAACCCTCTGTGAACAGCTGCGAGATTATGCAGGCCACTTTTTTCTAGTCTTTCAAAAGCACCTAGCCATAAACCTAAATCAGCATGGATAGGATTTTTAATCAAAATTGGGATATCGGTTCCTCTGAGCGATTCAGCTATTTCTTGAACATAAAATGGATTTACAGTAGTTCTTGCCCCTATCCATAATGCATCAGCAGAAGCATTAAGAGCATGATCAACATGTCGAGTGTTTGCGACCTCAATAATAAAGGGCAAATCAACCTCCTTACGCATATTTTTAAGCCATTCTAGAGCTATATGACCTTTTCCTTCAAATTGGCCAGCTCGGGTACGTGGCTTCCAAATTCCAGATCTAAAAAGATGGACTTTACCACTTGATTTTAATTCCCTTGCAGTTTTTAAAACTTGATTTTCAGATTCTGCCGAACATGGGCCAGCAATTATTAATGGGTTTGAGCTGGATATATCCCAATATCCCCATTTTCTCGAATTTTCAATGTCTGAATACATATTAAATCAAAGATATTTATTCTTTTATCCTCATTTTGGTTGATTTTTATTTCGGGGAAATAAGAATAACAAGTTCTCCTTTGATGTCATTATCTGAGAAATAAAAGATTAATTCATCGATGGTTCCGCGATGATAAGTCTCGTATAGTTTACTTATCTCGCGAGCAACGCAAATTGACCTATTCCCTCCAAGTTCATCTTTCATTTCCTTTAGGCACCTAATAAGCCGATGTGGCGATTCATAAAAAATTATGGTTCGTTTTTCGTGTTTCCATTCTGAGATTCTTGATTTCCTTCCTTTTTTCAAAGGTAAAAAGCCATCAAAAATAAATCGGTCGCTTGGGAACCCACTTCCTACTAAAGCTGGAATCAAAGCCGTTGGGCCTGGAAGCGCTTCGACTAGAACCTCTTCCTGAATACATTTTCTAACAAGTAGATATCCGGGATCACTGATTCCTGGGGTCCCTGCGTCGCAAACAAGCACAGTATCTAAATCATTGCTTTTTATATTTTCTACTACCTGGTTCACTTTTAAATGTTCATTGTGCATATGAAAAGATTCTAATTTTACTTTTAAACCTAAAAGCTTCATTAGTTTTCCTGTGACTCGTGTATCTTCTGCAAGAACCTTCACCGCATTGGAGATACATTGTTTCGCTCGATTACTGATGTCTTCAATATTACCGATTGGAGTTGGAACAAGTATGAGCTTACCCATTCTTATTTGAATCGTGCATTAGCGAATGATATAAATTTTTCAACAGTTTCTTCTTTTCCAGACCAGTCATAATCAGGTTGAATTGTTTTTAAAATAAACGTATTGCATTCTTCTTTTGTTTCCATGGTTGATAGAGCTGAAATAACCATTTCAAAATCATCAGTAGAACCATTAAATAGAATTTTAATAAATGCTAAACGATCATTTAAGCCCAATTTTAATTTTGAATATTTATTATTAACGGAATTTTCAGATTTTTGATGAATTGACTCTTGGGACTTTTCCACCTTTGGGATAAAGTTTATGTTTTCCGAACTAACCTTTTCTTTTCTGGGGCTAGGTGATAACGATAAATGACTATCCACAAGGGCTTTAATGCTTTTTTTATTATCTGATTTTATTTTATCGATTTCGGCATTTATGATTTTAATATGAGCTAAACTAACTAATTCGTGTAGCGCCAAAAATTCTTTATCTGAGGGTATCTCATTTTTTAGAGCTTCACGAACTATTTCTATCGATTCATTTAATGACATAAGTTGAAATTTTAAGCTATTGCGTTAGATTTGTGCAGAACTGAAATTTACAAAATGTTCCAAGAGTATTCCGAAATAGAAATCCAAAAGTCTGGATGGATAGAAATTATTACAGGATCAATGTTCTCAGGCAAAACTGAAGAGTTAATTCGGCGGATTCAGATCTCCGAAATTTCTGAACCTAATGTCAAAGTACTCAAACCGAAGGTTGATAACCGATATGCTGAAGATGAGATTGTAACGCATTCAAAAGTATCTATCAAATGTGTTTCGGTTGAGAGCTCAAGTGAGTTATTTCGAATGGCCAGAAATTCAAAAATTGTCGGAATTGACGAAGCCCAGTTCTTTGATGAGGGTATTATTAAAGTCTGTAATGATTTAGCAAATATGGGTATTCGAGTTATTGTAGCAGGGTTAGATATGGATTTTTTAGGTAACCCTTTTGGTCCAATGCCTAACTTGATGGCGGTAGCGGAGTTTGTTACTAAAGTCCATGCAAAGTGTTCCAAGACAGGCGAGCTAGCTAATTTTTCTCACCGTTTAAATCCGGATGGTAAAACTATTCAGGTTGGTGGTGAAGCGGCATATGAGGCAGTTTCACGTTTTATATTTAAGGAAATGTTAAATAAATAATATGATACTTCCTCAAAAAGCATTTAGTGATACCATTCTATACTTAGATATGGATTCGTTGTTAAAAAATTTGGAGGTTTTTCAGGGGCTAGTCGCAAAAAATGTAAAAATAATGGCTATGATAAAAGCCAATGCTTATGGAACAGGTGCAGTAACAATAGCCAAAGCGTTAGAGAAAAAAAATATTGATTATTTCGGAGTCGCATATGCAGACGAGGGGAATGAACTTCGTATCAATGGTATTAAAACACCAATTATGGTGATGAACCCAGGAGAAAAAAACATTGATTTGATGATTTCTCAAAATTTAGAACCGGAAATTTTCTCGGAGGACTCGTTGCACAGATATATGGAATTTATTCAACAAAAAAATATTCCAGATGGTAAAATTCACATCAAAGTGGATACTGGTATGAATCGTCTTGGTTTCAAAATAAAGGATTTACCCATGGTTATTGAATCGTTAAAGAATAATCCTTCTGTAAAAGTATTATCAATAATGAGTCATTTTGCTTCGGCAGATATCTCGAAAGAAGATGCTTTTACTCGAAAACAAAATATCGATTTTAATTTATTTTGTGAAAAAATAGAGAGTGAGCTTGGATATAAATGCACTCGACATATATCAAATACATCAGCCACAGAAAGGCATACTGCTTTTAATGCAGATATGGTAAGAATAGGTATAGGTTTATATGGGCACACCCCGATAAATAACACTGAATTAAGTCTTTCGCCTGTAGCGCACTTATATTCGAAAGTATCACATATACACTTTATTCGTGAAGGTGAAGGAGTTTCTTACGGGAGAGATTATATAGCTAAAGAGGATAGGAAAATTGCCACAATTCCTATAGGTTATGCAGATGGATTTCCAAGATTATTAAGCAATGGAGTGGGTAAAATGTTTATCAATGGTAAACTGTATCCAGTAATTGGAAAGGTTTGTATGGATATGACTATGCTTGACATAACAGATTCAGCTATTAAAGTTGGTGATCCTGTTGAAATATTTGGTAGTAATATTAAAATAATAGATTTTGCAAAGAATTGTAAAACCACATGTTATGAGGTTTTAACTCGATTATCATCAAGGATAGATAGGATCCCAATTCATAATCAAGAATGAAGTCTTTGAATAAATATCGCGGTTTAATTCTTTGTATTTGGATTATTTTATTACCCTTTTGGGATTTTGGTGCTGGGCTATTTCTTGGGATGGCATTTTTTTTGGGTTGTTTCTCTAAGACACCTTTTCTCAAGCTATTTAATCTCTCACTTCTACCTTGGAGTTTCTTTTTTTTAGCAATATTTGGAGGATTTTGGACATTTTCTTTGGATTTAAAATACTTGTATCGGTTACTTCCCTTTTTTTTAATACCCATTGCAGTTTCTGGACATTGGCGCTGGGTAAGGTCATCTTTGCCAATAGGTGGTTTAATTCTTTGTATATATCTTCTTTCTAATTCACTTTTCTCATTTTGGGAGAATGGAGATTTATCACTGATATTTTACCGGGAGCTCGCGGGCTCTTTGCATCAACATATATATTTAATTTCCTATTTATCATTGGGGGTAGTTTCTATTTATGAGATTCGTTTAAGAAGAACTTTTCAAATTATTTTTCTTTGGATTGTTTTAACCACAATAAGCTTGCTGGGGTCAAAAATTGGTTTGTTTGCGCTTTTGAGCGCTGGAATTTTTTATCTAAAAAATATCGTTTCTAATTTTCGCCGAAAACACCTGGTATTTTTGTTTTTTATTTTAGGAATATTCTCTTTGTCCCAAAAATTTTCGGATGGAAGGAGTTTAGGTCATGTTTTTAGGCCCATTTCAGCATATTGGGCCACAGGATCCTTTGATACGCGAATTGTTCAAAACACCGCAGCTATTAATATTTGGAGTGAGAACTTTTTATTTGGTGTTGGCCAAACAAAAATTCAAGACGAACTTATGATTGAGTATCAAAATGAAAATTATCGATTTGGGCTAAAACGCAAATCTAATGTTCATAATCAAATACTTCAATACGCGGCAACCTATGGATTGCTTGGATTGATATGGATCTCTCTAGGCTTTTTTTTATCATACCGTATTAATTTTTTACACTTTGATTCTTTGCAAAAGAGAAAAGCGATCGTCTGTATAATATTCTTTGGATGCTTGTTTATTACTGAAAGTTTTCTGGAGAGATCCCTTGGAATTTCTAGCGCAGTCCTAGGATGGATGTGGGTTGCTTGTAAGGATCAGGATTTCATTTCTTGACTAATTATATTCAGGGCCTCTTTAATAACAATTCGCAAAAAGTCAAGACTTTCTATTTTATTATTAGCATATAAAAAACCGATATAGAGAGGTGGAGATTTTTCATGAAATTTTTTTCGCTCCAACCGATATGCTTCTCTTAAAAGCCTCTTTATTTTATTTCTTTGAGAAGCTTTTTTAAACCGTTTTTTTGAGGCACCAATAAGTATTTGAACTCCTCTTTCTAATTTTAATTCAGAGGTACAATAAATAATATTAATGGGATGCTTATAGAATCTTTTCCCTTCTGAAAAAAGATACCTAATTTGCTTTCGGGATATTAATTTCTCTTCTTTTGGGAAGCAATTGTCACTCACTTATTTTTTGATTTCTCAATAAACGAATCGAGAGCTTGAGTCATCGATGTGAATTTGGCAGTAGGAACAGCAATATCAAGTCTTAAGTCATTCTCTTCAATGGCCGATTTAGTTGTATTTCCAAACCCGGCAATTAGAGTTTCCCCTTGCTCAAATTCTGGAAAATTTCTTAATAAAGAACGTATTCCTTCAGGACTAAAAAATACTAAAATATCGTATTTGATATCACTCAAATGACTTAAATCGCAAATAACAGTTTGGTACATTTTAGCACGGGTCCACCCAATGTTAGACTTCTCTAGGAGATTAGGAATATCTGGATTTAGAATATCGGAGGTGGGCATCATGAAACGTTCTCCACGTTGTTTTTTTAGTATCGGTATCAGGTCTGCAAGAGACCCTTTGCCCGGATAAATTTTTCTTTTTCGATATGGAACGAATTTTTGTAGGTAAAATGCAACGGCTTCTGAAGTACAGAAATACTTCCATTCAGGGCTTACAGGTACACGCATTTCTTTACACATTCGGAAGAAATGATCGATAGCAATGCGGCTCGTAAATATGAAAGATTTAAAATCTCTAACGGAGATTTTATCTTTTCTAAATTTTTTGCCCGGGATACCTATGACCTCAATAAAAGGTTGAAAATCAATTTTAACTTTATGCTTATCCGCAAGAGCAGAATACGGGCTGTTTGGAACTTGAGGCTCAGGCTGTGAGACCAAAATATTTTTAACTTTCATAAGTCCTTAAAATAAAGCCCAAAAAATTGGTGCTATTTCTAAGGCGCAAAGGTATGAAAACCCTAAATACCACGGTGAGGTGCTTTTCTTCATGAAATTTATCACAGAACTTAGGATACCAAAGCAATATAATATCAAATAAATTATTGCAGTCACATCAAATAGATTCTTAATAAATCCCTCAAGGTTTTGACCCCAGACTATTAACCAAAGTAAAAATGGGATTCCAAAAAGAATAATGGGTAAATATTTAAATCTTATTCTCCAACATTCATAATGAAGAACATCTGCGTCCCATATTTTACCACTTACAATGTTTAAAATAAATTGATATAAAATAACGCAAATGGGAATCAAAATAAGCCCAAATGCTTCATATATCTCATTAAGTGAATTTAATTTTAAAATTGATAGAGAGTTCAAGTATAAAAAGCCTCCAATAGTGAATGTGAAAAGGTGAGGGATCCAAAATCCTTTTTTCTCAATTTTTAATTCCAAAAAGCTTTTAATAAACATATATCTCGGAATACCTTGATTATTGATATTTTGATAAAGTAAGGCTGATAAAAAAGTTAAGGCAATTGCACACCAAAATAAAATATCATTTTGATGGTTTATTGGNGTCCCAATTAATTTATTCAATAGNAGCATTTCTTTTTCACATATTACCAATGAAAACGTATCCCCAATTTAGCCCAACGTCCAGGTAAAGGAACATTTCCTCTGTCGTAGATTTCTGAATTAAATAAATTTTGAGCATTCATAAATATGCATAAACCATCATTATCATATGATAATTGCATGTCTATGGTTGAGAATGCCGGATACTTTATTTTTTCTCCAANAGANGATATATANCTTCCNGCTCTTTCTTGCCGTGTNCCCACAAGTCCAATTTTATATCCATTAAATGANTTACTATGTATTTCTGCTTGAATTCTATTTGCTAAATAATCTAAAACATAAATGGATTGGCCATCGATATCNCCCGTCTGGTGAGANGCAATTTGTGCATTTAGAGAATAAAATAATNGTTTATTTAAATTCCCTTTTGTGNGAATTTCAGTNCCAAANATANTTACTTGTGTNAAATTATCTGCTTGTAAAACTTCTTCGTTATTTANTGTTCGATATATCCAATCAATCAGGTTTTGACCNTACCTATGGTATCCAGTAATTANAAACTTTTGAGGAAANATTATTTTTTTGTTTTTAAATAACTTTGTTAATGAAACNTCGNTATTCCATGCNTGNTCGGGNCNTAGGNTTTCAGAACCTTGTGCTCCCCCTAAAGTATAATAGAGATCAGTGAATGATGGNAATCTAAAACTTCGGTTGATACTTGCTTTAATTATACAGTTAGAATTTAAAGTATGAGAATAATCAAGGTTTGGNAGCCAGTCAATNCCAAAATTATCGTTTGCGTTTAGCCGAATAGCCGAATTTAATTTGCCNAATTGGAATTGAGCAAAAACTCCTGAATTATTACGCTCGTCTCCTTTTAGATAATATGCTCTTTGATCAGCAAGTACAGGATTCAACAAATCCTTTCCCAAAATATTACTAATAATTTCATCTCTTCTGAAGTCTAAGCCATATTTATAAGAAGCATTTAAGCTTCCAATTCTTAATTTTTTTTCTCTAGATTCAAAATCAACACCGTAAGTATTACTCTTATGGTTATTATGTTCTCGATACCAAGTTGGCGCATAGCTTGAATCTATCGTGTTTATAAATTGATTGGCACCAACATATTCATAGTATCCTATCTCCTCACGAAAAAGTTCAAAATGATCTTTGTGTTGGCGCACATAAGCTTTAATAGTGCCCATTCCCATATGCATTTTTGCATTTGCTGATAGGGATTCAATAGCTTCAAATTGGTTCGGGAAATTAAATGAGTAAAAATTAAAGGCACCAAAATTTTTAGCTAGATACCCTGCGTTTAAAACAATTTTCCCCAAGCGTTTAATTTCTCTTTCTGCTGAAAGAAATGCTTGCCATTGAGCGAAATCTCTATTTAATAATTCTCCATCGGCAGCTTTATACTCTAAATCAATGCGCGAGTAGAATCCCANTATTTTACCCAAAGAAACTCCAGCAGCTCCATTTTGAAANCCATATTCTCCAATGCTAGCAGAAGCNTAACCTCNTTGATCACTTCCTTTTTTTGTAATGATATCTATCACTCCCGCAAAGGCGAATGGACCATATCTGTAAGATCCGCCACTGGGCATNATATGGATAGACTNGATAGATCCAGCAGGGACGGGNAGATTCATATTGTGATGTCCAGTCTGNGGATCAGAATAAGGAATTCCATTNACCAGNATCAATACTTGATCAAAAGTTGAGCCTCTTAAAGAAATNTCTCCTTGGACGTCATTTAGNCTTCGACTTCTTATTTCTAGACTCGGAAATACTTCCAATATTTCACCAACATTTGTATAAGGTGAATTTAAAATATCATATTCATTTTTTGAATAAACGAGATGACCATCTTCTGAGGGCAGTGTTGAGCTTAGCACATCAATGGAATCAAGCAAAATACTTTTGCTGCTTTGCCCAGAAACAAAAATGAATGGCACGCATAAAAAAGAAACAAATATCACTTTTCGCATAATAATCTTTTAAAAACCTAGCCACGCGAGCTGGGTAAAAGCTATTAATTTTTTAGTTTTAAAGCGCTAAGACTGTAACTTTATTTTTTGATACTTCTACAACTCCGCCCTCTACAGATATATTTTGATCTCCCTTACCCGTATTGACAATAATATTCCCTTGAGTCAAGGATGCCATCAGTGGAGCATGATCTTTTAAAANTTGAAATACTCCGTCTTTACCTGGGAATTGAATGGATTCAGAAGTTCCTTCAAACAAAGTTTTTTCGGGCGTCAAAATATGTAGTTTTAAACTCATATTTTAGGCTTCTGCTAACATTTTATCCCCGGCTTCAATAACNTCTTCGATNCTNCCTTTTAAGTTAAAAGCGGCTTCAGGATACTGGTCTAATTCACCATTTAAAATCATATTGAACCCTTTTATGGTTTCAGCTATATCAACAAAAACTCCAGGAATACCAGTGAATTGTTCAGCAACATGAAATGGTTGTGATAAGAAACGTTGAATTCTTCTTGCTCTATGAACTGCCATTTTATCTTCTTCAGAAAGTTCTTCCATACCTAGAATTGCAATTATATCTTGAAGTTCTTTATANCGCTGAAGAATCATCTTNACATCTTGAGCACATTTATAATGNTCTTCCCCAACGATTTCTGGAGTTAAAATTCGAGAGGTTGAATCTAGTGGGTCTACTGCTGGATATATNCCNAGTTCTGCAATCTTTCTTGATAGTACAGTCGTTGCGTCTAGGTGAGCAAAAGTAGTTGCAGGTGCAGGATCTGTTAAGTCATCTGCAGGCACATACACGGCTTGCACTGAGGTTATGGATCCGTTTTTTGTTGAGGTAATGCGTTCTTGCATTAGCCCCATCTCAGTAGCCAAGGTTGGCTGATAGCCTACTGCAGAGGGCATCCGGCCTAATAAGGCCGAAACTTCTGAGCCAGCTTGTGTAAATCTAAATATATTGTCCACGAAGAATAAAATATCTTTTCCTTGACCTGTACCCTCTCCGTCTCGATAGTATTCAGCCATGGTTAATCCAGAAAGAGCAACTCTTGCTCTAGCTCCGGGAGGCTCATTCATTTGACCAAAAACAAAAGTCGCTTTAGAATCCTTAAGTTCTTTTTTGTTGACCTTACTTAGGTCCCAACCTCCTGCTTCCAATGATTTTTTAAATTCATCTCCGTAACTGATAATTCCCGCTTCAATCATTTCTCTTAGTAAATCATTACCCTCTCTTGTTCTTTCACCAACACCCGCNAANACAGATAAGCCTCCNTGACCTTTAGCAATATTNTTNATAAGCTCTTGNATTAAAACAGTTTTTCCAACTCCAGCTCCACCAAAGAGACCAATTTTCCCTCCTTTTGCATAAGGTTCTATTAAGTCGATTACTTTGATTCCAGTGAATAGAACTTCAGTTGCTGTTGAAAGTTCTTCAAATTTTGGAGCCTCTCTATGTATGGGTAATTCATTACCCTCAGCTATGCCTCCAATACCATCAATGTTTTCTCCAACAACATTAAAAACTCTTCCTCGGATCTGCTCACCAGAAGGCATNGCAATTGGTCGGCCAGTNGCAGTTACTTCTTGNCCTCTTTTGAAGCCATCNGTTGAGTCCATAGAAATNGCTCNAACAGTATCTTCTCCAATATGCTGCTGAGTTTCCATTATGACTTTTTGACCATCAGGTCGAATAACTTCTAAGGCATCATAAATTTTTGGCAGCTTTGATCCTTCAAAATAAACGTCAACGACAGGCCCTATAACTTGAGCGATTTTCCCTTTTAAATTGGTCATATTTTTTTCAATAAAAACATTCTATATTCTGGCTAGCAAAGCTACAAATCAAAAGTTGAATTTATCTATAATTTTACAAGAAATAATAATGATTTATTTCGAACGAATTAAGAATAATTTTAAAGGTGATTTAGCTAAATTTTGATACTAAAATTCGGAATTCTTTAAACTTTTCTTGATATCAAGAAAAAAATAACAATCAAAAGCACGGATAGATATCTTTGCTAATAAAATTTAAAGACATCTAATTGAAGATTTTTAGATCTATTAATGATTTCCCAAATCGTACATCGACTGTTGCTACTGTTGGTACTTTCGACGGGTTACACGCTGGACATCAAACAATTTTAGAGCGAATAAAAAATAGAGCTAAAGAAATTAGTGGTTGCTCTGTTTTAATTTCTTTTGACCCCCACCCAAGAAGACTGGTTCACCCTGAGTATCCATTGCAACTTTTGACGACAATAGATGAGCGATCTGAGTTACTTTCTAAAATGGGTCTTGATTATTTAATCGTTCAAAATTTTAATGAGGATTTTGCTAAAATTGAGTCAATTGATTTTGTACGAAATTTTTTAATAGAAAAAATTGGGGTTAAGCATCTAGTAATTGGTCATGATCACCGATTTGGCAAAAATAGAGAGGGCTCATTTAAAAACTTGGAGGAATATGCCCCTGTCTATGGATTTGGCTTAGAAGAAATTTCAGCAGTACAGATAGAGGAAAATAATATTTCCTCGACACAAATTAGAAAAGCAATAACTTCAGGAAATGTGAAAGTGGCATCCTATGCCTTGACTCGGCCCCATTTTATCTCCGGGAAAGTGATTCAAGGAAAAAAAATAGGTCGGGATTTGGGTTTTCCAACTGCTAATGTAGGAGAGGTCCACCCTGATAAAATTTTCCCGTCTGAAGGTGTTTATTCAGTTGTTGTAGACATTTTAGACGATCCAAAGTTTCGTCAAGTTATGGGCATAGCTAACTATGGTAAAAGACCGTCTATCGGAAATGAAAAACCTTTACTTGAAGTTCATTTACTTGAGGGGGGGCAAGACCTCTATGACCGACCTATTCGCGTGCATTTTATAGATCGAATTCGAGATGAAAAGAAATTCAACTCAAAAGATGATCTGCGATCTCAAATAATCAAAGATGTTGAAATCGCAAAGTCACAACTTTCAGAATTAGATTAAATTACATATTTCCTTTTATTTTTTACCATCTAATTTGATACTGTAGGTTAGAAAGAAATTTCTTCCGGCCATCGGGAAAACAAAATTTTCATCTGTTCTTTCGCCACTATACAGATAGCCCCATGTGTATCCATTAGGGGCATAATTTGTGTTTGATAAATTCATTATATCTAACCTCAGATCGCCGAATCTCGATGAAATAAGCCATTGAAAATCTAAAGTTTGATATGGATCTAAGCTTCTGCTCGCATTTCCCGTATTATCTAGGTATTGACGACCAACATATTTAGTACGAAGCTGTAAATGCCCTCGAACATTTTTGTTTATATTGTAGTTCCACTGAATCATCCCGTTAGAAATACTATTAGGGGACATCGCTATCTGACTATTTTTATATACAGTGCTTACAGCCTCGCCATCTAAGTAGTCGATCATAATTTCATCAAATTGAGAAATTCTATTGTTGCTCAAAGTAGTATTAAAGCCAATAATGAATTGATTATTTAATTTGCGCTCACCCGCCAACTCTAAACCTCTTCTGTAACTTCTATTTACATTCATTCTAAGGGAAGCACCAACATCATTGATTGCGCCCGTTGGGACCAATTGATTCGAGTATTCCATGAAATAAATATTTGCTTCAAAGAATCCATTTTTGTCTCTGTTTTGATAACCTACTTCGATGTCAAGCAATGTTTCAGGCAGCGCAGTATCTGAAACACCATAGTCAATAATATCATTTCGAACGGGTTCGCGATTAGCAATGGCGGTCGATGCATACAGTCTGCTTTTTTTATTTATTTGGTAATCTAAACCTGCTTTTGGATTGAAAAAGAGAAAACTATTTTCAAAATCAAGATTTGTTTGATCATTAGTAATTCCATTGATAACATAGTTTACTGAACGTATTTGAAGATCTCCATAAGCCAACCATTTTTTCCCGAAAGGAATTTCAGCTTTAAGGTATGCCGTATAATCAAACTTATCTCCTATATTTTCATAATACCGATATTGACTTGCACTTTGATAATCGTAATCAGGAAAATAGTTTGGAGGTAAATTTGCTGGTAGAGTTAGAATAGCATTTAGTGAATTTATTTGCATCCAAGGGAGTGTTCCATAATGGTCTCCTAAATATCTTTGTGCAAACCCACCCAAAATGAATTGGGCATCATTAAATTCTTTAACTATTGAAGCGTGCGTGCCGATTAAAGAATTTGATAACCAACGTTGACGAACCAGGTCTGTATTTTGAATAGTGCTATCATTAATTACTGGATTTGATAGCCCATAGTCGGAATATGATTCATTGGCTTTATACTGCTCAAAGTAACCCTCTCCATTTACAAGAAACGCATTGAAATTAAACCTCCAATTTGAGGGCAATTTAATTTGACTTATGAAATGGGTATGAGTCTGCTCATATTGGTCAATTTCATTCGGGTATCGATAATAATTATAAGTATTATTTCGAGAGTCTAAAAAATTTTGTGCATCCGCTCCATCCAAACCATTTCTGGAGATGTAATCTTCTAATCCAGAAAAAGAACCAGGTCCCTCAGCATTGTATTTAACTTCAGGAATTCCATACCATGCTTGTTGTGTTCTTTCATTGCCACTAAAGTGAACCAGGCGAACAGTAGCATTCGTAGTTTTATATTGCCCACCTACCAAATATGAATTAAGATTCATAGCTGAACGGTCAATAAACCCTTGGCTTTTTAAACTAGATAACCGACCGACAAAAGACAAGGGCTTATTTTTACTATTTAAAATTCCTAGAGACCCCGAATTAATCATATATGTTGCTCTCGATGCTCCAAAAGAACCTCCTCCAAAAATCACTTTTGTACTTGCTTCTTTCTCAGGGACTCCAACTTCCATGGAAATAGATCCCCCAAAGGCTCCTGCACCGACGNTAGAGGTTCCAACCCCCCGCTGAATTTGTAAAGAGGANATGGATGATGTAAGATCTGGTGTGTTTGCCCAAAACACGCCATGTGATTCCGGATCATTTATGGGCACACCGTTAATCGTAACATTTATTCTAGTTTGGTCCATACCTCGCATCCTAAGATATGTATATCCCATACCTGTCCCGGCGTCAGAGGATTGAGTGATAGACGGTGTCCATTGAATTAAATAAGGGATATCAAGTCCATTATTCAAATTTTCTAATGTATTCCCTCGAATTCCACTTGGTAAAGATTTACTAGACAAGTCAAGTACTGTCATCGGAGTTCTTTCGGATGCTCTCATTTCTAATAAGTTAACATCAGATAAAATGATTTTTTTGAATACTGTATCCATTTCTTGCCCTTGGGAAACTGTCGCGATGGAAATAAATAAAATAAATAAAANAGGATTTTTCATAGCATATCTTATATTAAAAAATGTTTCACAGATGGCGCTTTTGCGACAGGATACTCAAATCCTTCACTCCCTTAGCAGCATTACCTGCCCAGGTTCCTAGGGTATAAATCTCAGCCGAAAGGCACCCCTGTGTACGACAACAAAGTTAATTCAAAAAACCTGTGATTGTATGCTATCAATGGCATTCGCTAATCTTATTTTACCCTTGCCCTGAATGTGAGCATAGGGGATCCTACGCTTAGTTAAAATGGACTGATATTCTCTTAAAAGGCGATATCGATCATTTGGGTTTTCTCTCAGATCATCTTGCTCCCAGTCTAAGTCTGGATTGCATAGCAAATAGAAATGAGGGACATTTTCTTTCAACGATTTTTCAAAGATTTCATTTTTAGTATTAAATTTTTCTTTTGCCCAAATTATTATTGTAATTATATCAGTATCCCAAAAAACCATTTCTCCATCGGTTACCTTTTGAATTTTAGTCTGTGCATCATTGATTTTTAGTAAATCTGAAAGGTCATATTCTTTATTTTTTTTATTTAAGTATTCCCGAGCATATTCGGGAACAAAAGGCATTTTAAAATATTTGCTTAATGAATTTGCAAGCTCAGTCTTACCTGAACTTTCAGGGCCTGTTAAAACAATTCTTAAAGATTTTGGTTTTTCAATTGCGCATACAATTGCATGGTCATTTTTTCTAGAGTCTTTAAAGAGGCTCCAATAAACAACATATTGTCTTCCGCCTATTATATTAGCAACGCCCTTACCCTCAATTTTAGTTGCAATAAATTCCAACTGAATATCCTTTGAAAATGATAAACTTTTTTGGTCCGCAGCTTTGAAAATTGATTCTTTTGCCCCCCATGCAATTCTTCTTGCCAATTTCGGATTTGGAGAAGATTCAATTTTGTTTATTTCATTGGGTGACAAAAATTTCTTGGAAACTTTTTTGAACTGGTCACGATCAGATTCAATATCAATTCCTACAGGCAATGTTGGATGCCAAGCAGCAATACCAAATGAGTTTGAGTGGCTCAGGCTTATGTGATCAATTTCGTTTTTTAAAAATGGACGCTGTCCTTTGTACGATATTTTCTGACTAAAACCCTTGTCAATTTTATTCAAAGCGATTCGAGCTGTTAAAAATTCTCTTTTTTTTTGTTCTGTTTTGAATTTGGAAAACCGTTTTTTATCCTCAGTAGATAATATTTGTGAGCCTTGTAAGTCATTAATTATGGGGATATAAATTAATATTAAACCAAAAAGTCCAGGTTTATGTATTTGATCGGATTTGATATGCTTAAATTTGACGTCGCTAACCATAATTAAAAGCAAAATTGATGGAAAATTCAGGGAAAACCAACTATATCCAAAATAAAGTAAAAGATATATCCTTAGCCCCATGGGGAAGAACCGAAATACATTTGGCTGAATCAGAAATGCCCGGCCTAATGGCCCTTCGAAAAGAGTTTGGAAAGACTAAGCCCCTTCAAGGAGCACGTATTGCAGGTTGTCTTCATATGACCATTCAAACAGCGGTTTTGATAGAGACTTTAGTTGAATTAGGTGCGGAAGTGACATGGTCATCATGTAATATATTTTCCACACAGGACCACGCAGCAGCTGCTATAGCAGAAGCAGGTATCCAGGTTTATGCATGGAAAGGTTTAAATGAAGAAGAGTTTGATTGGTGTATTGAACAAACTTTATTTTTTGGTAAAGACCGTAAGCCTCTGAATATGATTCTTGATGATGGAGGTGACTTGACTAACATGGTTCTNGATAAATATCCNCANCTAGTGGAAGGTATTGGTGGTTTATCNGAAGAGACGACTACTGGAGTTCATAGGCTNTATGAGCGTATGATTAAAGGAACTCTACCAATGCCTGCGATTAACGTAAATGACTCTGTTACGAAATCAAAATTTGATAACAAGTATGGTTGTCGAGAATCAGCAGTAGATGCAATAAGAAGAGCAACAGACACAATGATTGCGGGTAAAGTTGTTGTTTGTGCTGGATATGGCGATGTTGGAAAAGGAACAGCAGCTTCTTTTAAAGCCGCTGGGGCTCGAGTGATTGTTTGCGAAGTTGATCCAATTTGTGCTCTTCAGGCTGTTATGGATGGTTTTGAAGTCAGAAAAATGGATAATGTCATCAATATGGCAAATATTGTTATTACCAGTACTGGTAATAAGAATATTATTGTAGATCGTCATTTTTTAGCCTTAAGGGACAAGGCTATAGTTTGTAATATTGGTCACTTTGATAATGAAATTGATATGGCTTGGTTAAATAATAATTATGGCAATTCAAAGAAAGAGATTAAACCTCAGGTTGATTTATATACAATTGATGATAATGAAATTATTGTNNTAGCTGAGGGNCGACTGGTGAATTTGGGATGTGCAACAGGGCATCCAAGTTTTGTTATGTCAAATTCTTTTACAAATCAAGTCTTGGCTCAAATAGANTTGTTTCAGAACCCTGGAAAATATCCGAATGAAGTATTTACTTTGCCCAAGCATCTTGATGAAAAAGTTGCAGAATTACATTTGGCNTCTGTGGGTGCTGAATTGGATGTCTTATCAGAAGATCANGCATCTTANATTGGNGTAAAAGTAAAGGGNCCATTCAAGCCAGANGGNTATNGATACTAANNNNATGAANNAAAAAAGNNGATTTAAATNCCNTTTTTTAAATNTTAAAAGCNGATTTTATAAGATCGACAGAATCGAGTTTTTCCCAAGTAAATAATTCTACGGTCTTGGTTACAACTTCTTGCCCGTTTTCTGTAGGCCTTTTAAAAGTCTTTTTTACAATTTCATTCTTTCTACCCATGTGACCATACGCAGCTGTTTCAGCATAAATAGGATCCCTCAAGCCAAATTTTGATTCTATGGAAAATGGTCTTAAATCAAATAAGGGTTTTAGTATTCTCGCTATAGCGCCATCATTCATTAAATCCCCTTTTGAATCTTTTACCAAGGAAGTTCCATAGGTGTTAATATAAAACCCAACAGGTTCGGCCACACCAATTGCATACGCTAACTGAACTAATGCTTGTTTAGCCACTCCTGCAGCGACAATATTTTTTGCCACATACCTTGCTGCATATGCTGCAGATCTATCCACTTTGGAAGGATCTTTCCCTGAGAATGCTCCTCCTCCATGAGCTCCTTTGCCACCATATGTGTCCACAATTATTTTTCGACCTGTAAGGCCAGTATCTCCATGAGGACCACCAATAACAAATTTACCTGTAGGGTTTATTAAATAATTGATGTTCCCTTTAAACAAATCTTGAATAGATCCTGGTAATTCCTGAATAACTTCAGGCATTAGAAATTCTTGTATGTCCGAGGCAATCTTTTTTTGCATCTCTAATTCGGAGTCAAAATCATCATGTTGAGTTGATATGACAATAGTTTCAATTGCATTTGGTTGATGTTGATCACTGTAATTAATAGTAACTTGACTTTTCGAATCAGGACGTAAATAAGTCATCACATTCCCTTCATGTCTTATATCTGCTAATTTTTTAAGCAATAGGTGGCTGATTTCTAAAGCCAGAGGCATAAAATTCTCTGTTTCATCAGTAGCGTATCCGAACATAATTCCTTGATCTCCAGCTCCCTGATCTTCTCTTGATGATTTATCAACACCTTGATTTATATCAGGTGATTGTTCATGTATCGAACTTAGAACTCCACATGAATTGGCATCAAACATGTATTCGCTTTTTGTATAGCCGATTTTTGTAATGACATCTCTAGCTATTTCTTGAGTATCAATGTAAGTTTTGGATTTAACTTCTCCCGCTAAAATAACCTGTCCAGTTGTTACTAAAGTTTCGCATGCGACTTTAGAATTTGGATCGAATGCAATAAAATGATCAACTAAAGCATCAGAAATTTGATCAGAAATTTTATCTGGATGACCCTCTGAAACGGATTCAGATGTAAATAAATATCCCATAGGTGTTTAAAAAAATTTTCACGCCAAAGATAAAATCTTAGGCCTTATTTCAAGAGAATTTTTTTTTTCTTATCACCATTGCAATATTGATCGGCACAACTATATTTGCAGAACTTATCAAGAAAGATGGAGGGTTGGGCCCTGTGAAATCTTGGCAACCTAGTCTAAAGGTGCCAAATCCCCCAGCAACAGCTGTTGCTGAAAGATAAGATTGGTGAAAATAATCATCCAAATCTTTTTCTTTCTGGCTTTTTAGGTAAGGGTTAATAAAATCGTGATGTCTAGAATAGAAAACTTAGCAAAGGAGCGAATATTAATTTTAGATGGAGCCATGGGCTCGTTAATTCAAAATTATAATTTGAAAGAGGAGGATTTCCGGGGTTCGAATTTTTTAAATTGGGATACGCCTTTAAAAGGAAATAATGATATTTTAAATATAACTAGACCTGCTATAATCGAAGAAATTCATGGAGAATTTTTATTGGCAGGTGCTGATATTATTGAAACCAATACTTTTAACAGCCAATCAATTTCTATGGCGGATTATTCTATGGAGGATTATGTCCGAGAAATTAATATTGAAGGCGCTCGAGTTGCCAGGAAAGCTGCAGATAAATTTTCAACAAAGGAAAAGCCAAGATTCGTTGCAGGGGCAATAGGGCCCACAAATCGCACGCTAAGCCTTAGTCCTGATGTCAATCGTCCTGATTATAGGAACATATCATTTGATGAATTGTCGTTAGCATACCAAGAACAAGTTGAAGCATTGATATTTGGGGGTGTTGATGTTTTAATGATTGAGACAGTTTTTGACACATTGAATGCTAAGGCAGCTTTAATTGCGGTTCAGAGTGCTTTTGATAGCACAAAAAAAAAATTGCCAATAATGTTAAGTGGGACAATTACAGATGCTTCAGGTAGAACATTGAGTGGCCAGACTACTGAGGCTTTTATGATCTCTTTGAGTCATATGCCTTTATTGAGCATAGGCCTAAACTGTGCGCTTGGAGCAAAAAAGCTAAGACCATACTTGCAAATACTGTCGGCTAAATCACCCTTTTTTATAAGTGCATACCCTAATGCTGGTTTGCCAAATGCGTTTGGAGAATATGATGAATCTCCAGAGGAGATGGCAAAGGATATTGAAGAATATTTGGACCTTGGTATTGTTAACATTATTGGAGGCTGTTGCGGAACAACACCCGACCACATAAAAGCATTTGAGATGATTGCCAAGGGAAGGAAACCTAGAAAATTGCAGAAATGAAGCTTTCAGGACTTGAACCTTTAATTATTGGCCCGGAAACAAACTTTGTCAATGTTGGAGAAAGGACAAATGTTACAGGGTCTAGAAAATTTCTTCGACTGATTAAAGAAGAACAATTTGAGGAGGCGTTAGAAATAGCAAGAGATCAAGTTGATGGTGGTGCACAAATTTTAGATGTCAATATGGATGAGGGCATGCTAGATGGTTCATCTGCAATGATAACTTTTTTAAATTTGATTGCTTCTGAGCCTGATATTTCAAGAATCCCAATAATGATTGACTCCTCGAAGTGGGAAATTATTTTAGCTGGGTTAAAATGTGTACAGGGGAAGTCAATAGTAAATTCAATTAGTCTTAAGTCTGGAGAAAAAGAATTTCTAAAACAGGCAAAGATCATTCGTCAGTTCGGCGCAGCTATTATTGTTATGGCATTTGATGAGGATGGCCAGGCAGATACCTTTCAAAGGCGAATTCAAATTTGTGAACGCGCATATAATCTTCTTGTCAATGAAATCCATTTTCCCGCAGAAGATATAATTTTTGATCCTAATATTTTCCCCGTTGCTACGGGGATGGATGAACACAGAAAAAATGCTCTTGACTTTTTTCAGGCCACCAAATGGATTAAGCAAAATCTGCCATTTGCCAAGGTAAGTGGTGGTGTTTCAAATGTGAGTTTCTCATTTAGAGGTAATGATCAAGTAAGGGAAGCAATGCATTCTTGTTTTTTATATCATTCTATAAAAAATGGCATGGATATGGGAATTGTTAACCCGAGTCAATTAGTTGTTTATGATAAAATTGATGAAAAGTTAAGAGATCATATTGAAGACGTGTTGTTCGATCGCAGTAGCGATGCCACAGAGAGATTATTAATTATAGCTAATAAATTCAGCGGTAAATCGAATAAAAAAGAAAAAGATTTATCATGGAGAAATTTACCAATTTCGGAACGCATTGAATATAGTTTAGTAAATGGTGTTGATGCATATATCGAAATAGATTCAGAAGAAGCTAGAGGGGCTTTAGACACCCCGATTGAAGTTATTGAGGGGCCCTTAATGGCAGGAATGAACACTGTAGGCGATTTATTTGGATCTGGCAAAATGTTTTTACCTCAGGTTGTAAAATCAGCTCGTGTGATGAAAAAAGCTGTCGCATATCTCGAGCCATATTTTGATTCAGGCGATCTGGTTGCTAGAAAAAAAGGCAAAATATTGATGGCAACAGTCAAAGGAGATGTTCATGATATTGGCAAAAATATCGTAGCTGTTGTGCTTCAGTGTAACAACTTTGATGTTGTTGATCTCGGAGTAATGGTTCCTCCTCAAAAGATTTTAGATGCCAGTATTACTCATAATGTTGATGCCATTGGACTCAGCGGGCTTATTACACCATCGCTGGATGAAATGGTTTTTTTAGCCTCAGAAATGAAAAGACAAGGTATATCTAAGCCCTTATTAATTGGAGGTGCAACTACTTCCAGGGCTCATACAGCAGTAAAAATTCAGCCCACTATTGATACTCCTGTTATCCATGTAAATGATGCCTCCAGATCAGTTCCTGTGGTTCAAAAATTACTTGGGAAGGACAGCATTAAATTTTCACAAGAAATTCGATCGGATTATACCAAATTAGCTGCTCAATATGCAANCCGATTAAAGAAAAGAGAATTTTATTCTCTNAAGGAAGCTCGAAANAATNACTNNAAGGTGGATTTTNCAAAAAAGCCTNCTCCACCAAAAGATTTNGGCATTTTNACATTAAAGGATTTNTCNTTAGATAAACTAAGGTCTACTATCGATTGGACTCCTTTTTTTCAGGCTTGGGATTTACANGGCAAATACCCTNGAATTCTTAAGGATGATATTGTTGGAACTGAAGCTACTAAGCTTTGGAATGACGCTCAACTTATGTTGGATAAGATAATTCAAGAAAAATGGATAAAAGCTNATGCTGTATATGGTTTTTTTAGTGCACGACAGNTAGGNGATGANATTGAGGTTGTCNATGGGNATCAAAAAAAATACAGATTTCTAACACTTCGACAGCAGACTTTGAAGAAAAANGATATACCATGCATTNCACTATCNGATTTTATAGANCCCANTGGAGATGTGATAGGATTGTTTGCAGTAAATACAGGCACAGGAATAGATAAGAAAGTTAAGCAGTTTGAATCAGATAATGATGATTATCAGGCTATCATGCTCAAAGCTCTTGCCGATCGTTTGGCGGAAGCATTTGCAGAACACTTACACTTCCTAGTTCGAACAGAGTTTTGGGGATATGCTGCAAACGAAAAATTCAATAATGAAGAATTGATCTCTGAATCATATCAAGGTATAAGGCCGGCTCCTGGATACCCTTCATGCCCTGACCATCTTGAAAAAGATCTTCTTTTTGAATTATTGGATGTGAAAAAAAATATAGGTCTCGGATTAACAGATCACAAAGCAATGTTCCCTACTGCAGCGGTTTGTGGTTATTATTTTGGCCATCCAAGTTCAAAATATTTTGGGTTGTCAAAAATTGATAAAGATCAATTAATGGACTATTCAAAAAGAAGAGGTATATCATTAGAAGAAGCTTCAAGATGGCTGGCTCCATTATTGGATTAAAAATTTAAAATAAGATTATGAAAGTTATCGATCATCTAAAAAAATCAGAGGGCAATACCCTTTTCAGTTTTGAAATACTACCTCCACTTAAAGGCACTAGCATAGAAGGACTTTTTCATTCTATTGAGAGTTTGATGGAGTTCAAGCCAAAATTTATCGATGTAACTAGCCATAGAGAAGAATTCGTTTTTAAAAAACATGATAACGGGCTTTTAGAAAAGATTCATACTCGAAAAAGGCCCGGAACAGTGGGGATTTGCGCGGCAATTCAAAATAAGTTTAAAGTGGATACTGTTCCGCATGTAATATGCGGCGGTTTTACAAGAGAAGAAACAGAATACGCATTGATTGACCTTCATTATTTGGGTATTGATAATGTTTTGATTTTAAGAGGAGATGCATTAAAAACAGATAATCAATTTATTCCTGAAACAGGAGGACATAAGTATGCAATAGATCTTCTTCGTCAAGTTTCGGATTTGAATAAGGGCACTTATTTACATGATGAAGTTGAGAATACAAACCCTTCAAATTTCTGTATTGGAGTTGCTGGATATCCTGAAAAACATTTTGAAGCACCGAGTCTTAATTCGGATATAAAATACTTAAAATCTAAAGTCAATGCCGGTGCTGAATATGTCGTCACGCAAATGTTTTTTGATAATAAGCACTATTTCAATTTTGTAAATAAATGCAGGGAGTCAGGTATTCATGTGCCAATTATCCCCGGGTTAAAACCGATAGCTTCAAAAAAACAATTAACAACGATCCCCAGGAATTTTTATATAAATCTGCCTGATGATTTAATACGTTCTATAGAAACTGCAAAAACTCAATCGGCAGTTAAAGAGATAGGTTTAGAATGGTGTATAGAACAATCAAAGGAATTGATGAGAAATAAAGTTCCAGTACTGCATTATTATACAATGGGTAAAGGAGAATCAACAGAAATTATCGCTAAGGAACTTTTTTAAAAGGAAGCGACATTACTATCTATCAGGAAAGTTAAAAAAGCAATCTTTTTTCTGCTCTTTATCATATTGTAGTATCTTGTACCGATGACCAAAACAGTTTTCAAGGCTCCGCGGTTTGCTCCGAAAAAAGGCCAACCTTTTTATCAAGAATTAACCTTTCGTGTAAACGCTTATTTCAAATCTGAGCAAAAATCAAAAAAAGGAAATTTCAGTTTGTTTTTCAAGACTTGTATTTTAATTTTTGGAATTATTTCTGCATACTTGGCCTTGGTTGTGNTTCAGCCTGCTTTTTCTGTCGCATGGATGATATGGGCAATTATGGGTGTTTTAATAAGCGCNATAGGCTTTAATACGATGCATGATGGTGCTCANGGTAGTTTCTCAAAGTANAATTGGTTAAACGAGATGGCTGCCCACACTGTAAATTTTCTTGGAGCAAGTGTTTTAATGTGGAAGACAAAGCATAATGCNGTNCATCACACNTTNACNAANATNG
Organism: Owenweeksia sp. TMED14; assembly: GCA_002167805.1. GTDB lineage: Bacteria > Bacteroidota > Bacteroidia > Flavobacteriales > Schleiferiaceae > TMED14. Next base: position 2,719 of record NHBT01000025.1, on the reverse strand, counting down.
AAGGNGTTGANGATGATATNGAGTCNGGNTCNCTTNTAAGAATGTCNCCAGGNCAAAANAAATTATGGATTCATAAGTTTCAACATGTATATTTTAGTGCTCTTTATGCCCTTCTNTATATTTANTGGGTTNTATATACGGANTACAAGAAATANTTTTCAAAAAAAATAGGACAAGTCCCCTTAAAAAAATTGACTNCTTTNCAACATATCTCNTTTTGGGCATGGAAAGCTTTGCATTTNGGANTNTTTGTAGGAATACCAATGATGAAACTNGGGTTTGTGNATTGGATAATAGGTTTTCTTATTATGTCAGCTGTTGCNGGATTTGNNCTATCNATAGTATTTCAAATGGCTCANGTGGTNGATAAAACAGATTTTNTNAGCTCGAATAGTNATGAANCAATTGAGACAGAAGANGAGTGGGCCATTCATCAGATGAAAACNACCGCAAACTTTGCNATGGGTAANAAATTTTTAACNTGGTTTTTNGGNGGGTTGAATTATCAGGTNGAGCATCACCTATTTCCGAGAATTTCCCATGTGCANTANCCAGATATTTCAAAAATTGTAAAGGCTACATGTAAAGAGTTTAACATAACTTACATTGAGTTTAAAACCTTTGCAAGTGCGTACCGCTCTCATGTAAATCATCTCAAACAGATGGGTTTAGCTGAAGCTTAGTTTGTAATATGAAGGCTGACCCCGTCATAGCCAACTCGATATTCGAATAATCCCCAACTGGATTCTCCATCCATCGCTTGCCCGTCAAAGAGTAAAAATTTTTGTCCATCACAAGGGCATTCTGCATATAAATTGTCTTTTAGCTCCAATGCTCCGCAATTTTCTTCAACGTGATTTGGACAACATAAATCATAGACTCCAAAGTCATTCGCATCGCCATAATTTGTCCTACGGTAAATAGATATTCCTCTATACCCCCATTCAGGAACAGAAATGGACCCCCCGACAAATTGCAATGGATAGGCACTTGGGGTATTTAGAAATAAGTTTTCGTTTACTGGGACGTTTGGAATGGGGTGCGTATTTCCATCCCAAGAACAGGAATTAAGAAAGAAAAAAATAATTAAATTTGATAATAATTTCTTCATGTTTTGAGTATCAATATTAACGAATTAATTCGAAAAAGTTAAATGATGGTAATTATTGGTTATTTTCGTGTCTTCGATTACCCAAAAAACAGAACCTAAACGCCCACAAATATGCGAATTCGATTTGGAGCATTTCTCTTAGCCATAGCATTTGTTTTTAATGCCTCGGCTCAATCTAGACCTGGATCTCTTAGAGGCGTGGTAAAAGATAAAAAGTCAGGAGATGAACAATACCAAGCTGTTATAAAAGTACTTTCAGGGGGTTATGAAATAGCGAAAGGGTTAACAGATTTTGATGGTCGGTATAATATTAACCCCATCACCCCGGGAACATATACAGTATCATGTGAAGCTTTTGGCTATAATAAAATGACTTTTAATGGTGTAGAAATAGTTGGAGGTCGACCAATTGTTATAGATTTCAAGTTGACATCTTCAGATGTTGTTTTAGGAGAGGTGGATGTCGTTGCTGACTATGAAGCCCCGCTCATTGAGAAGGGAAAAACATCTTTTACTATGGGTGCAGCAGCAATTCGAAATCTAGCTTCCAGAGGAGTTAGCGGAGTCCTTTCATTAACGTCAGGTGTAGTTCAAGATGAGGGCTCAGGAGCAAGCTATTTCAGAGGAGGAAGAAGCGATGCAAACGTAACTTTTATCGATGGAGTTAAAGTTAGAGGTAGTGTACAGTTGCCCCGAGAGGCCATCGCTCAAACAGAGGTTATTACAGGAGGAGTTCCCGCGAACTATGGTGACGTTACAGGGGGTGTTATCTCTACAACAACTAGAGGTCCATCTCCGCGATTCTTTGGAACAGGTGAATATGTCACATCCGCTTTATTTGATCCCTATAATTATAACCTTGCTGGTCTGACAATTGGTGGACCTTTATTATTTAACAAAGAAAAAAATGCCCCTTTAGTTGGCTACCTAATGGCATTAGAATTCCAACACAATGGAGATAGCCGCCCTTATGCTACGCCTGTCTGGAAAGTAAAAGATGATGTTCTGGAGAACCTAAATAACAATCCATTGCTTCCTACAGCTGCAGGTCTCGGAACGATTCGAGCCGCTGAACTTCTTCGATTCGATGACCTGGAAACGGTGAACCGAAGATTGAATGTTGCTCGAAATAATATCCGTGCGACGGGGAATATAAATATCAAAACAAGTGATCGGACTAACCTAGTTATTGGAGGAAGATTCATTCAACAATATGGTAGAAATGGAAGTCGTTCGAATGCACTAATGAATTATCAAAATAATTCTGTCTTTAACGACCGAGATTTTTCCACGTTCGCTAGATTCACTCAACAATTTGGTGGAGTAGGAGAAGACAGCGAGTCGCTTATTAAAAATGCTTTTTACACAATCCAAGCGGATTATACAAGAAACTTGCGTCGCACTTGGGATGACCGTCATAGAGATAATATTTTTCAGTATGGTCACGTTGGAACATTTGAGACTCAACGGACTTCACTCTATGGCTATGGAGAAGATGAAAAAACAGGTATCTTCAGTTACAGAAAGCTTTTGGATCTGGACACTGCCGTCGTTTTTACCCCAAGCAGTCATAATCCTATTTTGGCAAATTATACTTCTACTTATTAT
>NHBT01000024.1 GCA_002167805.1 Owenweeksia sp. TMED14 | reverse complement strand
ACAGAAGCCAATCTCCAAGGGTACTCTTTCCTCCAATGAAATCCTTAAATGATGTACTCATGGTCTCAAAAGTTGAACGACCGCTATAGCCATTGTACTTATGGAAGCTAATGCTCCTGAAATTGCAGCTAGCTCTGCTGGTGAAACACCTTTTTCTTGATCGTATGACTTTTGAGGGACAATAATCGTTGAACCTGGAACAATCCTGGGGCGAATTTTACGACCCAAAAATTTCCGAGTCGACCGGGTTGAACCATTCGGATAAACCACAAAAGCCTTCTTCGAGACTCCTTCCTCTGACACTCCTCCAGCCATTCTTAAATACCCATTAAAATTAATTAACGCCGAATAGGAAACAGTCTTTTTTGCATTTACCTGTCCTTGAATACGGACAATTGTACTTTTACCAGGAATATGAATCTCGTCCATGTCCTGCACAGTAAACTTGACACTACCCTTCAATGCTTTTTGTGAAATTGAAATGGTGTCTAACTTAAAATATCGACTGTCTCTATATTCATAATTATTGGAACCTAAAAAAGAACTATCGGAAGCGGAGACTTCCGATCTTCGGATTAAAAATGCACCATAGTCATCAGCAAAGTCAGTTAATCCCCCAGTACGATCAAGAATTTCAAAAAGATCTTCATAAGGTTTTTTTAACCCAAAAGAACCTTGACTCTCAACCTCTCCGGAAATATTAACAAATGCTACATTGTCACGAACTCTGATTTTCTTAATAGAAACCAAGTCTCCTGACTCCAGCTTTATCTGCTTTGACTGTTCAAGAGACACGGAGATCGTATTAAATAACCTACTGTCCTTATCCTTTGTGGTGATCTCAATATTATTCATATCAGCGTCACCCGTAAAGCCCTCAGAAAGAATAATTGCATCGAATGCAGAGACGCCCTTTCCCCAATTTATTCGTCCAGGATTTTTCACCTCTCCTGAAATTGTAAAAAACTGCTTTCTTTCAAAATATTCATTTANNGGAATTAAAACAGAATCTCCTTCACTAATGGTAAAAGTTGAAAACAAAGAATTTGGAACATTTTTGTAACTCCTTGAACCCAAGGTGTCCATGCTAGAAATTACCACAGAGCTCCTTATACCATCTTCTCGATATCCTCCTGCAATTCTGATTAATTCCGCTATCGTAAGACCTTCGTATGCACCATAGTATCCACTAATTTGAACCCCTCCTGAGATCGCCACACGATTTCTATATCTATCATTTAATGTATCTGCAATTAAATGGTCTCCGCCTTTAAGAATAAAGGAATCAAACTCAGATTTTGGAATGGAATAAGAGACAAATCCATATTTCCCAACTCTTTCAAGATATAGTTTTTCCTTAAAAGCCTGCTCTGAAAAGCCTCCCGATAAAGACAAGATTGAACTTAGCAATTCTCCTTCTTTAATTTCATAAGTCATTGGGTTTTTAAATTCACCATCGAGTATTACCCGACCGTCATAAGAGGGAATAAATATGACATCACCATCCTCTAACCTCAAATCATCCGACTTCTTACCGCTACCCAATAAGTCATACAAGTCTATTGTGCCGACAACTTCTCCATTTCTAATCTGCGACACTTCTCGATAACTACCCTTGGAGGCTGNACCTCCAGCTAAATGGAGAACATGATATGGGGAGGCAATGCCTGGAACTGAATATCTTCCTGGTACCTTAGCCCCTACAACTGTGACATCTACATTTCTAATTTCTTTTAATGTAATAGAGAGTTCTGATTTCCCATTTTTCAGCGTATTGTATCCATTTCTACTTAATCTCTGAAAAATCTTTGCTTTTGCAGCCTCTAGAGTTANACCTGATATATTTACTACTCCAGAGTAAGGTATATTTAGATTCCCATCGACTCCNACGGGGACATCCACGTTTAATTCCTGATAACCATAAATAGTTAGAGACAAAACGTCACCATTTCCAACGATATAAGTAGGAGGAGTGGCGATAGTCAAGTTGGGTGCAAAGTCGAGATTTTTATTACGAAACAAACTTGCACCAAAAACATTTGAATCTAAAGCNTATAATCGCTCTAAGCCCATCAGTTGACTTGACTCCTTTTGATAATCCTTTAATGAGTCTTGAAGACGAAGTAATTTCATTGTTAAAATTTGAGCCTGTTCTCCTGGATCAACTTGTCCCGCTTCAGCTAATCTCAATCGCAATTTCCTTATCTCAGCTTCCGACATGCCCTTCTTCTCCAAATCCTTGAAGGCCTCAGAAGGTGTCATATTTTTTGCTTCAAAACTTTGCTTAAACAAAATAATCTCATCTTCACCTAGCTGATCTATGCTTACAGAAGTTAAATTTTTACGAGCGAATACGTTCTGAGCCTCCGCAACCAACGGAAGCATTAAAAGCATAATAATGATTAAAATAAACTTATTTTTCATTTTGTACTGTTTGAATGATAGCTTCAAGCTCTTTCGGAATTTTATGCTCGATATTGTTTCTCAGTTTAGAATAAATGTAAGAATTCCATAATAGAGGTAGTCTCCTTGTAATTTGTTTGACAAAAATATGTCTTAAATACTGACTATTCGTTAAAGCTCCGGAGTCTTTCATGAATTTCAGAGCTTGAAGCTCCCCTAGCCTATATGTTTTATTACTTCTTCTTGAAACCAAATCGCTTCCACCTCGCATAAAAGCATATGTTTCTGGACTATTCGAAACACACAACTTATTTACCAAATAGAGGCCCCATAAACAATAATCCTCATTGGCGCCAACCTGAGGAAAGCCCCCCATTCTTAAAAAAGAATCCCTTCTAAAGGCCACTGAAGGACCGTTAAAAGGATTCCGATACTTAAAATATTTTTCAATATCCACCTGATTCAATGGAACATTTCGGTAGCCATAATTCAATTTAAAATCACTGGAAAACTCTTGTATTTGTGCCCCATGAAGATCTAATGATTCATTATTCTTGAAAGCCGAATAAGTCCATTCAATTCTTCTATTTGAATACAAGTCGTCTGTATCAATTTTCAAAACAACTTCAGCATTTATATTATCGACTGCTGTGTTTAAAGCTTTAGGTAATCCAAAAACATCTGAATCAGATATATTCAACCATTTGATTTCAGAAAAACTTTCACAAACATTCTTAAGCTCTTGACCAATTTTACCCTCAATCACCCCTACACATTCATCAAATGTTTTTGATTGATTTCTGATTATAGAATCAAGGGCTTGATTGAGAAAAATAGGGCTATCTCCTTTGTAGACAGATAGTATACCGCCAATACGCATAAGGCTTTACACTATGGCTTTTACCGTTTTCCAAATGATACCCAGATCCATCAAAAAATTCGCTTTCTCGACATACTCTAGGTCAAAAGGAAGTTTCTCTTTAGTTTCATTCGGAGTTGCGTCAGGTAAGTTTATTTGAGCCAGACCTGTAATGCCCGGTAAAACTTCATGACGCCTACTATATTCATTAAAATCTTGTTCAAAAGATTTCACTAAATGCGGTCGTTCAGGTCTTGGCCCCACCCAACTCATACTTCCTCCCAGGATATTGAAAACTTGGGGCAGCTCATCAATCCTCCACCTTCTTAGATGCCTACCAATCAAAAAGATATTTGGATCATTTTTTGTCATTCCTGCGAGATCACCTTGCGCCCCTTTGATAAGAGTCCTAAGCTTTAAAATGGTGAATTCAGAACCGTTCTTTCCCACTCTCTTTTGAGAGTAAAAAACAGGTCCAGCAGTCGTTATTAAAATAAGTAAACCCCCTAAAGAAATGAGAACCAAAGCAAAAGGCAATACTAAAATAGAAATTAGAATATCTAAAAGCCTTTTTAAAAAACTCGAGGGATATGCATTCATAAGAAGTGCAAAAGTAAGTCTACAGTATTAGTTGATTGCAAATACATTTAAAAAAAATTGATACTTCAAATTAAACTATATCCAATCACCTGAAATAGTGAGCAATAAAACATTTCATTGACTTCATTAACAAAACTATAATAATTGCTTGGTAAAAAGTGATAGTTGCAATATGATACAAGTATTAATTTCAAATTCGTTAGGCGCCATCATTTTTTTTCAACTGAGGAACTTTTAATTTCCAGGCACTAAAGCGCCAAAAGTTAAAACCCAATTTTTTAATGACAGCGTTATAGAAAAGAAAAAGAATTAACTCCGTGATTATGATTGATATAATGGCGCCATTGAGCCCATAGTTCCATATTAAAAATAAATTTAGAGATACTGCTAATATCGAAACCCATATCGTCACCCTCAACACTTCTTTGTCATATCCCAGGTTTAACAAAAAAGATGAACCCATAAGGTGATTAAACACAGATATTAAAGGAATGATTGAAAGCCAACGATAAATCCCTACCGACTCCATGAATTCCTCTCCGAAAAAGAATTGGATCAACCAAGGTGATGTTCCCCATAGGAAGCTTGAGCAGGAAAATATAAAGACTAAAATTAGAGGTATTGACTCGTTAAGAACTTTAGTTCCTGATTTTAAATCTGACCTTAATTGACTTCCTAGAACAGGGTAAAGAGCCTGAAGTATAGGTATCGAAACAAGCACTTGAATAATATTCATCATCCTCCAACCCAGCGAAAAAACACCAACCTCTGAGTAGGTTACAAAAAAGCCAAGGAAAATGATTCCAATAGTTTGATTAAAATTATTCACAAAACTGGAAAAAAATACCAATCTTTCCTGCCAAATTCTTATCAATACACTCTTGTTAAAACGAATCCTAGGTGAGATATTTAGCCTAAATTTTAGATAAATAATACTCAGCAGGGCACAAATAACAATAGATAGAGAAATAAAAAGAGGATATAAGTAACTGTCTTCTTTTGATTTTATGGTCAAAAAAACAAGCCCTAAAAAAATAGCTTTTGGAATAATGTTTATCCAAACAAGATCACTCATTCTTCTTATTCCTTGCACAAACCAATTCGGCATCAAGGCCCAGCCTGCAGTGACTCCAAAGGTTGCAAGGGCTACTTTATAGTTATCAATACCCTCAGGAATAATTAGAATCAAAAGTGAAAAAACTATAAAAGCCAGAATCAATAATAAAACTTTCGATGACTGGATCTCAACAAAAAAAAGATTCATTTTTTTAAAATCATCTTCTAGTTCAGGGACCTTTCTTGTAGCCGATGCATCAAATCCATAAATGACAAATAATGTAAAATAGCCGACTAAAACACTAAAAAAGTTAACTACTCCAAACTCCTCTAGCCCAATAGCGCTTCCTAAGAAAGGTAATGTTAATACTGGAAATGCGTAGTTTAAAAATTGCAAAATCCCATTGGCAAATACATTGCTTAAAACTCCTCGCCCAAGATTTTTTTGTTTATCCATTTTTTATACGCTCACTCATCCATAAATGAATATCATTCGATAATTTCTCACCATCTTCTCCTTTGAAAGCATCTCCGATGTATAAATCAACATACCATCTGGGACGTGCAAACATTCTTATTAAATGAGGAATAAACTTCTCTTTTCCTACCCAGGCCATTTCGGGATCTGAATATTCAATAACAAATGGGACAATGGGAACATCCATCTGAGCTGCCGTGTAAAACATTCCAAGATTAAATGGCTTAATTCCATTATAAGAAGTAGTTCCCTCAGGAAAAACCACAGGGCTTAATCCTTTTGAAATACTTTTCGCCAACTCCACTCTAGCAGCTGACCTGGACTCTTTATCATCTCTTTGCACAAAAACAGTATCCAGGGCCTGAGCTGCCTGGTAAATAATAGGCCATTTTTTTATTTCTGCCCTACTCAAAAAAACGGTGGGAGTTCCGCTCAAGATAAATAACACATCCGCATAAGATCTATGATTACCCATTAAAATAGCTGCATAGTCCGGCTTAGATCCACTTTTAATTTTTATTTTAATCCCTAACAACCACAAAAATGTTTTTCGCCATATTGAATAAATCCCATGCCTAACTTTTATTGATGCTCCAAGGAGTTTTGCAAAAAAAGCAAGACCAATAGCTAGTAAGCAGGAGATTACAAAAACAGGAATCCTATAAATTAATCTAAAAATAATCATAGCTCCCCTATGACTTACGTGTTCCAGCACGCATGTTAATTAATTCGATGAGCAGAGAAAATCCAAGAGCCGCATAGATGTAGGACTTTGAAATATGATATTCAAAAGCCTCAAAAATCAATACAAAACCGATGAGGATTAAAAAAGTTAAGGCAAGTATCTGCAATGAAGGGAATTTTTCTACAAATCTGGATACTAGAGCGCTAAAGAACAGCATAACAATCATAGCTACCACTATTGCTGCTATCATAACTGGTAAATAATCAGTCATGCCAATTGCTGTGAGTATACTATCAAAACTAAAAACGATATCAAGTAAAGCTATTTGTAGAATAATTCCAATCAAACTATTCCTAACATTTAATTTGCTGGCCATCTCTTGGCTTTCTCTCTCGACAAAGACATAAAGCTCTTTTATAGACTTAACTAACAAAAAAACACCTCCAAAAAACAGGATCATAGCGCGCCCAGAGATCTCAAAACCTGATAAAACTAGAAACGGCTCTGTCAATCCCATGATCGATTTAATACTTAAAAGCATTAAAATTCTTGTGACTAAAGCTAACCCTATACCAAAGATTCTAGCCTGCCTTCTTATTTCGTTAGGTAGTTTATTTGTAAGAATACTAATGAAAATGATATTATCGATACCTAATATCACTTCCATCAGTGAAAGAGTTAAAAAAGCCAAAAGCATATCGATAGATAAAAGTTCCATCAGAAAATCATTATCAGAATTTTATTAATGGCATAAAAGTAACGCTTAAGATCCTCTTAAACGAAGAATCCCTTTGATTAAAACTTAACCAAAGGGATTCAAAGAAATTATATTAAAAACTAATGCGTTATCGCAACATTGAAATTTTGTCTACGATCATCTCCAACAATTCTGATTCGATAAATACCTGCTGGAAGTTTAAAGGCTGGTAAATAAGCATCACCCATTGAGTTAGTCTTAAATTCACCCTGATACAGAAGTCTCCCATAACCATCAACAATATCAAAGGATGCATTTGAATTCGAAGTCCATCCAGAGACAGTAAAGCGTTGAGAAGAGCCCTTTGGATTCGGGTAAATTTGTGCTCTATCATCGATGATGCTCTCGTCTATATCCGTTTCATTCAGAGTATGACTGACCGTATCTCCCAAAGCACATTGGTTGGAAATTACTAATGTTACGGTATAATTCAAAGATGGAACCGAGTACAAATGCTGAATGAAATTCGCCCCAGTTGAAGAGGTACCATCGCCCCAATACCAGGTAAAAGTATTCGCATTTACCGAAGACGTCCCATCAAACTGAACCAACATCCCACTCGCATTTGAAGAAACAATAAACCATGTGAACTCTGCACTTGGTTTTGTACATATTTCCAAGGAATCTCCCACCATCAGAGTATCACCACAGAGATTTACAGCAGATAGACTAACGTAATAACTACCTCCGATGGCGTAGATATTTGTTGGATCAGTGATATTGCTTGTTTGGCCGTCTCCAAAATCCCATACTATACTTGTGTAGGAAGAATCCAAACCGCTTGTAAAGTCGGCTTGAAACTGATTCAACACATAAGTAAATGGAGCGATTAAGGTATCACAAGCAGTTATAGACTGAGTTAATGAATCTTTCTGACCACATTGATCCATCACTAAAAGTTGAACATCGTATGCTCCATCATTAGCGTAAGAGTGATTTGTAATTGGACCCGAGCCGCTATTTCCATCTCCAAATGTCCAAATATGAGTCAGAGATGTTCCTGTGCTTGCAGAGCCATCAATATCAATATTGAGTCCAGTTTGAGCTAATGTAAATGAAGCCACTGGTGTTGGGCAAGTGTTACTACAAACCACACTTCCATTATACTTATAGCCTGTTGTAAGAGTTCCATTCCCCAGAGGTGCTTGACTTGTTACTGTATCTCCAGATGAATCCATTAAATACCAACCTACCTGGTTTGAAGCAAATCCCGTGTTTATAAACCTTAATCTTATTGTATCTCCATCACAAACATTTAATGAAAAGAGAGCAGAACCTCCAGATGTAAGTGTGTACGGTGTAGAGGTGGTTCCAACAGTAACATTTAACTCATGATACGTAGTTCCCTGCCAATTACTTACCCATCCATTTGAATTGGCATCTGTGAGTTCCAAAGTATATTGACATCCATTGGAACACGTAAATAACTGAACTTGAGTGGGTCCTACAGCATTAGAGTAATCATTGGCACCGCAGGAGTCTTGAACATAAATGTCGTAAAGCCCACCTGCAACTAAACCAGTTAAGGTATAAGGATTTGAGGTGGTAGTAACTTTCGTTCCTGAGCCTGGTGTAAAGCCAGATAAACCATATTCGATAATCGCAGTCCCTGAGCCTCCACCTGTCCATGTAACAAGAGTGGATGTGGCATTTAAGGGAGTGGCTACAATGTTGCTTGGATCTGGACATGTAGGTGCACTCGAAATACTAAAATCATCAATCGCAATATCGCATGATTGTGATTGATTCACATTTTGTTTTCGAGCCTTAAATCGGACTTTCATAATAGGACCATAAGATTGAGGAATACTAATCACCCTTTCCTGCCAACTATTTCCTTGAGCACCTACGAGAGAGTCGACAGACACCCATGAACCATTTACATTCTGGAAATCAATTCTAAGGGAATTAATAGTAGTCCCGTCCATATGATACCAAAATCTCAGCTCTGGGAATGCCAATCCGGATATGTCAATTGCTGGGGAAATTAGATACGCAATCTGCTCAAAAGGAGTATATGAGGCTTCTGTGAGTGCATAATTCCCAAATCCTGAGGTGTGATCAGCACTCGGTCCTGTATTACCCGTTGGAGTGCCTCCGGTGCTTCCACCCCAGTGGTATACTGCTGTAGCTGATGTAGTACCTCCGCTCGCAGGAGTGCGAGTCCAACAAGGCCCTATTGTTGAGCCACCATTGTAGCCGCCAGCATTATTTGCATTGGGTCCGGGGTTCCAATTAATATCAAAATTCTCGGTGTGGGGAGCAATAATTGTAGCGCATTGCGTCGTAAGGGTATCTACAGGGCTCCATGATCCAAAGGAACTTGAACTCGGACATGACCTTCGAATGCTCACAAAGTAAGTAGTTCCAGGATTGAGTCCAGTAATGGTCGTCGGCGAAGTTGTTACTGGAATTGTTGTTCCTGAACCTGGTGCACCGCCCCAAAGTCCGTAGTTAATCTCAAAACTGCCGGTAAAGCTTGAAGACCAACTAACTGTTCCCGTCGTGGTAGTCGTCGTGGTTACCTGCAACGAGGGGACACCCGAGCAAGGAGGAGCATTATCGATAGTTACATCGTCTATTGTAATATCCGCTCGGTTTTGATTTCCTGGTGATCGGTAACCCACAAAATGAACACGAATTTCATCTCCAATGAAGTTAGTTAAGTCAATCACTGCTTCCAACCAGGCAGAATTTGAATTTACTTGCTGTTGACCAGAAAGGCTAAACATATGACTAATCGTAGTATTCGCTTCAACTTTTACGGCCATTGAATCTATTAAACTGCCATACATGTGATACCAGAAACGAAGTTCAGGAGCACTAAGAGTATCTAAGTCGATGGTTGGAGAAATAATAGTTGTACTGGTCGCTCCAGAGAAAGACTCAGTATAGAGATACTTGCCACTACCAGATGTATGGTCTCCCGTTGGGCCTGTGAAATTAGAAGGAGTGGTACCTGTGCCAGGTCTCCACCAATATGTACGGCCTGAAGGCGAAATATTATCACGATTCCAACATGTATCTACAGACCCATAGTTAAAGCCTCCTGGATCATCTACCCACTGAGAGCCTTCAAAATCTTCTGAATAAGGGGCAGTGAGAGTTCCACACAATGTCAATGCTGAAGCAGGGCCTTCCCATGCAGAAGTTGAGGACGCTGAACAAGAATCCTTTACATAAAAATCATAACCTGTCTGTGTCGATAGACCGGTTACCGTATATGGATTTGTTCCTGCTGCTACAATTGTTCCAGCCCCTTGTGTGAAACCTGAAGGACCATATTCAATCATCCAATTTGAGGCACCTCCACCTGTCCAAGCAAGTTGGATGGACGTTCCTGTCAATGGCGTAGCTGTTAATAAAGTTGGAGCAGGACAAGCAGGAGCATTATCAATTGTAATATCATCAATTGCCACGTCACCTCTTCCTGAACCTCCGCCTGATGGCTTTTGCCCACGAAAACGGAGTTGGATGCTATCTCCCAACGATGCAGCCGATAATGGAACTTTAACTTGAATCCAACTATTTCCTTGATCACCTGAAGACGTGTGAATTGTAGAATAAGCACCGCCATTTACTGAAAGCGCTACGCTAAAAGTTCCCATTTGATTCCCGTACTGATGCTTCCAAAAAACTAATTCTGGGTTACTCAGTGTGTCTAGATCTATGATTGGAGAAAATAAATCTGCACTAGTACCATTTCCGCCGCTTGCCTCTATGTAAGCATAAGAACCACTTCCTGATGTATGATCGCTGGAGGGTCCAGTATTCCCTGAAGGTGTAGTTCCAGTCCCACCACCCCAATGATAAGGCTGGTTCCACCATGGTGTGCCTGTACCTGTTGATGGAGTACGACTCCAGCATATATCGACAGTTGAGCCGGAATTTGACCATCCATTTCCTTCATCAAAATTTAAATCAAAATCCTCCGAGTAAGGTGCTGCAACAGTCGCGCAAGGCGTATTAAATGAAACTGGGCCCACCCAATTAGAAACATCTCCAGAACCACAGCTATCTCTTACATAAAACTCATATGAAGTTCCTGGTGTAAGACCTGTAAGAGTAAATGGGTTCGCTGCAGCTGTTGTGAATGGCAAGAAAGACACTGAACCTGCTTGGCCATATGCGATATTCCACATCGTTGCACCCCCTGATGTCCAGGATAAGGTTACCGACGATGCAGCACCACTAGTTACAGAAATATTGTATGGATCCGGACATGTAGGAGCCTCAATGATTCCAACCTCATCAATAGCCAAGTCACTTTGGTTACCATTTCCTCTGGTCGCAACAAAGCGAACCATAATCGTATCAGAAGTTGCAGACAAAGTAAACGTGGTATCCTTCCATGGCGCATTAGCCGCAGTTTGCTGGGCACCCGAAAAAACTGGAGTTGAGGAACCCCAACCATTTGAGGGAGTCCAGACCTGAAAAGCCAAAGATCCCATAGAATTACCAAATGCATGATAACTAAATGTCAACGCCGGAGTTGTGAGTGATGAGACATTCACCGGAGGCATTCTAAGATACGCTACTTGACCAGTTAGTCCGCTTGATGACTCTGTATATACAAAGTTTCCTGTTCCACTCACGTCTTGAGAAGGACTTTGATAAGTTGTTGGAGGGTCACTCCGGATATTCCAAGAATAAGGAGACGCGGAGTTAACACATCCATCTGGATCTCTAAACCAACATGGATCGAGACCATCATTTAAGTTGTAAACACCGGATCCATCATTCCAAGGCGTCGCATCGAAATTTTCTAAAAATGGAACTACAGGAGCACATAAAGTTTGAATGATTATTGGCCCATACCACGAGCTTGTGTCTCCAGGTCCGCAAATGGATCGCACAAATACGTCATAAGTTTGCCCAGGCGAAGCCCCGGCTAAAGATCCTGATGTTCCCGTAAATGGCGTACCTATTAAAGAGTTTGTTCCTTGAGTTCCTTTCAATTGATAGCTCGAAGAGGTTCCAGTGACCGAAAATGTCGCATCTGTAAAACCAACATTTGANGCTANAAGTCCAGTAGGAGCAGGACANGTGGGACCATTTTCAAAAGTGATATCATCAATAGCCATATCACCCGTATTGCCAAAAGAACGAACGCCTCTAAACCTTACTCTGATCGTATCATTCGAAAGGCCAGCGAGAGATACATTAATACTATCCCAAGCAACATTGGATGAGGTCTGTACTGCACCTGAATGGCTCCAAATACTATTTTGCCATCCACCTGAAGGGGTCCAGACATCTAGAGAAAGGGTTCCAATGTTGTTTCCATACATGTGACGCCAGAAAGTAATACTTGGGCTCGTTAAAGAGCTTATATCGATGAGTGGAGATGTTACAAGAGCATTCGATTGATATCCACCACCACTAGCCTCTGTATACAGATACTTTCCAGCCGCTGTACCTGTTGTATGATCTGAACTGGGACCGGTATTATTCGTTGAAGTTCCACCATCTTGTGTACCCCAAGCGAAAGGCTGACCTCCCCCACCACCTGTTGGTGCCTGAGGATCCCTCGACCAGCATGAGTCAATGGTATTCCCAGCATTACTCCAACCGGTTCCATCATTCCATGACGNACCGGAGAAAGACTCCATAAATGGAGCAGTCAGTGGAGTACAGAGTGTTGTGATCGTCAATGGGCCTGCCCATAAAGAGGAATTCCCCAAACCGCAACTATCACGTACATAAACATCATAGCTCGATGCAGACATGAGGCCTGTAAGTCTAATTGAAGGCGCCGAGGNTGAAAGCCACGGAGAAGAGGAATTCGTTGGACTGAAACCAACGGTATCGTAACGCACTTGCCAATTCGTTGCACCTCCAGTAGTCCATGAAATATCAGCAGAATTGGATAAAATCGTTCCAGCATTCAAATTTGTAGGTGCAAAACATGTTGGTGCCGGGCCATAGCTTACCGTTATTGTCCAACTCGCAGAATCAACTTTTGCAATTGTTGTATCGCATGATCCATTTCCCCAGCTTCGGAATGCATGAAGATCAAAAACAAGCTTTCCAGTTAAAGAAAGACCATTGGCGATATTTACAGAAGTCCGGTTATAAGCTTGAGTACCTGCAGTATTACCTGTACCTTGCGATATCGTGGATTCTGAAACTCCTGTAGTNCGGCAATTCACATAACTAAATTGCNCCGANATCCACCCATTTCCGGAATTCGGCGAGGTCATAGTGTAGGAAATATCTACTCCGTAAACCCACTGATTCGCTGGAATCTGAGCCACAATGGAATCCGGACAAGTTGAAACACTCGAAATTGTTGGACCCGCACCACCTATGAATAAAGTCGAAATCGATGAACCTACGTGAGAAAATGTAGAGTCAACAATTTGAGCTTTCATCTGCGAAGTCAGAACCAAACAAGCTAAAACAATAATACTTTTTAAAAACCTCTTTGCCATTTTATGATAATTTGANTTGTAAATTTACATTTACTTTCCTCACGCACAGCGCAATCGGCGTGCCAAAATGTTAAAAAAATTNATATTTGACTTTTGAATCANAATTATATTTGCTCAAAAAGCTTCCCGAGCCCCGAAGAAATCTATAAATTCAAAAAAGAAAACGCAGGGAAGACAATCNAAGAACTTAGATTGAAATACGGTCAAAGTAGTAATTTCCAGGTTCATATTGACCAATTAGAAATTCGTCAAAAAATGAGTCAAAGATTCCCAAAACTTATTAATCGAAAAGACTATATTTTTCCAAAAGCCTCATTACTATCGCAAGCAAGCTCTGAAGGAACTGCCCGATGGCGGTCGACTTTTATGTCAACAATTCAACCACTTACAAATATTCTTGAAGCGAATGGGGGTTCAGGGATTGACACATGGGGATTAGAAGGAGCGGGAGCCAAAAATATTGATATCTGTGAAACAAATGAATCCCTTTGCGAGGTAATGTATCACAATTCAATAGGAAGTGCTAGCAATAGAAATATTTTTAATATCGATGTAGAGAATTTTAAAGCAAAAAAAACATATGATTGGATTTATGCAGATCCGTCTCGTATCGATCCCGATGGAAAGAGAGTTTTTCATCCTGAAAAATACTCACCGAATCCTTTAGACTTAATTAAAAAATGGGAGGAATGCGCAAGTTATGTGGCCATCAAGTTATCACCAATGTTAGATCCCCAACAAGTTTTAAGATGGTTTACGAATTGCAAGTATTTAATTACTCTTAGCGTCCAAAAAGAAGTTAAAGAATTAATAATGATATCGTCAAAAGCTAGAAATATCAGACCAAAAAGATTTGCTGTAGATATTAAAAATGATGGAATTGAGAACTACAGGATTTTAATCCATACTGGCATTAAATACAATTCTGTGGACGAACCTGGAGCTTACGTATATGATCCAGACCCTGCGATTGTGGCATCTAACGGAGTTCCCTTTGTTGCTAAAAAATGGAACCTAAAAACCCTCCATATCTCGAGTCGTATACTGACATCGTCAGATTATCACTCCGAATTTCCGGGACGCATATTCAAGGTCATGGGAAAAGAGAAACCCTACAGTTCCGATTGGCCTATTGGCGCATCGGTTGTATCCAGAAATTTCCCTGAGAATAACGATGAAATTCGAAGACGACTAAAATGCAAAGAGAATAAGGAACACTTTTTGTTTGCATATGAAGACACATCAGGAAATAAGTGGTTTCTTCGATGTCAAAGAATTTTTGCGAATAATAAATAATAGAATTTGTCAAACTGGGCTTTAAAAATCGTGCTATTCCTTTCAAGTTTTTGCTTGGGAGCCCAGCCTTTGTTCATTCCGAATATCGGCCAATGGGAAGAGCCTTTTATTGCAAAAATGGATCTTCGCTTTGGAGCGTTTTTTTATGAAAATAACGGTTACCGGTCTATTGTTTACAATCCTGAGGAACTGCCGGATCACCATAACCACTCGCCTGAAAAATCTGTTTCGCAGGTTCAAGCCCATTCATTCTCATGCAAATACATTGGCGCAAATGAAAACTCAACCTTTCAGGGCTTTAGAGAAAGTGGGGCTACAAGAAATTATTTTCTAGGATCTAACCCAAAACGATGGAAGACGAAAGTGCCGGAATATTCGGGATTTCGACTTCGTAGTATTTATGACAACATTGATTATGAAATAAAAGACGAAAATGGAAGTCCTAAGTCGCTTTGGAAAATTTACCCAAGTGGTGACCCCGCCGAAATCAAAATGGTATATGAAGGTCTAACCCCAAGCCTTAATAAAGAAGGTCAGCTAATACTAAAAACGGCATTCGGAGAAATTATAGAAACGGCTCCAGTAGCCTATTCATTAACATCAATGAAAAAAGTAAAATGCTCATTTGAGATAAATAATGATGTGGTTTCTTTTAAGCTAGGCAGATATAATAAAAAGCATACTATTATCATAGATCCGACATTAGTTTTCACCTCTTTTTCGGGGAGCACAGCTGATAATTGGGGGTATACCGCAACATATGATGACTTCGGTAATTTATATGGTGGCGGTATTGTCTTTAATCCAGGATATCCAACAACCATTGGAGTAATTGACCCAACTTACAATAGTGGGAGCTCAAGCGGAGGAAATTATTCGAACATGGATATCGGACTCACAAAATTTTCAAGCAATGGATCTCAAAGACTTTATTCTACTTATGTCGGTGGTGGCCTTCCTGATCAAGTGCATTCCATGATTGTAAATAACGCTGGAGAATTATTGCTTTTTGGGACGACAGGCTCTTCAGACTTCCCAATCAATGGAATGCCGATCTCCGGTTATGATAAAACCTTCAATGGGGGAAGTTCATATGGCCCAGGTTCAGGTTCAAACCTTCCATTTGAATTTTCAGCTGGAATCGACACCTACGTCTTGAAGCTAAATGCATCAGGAACATCAATAACTGGAGGTTCATTTATTGGCACTAATTCAAATGAAGGACTGAACCTAAGTCTTGCAAAAAATTATGGAGATCAAGCTCGAGGTGAAATAGTAGTAGACCCAAATGACAATATTTTTGTGATCACAACTACTGGAGGGTCCTCTTTCCCAGGAGCTGGAACTTCGGGTGGGCAATCAGATGCTGTAATTTTTTCAATGACCCCAAATCTGCAAAACTTAAGATGGTCAAGGTTTTTAGGAGGAAGTGGAAAAGAAGCAGGTTCGGGAATAAAGGTTGCAAATAATGGTAAAGTTTATGTTACCGGAGCTACTACATCTAATAATTTTCCGAATACAACGGGGGGTAAATATCCCAATTTTATGGGAGGTATGGATGGTTTTATAACTCGACTATCAGCTTCGGGTGCAATAGAACAGAGTACTTATTTAGGCACAAACCAAAATGATCAAAGTTTCTTCATCGATATTGATAAATATGGAGGAATTTATGTTTTTGGACAGACTTTTGGGCTTTGGCCCATAAAACCCTCTTCCGTCTGGAGTACCCCCTCAGGAGGACAATTCATCCAGAAATATAATAGCAATTTAAGCAATACAATATTCAGTACAAAGTTTGGTACCGCCAACAACTTCATAAACATAGTTCCAACAGCATTTAACGTTGATGAATGCCTAAACATATTAATGTCAGGTTGGGGAGGAGAAACTAATCAGGGAGGAGGAGCAGGTGGAAATACCAATGGCTTACCCACTACGGTAGATGCTATTCAAAAAACGACAGATGGAAATGATTTTTACTTTATCGTTATGGAACGAAATGCATCAAAAGTTCTTTACGCCACTTTTTATGGCGGATCCAGCAACGAGCATGTAGATGGCGGAACTTCAAGATTTGCCCCTGATGGCACCATTTATCAAGCTGTATGTGCGGCATGTTCAGGTGGAAGCTTTCCAACAACCCCAGGAGTTATTTCTCCAACAAACCTATCTCCTAATTGCAACTTAGGAGTTATAAAAATTGACTTTGAAACATCAGTAACAGCAGATGCCTCTATTGATTATGAATCTGACGTGGATACACTTTGTGATAATTTGAGAGTGTCATTTACCAATAACTCACTAAATGCGAATCAATTTTTTTGGGATTTTGGCAATGGACAAACCTCGACAGGAAAAGAACCAACAGTTATTTTCACCAAAGGGACGTATACAATAAAATTGGTAGCCACAGATACAGTTTGTGATATATCTGATAGTACTTCTTTAACCATCAATCATGACCAAGGCTTATTTCCAACAGCTGATTACTCGACTGAGTATTTTTCATGCGACAGAGAATTTAAAGTGACTTTTTTTAATGAAAGTGATGGCTCCCAGAAGCACGAATGGCATTTCGTAGATGGGTCGATTCAATTTGGAGACACCGTTATTTTTAACTTCAGCAATCCAGGGACATTTGAAACAGAACTCATCGCATATGACACAACATGTGGAACATCCGATACCATTTTTAAAACGGTGACATTTGACCCAGATTGGCCANGCCCAGACGTTACTGTTGCGCCAGACACATGCAAAGATGGGCGAGTTCGAGTTGATGTAAACTATGGCGCAGATACAGCAAATTACATATACAAATGGACTTTTGAAAATGGAATAACTGACACGGGAAAAGTGGCTACATACCGTTTACCGGCCAGTGGAACCTATACTGTTCACTTGGATCTAATCGATACCATTTGCAACGCTGTGTATGGCTATGATTTCACCTCAACCCTGTTAAGGATGGATCAAAGATTATGGATTCCAAGTGCGTTCACCCCAAACGGAGATGGGAAAAATGAACAACTAAAAATTGGTGGGAATAATTGTTTTTCGAATGATCGGTTTGTGATTTTAAATTCATTTGGGAATGTTGTCTTTGAAACCGATAAACCTTTTAAAGAATTTTGGGATGGTAAAATCGATGGAAAACCTGCTCAACAGGACACCTACGTATACAGGTTTCAGACTGAAGACGGCTGGGTTTATGGATATGTTAGTCTGATCTATTGATTGATTCTGCAGAAAATACGCAGCCTACAATTCTGATTTTACTTTTTTAAGGACATCGATAAATTCATCAACCTCTTCTTTGGAGCTGTAACGTGAGAAAGATATTCTTGTACCTCCTGGAGAGCTAATAGCATTTAAAACATGGGAACCTCCAACCGCTCCGCTGCTACACGCACTACCTCCTGAACATTGAACACCATTAATATCTAATTGAAAGTTGAGCATTCCATTGCTATGCAAATCAGGATGATAAAAATTTAATACCGTATAAAGACTTTGGTTAAGATCTCCTGAAAGTCCATTAAACTGAACTTTTGGAAATTCCGACTTCAATCTTTGAATTGCATATTTTTTCACTTCAGTGACCTTAACAAGGTCTGAAGAAATATCATCAAAACACAGATTAAATGCAGCTCCTAAACCGGCGATACCAATAACATTTTCAGTACCTGCTCTATGACTTCTTTCTTGCGCGCCACCGAGGATAAATGGTTCACAAATGATACCTTGACGGACAAAAGCAAACCCTACTCCCTTTGGCCCATGAAACTTATGACCACTGCACGCGGCGAAATCGAGTTTAATCTTCGAAAAATCCAAAGGCAAGTGAGCCATAGTTTGAACTGTATCACTATGAAAATAAGCTCCATATTTTTTACAAGTTTCAGATAAAGCTTGAATATCAATAATATTTCCAATTTCGTTGTTCGCATGCATTAATGAAACCATAACTTTCTGATCTAATTCCGACTTTTCTTTTAATTCATTTTCTAACCATGCAATATCATGTACACCATTTTTATCATGAGGGATNTAATGAACTTTACAAAGTCCATTCTGCTCNATATATTCAGCAACATGAGTGACTGCATGGTGCTCTATCTCAGAGGTATATAAATCAGTTATACCGCAATTTTTCACTCCAGATATTAGAGCCCAATTATCCGCTTCAGTCCCACCGCATGTGAAAATAATTTCCGAACCCTTACAGCCTAGCCTTGAAGCAATATTTTTTCTAACCGTTTCAACAATTGCCTTAGCCTTTCTGCCTTCACTATGAGTACTGCTGGGATTACCAAAGCTTTCCATAGCCTCCATCATTGCAGTTTTAGATTCTTGAGATAAAGGTGTAGTTGCAGCGTTATCGAAATATATACTCATGATTTAGAAATAGAATTATCTGATGGAAAATAGTCGTAGAATTTCATTATTTATTGCTTCAGCTGATCTTATTCAATTCTGATACAAAGTTAACTGCCAAGTCGTCAGCTTCCTTCCTACTCTTTGCCTCTGTATAAATTCTTATGATAGGTTCAGTATTTGATTTTCGGAGATGGACCCATTTGTCTTCAAAATCTATTTTCAAGCCATCCACGCGGTTCACATTTTCTTTTTTGTAATTATCTGCCACTCGATTCAAAAGCTTATCAATATCCGCTGACGGAGAAAGATCTATTTTTTCTTTAGCCATAAAATAATTCGGATACTTAGCTCTTAGGGAAGAAACATTAATATCACTATTTGCAATTTTTAATTTTGCTAAATATGTGAGAAATAGGGCAATCCCAACAAGTGAGTCTCTGCCGTAATGAAGAGGTGGGTAAATAATTCCACCATTACCTTCACCCCCAATCTGAGCACTACATTCTTTCATTTTTTCTACCACATTAACCTCTCCAACTGCCGCGGCAAAATATTGTGATTCTCGAACGTGGGCGATGTCACTCAGTGCTCTTGAACTCGAGAGATTGCTTACACAATTACCTCTAGACTGAGAAAGAACATAATCTGCGATAGTCACCAAAGTATATTCCTCACCAAACAATTCTCCATTTTCCGAAACAAAAACGAGTCTATCAACATCGGGATCAACAACAACTCCAAGGTCACAATTCGATTGCTGAACCAACTCACAAATATCATGTAAGTTTTTTTCTAAAGGCTCAGGATTATGAGGGAAGTCACCATTAGGCTCACAATACAATAATTCTTGATTTTTAACACCCAAAGCATCGAGAAGCATAGGGACCGCTATCCCACCAGTTGAATTAACGGCATCAACAGCAATTTTGAAATCACATTTTTTGATCAAATTAATATCGACTAAATCTAATTTTAATATCTCATTGATATGTTTCTCAATTGCATTATTACTTGNTGTTACATTACCAAGATCGGATACCTCACAATAATCAAAATCTCTCGATTTAGCATAATCTAAAACTTCTTCCCCATCCTTGGCAGAAAGAAACTCTCCTCTTGAATTTAGTAGCTTGAGCGCATTCCACTGCACAGGATTGTGAGATGCTGTAATTACAATTCCTCCATGACATTTTTCTAATGAAACTATCACCTCTACAGTTGGAGTTGTTGATAGTCCTAAATCCAAGACATCAATACCCATCATAGTTAGTGTTGAAACTACAAGGTCCTGAACAGCTCTACCCGAGGGTCTGGCATCTCTACCTACAGCTATTTTCAATTTAACCTCAGACAAGTTATTTGATTGTCGCTTTACCCAATTTGAATATGCAGAGGCATATGACACAATGTCCAATGGTGTTAAATTTTCATCGGTTTTGCCACCAATAGTTCCTCGAATTCCTGAAATTGATGTAATTAATGACATGTGGTCTTATTTTTGATTTAGCTGCTTAAAATTAGTTCATATTACAGGCATAGAAAAGAAACCTAAAAAATGTTCAAAACTGTTGGAAAACATAGTAGAAAAACCTCCTTAAGTCAAAAGTTTCTAACTAGATTGTATCCTGATTAAACGTAGTATGAAAGATTCCGAATCGAATTACTTAATTCAAAAATTTGAAAAGTCTCTTAAAGATGCTTCTTCTTTATTTTTTGATGTTGATGAATTTGAAGAAATTGCTGATTACTACCTAGAAACTGGTCAACTATCCCAAGCCCTAATTGCGATAAATATGGGTATAGATCAGCACCCATACGCTACGACTTTTGAGGTAAAAAGAGCTAGATATTTTGTTGCATCCCAACAATTAGATCGCGCTCAAGAAGCCATTGATATGGCCGAAAGCATTTCTCCAAATCATCCAGATTTAGACTGGGCTAGAGGTCAATTATTCATCAGACAGGGTAAACATCAAGAAGCAATTAAATCCTTAAAGCATGCGCTTCAAAATAGTGAAGATCAATTTCCCATTCAAGCACATCTAGCGAGTCTATACACGGCTATTGGAGAATTTAATCATGCGATCAAAGTCTTGAAATCTATGTTGAGAGAAGAACCCAAAGATGATCATTTACTTTACATGCTCGCTGCAAACTTTGACATGGCAAATAAAGACGAAAAATCAGTCGAATGGTTTCAAGCATATCTTGATCAATATCCCTTCAGTGAAACTGGATGGTATCATCTTGGAGGATCACTTTTTCGTCTTAAGAGATTTAATAAAGCAATTGAGGCTTACGAGTACGCCCTGATTATAGATGATCGATTTACGGCAGCTTATTTTGATATTGGAAGAATCAGAGAAGAGCTTAAAGAATATTCTCTCGCAATCAAATCTTATAAAGACGCTCTAAAATTCGAGTCTAATGGTTACACATATTACCGTTTAGGGATTTGCTATCAATCAAATAATCAAATCCCTGAAGCTACAGATGCATTAAAGCAGGCGGTAAAATTAGATGAGGATCTTGATGAAGCATGGATAGAATTAGCCATTCTTTATGGAGAAAGTCAAAAACTTTTTGAGGCTACAGAACATGTTAAAAAAGCGTTATCATTAGATCCAGAAAATCCAGACTACTATCTAATCGCATATGACTTATACCAGCGCTTAGGATTATTTATAGAAGGGGAAAAAATGCTCAAACTGGTCCTAAAGTTTCTCCGAAGCGAAAAACCACAAGGATTATTTGATTACGTGAAAACTCTTCAAAAAATCAATCAAAACTCTGCTGCTGAGAAGGTTTTGGAGATTGGGATTGAAAGATATCCCGAGAGTCTCGATATGGCAGCAATATATTGTGGTTTTCAAATGAGTATAAATACCAATGAAAGTTTGGCCCTAGAGTTATTAAAAGCTGGACAAAATCGATATGCGAACACATTTATCCAAAAACTTTTAGATTTTTATCCAGATCTTGCCAAAGATTCTCGAATCATTAATCAAAGCTTGAATTAAGTCAAAGTGAATCAGGATTCTATAAAAAATGAGAACTTTTTTCGAATCTTTTTAAAGGGACTTGCAATGGGATCAGCAGATGTTGTTCCTGGGGTTTCAGGTGGAACGATAGCTTTTATTACCGGTGTTTACAAAAGGCTTCTAGACTCCATAAATGAAATAAATATTAAATCTTTCAAATTACTTACTCACGGAAATTTAAGTGGTTTTTGGAAACGGGTAGATGGTAAATTTTTATTAACTATTTTCGGTGGTATAGCGTTCTCAATCATTAGTTTGTCTAGACTCGTTTCATGGGGATTAACAAATTATTCAGATATAGTCTGGAGTTTTTTTTTCGGACTCATTTTAGCAAGTATACCATTGATATTCTCTCGAATTTCGAAAAGCGCTAATCGCACAAGTTGGATTCCTCATTCGATAATAGGAATTCTAATCGGATCCTTCATTACGCTAATTCCTCCTGCTAACTACGAGCTTTCATTAAGCTATGTCTTTCTATCTGGGTTTCTTGCTATTTGTGCTATGATTCTCCCTGGAATTAGTGGTTCCTTCATACTCATATTATTAGGCTCATATCAGGGAATATTGGAAGGCTTAAACTCGATGAACTGGAAAATTATACTGGTTTTTATTTTTGGAGCTCTTTTAGGTCTCTTATCATTTGCCCGCCTTTTAAAGTATTGGTTTGAAAAAGCACCGAATGCCATGACCGGATTAATGGGAGGTTTTATTATTGGATCTCTGATGAAAATTTATCCGTTTAAGTCGATTAATTCATTTGGAGTTGAATACCCACGAGTTTTTAGTTTAGAGGATCCGATTTTTTCTTGTATTGTAGCTTTTCTCTTGGGGTTCGCTATTGTATCTCTGTTAAATAGATTCAAAAATATATCCTAAAAATATTTCCTTAGTTCATGAATTATAAGTTCGCCGTAATTGGGAACCCAATTGAAAAATCTAGATCTCCACAGCTATTTACAGAGATATGGACAAATAACCTTTTTACAGAAAACCTTTCTTATAAGGCAATTCAGGTTAAAAAAGAGGAAATTCCTTTTTTTTTAGAAACGACAGATTTAAGTGGGTTTAACGTAACATCTCCTTTAAAAGAATTGATAATTNCTTATTTAAATGACCTTACACCCATTGCGAAATCTGTAAGATCAGTAAATACGGTTGTTCGTAAAAATAACGAATGGGTTGGTCATAATACGGATGGTTTTGGTTTTTGGGAAATGGCCAAAAAACACCTACCAAATCCTGAAAAATCATCGATGATTTGCATCCTGGGAAACGGAGGTGCAGCCAGGTCAATAGTAAATAAACTCGATTCTTTAAACTATCAAGGTATTATTTTGTGCAGAAATAAAAAAGGCGGATTCAGCTGGCCTGAGGTCTCATTTGAAAGCATTTCCGAGATTCAGGCCTCAGCAGTAATTCAGTGTACCAATTTAGGAATGCACCCAAATTTAGATCAAACTCCTGAATCACCCATATGGCTCGGAGAGAAAAAGCCTATTGCAATTGACTTGGTATATAATCCGACTAAAACTCGATTCTTAAAAAAAATGGAATCTCAAGGGTGTGAAATATTAAATGGATCAGAAATGTTGATATTTCAGGCAAAAAAAGCATGGCAATATTGGGCAGATGTGCTTAATATTTCTCAAATTTGACATGAACTTATTAAACAACCAGCTATGGCTGAGAAAGACGAGCTTCCCAAAAAAGGGAATACAAATATCCAAGCGAGTGAAAATCAGGATTCAAAATCTGGATCTCAAAATTTGAAAAATGAGCAGAAACCTGAAGCTACTGATCCTCAAGAAAAAAAAGAATCTGAAATAACCGGATCCATTGAAACAAATGAATCCGAAAATTTAGATCCGGTATTAGCCCAAGAGCCAAGTGATGAAGTGCATGGAGATGCGCAAGAGCATGAAGATCACAAAGCGGATTATAATGAAAAAAGTGAAGATGAGTTAATCTCAGAAGCAACTAAAATTTTAAAGAACCTTCCCATTCAAGATGTAAGAGTACCCATGCTAGCAATTAAATCAGTATTAACTCCTCGATGGGAAGAGGAAAAAAAAGAAGCTCAAGAAAAATATCTCGAAAACGGGGGGAATATAATTGACTTTCAATTTGTTCAAAAAAAGAAAGATAATTTTTATAAAATTTTCAATGAGTTTAAAAAGTTATTTAGCGAGTATCGTTCTCAGCTGCAGGGAAAGATGAAAATTAATCTGGAACTAAAAAAGAACCTACTAAATGAAATCAAAGTTCTAGCGGAAAATGATGATTTACCGACAGGAAAAACCTACAAAGAATTTAAGAGGATTAATGACAAATGGAAAGAAATAGGACACGTCCCAAGTGAATCTACAAGAGACCTGTATGCCTCTTATCGTTTTTTTGTAGATAGGTTTTATGACAACCTTAGACTATCACACGATTTACGCGATATAGATTTTAAACATAACAAAGAAATCAAGTTAGGCCTAATAAAAGAAATTCAAAAGCTATCAGAAAAGCAATGGAGTGCAGCAATGGGTAAAGAATTGCAGAGGCTTCACAAAGAATGGAAAGAATCTGGACCAGTTTCAATGGATGACAAAGAGTCTTTATGGAAATCATTCCAAGATTCCTCTAATATCCTTCATGAAAAGCGAAGGATAAATCAAGAAACAGCAGTTAAAAAAAATAAAGAAAAGCTATTATCTAAAGAGAAAATTGTAAAGGACTTTGAAAATCTTATTTCCCAAGAGAATACCAACCATAATCAATGGCAAAAATCAACAGATACAGCAAAAGAGCTCCGAGAATCAATCTCTAAAGTGGGAAGAACATTTAGCAGCGCGAGTGACCTTTTATGGGAAAGGTTTAAAAAGTCTGAAAAATTATTCTTCAAAAATAGAAACCAATTCTACAAAGCAAGAAAACTAGAGGTCAAGAACGCTTTGGAAGAAAAATACGCTTTGGTAGCTAAAGCGGAAGAAATCGCTAAAAGAACAGACTGGGAGTTAGCCGCAAATGAGATAAAGTCACTCCAAGAAAAATGGAAAAAAACTGGTTTTGTTCCCAGAAAAGAATCGGAAAAAGTATGGCTTCAATTTAAAGAGGTTTGCAATAATTTCTTTGATGCAATGCGATCTGCAAATGGGATAACTAGAAAGGCACAAAAAGTAGAGAATGCGCGTAATTTCAAACTCACTAACGCCATATCAATGGTAGAAAAAGCTAAAAAAGAGCTTTCTCAATTAGAAAATAATATGGGTTTCTTTCAATTTGCTAATTCAGAGAGCCCAATAGTTAAAGATGCACAAAAGAAAGTGGACCTAGCGAAAAAAAATGTTGAAAAAGCCCAAGAGGAACTAAAAAATGTTAAAATCGCTTTGCGAAAAGAAAACTCTGAAAAAAACTTATCTGAAACTGAATCTTCCAAAGTAACGGAGGCAGAACCACATAAGAAAGAAGAATAATATGGATTTTCAGATTGAAAGTCCTTTTGAGCCGACTGGTGATCAACCTCAAGCAATAAAAAAATTATCAGAAGGTATTTTAAGCGGGGATAAATATCAAAGTCTACTTGGTGTTACTGGTTCTGGAAAAACATTTACAGTTGCGAATGTTATAAATGAAGTAAAGAGACCAACTCTCATTTTATCTCACAATAAAACTTTGGCAGCCCAATTATATCAAGAATTCAAGTCATTCTTTCCAAATAATGCCGTTGAATATTTTGTCTCTTACTATGACTATTATCAGCCAGAAGCATTTATACCTAGTAGCGGCACTTATATTGAAAAAGACTTAAGTATAAATGATGAAATTGAAAAAATGCGGCTAAGTGCTACCTCATCTCTTTTAAGTGGAAGAAAAGATGTAATTGTTGTAGCATCGGTTTCATGTTTATATGGAATGGGGAACCCTGATGCTTTTAATTCTCAAACGATACAGATATCCAAAGGATTCAAAATATCTCGTCAAAAGCTATTGCTACAATTTGTAAATGCGCTATATAGCAGAACTGCAGCGGATTTTAAGCGAGGAGATTTTAGAGTTAAAGGAGATACTGTGGATATATTTCCTGCTTATGGGGATTCATTTCATAGGCTCTCCTTTTGGGGAAACGAAATTGAACGTATTGAAGTTTGGGATCCAATTTCGATGGCTAAATTAGAGGAAATAGATACCTTAAGAATTTTCCCCGCAAATCTTTTTGTTACAACACCCGATCAACTTAACAATGCTATAAAAAACATTGAAATTGACTTAGGGCTTCAGGTAAACTATTTTTTAGATACTCAGAGACCATTGGAGGCAAAACGTTTAAAAGANCGAACAAATTTTGACCTTGAAATGATAAAAGAATTGGGATATTGTTCAGGAATTGAAAATTACAGTCGATATCTAGATGGACGAGAACCAAACACTCGCCCTTTTTGTCTTGTTGATTATTTTCCAAAAGATTTCTTACTGATAGTAGATGAGAGCCACGTTAGCCTCCCTCAGGTTAGAGCCATGTATGGTGGCGATAGATCCAGAAAAGAAAATCTTGTAGAATATGGTTTTAGGCTTCCTGCTGCCATGGACAATAGACCTTTAAAATTTGAGGAGTTTGAAATTCTTCAGAATCAAGTTATTTATGTTTCTGCAACTCCTACAGATTATGAATTGCAAAANTCAGAGGGGGTAATCGTAGAGCAAATAATTCGCCCAACAGGATTACTTGACCCGATTATTGAGGTAAGGAAGAGCGAAAACCAGGTTGATGACTTAATGGAAGAGATTCAACTGAGAACGGAAAAAAATGAGAGAGTCCTAGTTACAACGCTCACCAAAAGAATGGCAGAAGAATTGAATAAATATTTTACGAGATATTCTATTCGTTGCCGCTACATTCATTCCGATGTTGAAACATTAGAAAGAGTTCAAATTATGGAAGACCTAAGACGTGGACTTTTCGATGTTTTAATTGGTGTCAATCTTCTAAGAGAAGGCCTAGATTTCCCTCAAGTATCCTTAGTCGCTGTTCTAGATGCTGATAAAGAAGGTTTTCTTAGATCGGAAAGATCTTTAGTTCAAACTGTTGGTCGTGCGGCCAGGAATATCAATGGAATGGGAATATTTTATGCCGATCAAATTACTGACTCCATGCAAAAAACCATTACTGAAACCGAGAGAAGAAGGAAAATTCAATCAAAGTATAATCAAGACAATAACATAACCCCCAAAGCAATTGTAAAAGAAGAATCCAAAGCCTTTAAGGATCGGCACGCAGAAAATTTAAGAATAAACCAAGAGAAAAAAGAGTTAGACGAAACAAAATTAAATTTATTGACTCCAGTTCAACTTGATGATCGAATTAAAGAAATTCGAAAAAAAATGGAAAAGTCAGCAAAAAATCTGGATTTCATTGATGCTGCAAGTTATCGCGACTTACTTTCTAATCTCCAAAAAGCTAAAAGAGAGAGATCTTTGTGAAAAACATTTAACCATTTTTTACTTTTGCTCTGAGAATTATAACTGCAAAGAAAAAGGTTATCAAATTTGATAAAATCATTTGTGAACTTTTCAGATAGACCCCATAAATAAGCCAGCATAAAATCCCTATTGTAAAGATAGAATACATCCATAAGCTTATAGATGAAGTTTCATTTGAACGAAGAACCTTAATAGCCTGGGGTAAAAATGAAATTGTAGTTAATCCCGCGGCAATCCATCCAATGGTCTCCACAGTATTAGCCTACTTTTATCAGTTCAACATCAAAGATCAATGTTGCATTCGGTGGAATCACACCCCCTGCGCCTTGTGAGCCATATCCCAATTCCGATGGAATAACAAAACGAGCTTTTCCTCCTTCTTTTAGAAGCATTATTCCTTCATCCCAGCCCGGTATTACTCTTCCGATGCCGATTGGTATATCAATTGGCTCACCGCGTTGAACGCTCGAATCAAATACAGATCCATCAAGTAAACTTCCTGTATAATGAACTTTTACATTTTGTCCAGAATTTGGGGCCTTTCCTTTTCCTTCCAATTCCATTTTATAATAAAGGCCTGAGTCTGTCTTTTCCATCCCTTTCACGGATGATTCGATAGCCCTTAATTCAGACGCTTTAGAATTTCGTTCAATCTCTTTTTGCGCCTGTATTCCCTTCTCGAAGGCCTTATGGGGATCAAATGACTTAGCTTCGGAACCAATGGATAAAATTTCAATAGAATCTATTTTATCATTTTCAGATATCTTATCCACGATTTCTTGCCCCTTCACTACTCTTCCAAAAACAGTGTGTTTTCCATCTAACCATGAAGTCTCAACATGAGTAATAAAAAATTGAGAACCATTAGTTCCAGGACCTGCATTGGCCATTGATAGTACTCCTGGACCAGAATGCTTTAAATCAGACACAATCTCATCAGGAAAGTTGTAACCAGGGCCACCTGTTCCTTTTCCTTGAGGACAACCTCCTTGAATCATGAAATCTGGTATTACTCGATGAAAAGAAAGTCCGTCATAATATTTGTGACCCTCAGGGAATGCTGAATTTTTTTTAGTACCCTCGGCAAGACCGACAAAATTCCCCACGGTCATAGGGGTTTTCTTGTAGTGTAAGGAGAACATTATTTCTCCTTTTGAGGTGTTCAATCGAGCGTATAAGCCATCATTCATAATTATGATATTTAAAAAGAATTATTTTTCCACGATTGGGAAATTATTAATCAAATAATTTAGTTTGCTGGGATTACGTCTTCAATCCAGACATCAAAAACTAAAGAACTATTCGGAGGGATAACTTGTCCAGCTCCGCTAGATCCGTATCCCAACTCTGAAGGTATAAGTAATTTTGAATGACCTCCTTTTTTTAGTCCAATCAGTCCGCGTTTCCATCCTTCAATAACTCTGCCTTGAGGGCCAGCAATTACAGGGAAAGGACTATATGGCTCTCTTTGAGGGTTATAATTATTCATTTGCATTGCAATCTCTTTGACACTGCTATCAAAAGGCTTTCCAGATGAAAGATAACCTGCGTAATGAACCAGCACCTGATCGCCTTTTTTTATTGGATCTCCTTCCCCTAGCTCAATATCAAAAACTTTCAATCCATCTGCTAATTTGCGAGCCTTAGCATTCCAAAATTTATATTTAGGTTCATAAATATCAGAATCCACAACGCCTCCATCCATCAACCAAGGGTATTGAGAAGATCTCTCTATTCCTTTTAGTGCAGCTGCTTCTTTTTTCTTTTCTTGGGCAATAAGTAGCTCATCTTTTTTTGAGTTAAATATTGTTGGCGCATCAAATGCTTTGGCATTTTTTCCAACTCGGATTATTTCAATAGTCATTGTAATGTCCTCATTAGGAGCATTTGAAGCATTTTTCTCAACTCCAGAGATTTCAATTATTTTCTCGAGCCCTTTGATCGTTTTCCCAAAAACTGAATGCTTATTATCCAGCCATGCTGTTGGAACTTCAGTAATAAAAAACTGAGAACCGTTTGTATTCGGCCCACTGTTGGCCATCGACAATATACCTGGAACCGAATGTTTCAAATCTGGATGAAACTCATCTGGAAAACTATACCCAGGACCACCTTGCCCCGTTCCCATGGGATCGCCACCCTGAATCATAAATTGAGGGATAACACGGTGAAATTTCAACCCATCAAAAAAAGGCTCACCTGCTTTTACATTTGTCTCCGGGTGATCACCCTCAGCTAAGGCCACGAAATTGGCAACTGTTAGAGGGGCTTTGACATATTCTAATTCGATCAAAATATCTCCTTTTGAGGATTTCAAAAAAGCAAAAATTCCATCTTGTAATTTTACCTTCTCACCATTAACCTTTATTCCACCTCCCGGCTTTGCACCGCAAGAAATTATAAAGATTGCCATTAAGGCTAATACTGCTATTTTTTTCATAATAATCTACATTGAGAGTTTTACCAAGTTGTTTAGAGAATGCGAAGGTAATAAACGAGCGGGGTTAAAGGAGGAATTGTATTTAAATCACCTGCAAGGCCATGAGCTAGATGCGCGGGGATAACCAAAATTAGACTATCTCCACGATTTGATCCTAAAGTAGCTTCCTGAACACCCCAAATCATCTTGTTATCACGAAGGATTGAAAATTCAGTGGAATCAAAATTGTAAAACTCATGGCCATTTAAGGACATCACTTTCGATTTAATTTTAATTACATCACCTGTATCAAGAGATTGGCCTCGACCATTTTCAATAATTGCTATTTGCATTCCAAGACCATTTTTTTGAAATGGATATTCAGAAGAGTCGACAAATATTTGAATATCTTCCCTTTCAGCGAGGAGGACGGCCCGATTCTGTTCGATCATTCTCTCTAAACCGTCAACATTAGTAATGTTTAGATCATCATTATTTTTTACTTGAGTAGAGCATGAAGTTGTTAGCCAAACGGCAAACATAAAAGACAAACCTGTTAATGTTATCATTAAAATGGAGAGCAAATAAGGGTATAAATCTGACTTAGATGTTCTGGTCATCGATTATAACTTCTTTAGAGGTAGACTTTACTTTTTCAATAGCTTCATGAATTGTTAATTCACTCACACCACCAGCGGCATTTTTATGCCCTCCCCCTTGCCAGTAATGTCTTGAGTAATCATTTACATTTACATCTCCTTTACTTCTAAAAGACATCTTAAGTGAACCGACTGAATCTTCTCTTATCAAAACAGACATTTTAACACCCTTTATACCTAACCCCTGGTTAACAAGACCTTCTGTGTCTCCTGGTTGACAATTAAGTTCATTAAGATCAGAATTTGATATCGATAAAATCGCAACCGAACTGTCCTCAGTGATTAAAATATTCGATAATGCAAGTCCCCAAATAAGTATTCTACTTTTTGAGTTATTATCGTATAACCTCTCGTGAATTATAGACGGCTGTGCTCCGAAATTCAATAATTTTCCAGCGACTTCATGAGTTCTACTCGAAGTTATAGGAAATTTAAAAGAGCCTGTATCTGTTATCAATCCCATTAACAGATTGTCTGCACATGCAATATCTACGGCTCCGCCGTCTTTTTCAATTATGTCAAATATCATCTCGCTCGTAGAACTCTTTGATGTCAAAGAATACATATAATCAAATGAATGATCAGGTGATTCATGGTGATCAATTAGAATTCTGGTTCCAGAAAAATTATCAATTAATGCAGACATTTCCTTTCCAACTCTTGATGAAACATTATAATCTAGTGCGAACAAAGTATTTGCTTGAGATATAATTGTCTTTGTTTTATTTCTTTCGTGTTGATCGATATGAACAAAACTAGAGGAATATCCTAAACTATTTCTTAAGGGAATCGAGGGCTCATTTGGAAAAATGACATTGACATTAAACCCTTGACCTTGTAAATAATGAGCAAAACCCAAAGTACTGCCTATGGCATCTCCATCAGGGTTAAAGTGACTCGTTAAAACAATGTTTCCCGGATTTTTCCTTAAAAAATCAATAATTCTATCCTCCATAGCTNACAGATAATATGAATGTAAATTTCGTAAATTTGCCGCCGAAATCTAAAAAAAATATCCATGACGAATCTCACTTTTACAATGATTAAGCCTGATGCAGTTGAAAACAGTCACATCGGAGCTATTTTAAATAAAATCAACTCATCAGGATTTGAATTCAAAGCCATGAAATTAACTAAACTGAGCCGTGAGCAAGCTGAAAAATTTTATGAAATTCACTCGGAAAGACCATTTTTTAATGATCTTGTTCAATACATGTCATCGGGGCCAATTGTAGCAGCAATTCTTGAAAAAGAGAATGCTGTCAATGACTTTAGAAAGCTTATTGGATCCACAAACCCTGCTGAAGCAGAAGAAGGCACAATTCGTAAAATGTTTGCAACATCAATATCTGCAAATGCAATACATGGATCTGATAGTGATGCAAATGCAAAAATAGAAGGTGATTTCTTTTTTCAAAACCATGAAATATTCTAGTGGAAAGAGACTACCCTTAAATTCTAGTTCAAAATTATCTCACTAATATTTACCTCTTCACCAAGCTTAACCTGAATTGCGTGAACCAATCGAGTCTTTTGCATGCTAAGCTCATGTCGTAAAGAATTTGAATCGCATTTTACAAATAATGTTTCTCCCTTTAAAGAAAATTTTCGGACTTTCTGAAAGGCCTGATTACCCAAAATCTCAATCCATGCATTTTGCACCAATCCCAGTTTATATGCATTTTTATCTCTAAAAGGATCTTTAAAGACTTTTAGTATTTCAGATATGCCCTTGAGATCTGGTTTATTCATTAGTGCTTAAATCAAATACTTTGGCCTCTTCATTAACTGATTTGATCATGAATTCAGTTCTTTCAGAGTGAGTATCGGTTATAAAAATTTGACCAAAATGATGCTCATTAACTAAGCGGATTAGTCCCTCAACTCGATTTGAGTCCAATTTATCAAAAATATCATCTAATAAAAGGATTGGTTTTATTCCTAGGGAAAGCTTCAAGGAATCAAAAACAGCTAATTTTAGGGCTACAACAAATGATTTTTGTTGACCTTGAGAACCGACTCGATTTATGGGCTCTTGATGGAGGTTAAATATTAAATCTTCTCTATGAATACCTTTTGAAGTATACTGTAAAACCTTATCTTTTTCAAGGTTTTCGCGAAGTAAATTCTCCATAGAATTTTCATGTAGAGATGACTTGTAATCAATTCCGACTAATTCTTTCTCACCAGCCATCCAAGCATAATACTTCTTTAAAATGGGTTCAAAATCTCGAACGAAGGAAAGGCGAGATGAATAGATGATTTTACTATTGAGTGCTAATTGTTCATCATAAACCTGAAGCATAGACCCATCAAACGTTCGATTTGCTGCAAAATATTTTAAAAGAGCATTTCTTTGAGATAAAGATCGATTGTAGGAAAGGAGTGCTTTTAAATAACCTTTATTTGTTTGGGATATTACAGAATCCATGAATTTCCTTCTTGCCTCACTACCATCTGTTATCAGATTACGATCATAAGGACTTATCATCACTACTGGAAATCGACCTAGATGATCAGAAAGTTTAGCATACTCGGAGTCATCAGTCTTGAATACTTTTTTTTCACCTTTTTTCAAACCACAATAAATTGGGGTTTGAACTTCTTCGATATTCATTTTTCCCTCCAAAACAAAAAAAGGAGCATTAAATTGAATGTTATATGCATCGGAATTATGAAAATAACTCTTTGTCATGCACAAAACATGAATGGCATCTAAAATAGTTGTTTTTCCTGCACCATTTAAACCTACCAGAGCATTCAGTTTCGGAGAAAAAGAAAAATCAATAGAAGTATGGTTTTTAAAATGAACCAAACGTAAGTCTGAAAGAATTAAATCATGCATTTTTCAAAAATAGCTCCAATCCACGGTTTTGGCTATCTTTGCGGCCCTATTATTTAGATTTGGTATTTTATAAACGTTATGGCTAAGAAAAAAGAATTCGATTTAATTGACAATCCTGAAGCTGCGGTAGAAGCAAGCTTAAGTAAAGTTGAAGGCTTTGTCCAAAACAATAAAGAAAAAATATTATACGTACTCGGCGCTGTTATAGTTCTTATTGCAGGGACTTGGGGCTACAATCAATTTATAACTAAACCGAAAGAAGAAAAAGCTCAGATAGCAATTTACCCTGCCCAATTGGCATTTGAAAAAGACTCGTTGGAGCTTGCTCTAAATGGCAATGGGCTATCCATTGGTTTTCTAGATATAATCGATGAATATGGGTCTACTAAAGCGGCGAATTTAGCCAACTATTATGCAGGACTTTGTTATCTCAATCTAGGCCAGCCTGCTGACGCAATAGGTTATTTAGATAACTTTAAAGGAAGTGACCCGGTATTGAGTGTTCTTGCAAAAGGAGCCATTGGTGATGCGTTTGCGAATTTGAATCAACCTGAAGAGGCATCAGAGTATTACCTTAAGGCCGCAGAGAAGAATTCAAACAACTTCCTTACACCAATTTTTCTCAAAAAAGCAGGAACTGCTTCAGAAATGTCAGAAGATTTTAAAACAGCTCTAAAGATTTATAAACGTTTGAAATCAGAATTTTCAAACTCTGATGAAGCTCAAGATATAGACGCTTTAATTTCTTTTTGCGAAGCAAAGATGAACAACCGTTAAATGTCGTCTGCAAATCACCCTTCCTACAACATAAACAAACTTCCCATTTCAAAGGGAAAAAGATTTGCACTTGTAGTTTCTGAATGGAACGAAAAAATAACAAAAAGTCTTCAAGAAGGTGCAAAAAAATTACTCCTTGAAGCAGGAGTTAACTCCAAGGATATTGAAGACTTTTTTGTTCCGGGAAGCTTCGAGCTAATTCATGGATGTAAAATAGTTTCTGAATCTCTAGAATTTGACGCTGTTATTGCTATCGGGTCTTTAATAAGAGGAGAAACAGATCACTTTGAATTTGTTGCTCAAGGAGTGGCAAATGGAATTGCAGATTTAAATGCAAATGGCAAAACTCCAATAATATTTTGTGTATTAACTGATGATCATATTCAACAATCTATTGATCGTTCAGGAGGGCAATACGGTAATAAAGGGACGGAAGCAGCAATAGCTGCGATAAAAATGTCAAATTTCTAGGATTACGAAAAACCATCTTTTCTCTTTTTCAAAAACAGAAACTTGTTCTTAAATTATAGTAAAATAAATCTTGTCTTGAATAATATAATTGACCCCATTGCGCAGAAGAATGCTGATAGATGGCTAACAAGTAATATTGCCCAATCAGATAAATTAATTATTCAAAATTGGATTGATAATGACCCTGAATTATTTAACAATGCATTTTACAAAAACTTAGAATTCGGTACTGGTGGACTGCGTGGGGTAATGCAACTAGGATCAAATGGAATTAATAAATATACTCTTGGCCTTGCCAGTCAGGGATTATCTGATTATCTCAATCGCGAAAACAAAAAAAAGCTNAGAATTGCCATTNCCTATGACTCACGATTAAGAAGCCAAGAGTTTGCCTTAGAAATCGCAAAAGTATTTTCTTCAAATAATATAGACGTTTTTATATTTTCAGAACTCAGACCTACGCCAATTTTAAGTTTTTCTGTCCGAAATTTATGCTGCGATGCGGGAATTGTAATAACTGCAAGTCATAACCCCAAGGAATATAATGGTTTCAAAGTTTACTTGTCAGATGGAGGGCAATTAATTCCGCCCCACGATAAAGAGATTATTCAGCGGATTCAAAATACTCATATTTCTGACATAAAGTGGGCAGGAGGTACTGGACTCATTAAAGAGTTAAACGATNAAATTGACATAAAATATCTTGAGAAAATAAAAAATCTTTCCTTCCGAGATCAATCTCATTCTAATCTCAAAATTGTTTTTACCGCTCTTCATGGTACTTCGATTACTCTTTTGCCAAAAGCCTTGAAGAATTTGGGTTTTCAACATGTTGAAATAATTGAATCTCAGGCTATTCCTGATGGAAGTTTCCCAACTGTAATATCACCAAACCCTGAAGAACAAGAAGCACTAAGCATAGCTATCAAAAGATCCAAAGAAATAAATGCAGATATTGTTATCGGTTGCGATCCAGACGCGGATCGAGTTGGTATAGCGGTTAAGAATAACTTTGATGAAATCATTCTTTTAAATGGCAATCAAACTGCAGCCGTACTTTTCAACTTTATACTAAATCAAAGACAAAGTCAAGGATCACTTCCAAGCAATGCCTTTACAGCCTCTACTATAGTCACCTCAACTATCCTTGATAATATTGCTAAATCATACAACATAGATAACTTAATTACTCTCACTGGATTTAAATGGATCGCTGATTTAATTAATAAAAACGATGAAAAAGAATTCATAATTGGTGGGGAAGAATCCTATGGTTATTTGATCTCGGATTTTGTGCGAGATAAAGATGCAATTTCTGCTTCAGTATTACTAGCGGAGGCCGCTAGTTATTTCAAAGAAAACGGATCTAGCTTTTATGAAGAATTATTGAAACTATATTCCAAGTTTGGAACTCATCTTGACTCATTATTAAGCATTGTAAAAAAGGGTAAAAAAGGAGATGAGGAAATCCGTGAAATTATGCGCAATCTCAGGAGCAAAACTCCAAAAAAATTAGGTTCCTATAAGGTGAAAAAAATATTAGATTATCAACTTGGTCAAGCGAAAAATATAATCTCTGGAGAATTTACTAAGATTAAACTTCCCAAATCCAATGTTCTCCAATTTATTATGGAGAATAATGACAGAATAACGGTGCGGCCAAGCGGCACGGAGCCTAAAATTAAATATTATTTTAATGTCATAGGTAAGCCTATAAATCTTCATGATAAAAACAGCTATAATATTATTGCCGAAAGGCTTAATGAGCGTATAAAAAATTATAAAACAAGTATTTCAAACTTTTAAAACGAAAACATAAAAATTTGTATCCAAAAAAACATCTTCTGATAGCCCTTGCATTAATTTTCGGACTTATTGCATTTTCTACATACTTATTTACCAGAAGCAATATGAAAAGTTCTAATTCTTGGAATGCCAATATCAAGTTTAGTGAAAACCACACACTCTTTTTTCAAATTGAAACAATATCTACAGAGGAATCGGAAGATTTTGAGGCTATTGCTATAATAAATGGTGATGAAAAAATTCAATTAACCTCTCAGGGGTTTGATGAAGATGCTAAGAAATACATTTGGACATTTCCTTTCCAATCTGAAATACGACTAAATTCCAAAAATGATTTCACTGGAGTTTTTGTGAAAACAGAGAATAATAAATCTTATCCTTTTGAGATTTTACATAAAACTAAGTCAAGGAAAAAAATCAATCGTTTTCCCAATAGTGTTTTCTCTTCCTTACCCAATGAAAGTGAAGTCTTATTATCAGATAGGTTTTTATTGAAACTAAAATCAAGCTCATTAAACCCAAAAGCAGGTATCGCAGAATTTCAGCGAGATCCAAAAACGAATGAATATACTGGGTCTATACTTACTCAAACTGGAGACTATCGTTATTTGGCTGGAAACCGAATGGGAAATCAATTGTATATCAGCACCTTTGATGGAGTTCACGCTTATAGCTTTCTCATCAACATAAAAGAAAATGGACACATTGAAGGCATACATTTTAGTGGAGAGTCATATTCGGAACCTTTTACTGGGGTTCCTGATAGTACCAGCATGTTAGATGACCCATATAAAATTACCAAGATTATTAATAATAAGTCAAAGCTTGATATTATTCTTCCGGAATACAAGAGTGGAGAATTAGTCCGTGTTCCAATTGGCGAGGGAAAGGTAACCTTGATACAAGTCATGGGAAGCTGGTGTCCAAATTGTCTTGATGAATCATCTTTTTTTAATGAGCTTTCTGGTTTTGACAATCTTAATATTTATGCTTTAGCCTTTGAAAAAAATGAAGATAGATTGAGGTCTTTAAATTCGATTAAACGAATAGAAAGCTATTTGGATCTTAAGTATCCAATACTGTTCGCAGGGAAAGCGCAGAAAAGTGAGGTTGAAAGGCTTCTACCGATTAGTAATTTCATCTCTTATCCCACCTATCTTTTATTTGATAAAAAAGGTGATTTAGTTGAAATTCATGCTGGCTTTTCAGGTCCAGCAACCAAAGGTTATTCAGATTTTACATCGGAATTTCGGACCAAGATTCAAAACTTAATCTTGCATTCTTATGGACAATAAGAAAACGGCTAGGAATAAGTTTTTTAAACGAATTAAAAAAAGTAATCCAAAAAATTTAGATACTGTAATTCATCAATTACATGATGAAGCTTTTAAGAAAATTGATTGTCTTGATTGCGCTAATTGTTGCAAAACCACGGGTCCTTTATGGACAAAAAGAGACCGACAAAGAGTTTCAAAGCATCTTGGTTATGAGGTTTTGGATTTTGAAAAATCATATCTAAAAATTGATGAAGACGGAGACTATGTTCTACAACAATTACCCTGTCCTTTCTTAATCGAAGACAATAAATGTAGTATTTACGCTGTAAGGCCTTCTGCCTGCGCTGATTATCCACATACAAACAGACCAAAGCAGAAGCAAATACTGCAACTAACGGAATTGAATTCCAATATCTGTCCAGCGGTCGAAAGTATTGTTGAAAGAATGGAAATTATTTATTCGAAACATTCAAAGAGAGAATTGAGGATATAAAGACAACGCAAATACATCCAATCAGATTATACCATAAATATCCCAACTGAATGACATCTAAATTATTCAATAAATGTAGTACCAAAACCAAGATTTGAGAGATCATTCCAGCCGTGAATACGGCAGATGATTTAAATCTAGGGAATATCCATGCGCATGCAAACAAACCTAACATTGGGCCATAAAATAGAGATCCGATAATGTTAACTAATTGAATCAGGTTTTCTGATAATGATGCACTCATTGCAATAATTAGTGCTAAAAAACCCCAAAATGCGGTCAAAGCACGTGAGATAAAAACACTTGTTTCCTTCTTTTTCCCAAATGTCTCTTTAAAATCAACTATTGATGTGGCAGATAAAGCATTCAATTCTGCACTACAACTTGACATGGCTCCTGAAAAAATTACTGCTAGCAAAAGCCCAAGCAAACCCATCGGAAGACTTTTTAATGCCCATCCAAGAAAAACATAGTCAGTATCCTTTGTCTCTATTCCAGGATAATTATTCACTAATAACATTTCAGCTTTATTCTTAAGTGAATCTCGTTTTTGGTGTAGTAAGACTAATTCATTTTTTAACTCTTGATTAAAACTACCATTAGACTNAGAAAATTCAATCGCATTTTCTCTTCTATCGTATATCATACTTTCCCATGACTGATTGATACTATTAACCTCTGGAAATGAAATACTTTGCCACTTTGATTGAACCGCTGGGTTATGCCAAATGGGTTCATCCGAAAAATGCATGGTGGTAAATAACATCAAACCTAATCCCAATATAAATAGCTGCATAGGAATTTTTATCAATGCTGTAAAAGACATTCCTATGCGAATTTCTCTTTTACTCTTTCCACCTAAATATCTTCCCACTTGACTCTGATCTGTGCCGAAATAAGCCATTGCCAAAAAAAAACCACCAGCGAGACCAGACCAGACAGTGTAGCGATTGGAGGGGTTAAATGACCAGTCTAAAATTTTAGTTCTATCATAAACAGCCATTAAATCCCAAGATTTTGAAAAACTCATTGTATCTGGTAATTCCTGAATTAAAACGAATCCTGCTGCAAAGAGCCCAATGAAGACAACAAGCATTTGAAATGACTGAGTTAAACTAACAGCTTTGTAACCACCAAATACGGTATATAGTATCACAATAGCTCCGGTTATCAAAATTGTTGCATTTAAACTCCACCCAAAAACTGCAGAAAGGACAATTCCGGGAGCGTAGAGAGTAATGCCTGCAGAAAGGCTTCTAGAGAGCAAAAAAAGGCTTGCTGCTAGCCATCTCACTTTGTTTCCATATACTTTTTGAAGAAATGAATAAGCCGTGGCAACTCCAGAGCTCATATATCTTGGCACCACATATATGCCAATAAGCAAGAGTGCGATTGGCATACCAAAATAGAACTGAACAAATCTTAAACCATCAGCAAATCCCTGACCTGGGGTAGATATGAATGTTATCGCTGATGCCTGAGTAGCAATAATTCCAAGGCCAATTGTTGCCCAGTGACTTTCTTTACTTCCTACTAAAAACTCTTTTCCGGTCTTTTTATTTTTAGTTTTCCAAATTCCAAAAAAAGTAATAAAGCCAAGAGTTCCAATGAGAGCCACCCAATCTAGACTAGATAAACTACTTTCCATGACCAACTAAATTGGCTAAAATCCTGTAGGACCCTTCTACTCCATGTCTCCATTGACGGAAAAGAGAAAGACTACAATATGTAACTGTACCTTTTCCATAGTTTGCGACAATCCATGATCCCAATTTCTTTTTTTCTCCGGGATCACTCCATGAGATCATTGGAGTGAAAGAAGAATCCCATGAATCTGCAAAATACAAACCTCTTTCCTGAACCCAATTCTCAAAATCTTTTTTACCCAATACATTTGGTGAATTCATTTGAATATGATCTAATTCCAGCATTTCAGGTTCAGCTGTTTCTAAGGTTATTCGATCTCTACTTAAATTAAAAGTCAAAGGCCCCATTTTTTTCAAAACCCTATCTCGTGACGCTGTATTATACTGTATAATCAAACGACCTCCTTGTCGGACATAATCATTAATTAAATTCTGTGAAGATCTTAATCCCATATTAACATTATATGCCCTTACCCCAATTAACAAAGCATCAAGCTCATTGAGCTGCTTTAAGGTTAGTAAATCAGGATCTAAATGGATGACAGAAATTCCCATTTGAGCCAAAGCCATGGGCGCATCATCGCCAACGCCTTTTATGTAACCTACTTTTAAGGGAGGTAAGTCCATTGGGATATATCTAATTGGCAAAGATCCATTAAGCCATACCTCTTGATGCGGAATATGGTCATAGCGAATTTTTTCAGTCCTGTCTAAATATTCACCTCGAGTAATGTCTTGAATATATAGATCCCCTGATTTTGCATTTTTTTGGGGCTCAACCGAAAATTCTAAATTATATATCCTTTGGTCNGGGGAAAACCGTATTTCACTATGTGAGTTGTTTAATGCTTCTACTTTCCAACCCTTTGGAAATTTAAAATCAAATTTTAAATTTCTCTCTTCGCTCCAGCGATGAATCGAGACATTTAATTTACGTTTTTTACCTTTTACAAATACTGCACAGGGCATAGAGTAACTAATGCTGAAGCGTTTAGCGATTTGAACAGGACGCCTAACCTCACCTAAAACTCGATCAGCTTTCACGTAATTCGGCCACAGGTTTATTTCCCTTTCATCACCTGAGTCGTCATCTTTAAATAGAATAGTTTTTTCGTCAAGACTTGTCAAATCTATCGGGACCGATAAGTTTTTATGCNTTTCAATTTTATGGCGAGTAGGATTCGTTGAATTTTTAGAGGTTATGATTTGAAAACTATAATCATGCTCCGATTCATTATAACAAACGAGCTCAGATTTCAGTACTTTACCTTCAATAAAGTACGGTGATTCAGCAATAAAATCGATATAAACTCCTTCCAAATCCATTTGAGAATCTTTCCTTGGAAGTTTTTTTATGTTGTTCCAATTTATATTTTCCCCAACCAATAGTTTCAGATATTCTTTTCTAAACCCTCTATCTATTTTTCCCGCAAAACCCTGTGATCTATGCATTCCACGAGCCTTTGTTCCAATCTCTAATGATGATCTCCCTAACTCAGGTATAAATCCTCCGATCTCTATGGATTGAATAGAATCATTAAGCCCATCATTTTCTATATCCTGGATCCACCATGAAGAGGTATTCCAATAGATGGCTT
This sequence comes from Owenweeksia sp. TMED14, assembly GCA_002167805.1. GTDB lineage: Bacteria > Bacteroidota > Bacteroidia > Flavobacteriales > Schleiferiaceae > TMED14. The sequence goes on along the minus strand of NHBT01000024.1, from coordinate 47,454 downwards.
TGGGAGAATACTCGCCAGGTTTCGATCTTAATTTGATATTTTCAAAAGCCTTAATGGCCAAAACAGTTGAGGCCGTATGATGCCCGTGACCTGCTCTCTCGTCAGCTGGGAATCTTGTAACGATTACATCTGGCTTGAATTCCATAATTACATCTTCAATACGATTGAGAAGTTTCTCTTCATTCCATTTATCCAGTGTTTCTTGAACTGATTTTGAATACCCAAAATCTAAAGCCTCGCCAAAATATTGAATCGCGCCATCAATTTCTCTTGCCGCATAAAGTTCACTAGAACGAATTACACCCAAAGATTCACCAAGCTCCGAACCAATCATATTTTGCCCTCCTTCACCCCTTGTAAGACTCAAATAAGCCACATTAAATCCATCAAACTTTGACCAATGAGCAATTAAACGAGTATTCTCATCATCCGGGTGAGCGGCAAGATATAAAATCTTAAAATCTAGTGCTTTTCGTGAAAGATTTGATTCTCCTGATGAAGGAGACGTATACTGACCAGAATTTTGAGCATATGATGAACCAACAAAAAATATAAATGTTAAAAAAATTGACAGTCTCATAATTTAAAAATGAATATTAAAAAGTAACAGGCTTCTCATAACTTCGTAACTTGAAATCACATTATTCTATTCCAAAGTGAAAAAATCATACATTCTTCTTTTCCTATGCTTTTGTTTTGTTAGTCAAGCACAAAATATAAACTTAGAAAACAAAGTAAATAAAAAGTCTCGAGTCATTTTACAATCGGGAACCTACTCTCTTCCTTCAATTTCCGAAATTACAATGAAGTCGCTTAACAATGCTGAGCGAAATCAAGAAAAATTTATTCGAGTCATATCGGGACCAAGTCCTCTGAGCCCTGAGTCTTGGCAAAGACTGAACAAGGCAGGTATTGAAAACAATGGATATCTTCCAATTAATTCCTATTTGATTACTCTTTCTCAACTGAACTCTAAAACAATAATAGCCCTCAAAGAAGAAGGCGTTACCGGTATGAGTGTTTTGATGCCAGAAATGAAGCTTTCTAAGCAACTAGCGGATAATAACGTTCCAGATTATATTTGGGTAGGCAATAAATGGGAATTATACATTGAAGGACTTCCATCAATTGACTGGAATCGGCTACAGAATTTTTTCAAAAACTTAGAGATTGATTTGTTAGGACCCCAATTTGAGGGAGTTAGAATTTTAATATCTCCAGAAAAAGTCATGGATCTAGCAAAACACCCCATGATAACCTACATCCAACAAAAAGAAGCACCCGCGATTCCAGAGAATAAAATTGGAATCAAAAATCATCGCTCAAATGCATTGAGAGTGCCATACGCCGGGGGAAGAAACTACGATGGAGATGGCATTGTTGTTGGCCACGGAGACGATGGAGATATTCAACCTCATATAGACTTTTCAGGAAGAGTGTTAGCAAATAAATCAGGACCATCAAACGGCGCACATGGAGACCATGTCGCAGGAACAATAATGGGGGCAGGTAATTTGGATCCTGATGGCGAAGGCCAAGCACCTGGATCGAAATTAGTTTATTATGATTACCCGGACAACTTAAATGATATTGACACTGATTACGGGCTTTACGGAATTCGAGTCACTGCCTCTTCCTACTCTAACGGGTGCAATGCAGGGTACACGTCTTTCACCCGCCGTGTAGATTTAGATGCTATTCAGCACCCAAGTTTAACTCACGTATTCTCAGCTGGAAACAACGGGAATTCAAACTGTAATTATGGAGCGGGTTCAGGATGGGGAAATATCACTGGAGGTCATAAGCAAGGTAAAAATGTAATAGCAACAGCAAATGTTACTGGATCTGACATTATTGCAGGATCAAGTAGTAGAGGCCCTGCCCATGACGGTAGAATTAAGCCTGATATTGCAGCTTTAGGGACCAATGTATTTTCCTGCCTAGCTCCTAACGATTATCGATCAATTACAGGTACTTCAATGGCATGTCCAGGTATCGCAGGTGTTTTAGCTCAATTATATGACGCTTACAGACAAAATAATAACGGAGCAGATCCAGAAGGTGGATTGATGAGAGCACTGCTGACAAATAATGCTGATGATCTTGGTAATCCTGGTCCAGATTTTAAATATGGTTATGGAAGAGTAAATGGACTCAGAGCGGCCAAAGCAATTGAGATGAATTGGTTCATCAANGACACAATAGCTCAAAATGAAACGGACACGATAGATATTCCAGTTCCTTTTGGTGCTCAGGAACTGCGAATCATGGTTCATTGGACAGACCCTCAAGCAACAGTGAATGCTGGAAGGGCACTCGTCAATGATTTAAATTCTACATTAAAACTTGATGCTTCCACATGGCTTCCTTGGGTTCTTAATCCTACTCCGAATTCAACAGCATTGAATTCTAATGCAGTTCGAGCGGTTGATAGTCTCAATAATTCAGAACAATTTACTCTTAATCAACCAAATAACGGGACCTATAAACTTTTAGTAAATGGTAGCTCAATTCCATCTGGACCCCAAGTTTATTGGGTGACATGGACAATTGTAAATGATGAAGTGGAACTTACCTATCCTATCGGTGGGGAGGTTTTACCTCCACTAACGACAATCCCATTGAGATGGGATGCTCCAAATGGAACTGGAAATTTTAGCTTAGAATTCAGCTCTAACGGAGGAAATTCCTTTACGCAGTTTGCAACGGCCCCCTCATCGAGTCGACAATCGACTTTTCAAACTCCAAATGGAGTTGGTGATAGCCTGGTTTTTAGAATCTCAAGGGGTAGTGCCAGCGACATAACAGATGCCCCTATCGGTTTAGTAGGATACCCTGCCAACCTTCAACTTAATTGGGCTTGTCCTGATTCGTTTAATGTGAGTTGGAATCCAGTTTCTAATGCTTCAGGCTACGTAGTATACATGCTCGGACAAGAATACATGAATCCTATTGATACAACCATAAATAATTCTTATACATTCTACAATGTAAACCCTTCAAATACAATTTGGTGGAGCGTCGCAGCATTAACTCCTGGAGGAAAAGTAGGAAAAAGAGCTGTAGCCGTTGAAAAAACACCTGGTCTTCAAGGTTGCTTACTAACAAACGATGTTATAATCTCATCTATTTTAAGTCCTTCAAACAGTATTCCAGATTGTCAAAATACTGGAAATTTACCTGTATCTATCTTAATTGAAAATGGAGGTTTAGATTCAATTTTCACTGTTCCAATGGCATATCAGTTTGGAAATAATGCTATCGTAAGAGACACAGCATACGTGAGCTTAGCGTCAACAAACACTCATGTGTTTACATTTAGTGCAACCGTAAACGCAGGTACGCTAGGGTCTTATTCGGTAAAAGTATGGGCAGAATCCTTGATAGATCAAAACCGNTGGAATGATACGTTGATTTCACTTTTTGAGATTGTGCAGTCTGACTCAACATATGCTATGCCTTATAACCAAAATTTTGACAATTTCTCAACTTGCGGAACGAGTAATAATTGTGCTGGAACAATTTGTAATCTTTCTGGGCATATGACCAATTGGACAAATGGTATTCAAGATGATATCGACTGGAGAACAAATTCAGGAGGAACACCGTCATCAGGTACAGGTCCATCGTCAGGCCATACCGGAGGTCCTGGCAGTGATAAGTATTTATATCTCGAAGCCTCTTCTTGTTACGAAAACACCGCAATTCTTACAACGCCCTGTATCGATATGACTCAAACAATAATCCCAGAATTAGAATTTTGGTCTCATATGTCTGGGAGTTCCAATGGAGAACTACATATTGATATACTGAGTCAGGGTCAATGGTATAATGATTATGCACCGGTAATCAATACGGTATCGGGATCTAATTGGACCCAACAGAATATATCACTCGCAGCATTTGCAGGGAATATTATTGTTGTAAGGTTCCGTGGCAAAACAGGAACAGCTTTCTCAAGTGATATTGCCATAGATGATATATCTATTTCTGAGGTGACAAGTGCACCAACAGCAAATTTTAGCATAAGCAATTCTTTACCTTGTTTAAACCAAACAATTGATCTAGTTGATAATAGCCTGAATAGTCCTAATCAGTGGCTTTGGAAAATAATCCCGAACTCAGGATTTTCGTTCATGAATGGAACAGATTCAACAAGTCAGAATCCTCAGGTCGCTTTTAATACTTTCGGAACGTACGCTATTAGTCTAAATGCAAGTAATAATTTTGGATCAGATAGCTCGAGCTCTTCTTCAGTAATTGTTAATGGTGGATCATTATTACCTTTTAACCAGGGCTTTGGGAACTTTTTACCTTCAGGCTGGGAAATTGAAAATCCTGATAATTCCACAACTTGGGATCAGAAAAATGCAATTGGAAGTAATGGTCAAAACAATTCGGTAGCATATATTTCAAATATTANTTATAATGCTCCGTTACAAGAAGATTATCTTATAACCCCTGGCATCGACCTAACAGGAACATCGCAACCCGTTCTCATTTTTGATGTTGCATATGCCGAATACAACTCAAATTATTCTGATGGTCTGAGGATCGATGTTTCTTCAAATTGCGGAAGCTCATGGGTTGGTTCTGGCTATTTAAAATCGGGTAATGTACTCGCAACTGTTCCTTCCCAGACAGGAACATTTGTACCAAATAGTTCCGGACAGTGGCGTGAGGATACGGTTTTTCTCTCAACTGGATTCTCTGGACCGAGTGTAAAATTCAGATTTGCTGCTATCAATGGATATGGAAATAATCTTCACATTGACAATGTTAGAGTTTATGACCTGGGAGCCAGTAGCCCAAATGCAGTTATTAATAGTTCAATATCCAGTACTACATGCATGAACGACACTGTTGTTTTTCAAGCTGTAAATCCGGGAACGGCAATTGCTTCTTGGGATTTCGGCCCAGGCTCGATACCAAGTAGCGCAAATGGAGTTGGACCGCATTCTGTTATTTACTTTTCAAGCGGTTCTAAATCTACCACTCTTTCTCTCACAAACTCGGGTGGAACAGATATAGATACGCTTTCATTCAATATAAATCAACCGGTCTCTGCAGGTTTCACATATGGTATCAGCGGGCAAACTGTAAGTTTTTCAGATAATTCGAGTGGATCACCAACCCAATGGAATTGGGACTTTGGTGACGGATCCAGCAGTAGTCTTCAAAGCCCAACACACTCCTATCCTTCTAGCGGAGGGTCTTACAATGTCTCTTTAGCCTCATACAATGATTGTGGATGGGATTCTACCGGAGTATTGATTCAAATATCTGGCGTTGGAAATGATGAAACCATGCAAATAGAATGGTCTTTATTGCCAAATCCAAGTCAAGATATAATTAAACTAATTGGCCCAAGAGATGTGGAAATTGAAAATATAGAAGTCATCGATGCTCTTGGAAGAATTGTGTTCAGCGGTAACTTGTCCTCGGAAAAGACCTTAAATATTAAAACACTAGCATCAGGTCAATATTTAATGAGAATATCTGCAAAAGGAACTCGAAAAACGATTTCGTTTATCAAGAACTAATTCTAGAATAGAAATAAATGTTTTTAATACTCTAAAAAGTCATGCCGACCTTTTTATTCTAAAAAGATATTCCTCAGTATCATTAAAGAAATTTGTAAGACCTTCAAATTCGAAGCCTAATCTCTTTAGAAGTTTTTGAGATGCGTAGTTTTCTTTGGCTGTAATGGCTTTAATTTCCTGAAATCCAAATTCCTCAAATGCCGCATTTACCAGTTGCTTAGACGCCTCGTAAGCATATCCAAAACCTTCGTGCTCAGGAAAAACTCCAAAACCTAAATCAACTCCATCAATACCCTCTCTATGATAAAGTCCACAAATGCCAATTTTCTTTTTATTTTTCTTAAGGAGAATTGAATAATTCGAATATCCTACTGAGTACAATTGTGGAAGTATCCTATTTTGAATATACTCTTTAGCATCTTGAATGGAATTTATTTTTCTATCTCCAACATATTTCATGAACTTCGGAGAGTTCATTATTAAATAAATTAAATCAGCATCTTCCAAGCTGGTAGGCTTTATAATTAGTCTACTGGTTAAAAATTCTTTATAATTTTCATTTATTTTTAGTTTATTCACAGACTAGACATTAGTATTTTATTCTTTATCTCATCTATACTCTTTTGTCGAACTTAAGTAAAGCATCGTGGTCATTAGTAAACCGTTTAATAATATGATTTCAAATCCAAAAGTGTAGTTCCAATATATCGGAGATATCCAACTTATAACATAAGTTGAAATTGGACTCAATAATGCGGCTACTGGAATGACAAACTTATTTTGAATACTAGACTTGGATAAAATTCCAAAAGCGAAAAGCCCAAGCAATGGGCCATAAGTATATCCCGCCGCAGTAAAAATATTTTTTATTATCGATGCATCAACAAATGGCCGTGCAAGAATAATTAAAAGTACAATTGCCAAAGTCATCCCAATATGAACTCTTTTTCTAATTAGTAACGCCCTTGACTCTTTCATTTTTTCTACGCCCAAAATATCTACACAAAAAGAGGTGGTTAGCGATGTTAATGCTGAATCTGCTGATGAGTATGCCGCAGCTATTAAACCAATAAAAAATAAAAGTCCTACTATTAATGGTATATCAAAATAATTTGCAACTGCAGGAAATAACTGATCCCCATGAGCATCAATTCCCTCTTGACGAGCATAAACTAGCAAGAGCACCCCTAAGGATAAAAAAAGTATGTTTACAAAGACAAGAATACCCGAGAGAGTTATCATATTAAACTGAGCTTCCCTTAGGTTTCTACAAGTTAAATTCTTTTGCATCATGTCTTGGTCCAGACCTGTCATAGCCAGGGTTATAAAAACTCCACCTAAAAATTGTTTCCAGAAATTTCGGCCATCTGTTGCATCTGGGAAAAACCATTTTGACTCTTCCTGAGAAAATATGGTCTTTAAAATTCCATCAGAATTATCTAATGATTGATAAACATAATAAATTGAAAGACATACAGCTCCAAGCATGGCCAAAGTTTGAAGAGTATCTGTAAAAATAACTGTGCGTATGCCACCTCGATTCGTATAAATCCAAATTAATGCTAATGTTATTATCACTGTCCAAATAAAACTAACTCCAAGTTGATCAAATACTAAAGACTGAAGAATTGCTGCAACCAGATAAAGACGAAAAGAAGCTCCTAACCATCGGGATAAAATAAAAAATGTCGCACCTGTTTTATGTGCTATTTCTCCATATCTCTGAGATAAAAAACCATAGATTGTAGTCGTATTATACCTGTAATATATGGGTAATAAAATAAAAGCAATACAGAAATAGCCAACGACATATCCCAACACCATTTGCATATAAGCCATACCTGAAGATTCGACCCAACCAGGAACCGAAATAAAAGTCACTCCACTCAATGAAGCGCCAATCATCCCAAAACATACAAGCCACCACGGAGATTGACGATTTCCTACAAAGAAAGTAGCATTATCTCCTCTCTTTGTACTTGCTTTTGCAACAATAATAAGCAAAGCAAAATAGCTAAACATAAGAAGCAAAATGTATTCTGGTTTCATGCCTGTAAAGATGGCGTACTTTTGTGATAATGGAACTTCCTTCGAAAACAATGGAACGAGCGGTTAGAGAATTGTCGCGACTACCAGGAATTGGTAGACGTTCAGCTCTTCGATTAATTCTTTATCTCATAAGGCAAGGGAATGATAGAATGGAAAATCTTGCATCATCGATACAAGATTTAGGAAGAAATGTTCAATTTTGTGAAAATTGTCATAGCATAAGCGATAGTCCAAAATGCTCAATTTGTAGTGATCCAAAACGCGATGATAAATCTATTTGCGTTGTTGAGGATATTCGAGATGTTTTAGCATTAGAAAAAACAAATGCATTCAGAGGTAAATACCATGTCTTGGGTGGTCTAATTTCCCCAATGGATGGGCTTGGCCCCAGTGATTTAACAATTGAAGAATTGGTGAATAGGATCAAAAGCAATGATTCTGAAGAAGTCATAATGGCATTAAGCGCGACCATGGAAGGTGACACTACCGCCTTTTATATATATCGACAAATTGGTGATTTACCTTTAAAACTAACATCTATCGCAAGGGGTCTGCCCATTGGTGACTCTCTCGAATATGCTGATGAAATTACATTAAGTAAATCCCTGCAGCAGAGAGTTCTTTTTGAATCTACCCTTAGTAATTAAGATTATGGATTTATCCGTTATAATAGTTAGTTATAATGTTAAAGCATATCTTGATCAATGCTTAAAGTCTGTAATTAGAGCATCAAAAAATATTGATGTAGAAATTATTGTTATTGATAATTTTTCAAAAGATGATAGCGTAGAACACATAAAATCAAATTTCCCCTCCGTTCATTTAATTCAAAATAAATCAAATTTAGGTTTTGGGACCGCCAATAATATCGCTGCAAAACAAGCAACGGGTGATTATATTCTATTTCTAAATCCCGATACTATTGTAGGAGAAGATAATTTTGAACTTGCCTTAAAAGAGTTTCGTGATTTCCCAAATTTAGGTTCCTTGGGGTGCAGAATGATTGATGGAAAAGGAAATTTTCTACCGGAATCTAAAAGGGGTTTCCCTACGCCATGGGTAGCTTTTTATCGAATCATTGGTCTCGCAAAACTGTTTCCTAAAAGTAAAAAATGGGCAGGTTATTATTTAGGAAACGTAGCTGAAAGCGAAAATGCTCAGTCTCAAATTCACTGCGGTGCGTGGATGATGCTTTCTAAAGAAGCTTTAAATAAAAGTCATGGCTTTGACGAGGCTTTTTTTATGTACGGAGAAGATATTGATTTATCATACAGAATAATGGAATTAGATTATGAAAACCGGTACTTTGCTACAAGCCCAATCATCCACTTTAAAGGAGAGAGTACAAAACATTCATCTTGGTCATATGTAAAAAATTTTCATCAATCGATGGATATATTTTTCAAAAAACACTTGAAAACCAATGCGCGTTCATACAGCTTTTTGATACGATTAGGAATATACACCAAAGCATCGTCCACAATTATAAGGAAGTACCTTTTTACAGCACTACCAATTTTGCTCACATTCATAATTGGTTTTTTTCTCGCAAATGAATTTATCAGTTTCTGGGAAAGCAACTACAGATACCCAAACGGAGGCCACTATCCTTCTATATTCATAGATCGATTGCTCCCAGCATACCTTACTCTTTGGGTAGGCAGCATGATTATTAATGGGGCCTACTCGAATAATGCATCTATTATTCGCTATTTCACAGGTTTTATAACCTCAACATCAGTATTACTCATTTTTTACTCTCTTTTGCCATCGGATTTAAGATTCTCAAGAATATTAATTGTGATTTCATGCCTAATATTTTTCATAACCTTTTTATTAATTAAATTCTTATTGAACATTGGATCTAGAGATCGTCTTCTCAGAATTTCTCAGAATAGTGTAGCTCACGTAAATAGGGATAGTTCTGAACCAATTAACCAAATGACAAATTATGATATTTCCATAGATGACTTACTAACTCAGAAAGACCCTCTACAATTCTCAGAAATTCATTTTTATCCTGAAAAAATTGATCTTAAAAAGATCATTCGAGCTATGATTTTTTTAAGGAAAAATAATTTAAAATATCGTTTTAAATACGCATCATGGACCTTAGGTAGTGATGATTATCAGACCTCATCAGACTTATCCATAGCCGCTTTATCAAAGCCAGAAATAAAAAGAACAAAAAATATCTTGAACATATTAATCACATTTGTTGTGATAATTGGAATTCCAATTTTTATATGGTCCCCAAAAGGGCGTTACGTCATAAAAAACTTACCAGAAATCTTTTTGCAAAAAAAAATATGGGTTGGTTACATCTCAAAAAAACCCATTGGTTTACCATCGCTTAGAGATGGTGTCTTTTGTCACTCTGGTCAATTAACAAATTCTAACTTGATTAAATTTGCTGATATAAGATATGCTCACCATTGGAGACCTGAATTTGATATTTACGCATTCTTCAACGGCCTCATTTGAATTAAATTTGTAGAAGAAATTTTTTAAGATGTTTGAATTAACCATGCCCAAGATGGGCGAATCTGTAGCAGAAGCAACCATTACTGAATGGCTAAAAAAAGAGGGAGATACCATTTCCATGGATGAATCCGTTTTGACTATTGCAACTGACAAAGTGGATAGCGATCTGCCTAGCCCTGTATCTGGAAAATTATCCAAAATTTTGTTTCAAGTAAATGATGTGATTCAAGTTGGTCAGGTAATCGCTCACATTTCAACTGAATCCGAGGAAAATGCTGATTCGACCAGTTCTAAACCTCAACTTGAATCAAAAGAAACCAAGCCAATTGAAAATATTCAAACAGAAAATAAAACTTTTAACGAAAAAGTTCCATTTGTTCCTTCGGAATCGACTGCCTCCGATATTTCAAAAATATCCAGAGAAAGTGCAGGCCGATTCTATAGTCCACTAGTGAGAAGTATTGCTAAGGAAGAAGGATTATCTCAAGAGATATTAGATAGCATACCAGGAACAGGAAATGAAGGTCGAGTGACAAAACAGGATTTAATGGAATTTCTTAATAGAAATAGTTCTCAAACCAAGGATTTTGGGGAAATAAAACCAGATCCCTCCGAATCTCCCCTGTCTCAACCTGAAAAAATTGAGAATAATTTTTCGACTCAAAGTATCTCTTCAGAGGAAAATGGTGATATCGTAGAAATGGATCGAATGCGAAAACTCATTGCAGATCACATGGTAATGAGCAAAAAAGTATCTCCGCACGTGACTTCATTTGTAGAGGCTGATGTTACGAGCATTGTGATTTGGAGAAAAAGGGTAAAAAGTGAGTTTGAAAAGCGTGAAAATAATCGACTTACATTCACTCCAATATTCCTGGAAGCAGTTGTAAGAGCAATAAAAGATTTTCCAAACATCAATGTTAGTGTAGATGGAAATAAGATTATTTCGCATAAATCAATAAACCTTGGAATGGCAACCGCGCTTCCAAATGGTAACCTTATCGTTCCTGTAATTAAAAACGCAGATAGATTTAGTTTATCTGGTTTAGCAAAAGAGGTCAATGAGCTAGCACAAAATGCCCGTGAAAACAAATTGAAACCAGATGATATTTCTGGTGGCACTTATACGGTAACAAACGTTGGAACTTTTGGAAATGTAATGGGGACCCCCATTATCAATCAACCTCAAGTTGCAATTTTGGCATTGGGTGCAATCCGAAAAATTCCAGCAGTTATTGAGACTCCCGAAGGAGACGCAATTGCAATTCGTCATAAGATGTTTCTGTCGCATTCTTATGATCACAGAGTCGTTGATGGTGCCCTTGGTGGCATGTTCATCAAAAGAGTTGCTGAATACCTTGAGAATTGGAACATTGATCGTGAAATATGATCAAGCTCAATAGACCACTTTGTGTTTTTGATTTAGAAACAACAGGAATTAACGTAATTCACGATCGAATTGTTGAGATATGTATAATAAAGGTCAATATAGATAATTCTGAAATAACCAAAGTTTGGAGGATCAATCCCACAATACCGATCCCTTCAAAAACAACGGAAATTCATGGTATTACAGATAGCATGGTCAGCAACTGCCCCACATTTAAAGACGTGGCGAAAGAAATATCTTTATTCATTCAGCACTCAGACCTTGCTGGTTTCAATAGTAATAAATTTGATATCCCGCTTCTTGCTGAAGAATTTTTAAGAGCCGGTATTGAAGTTGATATGCATAAAGTAAATGCTGTTGACGTTCAAAATATTTTCCATAAAAAAGAAAGAAGAGACCTGAGTGCTGCACTACAATTTTATTGCAATAAGGAACTAAAAAATGCACACAACGCAGAAGCAGATGTGAGAGCTACCTTAGATATTCTTAAAGCTCAAGTTTCGAGGTATTCTGATTTACCCAATGACATTAATGGTTTGTCAGAATATAGTAGAAGAAACAAAGCCGCAGATTTTGCTGGTTTCATAACATTTAATGAGCAAAATGAAGAGCAGTTTTCTTTCGGGAAATATAAACACCAAACAGTGGCTTCAGTGCTAAAGAAAGATCCAGGGTATTATTCATGGATTCAAAATGCAGATTTTCCACTTTTTACAAAAAAAATATTGACCTCCATTAGATTAAAACACAAATGAAGATAATTTGCGTTGGAAGAAATTATACCGATCATGTAAAGGAATTAGGTAATTCTACACCAAAAGAACCCGTTATTTTTTGCAAACCAGACTCAGCAATACTGCAACCGAGAAACCCCTTTGTTATCCCCCCATGGACAAAAGAGGTCCATCACGAACTAGAACTTATCATGCGAATTGGAAAAGTAGGCAAATACATAGAGCCGAAGTATGCCCTGAGCTATGTAGACTCCATTTCTGTAGGTATAGATTTCACAGCACGAGATATTCAAAGTGAACTGAAAAAAGCTGGTCTACCATGGGAAAAAGCAAAAGGTTTTGATGGATCAGCCGCTATAGGAAGATGGATCAAAGGATCACCGAATAAAAAAAATTACGAAATACAATTATTTAAAAATAACGATTTGGTTCAAAAAGGTAATACAAGAGATTTTATCTTTTCAATTGAGGAATTAATTTGTTATATAAGTCAATTTTTCACTCTTAAATCAGGAGATATAATTTTTACAGGAACTCCATCAGGAGTGGCTTCTGTAGAGGCAGGTGATGAGCTAATTTGTAAATTAGATGGTAATAGCTTGCTCTCGCTCAGTATACGCTGAGGAATGAAGGGCTTAAAATTGTATATTTGAGGATAAGAGTTAAGCTTACGCACCCAAGAAAAGTTATGAGAGACTGTTACAAATTTTTATTCATATTAGTATTTTCATTTTTTTCTCTATCGACATTTGCGCAGACAAGCCCAATAACCGTTGTATTTGAGGAGAAATTCGACCCCCCCTCTGGACCTGATTCAGTAACAACCTTTAACACATCCCCGGGAACAACAATACCATATTGGAACGACACCTCAGCATTCTCTATTTCAACTCCAAATTCATACCATGCCAAAATTGTTCCTTTTGACTCAGTTATTTTTCAAACAGATACATTTTCAACAGTTGGTAATGTATTTGTCAGCTTAAGCTTTGCTCAAATTTGTAAAGTTCACTTTGGCCAACATGCTTACATTAGAGTCTCCAATGATAACGGCGCCTCATGGACTCGCTTGAATGGAACTCATTACAGCGGCACATCACCTTCATACGGAAGCACTGGGTATTTCAATGAATTATCCTATGCAAACCCTAATGGAACTCCATATTGGGGTGGCCTTACGACAGCTGGTACTGGAGCTGCACCATCAGCATCATGGTGGGTTGGTGAGACTTTTGACATTTCCAGTATTATAGGTAATGGACCAAGTGGAACTGCTAATGGTTATCAAAATTGCTTGATTCAGTTCATACTAGAATATAGAAGCCCTTTTGGGACTGCTGATCCTGCTGGATGGTTTGTTGACAACCTTAAAGTTAAAGCTGCTCCTTGCGAATTAGTTCCTCCAACAATAGACTTTAATTTGAACCCAAAAAGAGAACCCATTGGTCCAAGATATCAAAGTAACCAAGAAATACGATTAAAAGCCAAAGATCTTGGCTCAGGAATAGACTCAGTTGTGCTTTTCCACCGGTTAAATAATGGACCATGGGATACTGTTCAAATGGCAAGTAGCATAAGCACAGCATGTCCAGACTCAGCAGAGTATTTTCATACTTTAACAAATTTCATTGTGGGAGATTCTGTCGATTGGTATGTAGAAGTATATGACTGCACAGCATGCTTAAACATGGATAGAGCCCCGTCCTTAAACTCAGGAATTCCTTACAATACCTTCTGGATTGACCCATCTCCTCCCGCTATTTGTGGGGTGACGACACCAAATAGTTTTCCTTACCTAGTAACGAATTTCCCTTGGGTCGAAAATTTTTCATCCATTGATTGGATTCAAGGTGCTGGAGTTGGAGGAACAGGCACCTTACACAGGGGAATTTTCCCTCAGGGGAATCCTCCATCTGGAAAAAATTGGCAGGTATCTCCAAATATCAACTCAACTGGGTTTGCTTGGTCTGTAAGGGTAGGACAAACCGGAACTCCAAACACGGGACCCCTGGGTGATCATACTACAGGAACAGGAAAATATTTGTATACAGAAGCATCTCAGGGAAATACAAACAATAACACAACAGTAATTACTCCTTGTATTAAACTTACCGGTTTGAATCATGCAGTATTGGAATTCTGGTATCACAAATATGGCCAGAATATGGGAAATATGCGTGTTGATATTGATACTGGATCTGCATCTCCCTCTTGGGTTAACGCGATAGCAATGATTCCAGGACAATTTCAGACCAGTCAGAATCAACCTTGGGAAAAAATGTTAGTAAATCTTGATCCTTATTTAGGTAAAATAATTAGGATCAGATTTCTAGGAAACAAGAACAATACATCAAACAATGATCTCGGAGATATGGCTCTAGATGATATCAGCGTTTATGAACCAGATCCTGCAGATATTGAAATGTTGGCATTGTTCAAGCCTCAAAATGGTTTTTGCCAGTATACCTCTAATGAAGATGTGAGAGTGCATATTCGATCTGAAGGGTTTTTTCCAATAGATACAATTCCTTTAGCATACTCAGTGACGGATTTAACAACGAATACCACCAATATATTTAGAGACACCTTATATCAGTTATTAGGTCTCGGGGATACAGCCTCATATACTTTCACACCAAAAGCAAATATGAGTGCTTTCACAAATTATGATATATATGCATGGTCTGAGGTTCAAGGTGATCCCAATTCAAGCAATGATAGTATCGGTCCGATTTTCATTGAGCATAAAGTCCCTATCAATCAATTTCCGCATATTCAAGATTTTGATGGAGCTGGATGGGCACCAGGTAACGGAACTGCAGCCAACCCAGGAACATTCAATACGCAAGATTGGGAAGCTCTTCCGGCTTCCAATTCATCAAATTATGCGTTTATGATAGGGAATGACTTGACCCCCACATTTTCAACTGGACCAAGATGGTCTCGGGGAAAGAAAGGTAATTACCTATACGCTGAGGGAACCTATGGAAATAATGGACCAGCAGCTCTATTTAGTACAACAAAATGTGTTGACCTTTCGTCATTAACAAATCCAGTGTTAACCTTTTGGTACCACATGTACGGATCAGATATAAATCTCCTAAACGTTCAAGTTATTCCAAACGGAAGCAACTCTTGGCAAACAGTACCAGGTGCTCCGATAATAAATCCACAGCAAACCAAAGAAGTCGATGATTGGAAATTTAAAATTGTTGATCTTGGACCCTATGCGGGTGATGTTGTGAATATTAGAATTCTAGCAAGAAAAGTCGGATCTGGACAAATGGCAGATATCGCTTTGGACGATATCATTATTTATGATAGACCTGCGTCAGATGTTGGGGTCAGCATTGTCAAGTCTCCTTTGAACTCTGTGAATTTATTGAATCCTCAAAATGTAATATTCAAAGTAATAAACTATGGTACAGTTGCTCAATCTAATATCCCCATAACTTACACGGTTCAAGATCTTTGCACTGCGGCAAATTCAGGAACCTACACCACTACTCACCCAGGTCCTTTAGCTCCTGGCGCAGAGGTTACAATTACTGTTTCAACTCCACCAACATATTACAATGGTGATTTTGAAGTAAAGGCTTGGACAACTCTTACTGGAGACGGTTTTGCATTAAATGATACCGCGTCAAAAATCTCATCAGGTGCAACCTCTTATCCCATTGCTTTTGGGCCAGTTGATTTTGATAATTGTATCGGAGATGAATTCAGTTTTTTCGGACAAGGTGGCTCTGGCACATTGCAAATGTGGGAATTTGGTACTCCTGCAAAAGGTGGTGGCTGGAACAGTGCGGCCTCGGGTACAAATTGTTGGATCACAGGATTAAAAGATGACTATCAACCCGGAATGACAGAAATTTTGAGAATTCCGACGCTTACCGAGTTTGATACAACTGTAGCCGCGGAACTGCGTTTCAAACATAAATTCGATTTTGCAGCAGGCGATGGAGGCGCAATCGAATACTTCCAAAATGGAACCTGGAATACTTTAGGGAATGCTTCGATGTCTGTAGGTTACAATTGGTACGGATCTGGCTATGGATCGGCTGCTGTACCCTCTTTGAATACTCCGGGTTGGCTAGGAAGTAGCGGAGGACAATGGATAACATCTTCTATACCATTAAGTGTTTGGGACTACTCCACCAACCCTATACAATTAAGGGCGAGGATGGTTTCCTCTGCCGGAAGTAGTGCAAAGGGCTGGGCAATAGATGATTTTGAGGTTTATGTACCTCCTCAAAACTCTGCATCACCTGTAGAAATTGAAACTCTCGAATATCTTATTATTCCGGGAGATACTTCACACCTCAGAGTTCGTATAGAGAATACGGGTGCTAAACTATTAGACTCTTGTAAGGTTCGCTATAAAGTCAACGGAGGCCCCTGGTCTAACTACGAAACGGTGGTCTTTAAGAATAAATCTGGAAGCACTACTCCAATGATGCGTGGGCAAAGACAATGGTATGACATCAAACAGTTATGGGTAAATAATGGGGCAGGGACATACAATATATGTGTGGAAACATCTCGTCCCAATGCTAAAGGTGATAATTTGGTTTCTGATGATTCATTATGTCTAGCGTTTACAACATTAGATAGAATAAATGTTGATTTACTAAACCCCTACTGTAATGATTTTGAAGATCCTAACATTGCATCGTGGCTACCTCTCCACCCATCCATTAAATCACTTCCACATGATTGGGAATTTGGGACACCTAATCAAACTGATATTTCAAGCGCATCGAGTGGTTCCAGTGCATGGATGACAAGATTAGACAGTAATTACAATCATATGGGCCAAAGTGCACTTCATACTCCATTCTTTGTACTTGACACCTTTAAAGTATACAACATGAGCTTCGATCATCAAATGATCACAGAGTTATACCACGATGGTGGAAACGTAGATTGGTCATATGATGGAGGAATTACTTGGTATACACTTGGAAGCTCCCTGACGAATGGTCTATGGTACAATACAACAAATGTTACCTCATTAGATATTATAAGACCGGGCTGGTCTGGCAATACCAATGGCTACATAACTTCTACCATCAAATTTACAGTTGAAAAACCAGGAAGTTTAGTTTTCAGATTTAGATTTGGTGCTGATTATACTTACCATGATCAAGGATGGGCAGTTGATGATTTCTGCCTAGAAGAAATGCCAGCGGGAACTCCTGCAGATATTGTAGGTATCGGAATACAGGAAATAATCATTCCTGGTTTTTTCTTAGGTCACATTTCTCCAAACCCTATTTCGGATCTAGGAACCATAGATTTCAATGCTTCCGAAAAAATAGATTTGAGTATATCGATTTCAAATAGTTTAGGTCAAATCCTAATGGAAAGTCAAATAAATGGTGAAAAGGGATCGAATAGAATTAATTTTGATGCTTCTAATTATTCCAATGGTCTTCATTTCCTTGAAGTCCGTGTTGACGGAAAGTCAATAATTAGAAAGTTCATAGTTCAACATTAAGATTTATTAAAATATGAACATTTTATAGATTTAAGTAGCCATAATGACACTTTTAGAGTTGAAAATACTGTCATTTTGGCCCAAAAAACCCTTCGGCATCTGATTTGTGGTTTTGAAAAGAAAACATTAAATGTCAGATAACAACTTTAAAACATTAGATCAATTTGCCTCAAATCTCAATGCTCTTGCTGCTGAAGGAAAATTAGATCCAGTAATCGGGAGAGAAGATGAAATTAGAAGGATATTAAGAATTTTAAGTCGAAGAACGAAAAATAATCCAATTCTAGTTGGAGCACCCGGGGTTGGAAAAACAGCAATAGCCGAAGGACTTGCAAACCGTATAATGAGAGGTGATATCCCGGATAACTTAAAAAATAAATTGATTTATTCTTTGGATATGGGACTACTTATTGCTGGAGCTAAGTTTAAAGGTGAGTTTGAAGAAAGACTAAAATCCGTTATCAAGGAAGTCGCTGACTCAGATGGAGAGGTGATTCTATTTATCGATGAAATCCATACTTTAATAGGTGCTGGATCAGCGGGAGATGGTGCTATGGATGCTGCAAATATTCTCAAACCTGCCCTAGCCAGAGGAGAGTTGAGATGTTTGGGTGCTACGACTTTTTCAGAATACCAGAAATATTTTGAAAAAGATAAAGCGCTAGAAAGAAGATTTCAAAAAGTTCAAGTTAGCGAACCAGATAGAGATGCATCGATAGCCATTTTAAGAGGTTTGAAGGAAAAATATGAAAGTCATCATAAAGTCAGAATCAAAGATGCCGCAGTCATTCAAGCAGTAGACTTGAGCCAACGATACATTTCAGATAGATTTCTTCCTGATAAGGCAATTGATTTAATTGACGAAGCTGCCTCAAAAATTAGATTAGAAATGAATTCAAAACCTGAGGAGCTTGACAGTCTGGATAGAAAATTAGCTCAACTTGAAATTGAACAAGAAGCGGTTAAAAGAGAAAATGATAAAGAAAGATTAAAAATTCTAAAACAAAATCTTGCAGAAATCATTGAACAAAGATCAAAGCTTTCATCCCAGTGGGAAAAAGAAAAAGAAACAATTGAAAATGTTCAAAATGCAAAAGAAGAAATTGAACAAAGTCGATTTGAAGCTGATCAAGCAGAAAGATCAGGAAACTATGCAATTGTAGCGGAAATTCGATATGGAAAAATTGGAAAACTTGAAAAAAAATTAGCCAATGCACTTAAAGAATTAGAGAAACTTAAAGGTCCTGAGCTACTCGTTCAACAAGAAGTATCAGAACATGATATTTCGGAAACAGTTGCTAGATGGACAGGGGTACCTATTAATAAAATGATTGAAAGTGAAAAGAGTAAACTCCTTAGATTAGAAAATGAATTAAGCAACTCGATTGTTGGTCAAAGTGAAGCAATTTCGGCATTATCCAATGCCTTGAGAAGATCTAGGGCAGGATTAAATGATCCCAAAAAGCCACTTGGCTCTTTCTTATTTATTGGCCCTACAGGTGTTGGAAAAACTGAATTGGCGCGATGTCTTGCTAGTTTTATTTTTAATGATGAAAGTGCAATGGTTAGAATCGATATGAGCGAATACCAAGAAAGACACTCCATATCGAGGTTAATAGGATCACCTCCAGGTTATATTGGGCACGAAGAAGGTGGACAGCTTACCGAAGCCATCAGACAAAAGCCTTACTCAATTGTATTACTAGATGAAATTGAAAAAGCCAATCCAGATGTTTTTAATGTATTACTTCAAGTTCTTGATGATGGTCATTTGCGCGATAGTAAAGGGAGACAAATTAACTTTAAAAACTGTATTGTAATCATGACATCAAATATTGGCTCAGAGCTTCTTTTAGAGGGCAAAATTCAAGAGGAGCTGAACGAAATATTAGAAGATTCCTTTAAACCAGAGTTTATAAATAGAATTGATGAGATCATTGCATTCAAACCATTGGAAAAAAAAGATCTCAAGGCCATTGTGAAATTACAACTCTCCGAAATTATAAAACAACTTGATCAACTGAAAAATATAACCATAGATTTCACTGATGAAGCAGTTTCAATGTTGGCTCAAGAAAGTTTTGATCCCATTTTTGGAGCAAGACCTGTAAAAAGAATAATTCAAAGACGAGTGATTAACGAACTTTCAAAAATGCTCCTAAGGGATGAAATAAATAAAGACTCAGTAATCCTTGGCGATGCAGTGGATGGAGTGATTTTTTTCAAGAATCTCACTGTCGAATCCCACGTTGATTGAGGCTTTTGTGATATTTACGAGAATTTATTAGATGTTGTCTAAAAGATGATGTGAAATTATGATAACCAATACGATTTGGATCCGCACACATATAAATTTCTCCTTTCGGAATTGATTGTAATACGGCATCTATTATCTGTGGTTCAACAGAAGCAAGCGGACTTGGTGGAAGACCTGATATATAATAAGTATTATATGGGTGTTTTATCCTTGTTATTTTCCTTGACACTCGCCTAACCACCCCTTCATCCGGGTTTAATTCGTGAAACGCATAAACTGCAGTCGGGTCTGATTCCAGTCGCTTTCCAATTCTCAACCTACTTACAAACAATGCTGCAACTCTGGAGATCTCCTCTAGAACTTTTGTCTCTGCTTGACTAATAGAGGCTAACACCATTACTTGATCTGGACTCAAACCTAGAGCATCTGCTTTTGCTTTACGATGATTTCCCCAAAAAATTTTGTATTCTTGATCAATTCGCTTCGCAATTCCCTTTGGAGATGTTGTCCAATAAATTTCATAAGTATTGGGAATTAAATGTGTCCATGAGCTATCATTTCCAAGATGTTTTCGCAAAGAATCTATCGACCATGGAAAAAAATTAGAAATTTCTTGTAAATATTTATCTCTATTCTTGTAACCCGCAACTCTAAATCTAATTGGGTCTTCATAACCAAGAGATAATTTTCTCAAGAACTGCATTGCTCCTAAATTTGAATCGATTTTATAATGTCCAAACCGAGCAGAATCATAACCACGAATTCGGGCTATCAATGAAACCCATTTAGAGAAATGAATCTTCTCTGAAGCTTTGAGAGAATCCAACAAAATAGATATGGATTCACCCTCTTCAGGAACATAAATAGAAAAAGGTAAATCAGTTTTTTTTTTAATTGAAAAGTCTATTAACATCCCGCGATAAGGAGAAAAAGCAATTATTCCAGCGAATACAAATGCTCCAAATAAAATAATTAAAATAAGTTTTTTCATTCAACTCAGAATTTTGATGATTGCCACTGCAAAATTGTAACATCTTTCCAACCCATTGGAGTCTTAAACCATGATTTTAAAATACCACTTTTTTTAAATCCAGCTTTTACAAATGCACCGCAAGAAGCGGTATTTTCAGAGAAAACGTTGGCGCTCAAAGATTTTAACATCGCATAATTACTTGCCCACTTCTGAATTATTTGCAAAGATTGGAAAGCAAAGCCATTTCCCCGAAATTTTGGATCAATTAATATTCCGACCTCAGCTCTCAAATGCAATGGCTGAGCATCAAATATATCAATTAGGCCAATACATAATTCATCTGACTTTTGAGTTATGGCAAAACGAATTTGCTTTACTTCCCAAAAGTCATTTTCCGAATTTAAAATATATTTTTCCAAGGAGTGCCTTGAATACGGAGTTGTGCGGATCCCTAGAACCCAATTCTCTGGATCATTTTCCCATTTCAAGAGATTTATAATGTCTGATGGCTCCAAAGGCCTTAAAACGATATTCTTTGATTCTAAATGTTGCATTCCCCCTGAAATACCCTCTTTACAGGGCCTGTTAATACTATATTATTGTAAACTTCATTCTCAAAAGAAAAATCCACTTTTAGATTTCCTCCTTTTGCAGTTACAGTAATTGGAGATTTGATGTTACTTATTTGATTTAATACCAACGCAACAGCAACAGCACCAGTTCCGCAACTCAATGTCTCTTTTTCTACACCTCTTTCAAAAGTTATCATTTTAAAACTATCTCCATCCCTCTGAACAAAATTAATATTACATGCTATTGAGGGAAAGACATCCTTGCTCATCGAAGGGCCGATTCCAGCAAGGTTGATTTGATTCAGATTATCTACGATTTCAATGTAATGCGGAGAGCCAGTATTTACAAAAAAACCTGAAGCCTGCTTTACAGGTTTTGTTGAATTTAGAAAATTAATACTAACCAAATCATTATCCAATAATTGGCCACTGTGCCTACCATCAAAGGCCTCAAACGTGCATGACTTCCCATGGAAAAAGGAAAGTGACGACGCAAATGAAACTGCACATCGTGAACCGTTTCCACACAGAGATCCA
The DNA here is from genome assembly GCA_002167805.1 of Owenweeksia sp. TMED14. Taxonomy (GTDB): domain Bacteria; phylum Bacteroidota; class Bacteroidia; order Flavobacteriales; family Schleiferiaceae; genus TMED14. The sequence goes on along the minus strand of NHBT01000024.1, from coordinate 25,415 downwards.
AGTTTGCCATCTGGATTATAAAAATGAACAATGAAATCGATACTCTTCAATTCAGGTTTCTCAATGAACATGACACCATCCGCACCAACTCCAAAACTCCTTTTACACAAGTCCTGAATATCAGAAGACTTTATTCTATTTGGCTTGCCGGAAAAAATAATGAAATCGTTTCCAGAACCATGGTACTTGACAAATTGTCTTAACATTATGTAAATGTAGCAAGTGGAATGGTTTTTGAAAACCAACATATAGTATATTTAAAAAAAAAAATTTATGTCTCAAAGATCATTTTCTTCTACCCTAATTGTCATCTTAATTAGTGTGATAAGCGGCCTTTTTGGTGCAGTTTTATTTTCAGAATTTCAAGAACCTAAAATTGAAAAAAGTATAGAAAATACTCAAAGTATCAAAGTAATTGAGCGTGTAAAAGGAATTACATCCTCCACAGATTTTAGCATTGCTGCGGAAGAAGCTGTTAATTCAGTTGTTCATGTCAAAACCTCTGTTGAACAAGGATATTATTATAATCCATTTAGAGACTTTTTCTTTGGTTTTGGTGAATCCCAACCAAAAGCAACCCCTAGAATTGTCCAAAGCTCTGGCTCAGGAGTTATTATCTCGGAGGATGGTTATATAGTAACCAATAATCATGTCGTAGAAAATGCTAAAGAAGTAAAAGTTAGTTTAAATGATAACAGAGAGTACCCGGCGGAAATTATCGGAACGGATCCCACAACAGATCTTGCTGTCTTGAAAATTGATGTAAAAAATCTTCCGCTTTTAACTTTCGGAAATTCAGATGATCTAAAGCTTGGCGAATGGGTTCTTGCTGTAGGAAACCCTTTTAATCTAACATCCACAGTTACTGCCGGCATTATCTCTGCAAAAGGCAGAAATATAAATATAATTGACGATAAATCTGCAATCGAAGCATTTATCCAAACTGATGCTGCTGTAAATCCAGGAAATAGTGGAGGTGCTTTAATCAACACATCCGGACAATTAATTGGGATTAATACTGCAATTAGTACTCGCTCAGGTTCATATGAAGGGTATAGTTTTGCAGTGCCTGCAAACATTGTAAGGAAAGTTGTTGACGATATGCTTAAATATGGCACAGTCCAAAGAGCTTACTTGGGTGTCAATATTTTAGATGTCAATCAGGATTTAGTAGAGAAAGAATCTTTATCTGCTAGTCAAGGTGTTTACATCACTGATATAACTCCTAATGGGGCGGCAAGAGAAGCAGGAATCAAAAAAGGTGATGTTATTGTCAAAGTAGAAGACAAGACTATAACGAAATCATCGGAACTTTTGGAAGCCATTGGAAGCAGAAGACCTGGGGATAAAATTAAAGTTCAAATTTTAAGAGGTGAAAAGAAAAAGAGTTTCAATATCACACTTCGGAATCGCGATGGAAATACAGATATGATCAAAAAAGAAGAGATTGAATCCCAATTAAGCCTTGGAGCCAAATTTGAAGCTTTAAGTGAAGAACAAAAAAATAAATACGGAATCCAATTTGGAGTGATCATATCAAATGTAGGCAATGGGAAATTAAAAAAAGCAGGAGTACCCAAGGACTTTATTTTAACGCGATTAAATAACAAGGCAGTCAATTCTCAAGACGACGTTGAAAATATTATTAAAACTTTAAACCCTGGGGATGGAGTTCTACTTCAAGGGTACCGTTCCGATGGAAGACCGGATTATTTCGCATTCGGTATATAGTTCAGATAAGAATATTTTTAGACTCTTCGTGTGAATAATACACGTATTCTTTTTTATATAAAGCATTCAAAAATAACAATTTAAATATAATTATTTTTTTTGTTTATAATGATACATTTGGTACACCGGGTGGTAATTTTATGTTAAACAATTGACATAAAAAACATAACTAAAACTTGATGAACCCTTTACTAGACAACTACCAATTTTCGGTAAATGAAAGGATTGAATTTGAAAAATCAGCATCTAAATTAATTAAACATGTAGGTGACTTATTTTATGAGAGAAATGTAGAAATTGTTTTATTTCGACAACCACTACTTGATCAAAAGTCTTCCGAAATTCTTCAAGCACATTCTCATGCCACAGTCATGGCGAGCGAATCTATAACTATTCAAGACACTCTTTCAATAGCTAAGTCTATTTCAAATTCTTCAATCACAAATGCGACTATTGATATTGGAAAACTATCCTTGGAATGGAAAAGAGAAGCTGGTGTGTTTTTGGAAAGAAAAAATTTTATCAATTCAAAATTAATAGACTTTAAAAATTCTAATGACAAAAATCCTCAACCAAGAGATGTAATTCTTTATGGCTTTGGTCGAATCGGTAGACTAACAGCAAGAGAGTTAATAACACAAGAAGGACGGGGAAATCAGTTAAGGTTAAGAGCAATTGTAATTAGAGGAGAACTAAATTCAGTAAATCTTGAGAAAAGAGCTTCGAATTTGAGAGTTGATTCAATTCACGGGCACTTCCCTGGAACAGTGGAAGTTGATCATGAAAGATCTAAACTAATTATTAATGGAAGGCCTATTCACGTAATATCAACGAATTCTGGTGAGCGAATAAATTATGAGAATTTTGGAATTAATGATGCCTTACTCATTGATAATACGGGAGTTCTTCGAGATAAAAAAAACTTATCAAAATACCTATTGAGTAAAGGTGTTCAAAAGGTTCTATTAACAGCCCCCGGAAAGGACATTCCAAATATTGTTTACGGAGTAAATCAAGAAAATGTTTTGAGCGGAGATAAAATTTTTTCGGCTGCGAGCTGTACTACAAATGCAATAGTTCCTGTTTTAAAAATATTGAATGATAATTATGAAATTAAAAAAGGTCACATTGAAACAATTCATGCATACACAAATGACCAAAATTTAGTGGATAATATGCATTCAAAATACAGAAGGGGAAGAGCTGCAGCAATGAATATGGTTATCACAGAAACTGGGGCTGGAAAAGCGGTGGACAAGGCAATACCTGGGCTTGGTAAAAAAATCACCAGCAATGCCATAAGAGTGCCAGTTGCCAATGGATCCTTGGCAATTTTAAATTTGCAATTTGCTGAAAAAACAACGATTCAAGAAATTAATGGAACATTAAAAAAAGCTGCTTTTGCAGGATCTCTTGTAGAACAAATAAAATATTCAATTAGTCAAGAATTAGTCTCAAGCGATATTATTGGAGACTCATGCTGTTCAATTTTTGATAGTCAAGCAACGCTCCTTCATGATGATAAAAAAACTGCAATCCTTTATGTCTGGTATGATAATGAGTATGGATACACCAAACAGGTAATGCGACTTGCAAAACATATAGTAGGAGTCCGAAGAAAGAGTTATTTCTAATACCTGAAAAAATTACATTTTTTCCAATATTGTTTGGAGCAAATTCTTACTTGAGTTAATACACTCCTCCAGAGCAATCATAGTCTCGGTATTAATTACACCTGGAATTTCACTAATCCTAAAAATAACATCTTTTGCGTGCTTCGTATCAGTACAGCGGATCTTTGCAAAAATTCCAAACCTCCCAGTTGCGATATGAGCAACTGTGACCTCAGGAATTCCCTTTAACTCCTTTATAACGAGGGAAGTATTTTGAGTTTGATCCAGATATATTCCCACAAATGCAATAAAACCATATCCTAGAGTTTCATAATCCAATTGTAAACTTGCCCCTTTAATAACTCCAGATTTCTCCATTTTTTTTACGCGGATATGAACAGTACCAGATGATACATTTAACTCCTTTGCTATATCAGTAAACGTCTTTCTGGCATCCAAAAGAAGATGTCCAAGTATTTGACGATCAACTTGATCTAATTTCAAATTTTCATTCATGGCTTAAACTATTTCTTCCAGAAGGGTAGCGACACAATTCTGGCCTTTAGATACTTATTTCGAATTATCACAAATATTTCAGTTCCCAATTTTGAGTTTATTGTTTTCACATACCCCATCCCTATTGCTTTACCGAGAGAAGGAGACATAGTTCCACTTGTTACCATACCAATTTCATTTTTCATTTGGTCTGCTAGGACATAATTCTTTCGGGGCACTCCTCTATTAATTAATTCAAAAGCAACAAGTTTTTTTTCAACCCCAGAATCCTTTTGCCTCTTTAGAAAACCAGAATTAATAAATTCTTTATTGAATTTAGTAATCCAACTTAAACCCGCTTCAATAGGTGAAGTATTGTCATTGATATCATTTCCATATAAGCAGTATCCCATTTCTAATCTCAAAGTGTCTCTGGCCCCGAGTCCAATAGGAATTATTCCATATTCAGAACCTGAATCCATAATCCTTTCCCAAAGTATATTAGCTTGGTCATTAGGCACATATAATTCAAACCCACCCGAACCAGTATAACCGGTGGCTGATACCAGAACATCTGGAATATCAGCTATATTCATGGATTCAAATGTGTAATATGAGAGATTATTCAAATCAATATCTGTTAAAGACTGCAATGCTTTAATTGAATTAGGACCTTGGACAGCAAAAAGAGATATACTTTCTGAAGAATTTGTCAATTTAACATCGTAAGAAGTCCGATTCATATCTAACCAGTTCCAATTTTTTGAAATATTTGAAGCATTTACAACAAGCATATACTCCGAAGAACTCAAACAATAAACTAATAAATCATCAACTATTCCACCACTATTATTAGGGAAACATGAATATTGGACTTTACCTGGAGATAAGCGAGATATGTCATTGGAAGTAACGAACTGAAGAAAATTTGTTGCATCCGGACCCTTAACGTAAAATTCTCCCATATGCGAAACATCAAAAACTCCTACATTTTTGCGAACTTCAAGATGTTCATGAGTTACTCCTGAATACTGAATAGGCATTTCATATCCTGCAAATTCAACCATTTTAGCACCCAATTTTCGATGGACAGAATCTAATGTTAATTTTTTTATTGAATTATCTATACTCATTACTCAATATTCGTTGTACCATATTTTTAAAAAAAGTTAGCCATGAACACGATTGGAATCGGCGAACTCTTTTATTATTTCTCCTTCATATTTCAAAAGGCTATTCCATAATTTATCTACATCATTTCGATCACCATATTTTCTTGCTAAACCCAAAAAAAGTGTATAATGACCAGCCTCGGAAATCATCAATTTTTCATAAAATTTTTTAAGTTTTTCATCCGATAGTTTTTGAGATAAAACTTTAAACCTTTCACAGCTTCGGGCCTCAATCAAAGCAGCTACTAACAAACGATAAACAAGTCTTTTCATTCTATGATCACCTTTGGGGAAAAAATCCAAAACTTTATGGACATAAGGGTCTATCCTCTCTTTTCCGAGTGTCATATTCCTTTCTATAATTAGTTTGTGTACCATTGAAAAATGAGTCATTTCCTCTTTAGCAAGTGATATCATACTTGTAACTAAATCACTAAGCTCGGGATAAGTAACAATTAGAGATATTGCGGTAGATGCAGCTTTCTGTTCACAATAAGCATGGTCAACCAATATCTCTTCTAAATTTTCTTCAACAGAATTTGCCCAGCGAGGATCTGTAGGTAATTTTAAACCAAGCATAATAGGGCAAAAGTAATAGCAATTAATGATCTTTCAACAATGAAGAGAATCTCATATAAGACTTATTTATATTTATTTTGCCTAGTAATTTTTATTCCACGACCAGAACTAAGAACGACTTTAAATTATGAACATGATGAAGGGGCCAAAAAGACAAAATTCAGTAANAGAATAAAAATTGCATTTTTTGCAGACCTTGGAGCAATTAATATTGAAAATGGTAACCCGGAAGGCTTAGATTTTTTCCTAGTCAATGAATGGAGTAAACGTAACGGAGTTAATATTGATTGGGTTTTTGTTTCAAGTGTAAATAAGGCATTAAAACTTCTGTCCCAAAAAGACGTTTCAATGGCTGTCGGAAATATTCCTCGGCAAGAAAGAAATGGATTTATATATTCACTTCCGATTCGAAAATTTAAGTGGGTCAAATATGGACAAGGTGATAGCCTATTTTTATTAAGTGATTATCCGAAACCATCGATTACATTAGAAAAATCTAATACCTATCCACTTTCCATAAAACAAGAAAAAATGTGGCGCCATGCAAACTTTAACCATTCTGGATGGCTTCTACCTGACTATTTAGCAGAAGAACTGCATTCAAAAACANCCTTTANACATAATNTTGATTTCTTAGGNAAAGGAGAAATTTCATGGGCTTGCAATAGCAGGGATAGCTCCATNATTAANTCCGTAAATAATATGATTTCTGACCCCTCNTTGAGAAAGAAAATCCGCTTTTTTCAGTCACATAATTTTAAATCAAATTTTCAAAATCAAAAAAATATCAGCGATTACGAAGAGCAATTAAAAGATAATATTTCTCTAGATAAACATACTTTAAACGCACTAATTTTTACAGAAAGTCGTTTTAAAAATAATGTCGTATCCCATGCAGGAGCAATAGGGCTCATGCAATTACTGCCCAGAACAGCTAAATCAATTGGAATTGATTCTATTCAATTATTTGATGNCATNCAAAATATAAGGGCTGGTTTAAAATATATTAATTATTTAAATGAATATTGGGAATTAAAAGGGGTATCAATTGAAAATCGTATTCCATTCATACTTTCTAGCTATAATAGTGGACCATCTGCAATTTTTAAAGAAACAAAAGAGGCTCAAAAACTCGGACTTAATCCAAAATTATGGGATAACAATGTAGCAAAAGTTCACAAATCTAATTATGGAGAAAAAATAATGAAATTGGCTTCAATTTACCGAGGCTACGAAAAATCAGTTGATGAAGCCACACACTAAATTATTTTTTAAAACTGGAAGTATATAAATGGCTGGCTATCTGCAGCCATTGCTTGGTACAAGAGTAAGATTGTCAGTGCACTAATCATCCACTGAATAAATAAGGGGGCATTAATAAATGCCTCTCTGTACCACAATTTTTGCCTTTCTGGAATCCAATGAATTAGATAACCTATTAACATCAATCCCAATGGGCGCCAAAAACCAAATAAAATATCATCAGAAATTGAAATATCAAATGATGTCCAAATTCGTGATAAAATAGAAATTGCACTTTCCCAGCTTTCAGATCTAAACCAAGCTCGAGTAAAAGTGACGAAAAACAATGTTGTTACAATTCCAAAAAATCGAGTCAAAAGAGAAGACTTTGGGTTCCATGGACGGATGTTCTTCCACAATTTGTATACAACTAGTCCTAAGCCATTGAGACCACCCCAAAAAACGAAATTCCAAGAAGATCCATGCCAAAGACCACCTAAAAGCATTGTTAGCATCAAATTAATATTTGTATTTAACCACTTTCGAAATTTCGTAATCCATTTGGTCAAGAGAAAAACAAGAAGAGAGGAAATTCCTAAAAATGCTGGAACTTTCCATGACTCTGCCATAATTCCCAAAACAAAAAATGAAAGGAAAATGATTAAATACGAGGCAAAAGAACCCTCTCTATTTCCACCAAGTGGAATATATAAATAGTCTTTTAACCAACTGCTCAACGAAATATGCCAACGTTTCCAAAAATCACCAACATTTATAGCCTTGTAAGGAGAATTAAAATTCTTTGTCAATGTAAATCCCATCAATAAAGCCACACCGATAGCTACATCCGTATAGCCACTAAAATCTGCATAAACTTGCAAAGAATATGCAAATAATGCGAGTAAACACTCAAATCCACTATACAATGTAGGTTGTGCAAAAACTCTGTCCGCGAAATTGCTCGCTATATAATCAGCTAAAACAACTTTCTTTATTAATCCATTAATAATCCAAAAAAGCCCTAGACCAAAAGCTGCACGGGTCAATTTATAGGGCTTATATAGCTGCGGTATGAATTCAGATGCACGAACAATGGGGCCCGCAACTAATTGCGGGAAAAAACTGACATAAAATCCAAAATCTAAAGGAGATTTTACAGGCTCAATTTTTCTTCTATAGATATCAATAATGTATGACAAACATTGAAACGTATAGAATGAAATTCCAACTGGCAAAAGAATCTTATTCTCAACAAAATCAGTGCCTAGGTATGCATTACTCCATATAGCGTGAACTGGCTGTGGACTCCATTCCATTTGAAAAGCATCAACAAGAAACTCTGATATGAAGTAAGGATATTTAAAGTAAAACAATACTGACAAATTCACGAAAACACTGAGCATAACCCATAACCTCCGTCTAACATCAGAAACAGTTCTATATAATCCATGACCGATTAAATAATCTACAACCGTAGAAAAAATTAGAAGTAGAAAAAATCCACCACTGGTCTTGTAATAAAAAAATAAGCTGATAAGAAACAAAAATGCATTTCGTAATGCTTGTTTTCTATGCACAAAACCGTAAATGAGCAAGGAAAAAGCAAATAATATCCAGAAAACTAGTGATATAAAATTTAGAGGGGATTTTGCGGAGAAAAACCAAATTTGAGAAAAGTCTCGAAGTATGAGTTCAATCATTAGTCAAATTAAATTGAGTTATTTCCGAATCAGAGCTATTTTGAATTTGGCTCCTCAAGTATTCACTTTCAATAGCCTCTGCAAGCCAATAAGCCTGAATCCCATAGCCCACCGAAGTCATATGAATACCATCTTTTTTAGCCCAGCCTTTTCGAATCCAAAACGCAATAGAATTTTGACCTCCCATTAGGCTGTATAAGTCATGTACCGCTGCTGAGTGTTTTTTGGCTAAGCGATACATAGAGCGGCGCACAATTTCTCCGTGAGGATTGTAATGCCCCTTATAAAAACTATCATTATTCGTTAGATAAATAAAACTGCAATCTGAATTAACCGACTTTATTGCTTTAACAATACTATCATAATTACGCTCAAACGCAATTGAATCAAAACGTCCTGATTTTTTATAAGCATCATTGATTCCAAGCCCGAATAAAACTAAATCTGGAGAAATAGCCTTTAATTGTTTTTTGAATCGAACACATTTCAAATATGAATGAGTTGCAGCACCATTAGCACCAATGGCATGATAACGTAATCCAGGGGTTCCTCTCAAAACCTGCACACCCTCCAAGGAAAAATAATTCTGTTTAGCGTTTTCACAAAACAATCTAAAATTGATGGTATCTTGATTTTTTTCATATCTCGCCTCAAATGCATCAATTGATGAATTATACCATGAACTATCGGGGTCATTTAAAAACTTTACACTCATTGAACTATCGCTAGGAGCAGCAAAAATTCTTATTTGTTTAAAACCAAAAGGTTCTTTTGTNCTAAAAATTTGAACCCTNGAAGAGGTATCACGAGTCCATGCCCTTATTCCCGAAAGTCCCCATGGNCCTNTATGNTGGGGAACAGAACATCGCTGACCCGTCCAGTTNTTCAGAGATGGAAAAGCTTTTGTTTTATACGTTCTNGGATTNTTTGTGTGTGCCAATGNAAATGGGAAAAAAAATCCNCGCTCNCCCTCTAAGCCTGGAGACATTGATTGGAGTTTAAATCTTATGGCATCCGTTAGCATTCCTGCCTGAACGTGAGATCCTCCAATATGAACGATATTAATTTCGCTACTGCCCCTAAAAATTAAATCGTTTAACTTATCAAAAAAAGGTATGAAATTCTTTTTATCATTGGGAAAATCTAATTGGTTCGGAACAGCTGATTCCGGCAAAGGATCTGGTAACAATTTTAACGATGTCGGTTGAGCAGAAATACAAAAATTATAAATCAAAAAAATACCAAATAGACCTAATTTATTCATATCTATTCAGTTCTTGCTTAATAGCATTTGCAATCGCTACCCCAACTTTTTTNGCNCCTCTNCGGGTGAAGTGAATATGATCTGGTCCCGCNAAAGGGGGCGATTTATTTACCCATTCAACCATAGAGCCTTCACCTCCCATAAAACCGCATAAATCAAAATAACCGACACGCTCGTCAAAGGCAACATTCATCATGGTATTTCTTACCTCTCGAATAATTGGGTAGCTCANCCANTTTAAGCCTTTTTTANAGGCCATATCACTTGGACCTACAACAAGAATACTAGCAGACGGAACTAGTCTCTTNAATAACTGAATTTGTCTTTTAAATGATTNACCATAACTTTTNACAGACTCCTTNGTTTTAAAATAGGGCACAGAGTTTCCNCCAAATTGTAAAATTATCAATGNGATTTCATGATTACTCAATTCNTTCTTAAAGTGGGATTCATCCATTTGAGTGAAACTTATACCACTCGAGCCTCTCATGGAAATATTATCGACATTTACTCCTGATTCACCATCCAAAGAGATTCCATAAAAATCTGGGCTTGCTCCCTTAAATTCTATTCTCAGTTTCTTTATTGGCTCCGAAGCTCGAACCACCAATTTTGAATCATCCGTTAAAGTATCCATAAATTGGATTTGGTTCAAAGTATCATTAATAAACCAACTTATCTTTAAACTATCCTTTAAGGGTCCGTGAAAAAGTTGAAATTTTGAAAATTCTCGGGCTTTTTTATANCCATAGCTTCTGGGATAAAAATTGATAAAGGCGATCANATTNCCCCTCGACTTGGGAGTTAAATCGATTTGCAATACCTGTAACTCCATAACGCCCATCACTTTGCCTTTGATCCTGTCTTCCAAAACTAGTCATACGCACCCATTTACCTTCTGTAGTGTGCGCGACAGCTGCCATAGGTACAAATGGAGTCATATTTTGAAATCCAGTTCCGGTTCCACCATATTTTTCTTGAAAGAAATTTCTTATCTCCCTTGTAGTTCTATCGCCTTCAATTTGAGAATCACCATAATGAAGTATCCGAATAGATTTGCTGGAAGCCTTTTCCATTTGCAAATTCCTTAATGACTCATATAAAAGTTGAAACCTTAAATCATCAAAATCTGAAAATCGAATATTGGAAAATGATGTAGGCTGTGATTTATAGCTTTGAACTATTGGCTTGGTTTTTTTTTCAGGTATCTTAAAAAGTAAAGAATCAGGGCGTTCTATTAATTCGGAATCATCTTTTTTCACTGCAATGGGTTCAATAACATCATTTTTCCATTGAGGTGTTCTTATCGTAAAGTGTTTATTTATTGATATTTCGGAAGATGGGTTAAAATATGATGAGACACCAAAAACAAATATCAGGCTTAAAAAAAATAAAGCCACTTGGAAAGGCGTCCTAAGATCATTTTTCATAACTATTTATAGCGGGATACGAATCTTCTGTCCTGGATAAATTACATCAGTATTCTTATTGATTTCAATCAATTTATCTATTGATGCAGAGGGGTACTTCCTACTTATCTTCCATAAATTATCTCCTTTCTTAACTGTGTAAACGGTAAATTTTGGTATTTCGGAGAGCTTGATTCTTTTAATTTTTGTTTGATTTTTTTTTTCAACATCCTCATTTATTTTCACTCTTTTAATCAAAGTTTGAAATTCTGCTGGATGCTTGTATTTATTTATCCTTGAACCAATGTTATCTATTTTTTCTTTTGACATAGATTTTACCAAGACTGGTCCATAAATCATAGCAATATCAGCTTCTAAAGAATCCCTAAATTCACACATATAATCCAGCCATAAGCTTTGAGCAACTGAAAAGCTTCTCAAAGAATCCATATTCTTGATATCCAGTCCATATTTGGCATAAACCGCAGGATGAAAACCAAATAATCCCTCCAACTTTACATGACCATCTGGTCTATCAAAATTCTTTTGCTGCCAAAGTGCTTGCTCAACTCTTATTAAGTCCGGGAAAAAATAGATTGGCGGATTTCCCTTTAGGCTTAGAGCTATTACAAAAAGAAAAAATGATAAACAGATCCGCATATTCAAAGATATCGATCTCAACAGAGGTTACATACCTTAAAATTGACAACTTTTCAACTGAAAATGTTCAATTCCCGTTAAAAACATGTAGACTTGTATTGTTAAAGAAATATTTCAATATTATGAAATCTTATAAAGTATCATTCTTAATTATTCTCTCCGTGACTATCACCTCATGCGGTCTTTTGCAAATAGGAGAAAAAAAAACTGCAGAACCAGAGCCCTTAACTATGGAAGATGTTAAAAAAAGATTTCCAGGTTACACGTTGACAGAGTATAATGCTGGAGAAAGTCTTTATCAAGTTAACTGCGGAAAGTGTCATGGACTATATAAAGCGGGCAGCCTTACAGAGTCAAAATGGGCGAGTACAATACCCCGAATGTCTGTAAAAGTCAATAAAAAGGCGGGACGAGATTTGATTTCAAAAGCTGGTGAGCAAGCTATTTTTAGATACCTATACTCACAGGGAATGAAAAAAATAGAATAAAGTGAAAAATCTCTTGATCTCATCAATTAAGGAACATGAATTGGCATCTAAAAATGCTAGAGAAAACCCACAATTATTTTGGGAGAATATTGCTCAAAATTTTAATTGGAAGAAAAAATGGGACTCGGTTATTCAGAATAGTGAGATGGGGCCTGGCTCAATTTGGTTTAAAGGAAGTAAACTCAATATAACAGAAAATTGTCTTGATAGACACCTATTAAAAAATTCTGAATCGATCGCATTGTTATGGGAACCCAATGACCCAAAGGAAAAAACAATTCAACTATCATATCGAGACTTGCATTCTGCTGTGTGTAAATTTTCCAATGTTTTAAAATCGAGAGGCATAAAAAAAGGTGACCGAATTGCTATTTATATGCCGATGATACCGGAATTGATGATTAGTGTTCTTGCATGCGCAAGAATTGGAGCTATTCATAGCGTTGTTTTTGCTGGATTTTCTGCCCAATCACTTGCAGACCGGATTCAAGATTCAAAATGCTCTGCTGTATTAACCTCAGATGGCATGTATAGAGGTTCAAAAAATATTGAAGTTAAATCCATAGTTGACAAAGCCATAGAATCTTGTAAAAGTGTCCATAGCGTCATAGTCGTGAAACGCAACGAAATGCCTATTTCAATGATACCGGGCAGAGATATTTGGTATCACGAAGCGATTAAAAAAGTAAATGATGTCTGCGAAGCAGAGATGATGGATTCAGAAGATGAATTGTTCATATTATACACTTCAGGTTCAACAGGCAAGCCTAAAGGTATAGTTCACTCTTGTGGAGGATATATGGTTTACGCAGCTTACAGTTTTAAAAATGTGTTTCAATATCAAGGGGGAGATATATTCTGGTGCACTGCAGACATTGGATGGATAACAGGCCATAGTTACATTGTTTACGGACCTTTGCTAAATGGTGCCACCACTCTTATGTTTGAGGGTATTCCTACATGGCCCGATAATGGAAGGTTTTGGGAGATTTGCGAAAAATATGAGGTAAATCAGTTTTACACTGCACCAACTGCTATTCGATCGCTTATGACTTTTGGAGACCAATGGATAAAAAAATCTAACTTGGAGAGCCTAAAAGTAATTGGATCTGTTGGAGAGCCCATTAACAAAGAAGCATGGCTTTGGTATAAAAATATTGTCGGTAGGGGTAAATGTCCAGTGGTTGATACTTGGTGGCAGACTGAAACTGGTGGAATTATGATTTCTGGTCTGGGAAATATAAACGAGGAAAATCCTACTTATGCTGGATTACCTCTCCCTGGAATCCAAGTGGCATTGCTAGATTCAGATGGAAAAGAAATTGTAAAAGATGGGGTTGAAGGATATTTATGTATTAAATCTCCCTGGCCATCAATGATCAGGACCATTTATGGTGATAATAAAAGGTGTAAAGATGTTTATTTTTCAAATTTTGAAGGCTATTACTTTACTGGCGACGGTGCGCGAAGGGATAATGGAATGTATCGAATCATAGGGAGAGTTGATGATGTAATTAATGTGAGTGGCCATCGATTTGGAACCGCAGAAATAGAAAATGCAATTAATTCAAATAATTTAGTGAATGAAAGTGCTGTCGTTGGATATCGACATCCTATAAAAGGACAAGGTATTTATGCTTTTGTAATTCTTGAATATGGGATTGATTTAAAGGAAAAAATAAGTATCACCAAATCCATATCAGAATCTGTCGAGAGATCAATTGGAAAAATAGCAAGGCCAGATATAATTCAAATAACTAAGGGATTACCAAAGACACGATCTGGAAAAATAATGAGACGAATACTAAGAAAAATAGCTAATGGAGAACCTGAGGATATTGGAGACACCTCCACCCTTCTAGATCCTAGTATTGTAGAAAGCTTGGTCGAAGGTCAAAAACTTAATTAAAATTACAGAAGTCTATAGATCTTGAAAGTCAAACAGAAAGAAAATATCTTTCTTTAGAAATAGACTTACCTCCTATTCGATTGTAAAAATTTATCCCTCTCAAGTTAAAAGACGGAGTCTGCCATTGGATAAACTTACAACCCATCGATTGAGCCTCTTTGATTATTCTTTTCATAATAGATTCACCGATTCCATGGCTTCTGGCTTCTTCTAATAAAAAAAGACAATCCATATATAAGTAGTAGCTGCATGTCCAAGTAGAAAATTGTTTCATAAAGGAACAATATCCTACAATTGCGCCTGCATGCTCTACAACCAAACATTGAAAGCTCGGATCAATACCAAACAAGCTATTTTTAAGCATCGACTCTTTATCATCAGTCGAATACTCGGCCCTCTCAAAATGAGCATGTTTTTCACACAGAACTACAAGCTCAGCTAGATCTTTTTCTTGAGCAAATCTTATCTCAGCATGTTTCATTAATAATAAGTTTTTGAATGATTGTTTCAAGTTACATCAGGTAATTGATTTAATTCGGACCATTGGTTAACTATATTAGCTAATTAAGATTTATTAAAAGAGAAGAAATATGAGAAAATTTATCGCTTTTTGGGGACTTTTTATCATTATTTCTTGTGAGGAAAGCCCTGTGATTCCATCCCAGTTTACTTTCAACTACAACATCCATTCAGAATTGCCAAATGAATGGGAATTAGAGTTTTACACGATAATGAATAATCTTGATGATAAAATAAAGATATTACCCAAAGAGTATTCATATGAGATGGATGTGTATGCATGGAAAAGTACAACTAATAAACCATACCAGAATCAAATTGGAGATGCTGACGGAGCTTGTATATGNGGNAATGAAAATGAGCGTTACATGGTTCTGGAAATTCCAGCTTCAGAATTTGATTTCANTTCGATGCATAGATATTCGGTAATTCCTCATGAATATTTTCATGTCTACCAAATGTCACTCTCAAAAAATTTTTATGATGGTAACATTGAATTAAAATGGATGTCAGAAGGTGGCGCGGCTTCAATAGAATCAATTTACATTCAACAATACTATCAATTTAATTACTTTAAAGATGCTCAAACGCAGGTAAATATTGCTGCTATTAATAATCCAAGTATTTTTGAAACATACAGCGCATCGCAAAATGAAGACATTAACTATTCCTCTTCGGTTTTTATGGTTCTCGCTCTCTCAAAAGAACTACAGAAACAAAATATCTCTGAAGCCGAAGCATTTAGAATGATATTTAGAGACTTTTGGCTCCCTGACCCCACAGACGGAAATTGGAAATCTAATTTTGAAAACGTTTTTAATTTCAGTGTACAAGATTTTTACCAAATTCTTCCTTCTTATGATCTTAATGCAGACAATATTATCGATTCAACTGATTTCAATTCAGTGCTTCCCAGTGAAAATATTCTTTTGCAAAACATCTTTACAAACTGATTCTAACAATTATACCAAATCTTTTTTATCATGAAAACAATCTTGAAATTATTTTTTTTATCGTCAATTATTTGGACTTGGGGCTGTGATTCGTCAAGCACCTCATCTAAAGCAAAATGGGAAATCGATATTACCCTTGATGGAAGTGATTACAAATACAAAGGTGAGTATCAGAATGACTCCATTAGTTTAATGGATTTTTGGGCCAGCAATTCGGAAGGGGCACGTGCAAATTTTACAGGTAATTCGATTTCAATTGGCTTCAAGGGTATAAAAAACTCTGAAAATTATTCTACAGGAGAGTCAATATCAGGAACAATTGGTCTAGAAAATCAATCAACAGGTAAACAAATGGCTACTTTCAATTTACCGCTAGAACCATATTATGTAAAAGGAGAAATTGAGGTAAACGTCAGAAACATTGGAACACCAACAATCACATCAGCAGGAGTTTTAGATTTTGGAAATGAGGTGATTATCAACATTCCAAAAGTCACTTTTTTAGACAGTATAACTGGGTTCAATCGAGAATTATCAGGTAGCATCAAGAGTGTCAGAATTAACTAAAGAAGCATCAAATGAAAAACAGAATTAAAAAATTAATTCTTCTTAGTCTCTACTTTTCAAGCTATTTTTCAAAAGCTCAGTCCATAAATATTATGGGTAGAATCATTGATGAAAAGACAAATAAAGCACTGGAAAATGTAGTTGTCAAGAGTTCTAGTGCCACTGTAATTGGTGATCTTGATGGCAACTTTAATATTGATGTAGAATCGCTTCCTGTTGTTTTAAACTTTTCGACTTTCGGATATAATTCCAAAGACCTGAATGTCGTTCAAAATAATAAATCCATTACCGTCAAACTTCAAGCAGATCAAATAGTTCTAGCTGAGACGCAGATTGTTGCATCTAGAATAACAGAAAGACAAAAGCAAGCTCCTTTAACTGTTGAAGCCCTAGATCTCATAAGCATAAAAGAAGCACCAGCCCTTAACTTTTATGAGGCTTTGGGGAATATGAAGGGTGTGGACTTGACATCGGCAAGTATCGGTTTTAAAATCATAAATACGAGAGGATTCAATAGCACTAGCCCCGTGAGGAGTTTGCAAATCATTGATGGAGTCGACAACCAAGCTCCAGGACTCAATTTTTCTTTGGGAAATTTTTTAGGCGCAAGCGAACTGGACATTCAAAAAGTAGATATCATCTCGGGAGCTGTAGGAGCGATGTACGGTCCATCGGCATTTAATGGTGTTATATCGATGGTAACTAAGGACCCTTATACAACTCAAGGGACATCTTTCCAATTAAAAATTGGCGAACGTTCATTGACAGAAGCCTCTCTGCGATACGCCAATTCCTTAAGCCGGAAAGATGGAACGGATAGTTGGGGCTTTAAACTTAATGTGTTTGGACTAAAAGCGAATGATTGGGAGGCGACAAATATGGATCCAACATTTGAGTCTTCATCCCCAAGGAATAATCCAGGAGGGTATGATGCCGTGAATCGATATGGAGATGAGATTAGTTATGACAATGGCGGTGATGTAAAAACTTATGCAGGAATTGGCACTTACCACCGAAGGGGAATTGAAGAATCGGAACTTGTCGATTATGATACTGAAAATTTAAAAGTGGCGACAGCTATACATTATAAGACACGAAATGGATTAGAAGCCATTTACAGTATGAATTTCGGCTCAGGAACAACAGTTTATCAAGGGGATAACAGACTGAGCCTTAAAGACATTTTATTCCTTCAAAATAGGCTTGAGCTAAGGAAAAAAGATAAATGGTTTATTCGCGCATATCGTACGAATGAAGATGCAGGAAAAACTTATGATGCATATTTTACGGCATTAAAGATGCAAGATTCAATTCTTGATGAGGGGTTTTGGGCAAATCAGTACCGCTCTTTCTGGAATATTTTTCAAAAATCAAAAGTCATGAACCTGCCTGAGTATCCAACAGGTAATTTGTCAAATGAAGAATTTGAGCAACAAATGGCTATACTTAGAGATTTATATCCAGAAGAGTTTTCTTCATGCCACGTAGAGAATAGGAATATGATGAGTGGTGCATATGACCCAGATAGCTCTCTTATTCCTGGATCACAAGCATTTAACTCGTTAAGGCAATCCATCATCTCTACTCCTTTTCATTTAGGTGGCTCAAGGTTTTATGACCGGTCAGGATTATCGCACGTTCAGTTTCAAAGAAAATTTGATTACTCTGAATATGGAACTGTTTCGATCGGTGGTAACTACCGCAGTTATAATCCTAATTCAAAAGGAACAATATTCAGTGATACCAACGGAAGAAAGCTTCAGGTTTCAGAATTAGGATTCTTCTCAGGCTACACAAAAGAAACAGAAAAATTATCAATGAACGTTACTATTCGATTGGATAAAAATCAAAATTTTTCATGGCTAGCCTCCCCTGCTATGTCTATAGTATATCGTCCAAATAAAAAGACAGTCTTAAGAGCCGGAGCCTCCTCAGCTATAAGAAATCCAACGTTACAAGATCAATACTTATTTTACGATGTAGGAAGAGCAACTCTTATTGGAAATTTAAATGGTTATGACTCCCTAATCACCATTTCAGAGGTTGAAAATTTTTTAGAGTCAGGGGTCCAAGAAAGAGCCGCATGGGAATGGAATTATTATGACATGGAAGGAGTTCTTCCAGAAAAAGTGAGAAATATCGAAGTGGGATACAGAAGTACTTGGTGGGAGAGTTTTTATATAGATGCAACTTACTATTATAGTTGGTACAGAGATTTTATCGGTTACCATCTTGCATTGAAGATTGAAGATGATCCAGGAGGTAGTGCTGCAAATAGATTAACAGATGTTCAAGCATACAGAATCTCATCCAATGCTAGAGAGCAAGTAACTACTCAGGGCTTTAGCGTTGGAACAAACTATTACTTTTCTAATTATACAATCGCAGGGAACTACACATGGAATGTCTTAAACTCAGCGATAGATGATCCCATAATTCCTGCTTACAATACCCCTGAGAACAAGTATAACCTATCATTTTCAGCAAGAGACCTTGATTGGAAGATAAAAAAGGGCAAAATTGGATATATGATTACTCATAAATTCGTACAAGGATTTCTTTTCGAGGGATCACCTCAATTTACAGGAAGAATTCCGAGCTATCGACTAACTGATGCACAACTATCTTGGACATCGAAGGAGAAAAAGTGGATCTTAAAAATTGGAAGTAGCAATATTTTTAATCAAAAAGTAGTTCAAGTTTATGGAGGGCCCTCAATTGGAAGACTCACATATTTAGCTTTAACATGCAGTTTAGAATAATTTTTATGGGTTTCATCAATATTAAACGTAAATTGGACACTTGTTCAATAAAAAACGTAATATGAAATATTTATACTCTCTAAAAAGTTTGATCATTCTTTTGTGTTTGATCAATCTAAATGTAAATGCTCAGGAACGCTATGTTGATGAAGTATTTTCTGACTCTGAAATAACTGTGCTTACAGATGTTGTATACGGAGTTAATTTTAGTCAATATGTACCTGCCGCTCTTGGAGGTCCTCAAGTCATTCCTATGTTTCAGGATGTCTATATGCCTGATACAGCTGTAGATTCTGAAACTTCAAGGCCTGTTATAATTCTTTTGCATACAGGATCCTTTTTACCAAAAGGTACAGCCTCTCCACTTGGAGAAAAAGAAGATTCTGTTTTGGTTGAATTAGCAATGAGATTTGCGAAAAGAGGATTTGTTGCGATATCTGCTGCCTACCGTGTAGGTTGGCTTGCGAACTCTACGAATCTTGACCTTCGACGCGGAACTAATCTAGCTGCCGTTTATGGGGCAATTCAAGATGTCAAAGTGTGTGTTCGAAGTAACCGCGGAAGAGCCTTAACTAATAATGCGTGGCGAATGGATCCGAATTTTATAACACTTCTTGGGTCTGGTTCAGGTGGATATATAACCTTAGCTTACAGTACTCTAGATAATTATTCAGAAGTAGCCAGTCCGACAAAATTTAAGTATACTGCTGCTGGACCTGGAATATATGGAGGTACAGTGAATGCCGGAGATCCATACATTGATACAACTATTGTTGGTGATTGGGATGGATACGGTGGCTTAGCTACAGTCATAGGACAAGATTCAGTAACAGGATTACCGATTATTGACCTCACTGAACCGGGAAGAAATATTGTTTCTCATGCAGGCGTTCCTCACAATGTAAATCTTACAATAAATCTTGGCGGTGCATTAGCTGATTCAGCTTGGACATCAGCAGGTGACGCACCATCGATCTCATTTCATAGTCGATATGACTTTTATGCTCCTTATTATCGAGGGATGGTCAACGTTCCAATCGCTGGAGCATTTTTCCCTGTAGTCGAAGTAGCTGGAAGCCATACTGCTGCAAAAGTTGCTAACACACTAGGAAACAATACTGTCCTAGGATCATCAACTATGATGGATGCATATTCCGCTAAGGCTAGATCAAATCCATATAACATTGGTAACCAAGAAAATATTTATACTTTCAATATGGTGCCTCCAAATCCAGCTATGCCTTTTAGAGTAAATTCAAACCCTTGGGACTGGTGGGATGCCAATGATCCTTTATCGGTAAATGAAACAAACCCAAATATCAAAGCTCAATCCTTGGCATATATTGATACTATCATGGGATATACACTACCAAGATTAGGTAAGGCAATGAATGCTGCGGGATACTCTGTAAGCTCAGAAGAGCTTCCTGATTTTAATATCTCGATTAGTCCAAACCCTTCTAACTACAGTTCATTAATCTCAACTCAAGGGGCTATAATTCAATCAATAAATGTTTATGATGTTCTTGGGCGTCCTGTTTATGTTGTTGAAGGCCTGCAAAAGTCTCAGGCTGAAATCTCAACTTCATCTTGGGCACAAGGAACGTATATAATCCGAATTGAAACGGATAAAGGAGTTAAAACCTCAAAGCTTATAAGAAATTAATTAATTTCTAAAATCTTTCGAAAAAGGCCATCCTGTTTGGGTGGCCTTTTTTATTGTTACTAAATAATAATAAGTGATCATTAAATAAAGATTTAGAATATTTAGTAAATACCAATAAAAAACCAGGCCATATGCCTGGTTTTGATTTACGTGTATATATTTTGTTTAAAAACCCCAACCAATAGTAAGTTGAAGATTCGGTATCCAGTGGCCAGAATTAGCCTGTTCTGTTATCGCGATTCCTCTTGCCCAAGTTTGATTACCCGTGGCTCCAGGAACCCAACTCACTTCAAAAGTTCCTGTTCTGAGTATCCCCAAATCAACTCCCCATTGAAACCCTTTTACTGGCTTTAAACCATATCCGAGACCTAAGTATGAAAAAGTTCCTCCCCCGCGAACTAGATATCTTGCTCCTTCAGGATCTACTAATGTCCCACCTAGACTTCCAACACCACCACCAAAGACAACTCTAAAAGCATCAAAATTATCAAAAGGGCGATAATTTAGATTAACTCCCTGCCATGAGCTATTTGTACCAAACTCAGCGTCAAATTCAACTCCATATAATGCACTTTCGGTATTTGGGNTACCATCAGCATCTGTTGGTTCCCAATCAAAATTTTCTATTGAATTCGGAACTCCCTGTCCATAAAAAACAGTTAACGTAGTTTTTGGTGTCAATTGATGACCCCATGCGAATCCAAAGGCTTGAATAGGTCCTGATGTGTTTATACTAACTGAATTTTTTGCAAATTCTTGAGCCGAAACTGAAAAACTAAAAAAAAGAGCGATTCCTAGAATTGTAAATTTATTTTTCATGTTTTATTTGTATTTGTTGATTAAAAATCAAAAATATATCCTGGAAGTATTTATAAATANCCCAAAAAAATTAATAAATACCCCAAAAAAATTAATAAATACCCATATTTTCGAACAAGAATAATTTTAATAGAACCATATAAACACATGGAATATTCTATTAATTTTACAATATTTATCAGCTAAAAAGGGTTNTTTTTATCTTCGAGCCATGAATAAAAGTTTTTTTGACAGAATTGTATACACGCTCATTTTACTGAGTATTGTGTCAATCATAGCAGAATCATTTGAAAGCATTAATTCAAAATACGGTAGATATCTAAATATCTTTCAAACGATTACTTATATCCTTTTCACAGCAGAATATATATATCGAACTATTAATGCAGCCCGAAAACGCTCTTGGAGATCTTATGTTTTTTCATTTTTTGGAATCATTGACCTTCTTGCTATTATTCCTTTCATTTTACCTTTTATAATATCAATTGATTCTAGGTCATTTAGAGTTTTAAGACTATTTAGACTGCTACTAATTTTTAAAATAGGAAGACACAGTAAAGCGATAAGGACTCTTCTGTCTGTTGTAAAATCTATTCGCGTGGAAGTAGGTGTTACTTTCTTTACAAGTATAATAGCTATTGTTTTAGCTGGAATCCTTATGTACTATGCTGAAAACGATGCACAGCCAGAGGCTTTTGCAGATATGGGTAGATCCATCTGGTGGGCTGTCGCTACACTCACAACAGTCGGGTATGGCGACATTTACCCAGTTACAATAATGGGCAAAGTCATAGCTACATCCTTGGCATTTATTGGAGTGGGGCTGATAGCAATTCCTGCAGGTTTAATTAGTGCTGCGTATGTCGAAGAGGTGAATTCTTTTAAAGAAAAAAATAAAAAATAAAGATTACAAATATTTAATCGACAAGGTTACTCCAAATTTCTTAATCCTTCATATACAACAATGCTAACTGCATTGGCCAAATTTAGGCTCCTTATTTTTTCACTGTACATAGGAATTTTAAAGGAATTACTATGATTTCTTTCAATTATCTCTTTTGGAAGACCTTGTGACTCTTTGCCAAAAACCAAAAACATATTTTCTTCAAATGAAATCTCATAGTAACTTCGAGTTGCATGACTCGACAAATAAATTAAGTTTTTATTATGATTAGTAGAATAAAACTCCTCAATATTGTTGTAGAATTGAAGACTTAAATACTTCCAATAATCAAGACCTGCTCTTTTCAACTTTGTATCGGTTAGCTCAAATCCTAATGGGCCTACAAGATGCAAAACTGAATTCGTAGCCAATGCTAAGCGACCTATATTACCTGTATTATTCGGTATCTCAGGTTCAAATAGCACAATATTAAATCCCATAATTTCTTATAATTGACAGCAAAAATCAAAGTTATCTCAAAAGCTTATAGTTACGTATAATGAAAAGATAAAAAAGCTGGGGAGTGTGACTTGACTACTTTTAAGATTATGATAAACAATTGATGAAGGTAAGTCGAATAAAAATGTGTAATTTTGGCCTTCAAATTTTGAATGTATTATGAGAGTAGTTAAAATTCAATCAGATTATTTAGGTGTTATCGCCGGAACTCTTTGTATGGTCCATTGCGCCCTAACCCCCCTTCTCTTTTTAACTCAAACTCAATTAATAAATATAAGTTTTCTGACCCCTACAGCTTGGAAGTCACTGAACTATGTTTTTTTAACGATATCGGCAGTTGCAGTTTATCAATCTATTCAGAACTCAACGAATTTACTCATAAAACGTTTATTAGTTTTTGCATGGATAATTCTAACAACGTTGATATTAAATGAACTATTTGAAGTTGCGCGTATTGCAGAAGCTTTTACTTATTTAGCTGCTACGTCTCTTTGCGGACTGCACCTCTACAATTTAAAATATTGTCAATGTGACGACGAAGATTGTTGTGTTCACCAATGAAATAATGCACTGAGCACATTTTTCATTTAATAACTCGATATTTAATTGGAGTTACAAAGATCTTTCGATATATAATTTTTCGTCTAAAGGGCCCCATTAACTGTCATTCAAATTTTAAGCAATCTATTGGCTTATAGAGAATATCTAACAAATCTGCTTCTTTACTTCCTTTAATTGGTAAATAGTTATATTTCGATTGAAATTTCGGAGGAGGACTCTATAAAACCAAAAGATTAAAACGGTGATTATCGTTTAATAAATCTCAAAACTGTTTTATCATCAGCAACAAGTGTTAATGTATAAACTCCTTTAGCCAAATTCTGGACATTTATATTCTTAACCCCTGTGGTAATAACACCCTGTGAAACGGCCCTGCCAGTAGCATCTTTAATTATAAATTTATTTTCAGTATTTTCTGAAGACATGAAATTTAAATTTAAAATATCATTCGTTGGATTTGGGTAAATAGAAGCCATGCTTGATTCAGCCTCATCAATTCCAACACTTGGATTTCCTACCAAAAATTTAGATTCTCTATAATCTATATTCGGAGGACAGAACTGACCGGAAGTAAATTCAATAGACTGCACAACTGGAAAAGGATAACCCGATACCCACCATTGGCATTGCTTTAACAATAGATCGCATTTAGATGATCCAGTTTGACCGTCATTAAAAGTCCGAGTATTTATAACTAAAGTGGCATTATTATGTACAGTATTATCTGGCATCGTTAGGGTCCCAGATGCCAAAGCTTGAATATTCACCGCATCATTTCTATACATAGCGGGGGGGCAGCCAGTACATGTAAAAGGGATTTGAGTCCTCGAGTGATTGTGCACATCTCCAACTGAAAATGGGTAGGGCATTAAAATTAAAGGAGTTGGGTAGCTAGTTATGATGACTGTTCTTTCTCCATGAAATGTAGATTTATCGGTTTCAAATCCCAAGAAAAATTGTTCTCCCCCTTCAATTTTAACATGAGTAGCATTAGGATAAGAACTCGCAAAAGCAGAATTAGCAATAGGTTGATATGTAATCGAACCCATACCTGTTGTTGTCACCCCAGAAAAATCCCAAGGGCCCTGCGTGGACTGATTGATGGTATCAGATAAGGTAGAAGTTGGATATGTAATATTTGTTGATGGTAAGGTAGGCATATATACAGTTTGGGAAAATGCTGTAAATCCGAAAAACAAACTTGCTGTGAGTAAAATTCTTTTCATTTTTTTCTTTTAAATGAATTTGAATTTCAAAATTAAACCAATACCCGTCAATAAAAAAGCCCCGTATTGCTACAAGGCTTTTTTGTGACTCCGATAGGATTCAAACCTATGACCGTCTGATCCGAAGTCAGATGCTCTATTCAGCTGAGCTACGGAGCCATTAACTGAACCGCGAATTTATGATATAAAAACATGAGTTTGATAACGATTTGTCTTTATTAACTTAGTCGAACAATAAAATTCAATTAAAATGAAGAAAACAAGTCAGTTTATTTCCACTTATTACCCAATAATTTTTGCATTTATATGCATGATGTACTCTATTGGGCTGGGTTTGATGGGAAGATTAGAGGAAGCCCAATATTCTGCACATTGGCCTGGAACTATTTTATTATTCGCAATTGCAATTAGACAAAGGAGAAATCCGGTAATTAAATAACCCATGAATAATGGTATTTTTTTAGTAGGATTCCTGATTTTTTCATGCTATTTGTTTTTTTTAATAAAAAATATTTTCAACGAATTTCAATCAAATAATAAAAAAAACCTTTTATACAAGAAGCTATGAATATAGAAATGTTTATTGTCGGATTTGTAATCTTTTCGGGCTATTTATATTTCCTGATTTGGAATATCATCACTCAGAACAGAAAACAAAGAGAATCAAACTATCCAGAC
>NHBT01000023.1 GCA_002167805.1 Owenweeksia sp. TMED14 | reverse complement strand
CCAATCTAACTTTGAATGATAGTTGGGATCAGCTACTGGGTGATATTAATTCGCCTCAATATTTTCCTGACTATACAGTCTCTATTGCTGGAATAGAAATGCAATATCGTCATCGCCAGCGATTCATTATGAAAAAAAATCGGAAACTACTTCTTGGTAGTAAGTATCCCACTCTTACATTAGAATATCGCAGAGGTATACCAAATTGGTTTGGCTCCAATGTGAATTATAACTTACTCCGATTGCAGGCATTTGATGACATTCAATGGCCAAGGCTTGGCTATTCAAATTGGTTTATTGGTATGGGCAGTTTTCTGGGTTCTAATTTGGATAGTATTCGTTTCATCGAGCACAAGTTTTTTCGAGGTTCTGATAATTATTTGTTTTCTAACCCAACAAATAGCTTTCAAGCATTAGATAGTACATATCATACAGCTCGCCCTTACATAGAAATATATGGGATTCACCATTTTCAAGGTTCTATTTTTCAGCAAATACCTTTTGTAAATAGTTTAAAGTTTGAGATTGCTGTAGGGGGTTCTGCTTTATATATTCCATCTTTAAATAAAAACCAATTTGAAACTTTCTTTGGTCTTGAGAAGCCTTTTAAGTTTTTCGATGAAATGCTCAAGTATGGCCTTTACTATGTGATTACGCCAGGCTCAACAATTCGCCAAGGATTTAGGATGAAAATAGGGCTTGTGGGTTACGATAGATACAGAGGCAAATGGGATTATTAAAAATTTGATTTTTTTAATTACTTTATTTCTCCTTTTGATTCTTTAAATTTGACGCTCGTCAGAAACTTATTATTATAAAAATTTAAAAATCGAAATTCCTGAGATGAAGTTTATAAATGTCATTAAGGTTTTATTAGCATTTTTGCTCTTAAACATTCCCAAAATTCATGCGCAAACTTTATTTTCAGTCGGAGATAAGGATGTGTCTACAGATGAATTTTTATATGTCTACGGAAAAAATAAGGATATAGGTAATCAGATTGATCCCAAAACAGCTGATGAATATCTTGATTTGTATGTTCGGTTTAAGAGAAAGGTTCTTCAATCAGAATCCGAAGGGAGAGATACTCTGAACTCGTTTAAAATGGAGTTTAATAATTATTATCGACAATTATTAAAACCATACCTCACTGACAAGGAGATTGATAAAAAAATTATTGCCGAGGCACATGAGCGTCTAAAATTGGATATCCGTGTTTCGCATTTAATGCTGGATTTGCCGAAAGATCCGTCACCTTCGGATACTTTAAAGATCTTCAATAAAATAATAGATTTGAAAAATAGAATTCTTCAAGGAGAAAGTTTTGAGGAATTAGCGAGATCGATATCCAGTGATACTTATAGCGCCAGAAATGGAGGTGATTTAGGTTATTTTACTGCCTTTAATATGGTTTACCCCTTTGAAAATGCAGCTTATAACGCTCAGCTTGGTGAGTTAGTTGGTCCTGTTAGAACAAATTATGGCTATCACATATTAAAGGTTACGGATAAGAGAAAATCGAGATATAAAATGTCTGCTGCTCACATTTTAATTCTTGATTCTGAAGAAATTCCAAAAGAAGATGCTCAGATTAGGATCAATGAGATATATGATAGACTGGTTTCAGGAGAATCTTTCAAAATGTTGGCAAGAAAATATTCAGAAGACAAGTCAAGCATATCTAGGGGAGGCGAATTCCCTGCTTTTGGGTTGAATCAAATGCTACCAGAGTTTGAAGATGCTGTTTATAGCCTTTCAAAAGATGGAGATTTTTCAAAGCCTTTTAAATCTGAGCTAGGTTGGCATATAGTGAAAAGAATAAAGAAGTATGATGTTCCTGAATTAGAAAAGATGGAAGCCGAAATTACAGGAAAAATAAGAAGAGATGAAAGATCCAGTATTTCAAGAAAGTCTTTTATTTTAAGACTTCGAGAAAGATATCAATTAGAAATATTTAATGCTTCCTTTGAGGCAATTATTAAAGGATTAAAAAAAGGAAAAAAACTATCGCGTTATAAAAAACCAGTCTTTTCTTATCAGGGGCCTAGTGATAAAAAGTATGTTACTCAGCAGGATTTTGCTAAGGCATTTCAAGACCAGGCAATTCGTTCACCTGAGATTTCGGAATACACTGTCTTAGAATCGATAATCGAAAATACTTTAATGAAAGAAGCTGAACTTAGGCTCCCANATGAAAATAAAGAATTTAAATATTTGGCTCAGGAATATCGTGAGGGGATTTTAGTTTTTGATTTAACTAGAGAAAAAGTTTGGGATGCAGCTTCNAANGATAGTATGAAAATNAAGGACTTTTTTCAAAAAAANTTATCTAACTATCAATGGAAGGAAAGAAGAACTGGNGCAATATATAATACTTCTAGCTCAAGAGTTTTCAAGAGGGCAGAGGGCTTATTNAAAAAAGGAGTTCCTGCNGAGAANGTNTTAAGGCTTTTAAATNCTAAAGATCCACTNGCNTTATCNATTAANGAATTTTCANATTTAGAAATANGTAANAAANCNTCCTCTTTNNATGAAGAGCGTTTNCTNTCANTTATGGATTCNNANTTAAAATCTGGATTAGCGACAATTAGCGATGATTTNGGTTACTCGATNATACAGGTGNNTNAGNTGAAGCCNCNAGGNCCAAAGAATTTATCTGATTGNAGAGGCCAAGTAATTGCNGATTTNCANGATTCTTTGGAGGCTGATTGGGATGANGAACTAATGAGAAAATACCCTTTANTTATGAATAGNTCAGAGTGGNATNGGATNAAGTCNGAATTGTAGTTTTTGAATCGAAATAAAATTATAAAAATTGAAAAACGTAATAATCAAAGGGACTGGGTCCTACGCGCCACCTCACGTTAGATCAAATGATTTTTTTGAAAAAGTAGGGTCTTCAGATCATTGGATTCGTGAAAAACTTGGAATTCATGAACGAAGAATTGCTCTTGGCGAGACGACAAGTGACCTGGCTGCAAAAGCTGGTATAAAAGCGATACGTGATGCAAAACTAAAACCTACGGATATTGACTTAATTGTAGTCGCTACAGCCACACCTGATAGGCAGGCTCCTTCTTGTGCATGCTTTGTTCAAAAAAAAATAAAGGCCATAAACGCGGTGGCGTTTGATATTTCTGCTGTTTGCTCCGGAGCATTATATGCTATTTGTACAGCGATGCAGTTTATAAAAACAGGGGTTTATAATAATGTTTTGGTAATCGGCGCTGACACCTTTTCGACGATAACAGATTGGAGTCGCAGAGATTCAGTATTTTTTGGAGATGGTGCAGGGGCACTTATTCTTTCGGGAACATCTGATAATAAGGGATTTATAGATTTCTCAATGCATACAGATTCTGTTGGTTTGAACCATTTCACTATCCCTGGAGGTGGCGCTGAGCTACCTTCATCCATAGAAACAGTAGATTCAGGAAGCCATTTTTGGCAAATGAATGGACAAGAGATTTATAGCACGGCGGTGGACGTTTTGCCAAAAAGTATTAACAAATTATTAGAGAAAAATAATTTAAAAATTAACGATATTGATTTTCTTTTGCCGCATCAACCTAGCATAAGAATTTTAAAAGATATTGCGGCTTTAATAGGAATGCCCTTTGAGAAGGTTAAAACTAATATGGATAGATATGCAAATACTTCTGGGGGAACAATTCCTATTGTTCTCGATGAAGTTCGAAAAAATGAGGGTTTTAGGCCAGGACAAATAGTCTTATTTGCTTCTATTGGAGCTGGTATGACATGGGCAACAGCAATTTATAAATGGTAATGTTATGATTCTAAAGAAAAGAACTTACTTAATTACTGGAATAGCTGATGAGTATTCTTTAGCTATGTATGCTGCAAAAGCTATTATCGCAGAGGGTGGAAAAGTTATTTGCACAGGCCTTGGAGTTAGTTCATTTCACCAAAACTTATCGGAAAGGGCTAAGGCGTATTTAAATAAGACATTTGATGATTTTAGGCAGTCAATTAAAATGCATTTGGGGAACGAGGCTTCCACAGAAATACTAGATGTGACTTTAGATGAAAACATTGAGTTTTTTTCAAATGACCTGCTTAAGAAGAATATCAATATTGACGGCATTTTGCATGCGGTCGCTATGGATAAAACCATTAGAAATAAAAAAGTAAAACCTCTTCTGGAAGTTACTTTGAATGAGTTTTGTGAGACTTTGGATGTTTCAGCATTTTCTTTAATTCGCCTGACAAATAGCTTGTTCAAGTCTGGTGTTTTAAATCCTGGTGCGTCGATTTGTGCATTGAGTTATATTGCTGCTGAAAAGGTTACATTCCACCCATACAGAAATATGAGTATCGCTAAAGCTGCCTTAGAAAGGATTGTCATTGAACTAGCTGATGAGATGGGTAGACACAACGGAACTCGTGTTAATGCAATTCGATTTTCAACATATTTAGGTAGCAAAGCGGGTGCTGCAACTTTAACGGAAAAAGATGTTTCTACATCAGATAATATAAGTCCTTTGGGTAATGCTACTCCGATAGATTTAGCAAATGAAGTGGTACACTTATTTCGTCCTGATAGCAGGATTACTGGCGAGATAAGGCATGTGGATGGCGGTTACCATATAATGGGATAGAGAAAACTTTTTAAAGACTGTATCTTTCAAAGAATTCCCATAGTATTAGACCTGTATCATCCTCAGGGTTACCACTAGGATAAATTTGTTGATCCATCCGCCAGACATGACCACCATCTATAATTTTATAGTGCTCGACAGAAACATCATTGTCTCCATTTAAGTAACGATAATGATCAGTAGTTATTCCGTAGGGACTTGTTTCGCTTGAAACAAGAGGAATTGAATCGGTATTATTGACATTTACCCAAAAGTCTATTTGAGATTGAACAGAATTGTAGAAGGAATTTCCTGCGTATGGAAGAGATTCGTCTAATGTACCATGAATGATAATTGTTGGCATCGGCCGTGATGGAGTTTCAAGGTCTAGCATTGCGCCAGATACGGAGCCAACTGCGGCAAATCGATCGCTTTTCATTCCCAACCCCATGGCCATCATTCCTCCGTTAGAATAGCCGCAGGCATAGATTCTTGAAGAATCTATTTCAAATTCTATGGAAAGGCTATCTAATAGAGCTTCAATAAAATCAATATCATTAAAGTAGCATTTATTGTCTCCGCCTAGTTCACAAGGATTCCAAGCTAGTCCTCCATCACAATATCCAGCTTGGGGATAAACCAGAAAGAAAGGGTTGCTTTCAACGCTTGCTATGGAACGCATATCTGATGTATTTATTAAATATTCATATGCATCGCCATCAAAACCGTGAAAGTTTATTACCACGGGTAATGGATCTGTCCCGTTATATCCAGGCGGAATATATAGTTGATAGTCTCTTAAACCTCCATCATGAATTATGCTCGAGGGTCGAATGCCGTCATCTAGATAAAGATCGGATGGATTATCATTTAAATTGTTTTTAGAACAAGAAGCTAATAAGAGCGTTATAAGGACGAAATATATACTTTTCATGAATTTGAATGTACCATTACTATGCCAATGTCGATGGAATTAAATAAATAAACCTTTTTCTGACGAATCAAACTTATAAATATTATCAATTTCACTCCTATCTAGTTTATTTTTACTAGATAATGACCAAAGCACAATCTCCTTACAGAATAATTGGTCTTCTTTGGTTAAATGCGCTGCATATTTTTTGATTATTTTCTCCAGCGGTTTGATGTTTTTTAGTGTTTTGAAGAATTCATCATCGCTGTCATTGTAGTTTAATTCAATGAAGTTGTTTTCAAACCAATTAATTAAATCCGAATAAGGAGTTTTTAAGCCCTCTTTTTCTAATTTTGGAATCTTAGGAAAGATTTTTTCAAATTTTGTAATTACTGACTTATCGATTAGCAATCTAGCCACTTCATCTGCTCCTTCTTGCTCCCCTTCGTAAACCAACTCAATTTTTCCAGTAACGGATGGAATAACCGACATGAAATCCATTAATCGAATGTGAGTTTTTTTTGACTTGGTTTCAATTAATCTCAATTTGGCGCCGGCAATTAAGTTTTCCATGGCACTAATCGTTAATCTTGCGCTGACTCCACTTTTAGCATCTACATATTCACTATCGCGAGCTTCAAAAGAAATCCCCTCTAAAAGATCCTTAGCTAAATCTGGAACAACTATTAGAGACTTATCAACACTTGTAATTTTGGCTTCCTGCTCAGTGATTTGTCTTGCAATCGATATAGATTTGGGATAGTGAGTAAAAATTTGTGATCCGATTCTATCTTTTAACGGAGTAACAATACTTCCTCTATTTGTATAATCCTCTGGGTTAGCNGTGAACACAAATTGGATATCTAAGGGCATCCTTAATTGAAATCCACGTATTTGAATNTCTCCTTCTTCAAGAATATTAAAAAGTGCGACTTGGATTCGTGCTTGTAAATCGGGGAGTTCATTCAAAACAAATATTGATCTATTGGCTCGAGGTATCATTCCATAATGTAATACACCTTCATCGGAATATTCGAGTTTTAAAGTGGCAGCTTTAATGGGGNCAATATCCCCAATTAAATCTGATACGTTCACGTCCGGTGTTGCTAATTTTTCATAGTAGCGTTCCGATCTGTGGACCCAAGAAATAGGAGTATTATCTCCATATTCATTTAACAGACCTTGTGAATATTTGGAAATTGGACGAAAAGGACTGTCGTTTATTTCTGATCCTTTGACTACAGGTATGTATTCATCGAGAAGATCAATCATACTCCTTGCAATTTTTGTTTTAGCCTGACCTCTTAGGCCCAATAGATTTATATGATGTCCAGCAATTATCGCTTTTTTTAATTGTGGAATAACACTGTTCTCATATCCAATTAGGTCTGGAAAAACCGGTTCTTTTGATTTAATGAGAGCAATTAAATTGTCTTGGATTTCTTGATTAATTGATTTATCAGTATATCCTGCTTTTTTAAGTTCGCTAAATGTAGTTTCTTTTTTCATATTCTTTTAATTCTATTTTTTTCGTAGTCTTCAAAGATCATTTGACCTAACCCTGATAGTCCGGTTAAGAAAGCTTTTCCTTTATTCTGCGCCGTGAATAAATCAACAAATTGACGTAAATATGGATCCTGTGCGATCATAAAAGTTGTAATTGGAATTCTCAGTTTTCTGGCTTGGTCAGCTTTGTTAAGACATTTAGATACAATCATTTCATCCAATCCATTGCTATTTTTATAAGACTCTCCTGAGGGAAGTGTTATGCAACTTGGCTTCCCATCAGTGATCATGAATATTTGTTTATTCGTATTTCGCTTTCTTCGAAGGATATCCATAGCTAATTCTAATCCTGCAACAGTATTTGTATGATATGGACCGACCTTTAGGTAGGGTAGATCTTTTATTTTAATCGTCCATGCTTCATTTCCAAACACTATAATGTGAATAGAGTCTTTCGGGTATTTTCTTTTAATTAACTCTACAAGGGCCATCGCAACTTTTTTTGCGGGAGTTATTCGGTCTTCACCATAAAGAATCATGGAGTGGCTGATATCGATCATTAATACTGTACTCATCTGTGCTTTATGTCGGGTTTGTTCAACAACAAGATCATTTTCGGTAATCAGAAAATCTGATAGGCCATTATTAATTTGAGCTTTTTTTACACTTTCTGTCATATTTATTGATGATATATCATCACCATATCGAAATTCCCTTAATTCTCCATCTTTTTCATCTCCCAACCCTGATTTACTTGTTTGGTGGTTACCTAGTCCACTTTTCTTCAGTTTGCCAAAAATCTGATCTAAAGCATACTTCCTTAGAGCAGATTCTAATTTTGCTGTTAGAATTTTCTTGCTATTTCCTGATCCTGAATCATTATCAGAATCAATTTCATCTTTAATGTATCCACGTTTTTTTAAGTCTTCCTGAAAATCCTCTAAGGAGTATTCTTCACTGAAAATATTGTATTCCTTATCTAGTGATTCTAACCAATTAAAAGACTCTTCAATATCACCTGAAGTGTGAGTTATCAATTCTTTAAAAATTTCAAAAACTCGATCAAAGTTGTCTTTTTCTTCTGGAATATGCTTACTAAATGTTATTCCTGATCCTAAATTAAAGTCAATTCCTTTCATGTAGGTATTTTATTTCCTCTTTAAATAACTCTATATAATAGTAAGTGTTCATAGAAATATGTAGGGATAGTTCTCAAAAGCATCTTGAAAATGACTTTTCTAATTAAAACCTAACAAGTTTCTTTGTTCATAATATTATAATTTTTAAATCAACTATTATATTGACCTAATATAAATGAATAGCATATGTTAAAAATTGCTTTTGACTCAATTTATAAACATCAACTTAAAATTGGACACCGTTTTCCCATGGAAAAATATGAGTTGTTACCAGAGCAGTTATTGAGAAAAAATATCTGTAATAGAGATAATTTTTTCTCTCCAGAACCTATAGAAAAACAACTACTATTATCCACACATGATCAACGCTATTACAATAATTTGATCAATTTCTCATTATCCAAATTAGATGCAAGGCAAATCGGTTTTCCGCTTTCTGAAGCTTTGATTAAGCGGGAGCATGTAATAGCACAAGGGACTATTCAAAATACGCATTATGCGCAACAGCATGGGATTTCAATGAATATAGCTGGAGGTACTCACCATGCTTTTCGAGACCGACCAGGTGCATTTTGTATGCTTAACGATCAGGCAATAGCCTCTAATTACTTAATAGATAATAATTTAGCTAAAAGAGTTATGATTGTTGATTTAGATGTACATCAAGGTGATGGAACAGCATCTATTTTTGAACATCAAGATTCTGTTTTTACTATTTCATTTCATGGTAAAAAAAATTATCCATTCAAGAAACAAAATAGTGATTTTGATTTACCACTTGATGACAACACTGAGGATAGAGCTTATCTAAATGCCTTAAAAAATCATCTTCCAAGATTGATCGATTTATTTGAGCCAGATTTTATGTTTTATTTAGCGGGAGTTGATGTGTTAAAAACAGATAAACTTGGTCGGATGGCACTATCTATGGAGGGTTGTAAAGCTAGGGATCGTTTTGTTTTAAACCTATGCAAAGATCAAAATATTCCAGTTCAAGTGAGCATGGGAGGAGGTTATTCTATTCAACTAAAAGATATTATCGATGCCCATTCCAATACTTTTGAAGTAGCTCAAGAGTTATTTTTTTAGCATTAAATATTCCAAAAAAATCCTACTCTATCTGTAAAATACAGTCTTTTTCCTCAAGAAAATTATTAAGTGGTCCCAAAGGGACAAATCTCGAACTCTTTAAGAGCAGATTTGAAAAGACTTATTCGTTTTATTTATAAATTTAAACCATACTTNTAAGAGGAGAAATAAACGTATTAAGTTTATACCCTCGTTACCTATCAAACAAATTGAAACAGATAGTTAAAAAATTAGAATGATGGTCATTTATATTTTAGCATACATTGTACTCGGATTAGTTTCGATTTACCTTATTCTTCTAATCATGGGTTTGTATCTTTTGAAAAAAGGACCGCTCGCGTTCGATGAAGTAAGTCTTGAAGATGATGGTGGTAAATATGTCGAAACAGATGATCGCAGAAAGGTAGAATACTTTGTTTTTGGAAATTTAGAACCTCAATCAAAAGTAGTAATATGTATGCATGGGTCAGGGCCCGAAGCGATGAGTGAGCTTGCTCTAAATGAAAAGTGTTGCAAAGAATTAGGGCTAAAAGGTATTGCCATAAGTTTACCCGGTTACGGTTATACAGATATGAATCCTGGCAGGAAAGTGGTAGATTGGCCGAAGGAGGATTTATCAGCTGTTCTGAAAAAAGAGAAAGTTGATAAGTTTATGATTATTGGGCACTCGCAAGGAACCGCTCATGCAATGGCGGCAGCATATTGCTACCCAGAACGCTGCGAAGGTTTTGGGCTTAATGCACCATTTTTACCCTCTAGCATTAGCAAAGAAGAAGGAGTTGTATCTGCAATTGGATCTGGTTCATTACCAAATACTGAAACAATTGAGAAGTTTTATATGGCATGGTATTTTGCAGTAATGCATTTAAGTCTAGTTACATTTTCTCCATGGTTTCCAATGAAGGCAATGAAAATGCCAAGCACAAATGCCACTTATAAAATTATGCAGGATACGTTAAAAAGAGCAGTTGTTAGAGGTAGTGTTGGTGGCACATATGAAACGGCACATGATGTTTGTTATGACTGGGGGTTTGATCCTCGGGAAATAAAGAATGATAATATTTGTATTTGGCATGCTTCTGATGATAAATTATGTCCGCTTGAAATTGGTAAATGGCTTCGTGATTATTACCAAAACAAACTGGGTGTTAAGGTTAATTTTAGATCGGATGATCTAGGTTTTGGACACTTCACATATAAGCAAGGAGAATTTTTAGAACCAGAACAAAGCATGATTAAAGCACTTCTGAAAGGTAGAAATAAAAGGAAACCTATTAGTAACAATATATAAGCGGCATTAAAACGACCGCTTACATTGGACGTTGAAAAGCCGTTGTGGAGCTGGCGGGAATCGAACCCGCGTCCAGACGAGGAAAACAGATGTTTTCTACATGCTTATTCCAACATTAATTTTCGATATC
Source organism: Owenweeksia sp. TMED14 (assembly GCA_002167805.1). Lineage (GTDB taxonomy): Bacteria > Bacteroidota > Bacteroidia > Flavobacteriales > Schleiferiaceae > TMED14. Next base: position 143,639 of record NHBT01000023.1, on the reverse strand, counting down.
TAGCTGATGTTGGACAACCCACCAGATACTTATCTACTTGATTTCGGAATGCTATCGTAGAAAAAACATTCCTATTCCTGCTTTATTACACCTCTTTATCAATCTCCGCAGGTCATGGATATCGAGAGATGTCCCACTTTCACACCTGGTGTGAAATTAGCTTAATAACCTATCAGATTATTAAGCGGCAAGAGCGTAGTTAGACTCGCCAATTATAAAATTCGATATTGAATTAACGAGCATCAATCGAATAGCTCGGCATGCTTACAAATACTTTCATCTCGCTGTCAAAACCGGTCAGCCCCGATGAATTTCTATGCAAATGTATATAATTGAATATCTCCGCAAAGAGATCTACTTAAAATCTATTTGGTATTTCAAAAAGTAGCTGATGTTATTTAACCAAGGTAAGTCTTTAAAATAGTACTTCTTGATGTATGTTTTAGTCGACGAATTGCCTTTTCTTTTATTTGTCGAACACGCTCTCGGGTTAGATCAAACTTTTCTCCAATTTCTTCTAGTGTTAATGGGTGTTGACCATTTAAACCAAAATAAAGTCTTATTACATCACCTTCTCTCGGAGTCAATGTAGTTAATGATCTTTCTATTTCTGTTCTTAGGGAATCGACCATCAAGTCATCATCCGGATTGGGTGAGTCTGATGAATTAAGAACATCATACAAGTTGCTGTCTTCTCCTTCTACCAGAGGTGCGTCCATAGATACGTGTCTTCCGCTATTTCTCATGGACTCTTTTACATCCATTTCACTCATTTCAAGTTTTCCAGCGATTTCTTCTGCNCTTGGGGGACGCTCATGGGCTTGTTCTAAGGATGCATANGCTTTATTAATTTTATTTATGGATCCAATTTTATTTAATGGCAATCGAACAATTCTGGATTGCTCAGCAAGTGCTTGTAAAATACTCTGACGAATCCACCANACAGCATAGGAAATAAATTTAAANCCCCTCGTTTCATCGAACCTTTGAGCGGCTTTGATTAGACCTAAGTTCCCTTCGTTAATTAGATCTGGAAGAGTTAATCCTTGATTTTGATACTGTTTAGCAACAGATACAACGAATCGAAGATTGGCTTTAGTTAATTTTTCTAAAGCTCTTTGGTCTCCAGCTTTAATTTTTTGAGCTAGTTCTACTTCTTCTTCTGCCGTAATTAATTCTACCTTACCAATCTCTTGAAGGTATTTATCTAGAGAAGCAGTTTCTCTATTTGTTACTTGCTTTGTGATCTTTAACTGACGCATCGAAAATTATTTTTCCATTAAAATTGTTTACTAGGAATCTTTTTGGGTTTTGTTATGCCCACGATCTCTTCTATTCCCGCGATCCTCTCTTGGTCTTGGGGCACGCTCTACATAACCCTCAGGTTTTTCAATTAAAACTTTTCTTGANAGACGTAATTTCCCTTTATCATCTATATTCAAAAGTTTCACTTGAACTTTATCGCCTTCTTTGTATAGTTTGGCAGGATCTTCTACGCGCTTCCAGTCCATTTCAGAGACGTGCAANAGACCTTCTGTNCCCCTTCCAATTTCAACAAAGACCCCGAAAGGCTGAACNCCNTTTACGGTACCATCGTATACTGTATCTACAACAGGAACAAAACAAATTTCATTCACTCTTTCTTGGGCTAGAGCAATTCCATCTGCACTTGTTCCACTAATTTCTACACGTCCAATATTTCCAATTTCTTCAATAGTAATAGTGGTCTCAGTTTCAGCTTGCATGGCTTGGATGATTTTTCCTCCAGGACCAATTATTCCACCAATGAAGCTTTTGGGAATTTCCATAACCACCATTTTCGGGGCATGAGATTTCATTTCTTTTCGGTGACTTGGCATCGNNGATGTCATTACACCAAGAATATGAGCTCTTCCTTCTTTTGCTTGCTCCAGAGCATTTTTCAAAATTTCAAAACTCAGCCCCTTTGTTTTAATATCCATTTGGCAGGCTGTTATACCATTCTTAGTTCCAGTAACTTTAAAGTCCATATCGCCAAGATGGTCTTCATCTCCTAGAATATCACTTAAAACAGCATATTTCCCAGATTTTTCGTCCGTAATTAAGCCCATCGCGATACCACTGACTGGATTTTCTATTTCAATTCCCGCATCCATCAGTGCTAAAGTTCCTGCACAGACAGTAGCCATTGAGCTTGAGCCATTGGATTCTAAAATATCTGAAACTACACGTATGGTGTAACCAGACTCAGAGGGAATCATATTTTTGAGAGCTCTTTGGGCTAGATTTCCGTGACCGACTTCTCGACGGCTTGTTCCTCGCATCATGCGTGCTTCTCCTGTCGAGAATGGTGGAAAGTTGTAATGAAGATAAAATTTCTCATCTCCTGTTATGGTTGCAGCGTCAATTCTATTTGAGTCAAGAGCGGAGCCTAAGGTTACTGTTGTAAATGACTGCGTTTCTCCTCTTGTGAACAGCGAACACCCATGAGGTCCTGGAAGAACATCAACCTCACACCAAATAGGTCGTATTTCGTCTGTTTTTCTGCCATCTAATCTTTTGCCTGAATCTAAAATTTGATTTCTTACAGCTTGACATTCAACATCATGAAAATATACTTTTGCCAAGTCTAAGTCGTTTTCTTTTTCTTCTTCAGACATCGTATCGGAGAAATCTTCGAAAACTTGTTTAAATCTTTTAGATCTTTCTTTTCGATCTGAAATTCCTTCGCCAGCAGCTTCATATGCACCGGCATAAGTTGCTTCATGGACTCTCTTTCTTAAGTCATCATTATGTTCCTCATGACTATATTCCCTCTTCGGCTCAGAAGTGGGAATAAGTTTGGCTAATGCTTTTTGAACTTTTACTTGTTCTTTGATNGCNTCATGACCNACTTGAATTGCNTCNAGCATCTCATCTTCTGAAACTTCTTTCATTTCTCCTTCAACCATCACTACACTCTCAGTTGTTCCACCAATCATCATTTCCATNTCAGCTTCTTCAAGTTGCTCATAGTTTGGATTTACAATAAATTCACCATTGACTCTNGCAACAGAGACTTCTGACATTGGTCCATTAAATGGGATGTCACTAATTGAAATAGCAGCAGAGGCAGCAAATCCTGCAAGTGATTCAGGTGCCGCTGCAGGATCAAATGAAAGCATTGTAATTATTACCTGAATATCTGCATGAAAATCATCTGGAAATAATGGTCTNAGAACTCGATCTACAAGTCGACAAACAAGAATTTCTCGATCACTTGGTCGTCCTTCGCGTTTTAGAAACCCACCTGGAACCCTTCCGGCACCCGCAAATTTTTCTTTATATTCTACTGAGAGAGGGAGAAAGTCTACTCCCGGTCTAGCTTCTTTTGATGCAACTACAGTAGCTAAGAGGGANGTNCCGCCACATGATAGGAGTACAGAACCNTTTGCCTGGCGAGCCATTCGTCCAGTTTCAAGAGTTATTACTCTTCCATCTTTTAGGGTTATTTCTTGGGTAATTTTTTCTGGTGCTTTCATTTATTTATTTTTTCGATGCTAATATTTACTAACGACTGCTTAAATCAAACGCAATTCAAAACTGAATTGCATGAAGGGACGGGGAAATAAAATTTTTACTTTCTTAGTCCCAACTTTTCTACTATCGCACGATAGCGTTCAATTTGGTTTTTTTGAAGATTATCCAAAAGTCCTCTTCTTTTACCCACCAATCGAATAAGAGATCTCTCTGTATTGTGATCTTTTCGATTCTTTTTTAGATGCTCTGTAAGGTGGGTGATACGATACGTAAAAAGAGCTATTTGTCCTTCTGCGGTTCCTGTATCCTCTTTAGACTTACCGTGTTCCGCAAAAATTTCGCGCTTTTTTTCTGAATTTAAATACATGCCTTAATCATTTAGATGTTTGTGCTGTAGCTTTCCGTCGATCGGAAGTTTGCAAAATTACGAAAAAATCAGTTTGATTCTACAGGTGTCGGAATATTACCTACGCACCTTAGCCAATCGCTTATCTTGGATTTTAAATCTTTTCTTTTGACGATGAAATCGATAAAGCCATGTTCCTTTACNAATTCACTAGTTTGAAATCCATCAGGCAAGTCTTTTCCTATTGTTTCTCTAACAATTCTAGGACCAGCAAAACCAATTAAAGCCCCTGGTTCTGCGATATTTATATCACCTAACATTGCAAAAGAAGCAGTTACCCCACCTGTGGTTGGATGTGTCAAAAGACTTACATATGGAATTTTTGCTTCATCAAGAAGTGCCAATTTTGACGAGGTTTTAGCCATTTGCATCAGTGAAAAAGCGGCTTCCATCATTCTGGCTCCACCACTTTTACTTATCATGATAAACGGAATTTTATTTTTTAAACTATGATCGATTGCTCGCGATATTTTCTCTCCAACAACAGACCCCATACTTCCACCNATGAATTTAAAATTCATCGCAGCAATTGTAACTTCCATCTCATTCATTTTCCCATAAGCTGTGGTGATTGCATCTTTTATGCCTGAATTTTCTTTTGCAGAATCTAAACGATCACTATATTTTTTTGTGTCTTCAAAATTTAGGGGGTCTACAGAGATCATATTTGGATCTAATTCATGGTAGACTCCATTATCAAATACAAATGAGAAATAGTCTTTTGCATCGATACCATTGTGATGACCGCAGTTCGAGCATACCCATAGATTAGCCTCGTATTCGTCTACTGAGACAATTACTTTACATTTAGGGCAGCCGTGCCATAAGCCATCAGGTGTCTCTTTTTTCTCTTGGGTTGGAGTTGTGATTCCTTCTTTTTGCCTTTGAAACCAATCTGAGGACATAACTTCTTAATTAAGCAATTGAAATATCACTTGAAAGGTAGACATCTTGAACTGTATTCAAAAGTTCCACTCCTTCTTTCCATGGTCTTTGAAAAGCTTTTCTTCCAAGAATCAATCCTTGGCCTCCTGCTCTTTTATTCACGACAGCGGTTTTAACAGATTCAGAAAGATCACTTGCTCCCTTCGATTCTCCACCTGAGTTAATCAAACCGATTCTACCCATGTAGCAATTTGCGACTTGATAACGAGTGAGATCGATGGGGTGCTCAGTAGATAATTCAGAATATACTTTTTCATGAGTTTTTCCGTGTTTTGTCGCGTTATATCCTCCGTTATTCGTTGGTAACTTTTGTTTTATTACATCCGCTTGAATCGTCACACCGAGGTGGTTTGCCTGACCTGTTAAGTCAGCAGATGTATGATAGTCTACACCATCAACTTTGAATCCTGAATTTCTTGTGTAACACCATAAAATCGTTGCCATTCCTAATTCTCGAGCGCGCTCAAATGCTTCCGAAACTTCAAGTAATTGTCTTCTTGACTCATTAGCACCAAAATATACTGTCGCGCCAACTGCAACTGCCCCCATATTCCATGCATCTTCNACAGAGCCATACATGGTTTGATNAAATTGATTCGGAAGCGAGAGAAATTCATTGTGATTTAATTTAACTACAAAGGGTATTTTATGAGCATATTTTCTCGAAACATTTGAAAGTACACCAAATGTGGAGGCAACAGCATTGCACCCTGCATCGATAGCTAATTTTACGATATTCTCTGGATCAAAATAAAGTGGATTTGGAGCAAAACTGGCTCCAGCAGAATGTTCAATTCCTTGGTCGATTGGAAGAATACTCATGTATCCCGTATTTGNTAACCTACCGTTTCCATATAGTTGCTGTAAAGATCTTAAAGTGGGGATGTTTCTATTGGAACCAACAAAGTTTTCATCGACAAAATTGCCTGATGGAAGATGAATTTGATCTTTAGATATTGCTTTGGATTTGTGTTCTAGAAGATATTTAGCTTGATCGCCAAGTAATTCATAAATTTTATCAGTTGCCATTTCTTGAGTATGAGTTTATAGTTTTCTTATGATGCAAACCTATTATTTTTCTGCCACATTTAGACCCAGTTTTTACAGATTTGGGAATTAAAGTTTCATTGACTAAATCTAAATGTTAGGCATTATGAAGGGAATCTATCATTTTTTTTGGTGATTCTGATTTAAAAACAGCATTTCCAGCTACAAGAATATCTGCACCAAAAGATTTAAGTGCTTCAACGTTTTTTATGTTAACGCCTCCATCAACTTCAATTTTTGCTTTACTATTAGTTTCGGAGATGAGCTGTTTTAACTCTTTTATCTTATCAAAAGTTTTAGTTATGAAGGTTTGTCCACCAAAACCGGGATTTACGCTCATGAGACAAATTAAATCTACATCTTGAATTATATCTTTTAAACTTGAAACTGGTGTATGAGGGTTTAAAGCTATTCCTGCTAACATTCCTTCTGAATGAATTTCTTGAATGGTTCTATGAAGATGAATACATGCTTCCAAATGAACTGTCAAAATATCTGCACCTGCATTTTTAAAGTCTTTTATATATCTCTCCGGCTGTACAATCATAAGGTGGACATCTAGAGGTTTTTTTGCAATTTTTTTTATGGCTTTTAATACGGGAAGTCCGAATGAAATATTTGGAACGAAAACACCATCCATAACATCTATGTGAAACCATTCGGCTTTGCTGGAATTCACCATTTCGATATCATGTTTTAAGTTGGAAAAGTCTGCAGCAAGAATTGATGGAGCAATCATGTGAAAATTTTAGTTTCAAATTTAAAAATAATTGAACGAACTTTCCGAAATGAATTCTAATCTGGAATTTTCAAAATCACACTCTAAGCTTCTAATATCCCTTAGGTCAAAAAAGGTCAGGTGGGAAAAACGATTATTCATAGTAGAAACACCCAAAGTTCTAAGAGAATTTCTCTCTGAAAATTTTGATATAGTTTATTTATTTACCATTGATAAAGGCTTTTTGAGTGATGCGCCTGAGTCAATAATTATCTCTAATGNTGAATTGAAAAAATATTCTTTACTAGATTCCCCGCAAGAGTGCGTCGCAATACTAAAAATGAAGGAAATTCAATTTCGTAAAAGTTCTTGGTCTTTAATTCCCGATAGAATTCAAGACCCCGGAAATTTAGGGGCTTTGATAAGGTTAGCTGATTGGTTTGGGGTTGACTGGTTAGCCATACCGCCGGGAACAGTTGACCCATACAGTCCAAAAGTAATTCATGCAAGTATGGGCTCTTTGGCTCGAGTTCCCTTAAGATTTGAAACGGATTCTGAACTATTAGTTACTCTTGCTAAGGAAAATAAAGAAATATATTTAGCTGATATGCTTGGAGAAAAACCAAAAAATATTTTAACTGCAAAAAGTGGCTGTTTGGTTCTAGGAAATGAGGGTAATGGGCCAAGTAACTTTTGGAAGAAAAACCATGATTACTCAGTTACCATAGATAAATCAACTCAAAGCAAAACGGAAAGTTTAAATGTAGCAACTGCAGCAGCAATTTTACTTTATGANATTAATTCATAGGACNACTATTCAAAAGTAAAAATCCATGATATCATTTGAGTATTTAANGTAGGTAAAGAATTAGCATAAGCGGTTCCGTCTTCTACTTTTAAATTTCCTTTACCGANGGTTGCCCGNAGCTGAGGNGAGAGTTTAAAGTATTCAAAATATATATCTAAACCGACACCGACTTCAAGGCCAAAGTCATTTTGTTGTAATTTAAAAATACGGTCGTCANNAACNTTGGCTTTTGATGATAAGTCTAATGCGCTGTANGCACCTCCTAAAACATACCAACGGTGGTTATCAATTCGATCCGTTTTCCATTTCAACTCNATCGGAAATATAATTAATGCAGATTCTATTCNTCTTTCAATCCATTTNCGGCTGCCNTCACTTGGATCTATTGCATCAAAAAATAATTTTCTTTCCCCCGANGTAAATGTGGGTATGAAGCGAAGATCAAATTGCTTTGATAATCTCAGGTTTGATACAATACCCACGGTATATCCAAGCTGCGGACCGAGTCGGACATTATAAACTCCTTCAGGCCATTGGCTTTGGCTTCGATATGAAAAATTCAATTTACTAGTGCCTAGGATAAAACCAAAATGAACAGGTTTTTGATCGTATCTGGGGAGGTTTAACGATTTATGCTGAGCATATGATTTTACACTTGCAAATAGAATTATAACTGAAAAAAGAAAATATCGGAGAATCATATATGTTTAACGATCAAATCTTTTGAGGAGTATGTGCAGTATATAAAGATGCTATGCCAAATGTTAGAGAGCGAATTTTAAACCTTTCTAGTTTTGCATTTTTAAGTTTGTCTAAAAAATTATTTCCGTATGGAAAAGCTTCTACAGAGGCTGGAAGATAGGAATAGGCTGATGCATCTTTAGAAATCCATCTCCCTAAAGCAGGCAATATGTATTTAAAGTACAAGAAATATATCTGTTTAAAAGGAGCACTCTCAGGTTTTGAAAATTCCAATATGGCAAGGATGCCTCCAGGTTTAAGAACTCTCTCCATTTCCATTAATCCTTTCTCCAGATTTTCAAAATTCCNTACTCCAAAAGCNACCGTAACTGCATCAAAAGAATTATTNTCAAAAGGTAAAGATTCGCCATCTCCTAAAACTAGATTTACATTATTTGANACTTTTTTTTGTTTTATTTTTTNATTTCCAACTTCAAGCATTCCTGAAGAAATATCAATTCCAGTTATGCTTGAATTGGGAATTTTTTTGCTTAAAGAAATGGCTAGATCTGCAGTTCCAGTTGCAACATCAAGAATTTTTTTTGCGCCTGAATTCTTCACTTGACGAACAGTTTTATTCCTCCAATTAATATCAATACCAACAGAAAGAATACGGTTTAGGAAATCATATTGCTTAGAGATAGCATTAAACATTTTTGCGACTTGTTCTTTTTTTGACCCCTGAGCACTGTACGGTTTAATAATTTTCATTTTTCTAAAATTCTATCCAACTTGGACTTGTGCTTTTGGATAAGTATAGTCGTGAGATTCTTTTTTTCTTCTGGTCAGAGCAAATGCCAAAGTTACAGTACCAATTCGTCCAATTAACATTGAGATCATCAAAATTATTTTCCCGACTTCACTTAAATCGGAAGTTATTCCCATCGAGAGCCCCACTGTGCANAATGCAGATACTTGCTCAAATGCCAAACGGGTAAGNCCTAAATGACCATCNGTAATACTTAAGAAAAAGATCCCCAGNAGAACTCCACCAAGGGTAAAAAGAAAAACACTCAACGCTAGATTAAGCATTTNCATCGGAATTGTATGTTTAAAGACCTCAACTCTTTTNCGACCACGAATAGTNGCTAATGCATTTAAAAGNACTAATGTAAATGTTGATGTCTTTATGCCACCTGCAGTTGAGCCTGAGGCCCCGCCGATAAACATTAAAAAGATTAGAATAAGTAAAGTGGGCAGAGTAAGGTTTGCTACTTCAACAATATTAAACCCTGCAGTTCTTCCAATTGCGATTTGAGTGAAAGCAAAAAAAGATTGCTTCACAATTTTAAAACCCTCTAATATATATTCATTCTCAAGCAGAGCATAAGAAACACTTCCAAATATTATTAGAGCGATTGTTGAATATAGAGCAATTTTAGAATTGACTTTCAAATGCTTCCATGGATTTCTTCTTCTCACAAGAAAGGCACGATAGGAAAATAAATCGTGTATTGCCCCAAAACCCAATCCACCTAGGATTATGGTAATAGACATTATTAGTAAGAAAGGAATATTTTGGCTGAGTAATGGGTGAGATAATCCCTCTGGAAATAAAGTAAATCCAGCATTATTAAACGCAGAAATTGCATGAAAAACACTAAAGAAAATTTTATCACCTAATTTTTGGAATTCATAATCACCCCATGAAAAAAATAATAGTATTGTTGTAGCAACCTCAAAAATTACTGAGAATTTAAAAATTTGTCGAATTAATAATGCAGATGATGCNAGAGAGTCTGAACTGTACTCAACTTGAATAAGACTTTTGTACCTAGTGCCAATNGCNGAATTCGCGAGAAGTGCAAAAATACTTGCAAAGGCTATNAANTTTAGACCACCTAGTTGGATTAGAATCATAATTACGACTTTGCCTTTAAAACTCAGAAAATCGGCTACNTTGATGATATTCAATCCTGTAACGCTTACTGCAGAAACACTAGTAAAAGCAGCTTCGTAAATGCTCATGCTGATTCCGCTTTTAGTCATTTCTGGCATCAATAAAAANAGTGATCCAAGAGAAGTAATNATAATAAAACTGGATACAAGAAGAGCTGGAGGGCTCAATTTCAAGTACGGGAGTAACCTACTAGCTTTTCCCATTTCTAGAGCTACAAAAATTAAAAAGTATCCTTGGATAAATATCATTAGAAATTCATCAAGTTGCATTAATCCTAATGACTTTCCTATCGACGAAATTATTTCGATATCAAAAACATTGATTAAAAAGATATTAATAATCATGTAGGACATAAGAAAGGTTTCCCATTTTGAATTTTTGATATATTGGATTGGTGAAAAGGAATAGAAGCCTTCGACTAAAAATTTAATGATGTAAAATCCAATAGTAGCTTTTAANAGATAATTTATGGCTAATAGNTTGTCACTTGACAATGAAAAACCATAACTATAGATAAGGGAACCAAAGGCTAATATTGAAAGTGGAACACTAATATATCTTAGTCCTTTGATAACAACATTTTTGGTGCTGTATATTCTTAGGTTGACCCATTCACGGATTCGAAATAATAAATTACGATTCGAGTCATTCACTTAATTAGGCTTTATTGAGACTAAAGTCTTTACTATTCGAGCCCCAGCTTCTTTAAGTTTTTCTTCTGAGGTGGCAAAGCTGAATCTTATGTAGCCATCGAGTCCAAAGGCTTCTCCAGGTACTGAGGCTACACCGCCCTCAAGTATTGCCATACATAAATCTAGGGCATTCCTATATTTTGCATTCAAATATTTTGATGCATCGACAAAAAGATAGAAAGCTCCATCAGGTTCCATGAAGTTTAAATGTTTTGCACCTTTCAAGATATCGCCCAATATTTTTCTTCGAATTGTGAAATCTTTAACCATGTATTCAACTCTCTGGGGTCCGGCTAGAACAGCTGAAATGGCTGCCCTCTGACCAATACTCGATGCACCACTTGTGAATTGGCTTTGAATTTTTTCGCATGCGCGAGCTAGTTTTTCAGGAGCTCCCATGAAACCGATTCTCCAACCTGTCATGGCGAAGCCTTTCGATAAACCGTTGACAGTTGCTACTCGATCTTTCATGCCCGGTAATGAAGCCAAACTGACATGATTTTTTCCATATTGGATGTATTCATAAATTTCATCACTAATAATCCATACCTGTGGATGTTTCTTTAAAACAGAAACCAAATCTTTTAGCTCATTTTCTGAATACATTGCTCCACTCGGATTATTGGGGCTTGAAAATATCATTAATCGCGTTTTATTCGAAAGAGACTTTTCTAATTCAACTGCACTAATTTTAAAACCTTTTTCTACTCCTGCTTTTGGAGAAATAACTTTTCCTCCGTTAAAAGTAACTAAGTCAGCATATGACACCCAATAAGGGGCAGGAATAATTACTTCATCACCAGGGTTTACTGTTGCTAAGACAATATTTGCGATTGACTGCTTAGCTCCAGTACTTACAATTATTTCATTAGGCTGGTAATCTAGATTATTGTCTCTTTTAAATTTCTTTGAAATTGCTTGGCGAAGATCTAAATATCCTGGAACTGGCATATAATGCGAATAATTTTGATCAATTCCCTCTTTGCCAGCAGTTTTTATAAAGTCGGGAGTGTCGAAGTCGGGCTCTCCAAGACTAAGACTAATTATATCGTGTCCTGCATCTTGAAGCACACGACTTTTTTTTGTCATTTCAATAGTCATCGGGATTTCCAATGTATCTATTCGTTTTGATAGAAAAAGCATGTGTGTAAAAGTATGAATTGCGGTTAAAAGCGCGATATTTGTTTCATGGATATTTTCTTAGACACTTTTCGCACGGTTTTTCCTTCTATCTTAATACTGATAGTGGTTTATTTAATGATGTCAAATTTTCTTGACAACGAAGATAAAAGAAGAAAAAGTGAAAGAATTCGTGCATCGCAAAGACAATCACTTCCAATTAGAATGCAAGCATACGAAAGGTTGGCATTATTTTTAGAGCGCATTAGCCCTAACTCTCTTTTACTTCGCGTAAAAGCGGGAAAGTTAACAAATCAAGAATACCTTTTGCTTCTTCAACAGAACATAAGGAATGAGTTTGAACATAACTTAAGTCAACAAATTTATGTTTCTGATAGAATGTGGGAAATGGTTGTAGCATCAAAAAGTACGATGACCTCTATTGTAAACACAGTATCTGCAGATCTATCTCCAGAAGCCAGTGGTGCAGATTTAAGTAAAGCTATACTAAAGGCTTGTATGAAAATGGAAAACCTTCCCTCTAAATCAGCTTTAAGCTATCTTCGCCAAGAGGTTATTGAAGAGTTTTAATTTTTTAAAACTCTATTCTTTAAGGAAACAATCGCCTCTTCAGGGGTAGTAGTTCCCTCCAGAATTTCTTTTTTGAGTTTTTTTATAACTGTTTGAAATGTTTTTTTGTTGACCAGATCATTCAAAATTTCTGACTTCCAATTTTTATCAAAATTTTTCTCAAGCTGTTCTTTGCGATTATGCTCCAAGGCTCCTTTAATTAATTGATGTCGATAAAATTTTTCAATGAGTTCAATTAAATCATCAATACCTGAATTTTCTTGAGCGCTAATGGCTGTAGATGGAACAATCCATTTGTCATTTCGTGGGAATAAATGAAGAACATTTTTATAAAAACCCAATGCGATCTTAGCTAAGTTTACTTGATCTCCATCCGCTTTATTCACAGCTAAAATATCCGTACGTTCTATGATGCCTCTTTTTATTCCTTGAATTTCATCTCCCGCACCTGGCAATGCAATAAGAACGAAGCAGTCAACAAAGTTTTCAATAAGTGTTTCATTTTGCCCAACGCCAACCGTTTCAATTATTATTCGATCATAACCTGCTGCTTCAAAGAGGAAGACTAATTTCTCCGTATTGACTCCAACACCACCAAGATTTCCTGATGACGGTGAAGGGCGGATGAATGCTTCTTTTCTTTGTGATAATTTTTCCATTCGTGTTTTATCTCCCAGAATACTACCTCCACTTTTTAAGCTACTGGGATCATACGCAATAACCGCAACTTTGTGACCATTATTTATATATTGAATTCCTAATTTTTCAATCAAAGAACTTTTCCCCACACCAGGATTACCAGTAATGCCAATTCGATAGGTTTTTGCATTAGTTTTTGGTAATTTATTTAATAATTGATTTGCTAAAACTTTATCACCATTTTTGCTGCTTTCTATTAATGTTATTGCTCGCGATAGCATAGTAGGGTCACCATCTTGGATGCCCTTACTCATAGTATTTAAATCTAAAGAGTTTTTTTGTAGCGTATTTAGTTTCGGGTTAATTGACATCATCCGAGAGAATTATTCTATTGCAAGTTTTAAAATTTTTGATGCTGACTGTGAGATAGGGCTTCCAGGACCAAATATTGCAACTACGCCTTTGCTAAACAAAAAATCATAATCTGCCTTAGGGACTACCCCTCCTACAATTATCTGAATATCTGAGCGGTTTAAATTTTTTAAAGCCATAGCTAGTTCAGGAATTAGAGTTTTATGCCCTGCCGCCAAGGAAGATACTCCAACCCAATGTACATCATTTTCAACAGCTTGTTTTGCAGTTTCAACAGGTGTTTGAAATAATGGCCCTAAATCTACATCAAATCCAATATCAGCGAAACTTGACGCAACAACTTTAGCTCCTCTGTCATGTCCATCTTGTCCCATTTTCGCAATCAAAATTCTTGGAGAACGGCCTTCAGTTTCTTTAAACAAAGAAGCTAATTTCTTGGCTTTTTGAAAGGCTGGGTCTTTTGCATTTTCTTTTTTATACACACCTGATATAATTGAGTTTTGTGCCTTATAGCGACCAAATACTAACTCCAAAGTATCACTTATTTCTCCAATTGTAGCTCTTGTTTCTGCTGCAATAATTGCTTTTTCTAAGATACCGCCTTTTCCCGTTTCCGCAGCTTTCTTCAAACTTAAAAGTGCTGCTTTCACAGCTGCTCCATCTCTATTTTTTTTTAAGTTCTTTATTCTATTTATTTGTGATTTTCTTACTTCAGAGTTGTCTACTTCTCTGAATTCAATATCTTTTTTTTCACTTTGATTAAATGCATTTACGCCTACTAATATTTCTTTTTTTGAATCAAGCTGGGCTTGTTTTAGCGCTGCAGACTCTTCAATCCTAATTTTAGGAACCCCCATTTCAATGGCTTTGGTCATCCCTCCGGCGGTTTCAATTTCTGTCATGAGCCTTTTAGAATTATTTATTAATTCTGAAGTTCTTTTTTCCACTTCAATACTCCCAGCAAACGGATCAATAAAATCAATGAGCCCAATTTTCGATTGCAAGTGCAATTGAGTTTCACGAGCTATTTGAGCTGAATATTCTGTGGGGAGAGCTATCGCCTCATCGAGTGCATTTGTGTGGAGTGATTGCGTTCCGCCAATGATAGCGGCTAGTGCCTCTAAGGATGTTCTAGAAATATTATTAAATGGTTGTTGTTCTGTAAGACTCCATCCACTAGTTTGACTATGTGCTCTTAAAGCCATACTTTTTGGGTTTTTAGCACCAAATTTTTCCACAATTTCGCTCCATAAAACCCTTGCAGCTCTGAGCTTAGCAATTTCGGTAATAAAGTCCATTCCAATTCCCCAAAAGAAACTTATTCGAGGTGCAAATTCATCAATTTTTAATCCTGCTAAAATTCCTGTTTTTATGTATTCGATTCCGTTAGCTAGTGTGTAGGCGAGTTCAATTTCTGCACTAGCTCCAGCTTCTTGCATATGATATCCTGAAACACTTATGCTATTAAATTTTGGCATTTTTTTGCTCGTATATCGGAGTATGTCTCCAACAATTGTCATACTTTGAGATGGAGGATATATATAAGTATTTCTAACCATAAATTCTTTCAAAATATCGTTTTGAATGGTACCAGTAAGTTTTTCTATTTTAATTCCTTGTTCTTTTCCTGCCGCAATAAAAAAAGCAAGAATCGGAATAACAGCACCATTCATTGTCATTGAAACAGACATTTTATCTAAGGGTATTCCATCAAAAAGTCTTTTCATGTCTTCAATACTATCAATTGCAACTCCCGCTTTACCTACATCTCCGAGAACTCGAGGATGGTCACTATCATATCCACGATGAGTGGCTAAATCAAATGCAACACTTAAACCTTTTTGTCCAGCTTTTAGATTCTTCTTATAAAAAAGATTACTTTCTTCAGCGGTTGAAAATCCTGCATATTGTCTTATGGTCCAGGGTCTGGAGGTATACATGGTAGCGTACGGACCTCTTAAAAATGGTTTTAATCCAGCCGAATCAACTTCATGTGAAAAGCGGTTCGTCTTATTCATTTTATTTTCTAGAGGGGAATTGTTTTTAAGTAATAAGTTGATTTTCTTTTGAGCTTTATAAACGAGTTTTTCTGACCAGCTATCAAGTAAGTAAGATCCCTTTAAGACATCTTTACGCCCTGATAATTTTGTTTCATAAGCTAAAATTAGAAATTGATCCCGGGCCCATTGTTCCGGTTCTTCACCTTCTGCGACGGGATGAATGATAATCTCATCACAGCCTCCAAGCCATAAAGATTGTGCTTCTAAACTACGCCCTATAAGTTTTTCAGGAGGGTTTTTTTTAAACTTTTTATCTCGAGTCTCACCGCAAATCCATAGCGTTGTCCCTGCCCTAGCATTTTCTTCTAAACACGAATTCCATAAAATTCTAATTGCTTGAACCATTGCAATTGTTTCAAGGTAATTTTCTTGTGATTCGAGAAAAATTATGCAACGGCCCGAATGATTCCACCCTAAGGAATTAAGCTGAATGATTAGGTTATGTATTGAAAAAGCAACTTTGTCTGTGCTATTTGCGCTGGAAACATTTTTAGTATTCACACAAATCGTTCTCACATTTGAAGGAATGTTAGTATTCTGATCTAAAAAGTTTTGATCCTGATTTTTCCATCTTCCGGTATTTTCGAATTTATTTTTGAAATATTCATTAAAAATGCTGCCATGCCACTTTTCAGGTCTCTGTTTTTCTGGCATAGAATGAATCACCTCCGAAACTTTTTTCTTGTTTCCGCCCATTATATGAACCGGACAGATATCAAATTGAACATCCTTCAATATCAGAGCAATATCCTCGCTATTTTTAATTTTTATGAGAAGTGAGGATGCTCCATTATTTAAAGCATTTAATGCTCTTTGATTCGAATTATTCAAGTCCTTTTCGGCCTCTATGACTTGTACGAAATTTTTGTGATCAAAAGGTGATTTGGCTCCTTTCCATGAATAGAATGTCTCACCATTTTTCTTTCCTATTCTGGGTAAATTCAGACCATTAACTAAAACTTCGTCACTGATCACTTTTCCTCATCTAATGGGGCAACCAAAATCACCTGTTCACCGGGCTTATGCATCCAATAGGTTTCCCGTGCAAATCGTTCCAATTTCTCGGGATCAGATGATAATGCTTCAATTTGGTTTTCAGTATGAGTCAATTCTTTTTGATAAAAATTAATTCCATCGTTCAAAGCCTTTAGCTTCGAGTCAAGTTCGGATTGGATCACAAGAGAACTCCTATCTACGAATAACATCCAAAAAGAAAAGAAAAGTGTGGCTAAAACGTACTTATTTGTGAGGCGCTTAAACCACTTAGACTCAAACAAATATTTAAAACGTCCCATGTTTCCAAAAATACAAATATTCGATTACTTCATCCTAGTGCAATTGTTGCTTTACGAATTTCTTGTAAGAACCACTTGATAGATTCATTAGTTCTTCATGACTTCCCAATTCCAAAACTCTTCCTTTATTTAGAAAAGCAATTTTATTTGCATTTCTTACAGTTGACAATCTATGTGCAATGATTACGCTCGTCTTATTTTTCATCAATCTATCCAAAGCCTCTTGAACTACAGATTCATTTTCGGCATCTAATGATGATGTAGCTTCATCAAGTAACAGAACCTGAGGATCTTTTAACATTGCTCTTGCAATTGCAATTCGCTGACGTTGGCCACCACTTAATTGAACCCCTCTTTCTCCTATTTCAGTGTCTAATCCGTTAGGAAACTTATCGATAAACTCAAAAGAGTTTGATTCTTTTACCGCAGACATTAAATCGTCTTCTGTTGATTTTATATTTCCGTATAGAATATTTTCCCGAATACTTTGCCCAAATAAAATCACATCTTGAGGAACCCAGCCCATTTGTTTTCTGATAAAGTTCTTTGAATAGCTAGAAGATTTTTCTCCAAAAAAATAGATTTCTCCACTTGTTGGCACTTGAAACCTTAGTAAGAGTTGCATTATTGTTGATTTTCCTGCACCACTTGGCCCAACAATCGCTAGTTGATCACCAGGCAATACATCGAGGTTCAGGGACTGAAGAACCAATAAATCTGACCTGGAGGTGTATGCAAAATCTACATTTTGAAAAGAAATAATCGGTGATTTTTGATTTCTTATATCAATATCTAAATTTTTATTGCTACTGTTTTCTTCAATTTTTTCTTCAAGGATATTTACAATTCCCTCCGTAGCTCCAATGGCTTTTTGAAGGCGACCGTATACATCGGCGATTCCCCCCATTGAACCGCCAATAAAACCAGAATAGATGACAAAACTAAAGAGTTGACCAGGGTCTAATTCACCCGAAGAAATTAGGCTAGTTCCTTTCCAAACGACTAAGACTAATGCTCCAAATAGTCCTAAAATTAAAAAACTGGCAAAACCACCTCTGAGAATTCCAGCAGATATAGCTAAATGAGCAACTTTATCTGTGGATTTTTCATACTTTTTACGTTCGCTGTTTTCATTCGTAAAAGCCTTAACTGTGGCAATAGCGGACAAGCTTTGCTCAACAATTACATTACTCGAGGCGGATGCATCTTGAACAGATTTTGAAAACTTACGAATTTTAGTGCCAAAAATTATTGCTAGGATAATAACAAAAGGCAAAACAGCTAACATAAAGAGGGTTAATTTTACTGATGTGTAGGCCAATAGTATTACCCCTCCTGAGATTATTACTATTTGTCTTATGAATTCTGCAAGTGTACTGGTAAATGTCTCTTGTAAAACCCCAATGTCGGATTGTAATCTATTTGTTAATTCACCAACCCTTTTGCTATGAAAAAAATTCATAGGTAAGTCAATTAAATGACTATACATTGCTTGACGCAAAGATGATAGTGACTTTTGTGCTACCCTCTCAAAAAAAAGAATTCGAAAAAAGCTAAATACGGCTTGAGTAAGCAGTAAAAGGCCGAGGTTCAATGCAATTTTGTCAATTTTCTCTGGTGAACTTTGAGCTGCATCTACTAGATCTCCTAAGAATGTAGGAAAAGCCAGAGCTGTGAGTGAGGATAAAATTAAGAAAACCATTCCGATCATGAATTGAGATTGAAATGGTTTGATATACAAGTACATCCTGGCAATTCCCTTAATGGCATGCCATGAGATTTTTCTTTTTAGGGTATTTGGGCCAAAGGATTTAGCCACCTTATTTTTTGTTCTTGTCTTGAAAGTCTAACGATTTCAACCCCATTTTTTTTAGGAGTCTTTTAGTTTCAATTTTAATCGATTCTTTGAGTTTTGTAGCAACCCTTTTCAAGAATTTATCGTCAGGTCTTGAAACAAACTTTGAATCGCTATACTTGAAGTTCTCATCAATTTCTGTGTAGTAATATGCATAAAAGCTTTTTCGACTTTCTCCTTCAGGAATGTTTATGGCTTTATAACCATGAGGGCTATTTTCGTCAGTAAGAAATATAACTGCCCTATTAAATAAGGGTGCAATCGAATGATTACATTCCCTCATGTCTGGACTCCATAATTCTAAATTTCCACCATAATCTTTTTTCCAATTCTTATTGAGATAAATCAGTAGATTAATTCTTCGCCACATTTCAGATTTTGGGTCAAAATTCACATCGATATGTATATCTACGAAACTACCATGACCTCCCTGGTGAATACCCGAACCAAGAGAATTGTCGGGTGTCACAAGACCTGAAATGCCAGTCAGCTCGGACATCCAATTTAAAAAATCATTTGATTGTATCAGATCTCTTACTTCAGAAAAAACTGGATCCCATCGTTCAAAATGATAATCTTCGACTTTATTTTCATTAAGACTTTTTCTTTTTACTTTGAGAGAATCTAGTGCAGGAAAACTAGAGAATAATTGGTCTGCAATCTCTTTATCTAAAAAGTCATCTAAAACAACAAATTTACAGGGTGATTGATCTCTGAAGTATTGTGATAGTTTGGATATTGATTTTATGTATTTTGAATTGATCTTCATTTTTTTCTACGTGATAGATTGCGATAGATGCAATAAAAAAGTTTTGGAGAAAATTTATGCAAAAGAACAGCTAAACCCTCGATACCTGTAAAAAATTTGTGAAATTTTTCTTGTTTTTCAAACTTGAATATTTTTTTTGCAAGTTTTTGGGTTGTCATTCCTTTTTCCTGTGCTCGTCCTACTTTATTTAGCTTTTTACCATTGTGGGTTAAAGCCGATTTCATGATGCTCGTTTTAATATTGCCTGGGCTTACTAATTTAACTTTGACTTTGGAATAACGCAGTTCTTCCTTTAGGGATTCTAAGTAAAGGGTTAAAGCTGATTTACTTGCAGAATAAGCTGCAAGTTTAGCTTGTCCAAATTGACTTGCAATACTGCCAACGCAAATAATTGTACCAGAACCTTTATTTTCCATTTTTGGAATAAGAAGTTTTATACTTTGAACAGGTGACCAAAAATTAAGTTCAAATATTTTCCTTTCGACATTCATTTCAGTATCTTTTACCTCACCCCATTGACCAACCCCAGCATTCAATATGACTAGATCAATTCCGTCGAAAATATTCCAAACAGATTGGATAATTTTTGATAATTCATTCACTTTTTCAAGGTCAGCAGGAAAAATTTTTATATTCTCAGGGTAATTCGAGGAAGAAGCAACTTTTTCTAATTGACCTTTTGAGCGCGCCGTCGCAATTACATAGTAGCCGGAATCACTATATTTTTTGACTAGTGCAGCTCCAATACCTGAAGATCCCCCCGTAATCCAAACTACTCTATTCATTTTTCAAAGATATTCATATCATTATGTGTAAGTTGAAAAAATTGAAATATATTTGCCGACCGATTAAGTACTGAAAATGAAAAGAACATATCAACCTTCCAAAAGAAAGCGTAAGAATAAACATGGCTTTCGTGAGCGCATGGCTTCAGCTAATGGACGTAGAGTCTTAGCTCAAAGAAGAGTTAGAGGTCGAAAAAGCCTAACTGTTTCAGATGAAAGCAATCATAAAGGCTAATGCGTTTAAAAAAAAATATAGAAAAGGTGTTGATTTATCAACACCTTTTTTTTTATTCTAATTTGTACCGATTTTTGAATTAAAATATCCATGTCATGCCAAGAAACACAAAGATTCAGTCAGTTTTAATTATAGGAAGCGGTCCAATTGTAATTGGTCAGGCCTGCGAATTTGATTACGCTGGATCCCAAGCGTCAAGATCTCTGAGAGAAGAGGGAATAGAAGTTTCTTTAATTAACTCTAATCCAGCAACAATTATGACAGATGAAGTTGTTGCAGATCATATTTATTTGTTACCTCTAGAGGTTAGCTCATTAAAAAAAATATTGGAAGAAAGAAAAATTGACGCTGTCCTCCCGACCATGGGTGGTCAAACGGCTTTGAATTTATGTATTGAGGCAGACAAACAAGGAATATGGCAAGACTTTAATGTCGAAATTATCGGTGTTGATATAGATGCAATTAATATTACCGAGGATCGTGAAAAATTCAAAGATCTGATGACGGAAATAGATATACCCATGGCTCCAGCAAAAATTGCTACGAGTTATTTAAAAGGTAAAGAAATAGCTCAAGAGTTTGGTTTCCCATTGTGTGTTAGAGCTTCTTTTACTCTTGGCGGGAGTGGGGCTTCTTTTGTTTGGAATAAGGATGAGTTTGATGACGCTCTTCAGCGAGGACTTGAAATTAGCCCGATACATGAAGTGGTAATTGATAAAGCTTTGTTGGGCTGGAAAGAGTTTGAACTTGAATTACTCAGGGATGACAACGATAATGTCATAATTATCTGCTCTATTGAGAATATGGATCCAATGGGAATTCATACCGGGGATTCGATAACTGTTGCTCCAGCCATGACTTTGAGTGATTCCGCATATCAAAGAATGCGCGATATGGCAATTTATATGATGAGATCAATTGGAAAATTTGCTGGCGGTTGCAATGTGCAATTTGCAGTTTCTCCAGATGAAGAAGAGAAAATTGTTGCAATTGAAATAAATCCTAGAGTTTCTAGATCTTCGGCCCTTGCATCTAAAGCTACTGGATATCCAATTGCAAAAGTTGCTTCCAAATTAGCAATAGGTTACACATTGGACGAACTGAATAATCAAATCACAAAGACAACAACAGCATATTTTGAACCTACTTTGGATTATGTAATAGTTAAAATACCCAGGTGGAATTTTGATAAGTTCGAAGGTGCAGACAGACGTTTAGGGCTCCAGATGAAGTCTGTTGGTGAAGTCATGGGGATTGGAAGGAGTTTTCAGGAGGCAATACATAAAGCAGCTCAGTCATTGGAGATAAGAAGGAATGGTCTTGGAGCGGATGGCAAGGGACTTCTCAATCAAGAAATAATATTAGATAAGCTTAAGAATGCCTCATGGGATCGAGTTTTCGTTATTTATGATGCAATTCAAATGGGGATTCCCATATTGAAAATACATGATATCACTAAAATTGATATTTGGTTTTTAAAGCAGTTTGAAGAACTTGTTCAGACTCAAAAAGAATTAGAAAATCAAAGCCTGGATTCTATTTCTTTTGATTTATTACTGAAGGCAAAAATGAAAGGTTTTGCTGATCGTCAGATTGCTCATATGACGAAATGTGTTGAATCGGAAATTCATAACAAACGAATTTCCATGGGTATTGAAAGAGTTTGGAAACTTGTTGATACTTGTGCAGCAGAATTTAAAGCTGAAACACCATATTACTACAGTACGTTTGAACTTCAAGTTGAAACTTCGCAAAGTGATTCCATAGCAGAGAGTGAGTCAGTTGTAAGTGATAAGGAAAAAATTATTGTTTTAGGAAGCGGACCCAATAGAATTGGACAAGGTATAGAATTTGACTATTCATGTGTCCATGGCGTGCTCGCTGCAAAAGAATGTGGGTATGAAACAATTATGATTAATTGCAATCCTGAAACTGTTTCTACGGATTTCGATACTGCAGATAAACTATATTTTGAACCGGTATTTTGGGAACATATTTATGATATTATTCGAAATGAAAAACCAAAAGGAGTAATTGTTCAATTAGGTGGACAAACGGCCTTAAAGCTGGCTGAAAAATTAGAGAGATATGGAATACCAATTATTGGGACAGATTATCAGAGTCTAGATCTTGCTGAGGACCGTGGAAGATTTTCCACAAAACTTAAAGAATACGAGATACCTTATCCAGATTTTGATGTTATAACTCATGCTGATGAAGCTCGCGAAGTAGCGTCAAAACTTGGTTATCCAATTTTGGTAAGACCATCATATGTCTTGGGTGGTCAAGGAATGAAAATTGTCATAAATGATGATGAATTGGAAACTCATGTAGTAGAATTATTTAAAAACTTTCCTGGTAATAGAGTTCTTCTAGATCATTATTTAGATGGAGCCATAGAGGCAGAGGCAGATGCTATTTGTGATGGTAATGATGTTTATATCATCGGGATTATGGAACATATTGAACCTTGTGGGGTCCATTCAGGCGATTCTAATGCAACATTACCTCCATTTAATCTTGGTGATTTGGTGATTCAACAAATAATAGACCATACTAAAACAATTGCTAAAGGTTTGAATACAGTTGGTCTTATCAATATTCAATTTGCTATCAAAAATGAAAAGGTTTTTATCATTGAGGCAAATCCCCGTGCTTCAAGAACAGTTCCATTTATCTGTAAAGCATACGGGGAACCTTATGTTAACTCTGCAGTTAAAGTTATGCTTGGCGAAAAGAGGGTTAGTGATTTGAAATTTAATCCAAAATATTCAGGGTGGGCAATAAAAGTTCCAGTATTTAGTTTTCATAAATTTCCAGGTGTTAATAAAACTTTGGGACCACAAATGAAATCCACGGGTGAGGCAATTTATTTTATTCAAAATTTAAATGATCCCCTATTTCAAAAACTTTATTCGGAAAGAAATTATTATCTGTCAAAGTAGAATGACTTTATCCTTTCTTCTCTGAATCTTTTATAATTCTGCTTAGAATCATTTTGGCGAGCTCTGCCCTCGTATATTTCTCTCTATTTTCGAGGTTTGCTCCTGTGGTATCTTCGTTGATATACTTTTGTAATGTATCAGTTGCACTTTCATAGTCTTCAAAAATGCTCCCCGCATTGCAATCAGTCAAAATTTCTTGAGCATCTCCTTTTTCTGGACCAAATCCCCAGATGACCTTTCCGCTCCCAATATATTCAAATATTTTTCCGGTTAATATCCCTTTGTTTTCTTTGATATTTGGAATTAATAGTAACAAACAATCTGCCGATTCTAATAGTTGAACAGACTTCTTATGCGATAGATATCCTAAATAAATAAATTCGAAGTTCTCGAATTGTTTATCCATTTCGGATAAGTAATCTATACATTCTTTAGCTGGTCTTCCTGCAATTTTAAGTGTTAAATGATTATTTGGTTTTTCTATAATTTTTCTGAGAGACTTATACAATGACTGAATAGGGTAATCTAGTGTTAAAGTACCGGTATAAACCATAGTATAACTTTCGTTTTTAATTTTCCTTTTCGTTGAGGAAAAATCATTTGGATCATAACCATTAGGTATTTCTAAGAACTTTTTAGGATCAATATTCGGGGCCTTATTTTTCAATATTCTTATCAGGTCTCGACTAACAGCAAACAAACCATCTGCATTTTTAATTACACTTTTTTCGAGTGCCTTGTCATACCATCTTGCAATAAAAGAGGGATAAAATTGTTCGTAATAATATATGTCTGTCCACGGATCCCTAAAATCTGCGTACCAAGAAAATACCATTTTCTTTTTTAGACTTTTCCCAATAAGGTGAGATGAATGTGGCGGGCCTGTCGTGATAATTGCGTCAAATGCTTCCGATTTATGAAGTTTAATAGCCTTTTTAATTGCATATCGATTCCAGCTTCTTCTTGGATCAGGTAGAAAAAAATTTCCTCGAATTATTCGAGATATTTTCTGAATGGGCCCTGGGGTGCCTGCTTGATTTGCAAAACCACTAAATGGTATTTCTTTTCTTTTGGTTAATAGTTGATATATTTTAAACCAATTTGGTGAAAAGGTCTTATGAACTTTTAAATTATTAGTTTCCTCGATCAATGAGTTGTCTATCAAGGGATATGTGGCAAATTTTTGATCTACCGTTAAAATTTCGATTTCAGCACCAATTTTTTGAAGTTCATGAGAGGTTTTGAGCCATCTTTGAACACTAGGACCACCGGCAGGAGGCCAATAATATGTTATTACAAGTAGGCGCATCAAAATTTTATTCCTTTATTTCCTGTTTTGAATTCTGAAATTCTTTAAAGCCAGCAAACCCAATGCAGACAAATAGTAATATGCTGAATCCTAAATTCACTTTTTCTCCGATTTTGTAGGTTTTTGGTTCAAAAGTAAATATGAGTTCTTTTGTATCTTTCGGAACTACAGCAGATCTTAAGATATAATTAGATCTCATGATATCGATTGGCTCGCCATCTGCAAAAGCAGTCCATTCTTGATTTGGAGCCGCATAATATATTTCAGAAAATACTGCAAGTTGGTCTTTCTCTAAATTTGATACAGAATAAACCATCTTGTTTGGAGAATAACTTTTTAGCTCGATAAATGATGTTTCTATGGAGTCACTTTCGCTTGATATGAACTTTATCCATTGCTCGGCATCTTCTTTTTTGATAAAATCTGCTTCAAAAATTGCAGTTTTTAATGGATCAAAATCACTTAGATAAGACATGGCCTCATCCGGGNTATCTGCTAATTTGATTTCTTTNGGNAACCANGCNTGACCNCAGGCATTGGGATTAGCTTGAGCAGTGGTACTTTTTTCACCGTTGGATACGATAAACCATTTTGCATTCAGCATACTAAATACTCCCATGTTGCCTTTANTCATTTGATTTTCAATAAGGTCTTGGTACCTGGCTAGTTTCGCACCGTGATAACCACCAATTGATTTATGATGGGCTGAAGTATATGAATCTGAAGTTAGGTTAACTGTTGTATTTAGAACCCGGAAGTGAGGATCTTTATCCTTNAGTATAAAAAGGTCAGCTGCACTTGGNTTTTGTTGTTGGNCTAATTCTTTGGAAGTGATCAGATCTTCAGANCCTAGCTGATCCTTATCAAANTTCCATAAATCAAAAAGAATTAAGAANCCAAGAATGCAGGTTAAAAGTTGGATTTTTATTTTTCGTTGAATAAACATCCAAATTGAGGCCGNTGCGAGAAGAACAAAAAATAAGGTTTGTAAGGCAGANCTTCTTANTAGAGATTTGCGATCACCCAAAATGATNTCCATTGGAAATCCTTGGCTCGATAAATTTTTGTCATTAGGTCCNTCNATACCNATAAATGAAGNCCCTAANAGCCAAATAAATATTGAGAAACCTCCAGTTATAAGGATAGAGCGCAAAAGCACTTTTAAAGCTTTTTCTTTNGATTCATTTAACAAGAGATCTAGTCCTTTAAACCCAATAAAGGGAATAATTACAAAGGCAATGACTAAAGCCATACTTGGCACTCTAAACTTATTGTAAAGGGGAAGATGATCAAAAATAAAACTGTTGATAAATTCAAGATGCTTTCCCCAAGCAAGAATAAATGCGATTATCAGTGCACCCAGTGATCCCCAGAGTATGGGGCCTTTAATTAAAAAAAGACCGATTACAAAAAATAAAAAAACTACTGCTCCAATGTAGTATGCACCATTCACTAGCGATTGATCNCCAAAATATAAGACGCTTCCAGCATATTGATTAGCCATTTTTTTTGCCTGAGATCTTGGCATTTGTTGCGAAAAATTACTAGTTAAGACATCAACTATTTCTGTATCACTATAATTTTGTTTTGCTCCACCTCCAGTTGCATTAGGTATCACAAGGTTTACAGTTTCACCAATTCCATATGACCAATTCATAGCATAGTCAAAATCTAAACCACCTGAATCATCTATTTCTTTATTCTCAATCAATGCAGAATGGCCTCCTCTCATAGATTCTTGAGTATAGGAATAGGATGACCAAAGGTTTCCGAAATTCGGCCCGACACCTATAATAGCCGAACATAAAAGCAATACGACTCGCTTGAACCAATGATTTAATTCATTCGTTTTATACGAGTAAATACCAAAAGAGATAATCATCGCTACAACAGGTAAAGCGGTATAATAAGTAATTTGAAAATGATTTGCGTGGATACTCAGACCAGTGAATAAAGCAGTTAATGCAAAACCTAGCCAAAGTCTACCTTTTAAGGTTAAAAGAACACCCATTATCAGAGGAGCTATATATATTGCAGTTCGAATTTTAGCATTATGCCCGGCAGCCAGGGATATTATAAAAAAAGCTGAAAAACCGAAAGCTAAAGCACCGATTAATGAAATTGGTGGTCTAACTTTTTGACTCCTAAGTAAGGCGAAAAATCCAAGCATTAAAGAAATTATAATGTAAATACCNGATTTTTCAATAAAGATGGTATTTATGGCTTTTTGAANATATGTCAGCCAATTATGTGGATAATTCGTTGCAATTTGAAATGTTGGCATTCCTGAGAACATTGAATTNGTCCAGAGGGGTTCTTCATTATTTTCAGCTCGAAACTCTCTTATTTCTCGACCTTTAGCAAGNCCCATTANTATGTCATCTTGCGCAATNGTCTGATTTTCAAATATAACGGGCCAAAAATAGACTACTGCAGATAAGAAAATTATTATTGGAGACAAGACAGAAAATGTAAAATATTTTTTCATCACTTTGGTTGAGTAATTGACATTATAAATCGATAGAGCAATGTTACGAACAAAACATCGTTACTTTGATCTAAATATGAANCTGAATTATCTTCCTAACGTTATTATTGCAGGTGCGCCCAAATGCGGCACTAGTTCGCTATATTTTTGGCTATCCGCTCATCCAGAGGTTAAAGCTTCAATGGTAAAAGAGACTTTCTTTTTTGCCGACGACGTGAATAGATTTAATAAAAATGCAAATATTATTGAGCATTCACTTCAGGCTTACAGCTCATATTTCAACTCAAAAAAATCTGATCAAAAAAAAGTCAGGCTCGAAGCTACTGCGCCATATATATATTTTGAGAATGCGTTAAAGCATATTCCGAAATTGCCTTCAAAGCCCAAGGTTATTTTTGTTCTGCGAGAACCCTCTGCTCGCTTGTATTCGCAATATAGGTTTGAACGTTTTCGAACAAAGCGAATTCAGATGACTTGGGAAGAATATTCTAANAATGATAAATTAATATTGCACGGTGACTATGAATATTATTTAAAAAAATGGGTTAAATCTCTNGGAAAGGANCGAATTTACGTTTGCACTTTTGAATCTTTAGTTAGTGATCCAAAAGAATGTATTNGNGATATAACTAGTTTTTTGGGTATTAATTCTNTTTTTTATGAGAATTATAACTTTATTCAGCATAATGAAACAGTAGCAATAAAAAATAAATTTATTCACAGACTAGGATTAACACTCCAGCGATATGTACCACACGGGATTCAAGAAAAAATATTGCCCTTGTATTTGAAGATTAATTCTGGAAAAATGCCATTAAAAGATCCCGCTGACAAGAAAATTCTTAAATCAGTAAAATCGGATTACCAAGATTCTATTCTAAGACTAAAAAAATTATTCCCGAATCTAAATCTTGAATCGTGGGCATAGTAAAACGTCAATCGCTTTTAAATTTAATTTCTGGCTATATCGGCGTTTTTTTTGCTGCCATCAATGGTCTTATTCTTTTCCCTTGGGCATTTCCTGAAAGCCCCGAGGAAATGGGACTCGTTAGATGGGTTATTTCGGCATCTTTATTATTAGGGGCAATATCTCATTTGGGGTGGCCACAGACTATCGTTACGTATTTTCCAAGATTAAACCCTTCGATATATTCTCGGATTATAAACAAGGGCTTATTGGCCTCTGGAATATGTCTTTTTACTCTTTTACTTGTTGCTTTAATTATTGGAGATCCCTTAATTGATTTTTTAATGAAAGATCATTTTGATTCCAGCTTTTGGTTTATTTTCCCTTTTGCTGGGACGTATGTAATTTTTGAAATGTATTCATCTCAATTAATACATAATCAAAATGTTGTTCTTCCATATTGGTTAAAAGATTCAGGAAGAAAGCTATTACTTACAATCCTTTTGATTGCTTATGGTTTAGATATTATTTCTAATCTAGAAATCTTTTTGAATCTTTTGATGCTGGGTTATGCTTTTTATGCGCTATTGATATTTGCCGTTGCAAAAAAGATCAAATATTTATCATTAGACCAGACCATTTTATGGCCAAAAAAAGAAATGTTTAGCTACAGTATTGTTATGCTTATGACTGTTGGAGCGCAAATGTGTTTTGGCCAACTTGACATTCTAATGATTGGAAGTTTTTTAGGTTTAAAGGAAGTAGCTCAATACAGTATAGCATTTAGCTTTGGAATAGTTGTTGCCATGCCAATGAAGGCGATGAATGCATCATTACGCCCCATTATATCGAAGAATGTTGCAGAGGAAAACTGGGAAAATCTGCGTAATATTGGAATGCGAAGTTTAAATGCTCAATGGATAATCTCCTCTTTTTTATTTTTAGTTNTATTATCNGTNAGTCCTTGGATATTCAATCTGTTACCTGAGTCATACCAAGGAGGGCAATCTGTTTTATTTTGGGTTGCAGCTGCGCAGCTTGTCAACGTTTCGACAGGTCCTAGTGGATTGGTATTAGTTGCATCAAAAAAATATCGCTGGGAGTTGTATGCGAATTTAATTTTGATTTTGTTCGCTTTGATTGCAGGGGCATTGTACATTCCATCTGGAGGATTAAAGGGAGCTGCCCAAATATTCTTCGGAGCCGTGGTCCTATATAATTTTGTTAAGTTAGTGGCTTTATATTGGCTAACTGGAGACTTTTGGTTAGGAATAAAGTTTTTTAAATCATTTTTTTGGTTCGCCTTCCCTACAGTTTTACATTTTTTATTTTGGNACTTNTTTTTTACNATTGATTTTAATNATGCAATTTTAATTTTGAAAGCNCCNCTTTATTCCTTTATCGAAATATTCCTCATTTTAANNTGGACTCTTGTTGGTCTTTATATTTTAAATTTATCTCCAGATCTTAAAAAATCAATAAATANAATATTAAACATAAAAAGGAAATGATTTTATGGTTAACATATTGGTATCCAGATAAAGAAAATCCGATTCGTGGAAATTTTATTCGTGCACAATGGAAGGCTGCTAGGCAAGCTGGGTGCAATGTTGAGTTGCTATTTATCGATATCGCAAAAGGAAAGCGTTTGATGCATGTTAATTGGCTCAAAGGCGAGGAAGGCGAAATAATATTGCAGGTTAGATCTCGGGCTTGGAAAACAATTTACCATACCCCGGTTTGGGCGGCAAGAATGATATCAAAGAAATGGTTTTTGAAGACCGGTTTAGATCGACCAAAAATTATCCACTCTAATGTCGTTTTTCCTGCTGGCCTTCTTGCAGAGCAATTGTCTAGAAAATGGAATATTCCTTTTATCATCTCGGAACATTGGTCAAAGGCAGCCCGGTGGACACGTCATAAACTTTTTGGGAAAAAAGTTCGTTCAGCTTACGAGGAAGCTAATATTATACTTCCAGTTTCCAATCATTTATCTGAAGATCTACAGAAAAGACTACCACAAATACCAGGAAAGTNATTTAAAGTTATTCCAAACGCNATAGANATGAACTCATTTAATCATGTTCAGAGGGAATTAAAACCAAAAAAAGAAACATTTAAAATCTTGGGTGTCGCAAGTCTGATCAAGAGTAATTCGGAAATNAAAAGAGTNGATTTTGCATTAGAAGCTCTGGCTATTNTAAAGAGAAAGCAGCCAAATGTAAACTGGATATATACNCATGTTGGGAAAGGTGAACGCNTGGATATGCTAAAGGATTACTCAAAGGGGTTGGGAGTTTTTNATNATNTAGAATGGATTGATTCATTAAATTCAACTGAGCTTTTTCAGNAATATGTTCAAGCAGATATTCTTTTGCACCCAACGAAATCAGAAACTTTTGGAATTGTTGTTTTGGAGGCGATTCANACGGGACTTAATGTTGTTACTACNGATATTCCNGCTTTTAGGTTNTGGGTGAATGATAAAACGGGAATCAGGACAGAACTAAATCCCAATGCGATTGCAGANGGAGTGNNAACTCTCTGGGAGAANCCAATAAGAATTGAAAAAAATATNATAAACTCTGAAATTTATAGACCTAAACAAGTTGGAGAGCAAATAAAAAAAGTTTATNATAATTTAATTAGCTCGANTCNTAGGAGTTGATCTTTTAATTCCGTCGTTCTTATAAAAAAAATAGGCCACGCAATTGCATGGCCTATTAAACAAATTTCTTTTCGTNTTTAATTGCCCAACATCTCTTCTTTCAGACTTTCTTGCGCAGGAACTTCTCCTAACCAAATACTGAACAATGCTTGTTTAAACGGTAATCCTTCAAACTTACCCAGTTGTTTGTTGTTTTTATATAAGTAAACTGCATCTCCTGAATGATAGTTTAGTCCAATGATATCTCCCTTCTTGAATTCATCTTTCAAGAAGTCTTTAAATTTTTGGACATCATTTGCCGTTGATTTACCTGAGGAAGCATTTTTAAAACCTTCTTCTAATGCTTCAATGAAACGTTCTTGAGTTACCAATTTGGAGGCAATTTCAATTCGAATACCCATCTCTTCATCAGCCATAATTATTTTATTGGGATCCTTTGTCTTGGACTGCACATAAAGTGCCCCCACATAAAGATCTAAGAAGATTAGTTTTGTACGTAAACCCCCTCCATTTAAAATCGTTTTTTTGCCATTTACAGATATCGCTGTCGGGAAATCGATACCCTCAATATTTTTTGTCTGAGCTTGTGAGCTAAAACCAAATGCTATTGCTCCCGCGAGTAAAAGTACTTTTAGTGTTTTCATTGTATTATGTTGTGAATTCATTAGTTGTTATTTTATGAGGATGAAGTTACGCGGTTTTTTGCTTCTGCTAAACTAGCGTTAAACTCAAATCCAATAATTAGTCCTATTGCATTTACATAAATCCATAGTTGGACTATAATTAATGTACCAATTGAACCATAAAACTGGTTGTAAGTGGCAAAGTGAGTAATGTAAGTGCCAAATAATGTTGATGAAAGGATAATTAGTACTGTTGCCAATAATGAACCTGGTGATATAAATCTCCATGGTGCCGATCTCATTGGTCCAAAATAAAACAGCATTGAAATTGCCAATAGAATCACAATTAAAAGTATAATATTTCTTAGCCAAATTAGAAGCGTGGAAACGGATAGACCCATCCAGCTCTCCTGAACGAATTGATCAAGAAATGATTTAGATATCGTTATTAGAGAAATTCCCAAAATGATCAAAAGGGCAAGTGTAATGGTTAATGTAAATGCCGCTAAGTATTGAGACCAAAAGCCTCTGAAATTGAGTTTATGAATACTTAATCCAAAATTTCCAATCAAAGAAAGAGTTCCATTTGTTGCAAATACAAGTGTAGCGAAAATTGTTACACTTAATAGATTACCTCTTCTAATTGTGAGAATATCATTTATTGTGCTTTCCACTGCTTCAAAGCTTGTTGGGGGTAAAACCTCTTTTAAAAGAAAAAATACTTGATCCTGAAATCCTTCAATGGGTATAAATGGAATTAAAGTGAATAAAAAAATTATTCCAGGAAATAATGCTAAAAAAAAGGAAAAGCTGATGCTTGCAGCACGACTTGTAACAGACCCTTCCCAAATGCCTTTTTTAAAAAAAATCGCAATATCTAGAACATTAAGACCATGTAAAAAGGGAACTTTTATTTTCTTCAAATAGTTCTTTAATGATTCTTTTGTTTTCTGATACATTGATTCAAATGTCGGCTTTAAAATTCAAATCCAAGTTTTTTGCAGAATGAGTTAATGAGCCGGAAGAAATGAAGTCTATCCCTGAAAGCGCATATTTGCGAATATTAGATATATCGATTCCCCCACTGATTTCTATTTCTTTCTCACCATTTATAAGTTCTACCGCACGAGAGCACATCTCCACAGAAAAATTATCCAGCATAATACGATTAATATACTTTTCATCCATGGCTTGTTTGACCTCTTTTAAATTTCTTACTTCAACTTCAATTTCTCGTGTAAGTTGATGACGGTCTAGATAATCTTTTGTTTGACTCACAGCTTTTTTAATGCTACCACAATAGTCAATATGATTATCTTTTAGCATTATATAGTCATATAAACCCATCCTATGATTATGGCCGCCTCCGACCCTGACTGCATATTTTTCTAAATATCTCCAGCCTGGAGTAGTTTTTCTTGTGTCCAATAGCTTGCAATTGGTACCTTCTAGTTTTTTTGACATTAAGTTTGTTAGAGTTGCTATACCACTCAATCTTTGAATGTAATTAAGCATTATTCTCTCAACACCTAGTAGAGACTTTATGGGGCCATATGCCGACAAGATAATTTCGTTATTCTCAACATTATCTCCATCACATTTAATCTTCTCCCACGCTATTTCTTTGTCAAATAAATTGAATATTGAAGGCAATAATTCCATCCCTGCAATTATTCCATTTTCTTTTGACCTTAACTTAGCTGTTCCTTTTTCATTTAATCCAAAACATGCATTGCTAGAATGATCACCAGAACCTTTTCCAGAGCCAAAATCTTCTTGAATGGTATATTTTAAATGGTTATGCCAATCAATTGTTTTAATGTAATCTAGTTTTTGTTTCACGTTTGCAAAGATCGTAAGAACTATGGAAATCATTTTGTTAGTAATCGGGCCAACTAAAGAGAAATATATTCGAGAGGGATTAGATTTTTATGAGTCAAGATTAAAAAAATATTCAAAATTTAAAATATCAACTGTTTCCAGTGAAAATAAAATTATAGAGTTTTTAAAGAAGGGGGATAAGCTTATAATACTGGATGGAAAAGGAACTTCATATTCAAGTGAAGGCTTTTCTAGCCAACTTCAAAAATGGATGAATTCAGGTCCAAAAAGACTGATATTTGCAATAGGGGATGCGTATGGTTTTAAATCTCATTCATTGGTTAGAGCAGATTATACAATGTCTTTGGGGCCCATGACTTACCCACATGATTTAGCAAGATTGATTTTTTTAGAGCAGTTATATCGATCTTGGACAATCTTAGGAGGTGAACCATATCATCACGGGTAGTTGCATTATGCTTAATTTAATAAAATGACTTTAGA
Organism: Owenweeksia sp. TMED14; assembly: GCA_002167805.1. Taxonomy (GTDB): domain Bacteria; phylum Bacteroidota; class Bacteroidia; order Flavobacteriales; family Schleiferiaceae; genus TMED14. Next base: position 109,899 of record NHBT01000023.1, on the reverse strand, counting down.
AGATTTATCGAATAATTTAAAACAAGGGAAATTTCTTCCAGTATATATTTTTGAGGGAGATGAACCTTTTTTTATTAATCGTGCTCTAGAGTTAGTTATCGAGGAATCTCTGGAGGATGATCAAAAGGATTTCAATCTTAATATTCTTTATGGCAGAGATACTGATTCAATTTCTATTGTAAATCACTCAAAAAGGTACCCAGTCATGTCTGATAAAAATGTAGTCATCGTTAGAGAGGCTCAAGATCTCAAAGATATCGACTCATTATCTTCTTACATTGGTAATTTGAATCCAAATACCATTCTCGCTATCGGTTTAAAGGGTAAAAAACTTGATAAAAGAAAATCATTATACAAGTCTATTCGAAATAATAAAGATGTTCTTTACATCTCTTTTAAAAGACTCTATGAAAATCAAATTCCGTATTGGATAGATTCAGAGGTTCAGAATAGAGGGATGAAAATAACTCAAAAAGCATCAATACTGTTAACGGAAAATATTGGTTCAGATTTATTGAGGATAAATCATGAATTAGAAAAAATTTGCGCTTTTTTGGGTGATAAAAATGAGATTGATGAAAAAGTTGTAGAACATGTAACTGGATTTAGTAGGGAGTTTAACAATTTTGAATTGGTAAAATCCTTAGCTACAAAAAATTTGTCAAAAGCATATAAAATATCAAAAAGTTTTAGTGAAAATCCGAAGAAAAACCCGGTAATAGCTAGCATTTCTATACTTTTTTCAAGCTTTTCAAAAGCTTTAGTTTACTCGAATATTTCAAATAAAAATTCAAAAAATGTGCTTCAAGAATTGAATATTTCAGAATATGCTTTGAGGGATATTGCGTTGTTGAGCCAAAATTATACTAGGGATAAGTTGATACGAATCATTGGGTATCTTCGCGATGCTGATCGCCAAGCCAAAGGAATGGGCAGTGCAAATTTAAAAGATGGAACTATTCTCAATGAATTACTTTTTAAGATTCTTTATTAGCTCAATAGTTTTTTTAACTATCTCTAAAGTTTTGGCTCAAGATATTGGAGGAGTGCGAGGTTATGTTTTAGACCGCCAGTCTCAGAGACCAATTGAGTATGCTCAAATATTAGTTGAAGGTTCTGAAATAAAAGACCTGGTCAAGGATCTCGATATAAGTGTTTATGCGAATAGCGATGGATATTTTCAGATTACCGGCTTACCATTTGGAGATGCGATGGTTACTGTAAAGATGCCTGGCTATGAAACAATTAATCGAAAAGTTTCTATAAAATCCTCACGAATAGTATTTGAAAGGTTCCTCCTCAATGAGTCTATTGTTACACTTGACGATGTTATTATTGATGTCGAAAGACAAGAACAACAAACAAAGGTTGCAACGGCTGTAGTTCAGTTAAGTGCAAAATCAATTACGACTTTTTCCATCGGAGGAGAACCGGATTTGATGAGAGCCCTGCAAGTTTTACCAGGGGTGATTACAACTGGAGATCAGGGTGGACAATTATACATCCGAGGTGGGGCGCCGATTCAAAACTTGGTGAAATTAGATGGAATGATCCTCTACAACCCTTTTCATAGTATTGGTTTTTTCTCTGTCTTTGATACAGATATTCTTCAACGTGCAGATGTTTATACTGCGGGTTTTGGAGCAAAATACGGGGGTAGAAATTCTTCTGTCATGGATATTAAAACTCGAACAGGCAATCGAAAAAAGCATTCGGGAAAGGTTTCGTCATCTACTTATATGAGCAAAGTTCTTTTTGAAGCTCCAATTGGTAAAAAAGGTCCAGACGGGTTAGCTCCAAGCTCTCTGATGATTTCAGCAAAGTCTTCATATTTAGATCAAATTTCACCATACGTATATCCATACGTGGCAACAGAGTACGGAGGTTTACCTTTTTCTTTTCAGGATATTTTTGGTAAGTACTCCATTGAGTCCAGGGGGGGAAATAGAGTTAATTTATTTGGATTTAATTTTAATGATGCAGTCCGATTTGCAGGGGATAAAAGCATCTCATGGCAATCTAATGGATATGGCGCTGATTTTTTGGTTATTCCCTCGTCTTCGGGAACAATTATTGAAGCACATCTTGCTCAAAGTAATTACAAAATTCAATCCACAGAACTATCAAATCGNCCCAGAGAAAGTTCGATTGATGGATTCAATGGTGGATTAGATTTTACGTACCTACTTCGGAAATATGATGAATTTAAATATGGGCTTGAATTTGTTGGCTTCCGNACNGATTANCAGTATACGAATAGTGTGGGACGAACTTTGGATCAAATTCAAAANACAACTGAAATTGGGGGNTATTTAGACTACAAAAGGCNGATAGGAAGATGGCTCATTCAACCGGGTTTCAGACTTCATAATTATGGTTCTTTGGCAATTGTNAGGGCAGANCCCCGATTTGGATTAAAATTTAATGCCACAGAGTATCTAAGATTTAAGGCCTCTGGAGGAAGGTANTCTCAGAATCTTGTAGCAGCAAATAGTGACCGGGATGTTGTGAATCTATTTTATGGGTTTTTNAGTGGTGCAGGGGACTTGCCTTCACAGTTTGATGGAAAACCATTAAACAATAGTCTTCAAACAGCGAATCATTTGGTTTTAGGAACTGAATTAAATTTAACGAAGGGCTTGAAACTTGAATTAGAAGGNTATATTAAGGTGTTCGATCAAATTACCAATATTAATCGATACAAAATTTATGATGATATTCCTGTATACGAGGATCAGCCTGAGTTATTGAGAAAGGATTTTATGGTTGAAAGAGGTTTAGCTCGAGGAATNGATGCTTTAATCACATACCANGATAAGAAATGGTATTTTTGGGGTGTTTACTCTCTTGGAAGGGTTTCGCGCTTTGACGGGGTTCAAAATTACGCTCCTCAATTTGATCGCCGNCATAATCTTAATTTATTATTNGCTTANAAGGGTAAAAAAGATTGGGAGGTAAACCTGAGATGGAATTTTGGCTCGGGCTTCCCTTTTACTCCAANTAGAGGATATTTCGAAAATCAAACTTTTACAAATGACTTAGGTCAGCCCCTTATTGATTATTCATACCAAGATGCAAATGGTGCGATTGGCATTCTATATGGTGATATAAATAGTCAGAGGTTACCATCATATCATNGATTGGATTTTACGATGAAAAAAGCTTGGGATCTNAAATCCAANCAGAAAATTGAAATCGCCCTTGCAGCGACAAATGCTTACAATAGGCGAAATATTTTTTATTATGATACTCCAAGTGCGAGACGGGTAAATCAATTACCAATAATGCCAACATTTATGATGAGCTACGCGTTTTAAAGCCCTAACTTTGTCAGAACCTATACGCACATGAGCCCTAATACAAAATTCATATTCGTGACAGGAGGAGTAACATCATCCTTAGGAAAGGGAATCGTAGCTTCATCATTNGCGAATCTTCTTCAATCTCGAGGCTTTTCAGTTACCATTCAAAAGTTTGACCCCTATATAAATATTGACCCAGGGACGCTAAACCCATATNAGCATGGTGAGTGCTATGTAACTGATGATGGCGCAGAAACAGATTTAGACCTTGGCCATTATGAAAGATTTTTGAACCACCCCACATCTCAGGCAAACAATATTACTACTGGCAGAATTTATCAAAGTGTTATCAATAAGGAGCGACGAGGTGATTTTCTTGGAAAGACAGTACAGGTTATTCCTCACATTACAGACGAAATAAAATATAGGATGAAATTGCTTGCAGACTCGGGCAAGCATGAGATTATAATAACTGAAATTGGAGGGACGGTAGGAGATATCGAAGCCTTACCTTACATAGAAGCAGTAAGACAATTAAAGTGGGAGCTGGGAAAGGACTGCCTCAGTATTCATTTGACACTAATACCTTACCTCAAGGCTACAGGAGAATTAAAGACAAAACCGACTCAGCACTCTGTAAAAACACTCCAAGAAAGTGGNGTTCAACCCGATATTNTAGTTTGTCGTTCAGAGAATAATCTTGGNCCAGATATTAANAAGAAATTGGCTAATTTCTGNAATGTTCAACCTAATTCTGTAATTGAATCATTGGACGCAAAAACTATTTANGAGGTACCTGTTCTGTTAAAAGATCAAAATTTAGATGAAGTAGTTCTTGAAAAAATCGGCTTATCCACGAATAGTGAGCCAAATATGAAGAAATGGATTGATTTTTTAGAAAGACATAAAAACCCAAGCACCGAAATCGAAATAGGTTTAATTGGTAAATATGTTGAGCTCAAGGATTCCTACAAGTCAATAACTGAATCCTTGATTCATGCAGGTGCAAAATGTTTGTCAAGAGTTAATATCCGATGGATTCATTCAGAAAACCTTACCAGAGATAATGCATCGAAAGCCTTAGAAGGTTTGCATGGGGTTATTGTGGCTCCAGGGTTTGGTGCAAGAGGACTAGANGGTAAAATTNAGGCTGTTCGAATTGCAAGAGAAGAGNGGGTTCCTTTTTTGGGAATTTGTTTTGGTATGCAGGCAAGTGTAATTGANTACGCACGAAATGTCTTGAATATTTCGAATGCAACCTCAAGGGAAGTAGACCCTGATGCAAAGAATGCAGTAATTGATTTAATGGCTGATCAGAAAAAAGTAATAAACAAAGGAGGGACAATGCGACTAGGNGCATGTAGTTGTAATTTAAAAAAGGGATCACAGTCTCANGGGATATATGCTAAAACNAATATTTCCGAGAGGCATCGCCATAGGTTTGAATTNAATAATGAATTTTTAGAAAGATTAGAGNAATCTGGTATGATTGCATCTGGAATAAATCCTGAAACAAATCTTGTTGAGATCGTCGAGGTGCCTTCTCACCCTTGGTTTATAGGGGTTCAATTTCATCCTGAATACAAATCTACAGTAGTAAATCCTCATCCACTTTTTGTCTCCTTTGTAAAAGCATCCCTTACTCACAAGAATTNATAAAAATGATAGAAGAAAAAACAATTGATCGTAATCAAATTATCGGTTTTTTGCTGATTGCAGGAATTTTAATTGGTCTGAGCTGGTGGACNGGCAGTCAAGANNCATCAACGGTTCCTNTAGAAGAAAAAACAGTAATTGAATCAAAAGAATCTTTAGNTGATTTTTCTATGGATTCAACTTCNTATGAATTGAAAGAAAAGNTATCAGTTGATTCATCTTTCGAATTTTCTAAAGAATATATCTTAGAAAATGAAAAGGTTAGTTATTCATTTAATTCCTTGGGAGCGCAGCTTTCAAAAGTGGAGTTGAAAAACTACAAAGACTTTAGAGGAGAGCCTCTTTATTTAGTAAATGGAAGACATAAAATATCAGGAGCAAATAAAGGGGTTTTTACCGGAAACATATTTTCTGATGGGGATGGAGCCCAAACTCTTTCCCTAAAAAATGATGATGGTATCCAATGGACTTTCACTTTGAATAAAGGCTATGGTTTAACTTGGAATCTTAAGGTTCCTGATTCCGATAATGTTTCCCTAAAGTGGAGCCAGGACGGGATTCGTCATGAAAAAAGTTATTCAAATGAAAACCAGTACACCACAACTTATTTTTATGATGCTGAAGATGAAAAAAAAGATTATCTAAAAAATGGTAGAGATGATGAAGATATAGCAAGTAATATCTCTTGGGTCGCCCATAAGCAGCAATTCTTTTCAAGTATCTTATTATCTAATGCCCCTTTTTCCTCAGCTCAATTAGCAACAACGACCCCAGCTTTAAATGACTCGAGTCATACGCGTCAATTTCGTTCTGTATTGCAAATAAATGGAGAAAGAAGCGGTATAGACGCAAGTGGTCTTTGGTATCATGGTCCAAATCAATACATGGAATTGAAAAAATTCGATAAGGGTTTTGATGAAATCATTCCATTTGGCTGGGGGATTTTTGGATGGATATCTAAAGGAATAGTAGTTCCTCTTTTTAGTATAATGGAGGGTTTTGGTTGGAGTTATGGGCTGATCATTTTTTTAATGGCTTTAATCATCAAGCTAGCGTTATCACCTTTAACATTTGCCTCATATAAGTCTATGGCTAAGATGCGGCTTTTGAAGCCGGAGCTGGATGAACTGGCGGAAAAGTATGGAAACGATGCCCAGAGAAAGCAACAAGAAACGATGAAGATGTACACAAAGGCCGGAGTTAATCCCCTCGGAGGCTGCATCCCTCAACTTTTACAATTTCCAATTTTAATTGCGATGTTTCGCTTTTTTCCAGCTAGTATCGAGCTTAGGCAGGAATCTTTTCTTTGGGCACACGATCTAAGTAGCTATGATAGCATATTTGAATTTGGACAGTGGTTCAGTCTTCCATTTTACGGAGATCATGTGAGTTTATTTACGATTTTAATGGCCATATCTACTTTTTTGTACACTCGGTTTAATAACTCTATGACCCCGTCATCAAATAATATGATGCAGCAGCAAATGCAGGTAATACAATATTTAATGCCATTAATGCTTTTAGTATGGTTTAATAATTATGCATCTGGATTATCATATTATTATTTCGTCTCTAACTTGCTAATTTTTGGTCAGCAATGGTCGATAAAAAAATTCTTCATAAATGAGGATAAATTGCGAGCACAAATTGAGGATACCAAGGCAAAAGGCGGCAAGCAGTCAAAATTTTCCAAAAGAATGAATGAGATGATGGAAGCTCAAAAAGAGTCGGGGAACAGACGGGCTCGAAGAATGGATAAATAGTATTTTTTATTAACTCTCCATTATGATTAATTTGGCCCTTACACTAAGATTTTTTGCTTTTCTTGAAGGTGTCTCTTTATTGCTTCTTGTCTTCCTGGCTATGCCCCTAAAGTATCTTTATGGTCACCCTAGCATAGTGAGTTATACCGGAATGATTCATGGGATATTATTTATTGGCTATTCAATTAATTTATCTCTTGTTTACTTTACGTATAAATGGGAATTTTGGAAAATGCTAATGGCTTTTGGTTTAGCGTTCATTCCCTTTGGTACTCTCTATGCAGATAAATATTTTTTTGGGAAGTTGAAGGCACAAAAAAAGCGCTCTCTTTCAAGAGCGCTTTTTGAAAAGTAATTTTTACTTACCCTTGAAAGCCATTAACAAAAAGAACTCCAGGAGATCCATCAAATCTTTCAGACCAAATAATGGTTACTACATCATAATCAAGATCCTTTCCTAAAGCAGCTTCTATTGCGTTAAGGTCTATCCCTTGAACCTTTAATGGTATTTTAATTTGAATAGGAGTATATTCTGATCCGAAAATATCATTTTGGAAATAAGATTTACCAAGAGGATTAATGGTATCTAGAGTTACACCCCACTGAAAAGGCGTATTTCCTGAGGCGTAAGGAATATTGTCATGCGTGTAAATATCCCCGGCTTTTTTGCTAAATGTATCTACGGCCCATTTTGATGGACTACTTCCAGACCCTTGCGTCACAGTTGATTGACTGGATTGTTGGTTTAAATCTATAGGCACACCTCCAAGATTGTATTCTTTTCCTTCTATCCCAGAGACTAGCAGATAACTTTGAACGTAATAGGAAATATTTTTTTTGTCCTCAAAAAATTTAATTTTGATATCAACTGTCATCATAGAATCTCCGTCTTTAATGCTCGCGACATGAGAAACTCCAACAGGAGCCGTTTGAGTTATGGCTGTGAGAGTGGGATCTTTTGGGAATTGAGAGACATCTGCATTATTTACGTAAAAATGTGGTATTCCAGTTGATGGATAAAGAACATTGAATTCGTCTTGAACTGGCGTTACTAATGGGTCACCGGTATGAGTTGAAAAGCCCAAAACTTTGATTTCAGTTTCCGTATTTTCCTCTTTAACTTCTAACATTCTTTCTGTTCCTATCGGACACGTATGACACCATGATGCTGTCGTTTGATGAACAAAAGCTTTTTGTCCAGATGAAACAATTAAGTTATCCGTAACGTAAGGTGTAGGAGGAGGAGGAGTGGTGTTTGGTTCACAGGCTACAAAACCGATTACCAAGAGTGAACTGATGAATATATTTTTCATTTGGGTTTCTTTAGTCATACCGTAAATATAAGAAATCCAACTGCGACATTATTAAAAATTATATTTTTTAAAGAGTCAAAATGTTTCTTCGACACAAATTTTCTTTTAAGCGAGTTAAGATCTATTCTATTTTTTAATTTTTAAAAGACATGCATCACCATAACTTAAAAATCGGTAATTATTTTCAAGAGCATAATCATAAACCTTTCTCCAATCGTTGCCAATTGCTGCAGCAATAAGAAGTAATAAAGTACTTTTGGGTTGATGAAAATTAGTTAGAATTAGATCTATAAATTTAAATTTATAGCCTGGTATAATGATAATTGATGTATTAAAATGAAGAGATTTCTTCTTATTTCGTCTCATGTAGTTTGTCAGAAAAATCAAACTTTCATCACGACTTAAAAATTTATCGTAATTCTTGTAAGGTGCCCATTGATAAATATCAGATATTTCCTGGTTACCATTAAATAATTCTATGGATAGCCAATAAAGACTCTCAATTGCTCTTGCAGATGTGGTACCTACAGCAAGTATATCTTTATTTTCTTTGAGGCTCTCAATAGTTTCAATGGAAAAATGAACCTCTTCTGAATGCATTTCATGTTTGCTTATGGTATTTTCAGAAATAGGTTGAAATGTTCCGGCGCCGATATGAAGTTGGACATAGTTGATTTTAGAATTCTTTTGGATTTTATTTAACATTTTTGACGTTAAATGTAAGCCCGCAGTTGGCGCTGCAACTGAACCTTCAACTTTTGAGAAAACAGTTTGATACCTCTCATTGTCATTTTTATTTGAAGGACGTTTCATGTATGGAGGAAGAGGGGTTTCTCCATTTTTCTGAAGTATTTCAGACCAATTATCCTCTGAATTCCATGAAAATAAAATTTGAAATTTATTACCGTTTTGTGTTAGCTTAATTGCGGTTAAGTTCTCTCTTTTTAGAATTAAATTATGTTTCCATTTTTTTGAATTTCTAACTTTACACCATGCCTTTAGACTTTTTTTAGATTGCATGGCATCTTCTATAGATCCATTAACAGGATCCATGTAGAAAATTTCGATGGGTTTAACATTCTCACCTCTTGAAAATATTAATCTTGCAGGAATAACTTTTGTATCGTTTAAAATTAGGTTCGGATGACTAAGCTTGGTTATCCAATTTGGCAATTCTTTAATTAATGCATGATGTATTTTTTCATCCCAAAAAATTAGCAAATTGCCTTCGTCTCTATTTTCTTGGGGAAATTGAGCAATTTTTTCCACTGGAAGCGAATAGTTGAATTGGTCAACATTTATTTTTTCGAAATTCATAGTTCAAATATAGCCAGGGCTAGTAACTACCTTAGCAATATGAGTCCATTGATAGCTATTTCGGTAATAAATGATTTGTATTCTGATCAACGAGTCCACAGAAATTGCTTAGCATGGCTCGAAAGAGGGTATGATATTATTTTGATTGGCCGGAAATATTCAGGTTCCCAAGACTTGGACAGGCCATATATGACTCACAGATTTAAATGTATTTGGAATCGGGGGCCTTTGTTTTATGTCGAGTATCAAATTAGATTATGGAATTTCCTAAGAAAAAAATCAGTTCAAGTATACATGGCAAATGATCTTGATACTTTATTACCTAATCTTTTTTGGTCATACAGGAGAAAGCTCCCGTTGGTTTATGATTCACATGAATATTTTTTAGGATCTCCAGAAATAGAGTCGCGTCCAATAATCAAGTTTTTTTGGTCTCGTCTTGAAAAATTTTGTCTTCCAAGAGTAGATTTTCCTGTAACGGTAAATAATTCTATTGCTAGGCAATATCATAAGGAATATGGTCACAGTTTCGATGTTATTCGAAATGTTCCTGTAAAACCGTCTTCAGGTTTTTTATTCGAATCTACCGTTGAAAATTATCGAGATATGATTCGAAAAAAACTATCAATTCCCTTGAATAAGATGATTTGGATAATTCAAGGGGCTGGTATAAATATTGACCGTGGAGCAGAGGAATTGATGGAAGCGGCAATTTCTTTTAAAGGAGAAGTTTTACTTTTATTTGTAGGTAGTGGAGATGCCATCCCTAAACTTAAGGCTGAGGCAAAAAGTCTTAATTACGATTTTGAATTTGTTCGATTTATACCGAGACAAAATATCGATAGTTTACGAGAATATACATTCGCCTCTGATATTGGATTTTCTCTCGATAAGTCGAAAAGTAAAAATTACCAATGGAGCTTGCCAAATAAAATTTTTGATTATTGGCATGCTGGAATCCCAGTAGTTGCAAGCAACTTAATTGAGATTTCAAATTTGATTAATCAAACTGGAGCGGGAATATTAGTTGATCATGTTTCATGTAGTGGAATTCTCGAAGCAGTCCATGAGATTTGTAAACCAGATAAATTCGATAGAGCAATTAAGGCTTCAAAGCGCGCTGCACTGTCTTTCAACTGGAAAAATGAAAAGCAAATATGGAATCGTTTAATTGATCGACTCGAGGGCAAAAAGACAATTAATATTTGGTCTATGGATAGGCTGGAAACAACTTCTTATGGAGGAACCCTTGAAGNAAGAGGTCAGGTTACAAATGCTATTAAANTAGGATTTCAAGTGGNTTTATATTGTTGGAGCAAAGGCGAAGTTCAACACCAGAGTCCAGAGTCTATTGTTGGCGTTCAATTTCAAACCCTAAAAAGAAATCAAACTTTGTTTAAACTTTTTAAAACAGCTCCGTACATTGTCTCAAGTCGCAATACAAGTATCGCTCGTCACAAATCTTCAATTCAACGTGGGAAAGTTATAATTAATGGGGTCCACTGCAGTGGGATTCCAATTTTGGAAAATTCGATTTTAAGAATTCATAATCCTGAAGGAGATTACTATGAGAGTCTTGGGAGACAATCAAAGGGATTAGTTGCTTTATATTTTTTTTGGGAATCAATGAGACTTAAATTTTGGGAAAGAAAATTGGCCAAAGAATGGAGTGGAATGGTTTGGGCTTTNACAAATACTGATTTAAAGTTTTGGACGAGTCTAAAGCCAAGGTCTGATGCCAAAATTGTCGGTCCTATGGTGGTTTTTGAATACAAAATTCCAGAATCAAAATCCTTGGCAAAGACTCTTTTAGTTCCTGGGAAATTNTCTGTAAATGAAAATGAAAATGCNCTTANAATGAGTCTGAATGCTGATGGTTGGGATATTATTTGGGCCGGTCATGGGCTTTCAAAAAAGTTCAAGAAATNTCTGAATTCAAGAGTTAGTTATATTGAAAACCCTACTGATGACGAAATTTCAGATCTCTTTAAAAATTCACATGCGACTCTTATCCATGCAGAGCATAATCTGGGTATTAAAATAAAATTGATTCAGGCACTGCATCAATCGCGTTGGATAATAGCCCACAATCATGCCTTGGTCGGAATTCCCTTTTCCACAAAGGATGGAATTTTAACTTATTCANATCCTAAAACATTTATTGAGGCTCTTGATCAGATTAATGATACATCTTGGAATAAATCTCAAGCCNNTGAACTCTTGAATTCNAGAAAANTTCTTTTATCTAAAATTCAGGGGTCACTCGACTTATAGAAANAGCAAGAAATCTAAAGTGTTTTTTGNACTGTNGTAGCAATACTCCCGTTNGAACATTTCCAGGTAGCGTGAGGGAACTTTAGCAAAAGGGCATAGTCATGAGTCGCCATTAGTATTGTTTGTCCACTTGANGATATTTCTTCCAGTAAATGCATNATTTCTTCNGATGTATGTGGNTCCAAGTTACCTGTAGGTTCATCTGCAAGAATCAATGGTGGATTGTTTAATAAAGATCTAGCAATCGCGATTCTTTGCTGTTCTCCTCCTGAGAGTTGGTATGGCATTTTATGTTCTTTCGTAGCCATTCCTACTCGACTTAATACGTTTTGAATTTTTTTTGAGTTTTCTTTCGATTCTAATTGACCAGTTGCTTGTAAAACAAAATTTAGGTTATCAAATACNGTACGATCCATCAAAAGTTGAAAATCTTGGAAAACTACTCCTAGTTTTCGTCTTAGGTAAGGAATTTCTTTATCTTCTATTTTACGCAAATCGTANTTTACAATTTGACCTTTCCCTTTCAATAAGGGGATATCAGCGTAAAGGGTCTTTAGCAAGCTTGATTTTCCAGAGCCCGTTGAGCCAATTAAATAAACAAAGTCTCCTTTTTTCAAGGAAATATTTATATCCTTTAGAACTAAGTGGTTACCTTGATATATATCAGCGTTAGAAAGCTCTAAAATAGATTGTTCCATAATTAAGGTTATATTTTTCTTATGCAAATTAACTAGATTTTGTTGGTACAGACTACCTTTATGCTAAGACAATGATTCGAAGATTATTCATTCTGAACTTCTTTTTGCATGCTTACTTGGCTTGCGGACAGGCTCCTTTCTCCCATCACACTCCTCAAAATATTTATGCTGAAAGTAGAGAATTATACGATAGGGCCATGTATTCANCGGCAGCAGAAGGGTTTCAAAATGTGATTAGTAAGGTNGATTCTGAANCTGATTTAGCNGAGCAAAGTAGTTTTTTTTATGTTTTGTGNGGCATTAAACTCATGAATCGNGATGCAGGCGATCAGGTTTTAAAGTTTCTCAATGANTANCCGACCTCCGCGAGACGGAAAGAACTGATTTTAGGAATCGCAGAATACTCATTTAATAGAAGGAGGTACAGAGATGCGAAAATTTGGTTAAGTCGACTAAATGGAATGTATTTGCCGAAAAAAGAAAAAGNGGAATTACAATTTAAATTAGGGTATTCACTATTTATGCTCAAAGATTTTGAAAATGCTCGGGCGCAATTCTCTGCTGCTAAGTCCTCTGAATTTAATATATCTGCTTCGGCCAAGTATTATTATGGTCATATTGCTTATTTAGATACAAATGATGTAACAGCTCTTGAAAACCTAGAGCCTTTAATTGATCATCCGAGTTTTGGNTTTGTAGTTCCTTATTATCTTGCTCAGATATACTCAAGAAGGCTGATGGATGATAAACTTTTAGCCCTAGGAGAATCTTTATTTAAGAAATCGTCGATAAAACGATTGCCAGAAATTTCTAAATTAATTGGTCAAAGTTTGCTGAGGAAGAAAAGGTATGATGAGGCTTTACCTTACTTGTTAATGCATAGGGACCGTGGCGGTGTAATGAAGGCATCAGATTATTATGAACTAGGTTTCTTGCTTTCAAAAAATCAGCGTTTTAAGGAAGCCATACAGAGTCTAAATAAGATTACAAGCACTAAGAGTGTTGTATCGGAATACGCTTTATATCTCTTAGCTAATTGTTATGTTAAAGAGGATCAAAATGAGAAGGCTCTTTCAGCTTTCCGAGCGGTTAGTGAAATTGCAAATGATGAAGTAATTAGAGAGGAATCTTCATACCAGACAGCAAAATTAACATACGAGAGCTCTAGCCCTTTCGGAAATGCCATAAGTGAATTTCAACAATTTTTAGTAGACTTTCCAGAAACTGAATATAGACGTGAAGTGAATGAATATTTGGCAAACCTTTACATAACCTCAAAGGACTATACCCGTGCAATGAGTGCCATAATCCAGACAGGGATGTCTTCGATGGCAATGAGGGAAGCTTATCAAAGAGTTGCCTATTACCGAGCTGTAGAGTTTTATCACATCAGCAGCTGGAAAAAGGCAAAAGAGTTTTTTACCAAGTCATTGACCTATCCACAGAACTTAACATATGTTGCTTTGGCGCATTTTTGGATGGGTGAGCTGGCATACAAGAAAAACGACCCGCAGGAGGCTCTAGCTAGATTTGAATCTTTTTTAAAAACACCAGGCTCTTACACTCTTTCTGAACGGCCTGTTAGTTTATATAACAAGGCTTATTGTCTATACAGGTTGAATCGTCTTGATGATGCAGCTGCCGCATTTAGGGTTTTNATTCAAGATGCAGAAGAAGAGAATAAAAGAAAGAATGATGCAACCCTGCGTTTAGCAGATTTATACTTTCTCATGGGTAAGTATTCGCTTGCTGAAGAGTATTATAAGACATTTACTGCGGCAACAACGCAGTTTAATTACTCTCATGCAAGTTATGCAGAGTATCAGCGAAGTTTATGTCTTGGTTTATTAAATAGATATAAAGAGAAGATAGGAATATTGAAAACTCTTTCTNAAAGNGAAACTCGAAGTGATGCTTTCGGGGGNAAATACTCTGTTGAAGCTCTTTATGANTTAGGGAAAACTCAATTAGNAATTGGAAATAANTCCGATGCTGAAATTTCTTTTGNNGAGTATNTTAGAAAAAACCCAAATCTTGAAAAAGCACGCAGAGCACTCTTGAATCAGGCTCTAGCTCAGAGAAATGATGGAAGGTTTGAAACTTCAATTTTAACATTTAAAAGAGTAGTNCAACTATATCCCGGGACCCCGGAATCNAGAGAAGCAATCGGAATTTCACGCTCTGTTTTCGATGATGCGAATCGACTCGATGATTATATCGAATGGGTAAATGGGATTGATTTCGCCTCAATTCGCGCTTCTGAGTTAGATTCAGTGGCATTTATGTCAGGCGTTGATAAATATGCTCAAAGTAATTTCCCTGCCGCTTTAGTTTCATTTCAGAATTATATCAAACGCTTTCCAGATGGATTTTTTGCTGAAGGTTCAAATTACTATGCAGCTGAATGTTTCAGGAAAGAGGGCGATTTTGAAAATGCGAAAAAAATGTATAAAAATGTAGTTCAATTTTCTGCCAACGAGTTCACTGTTAAATCTTGGGTATGGATCTTAAGAATTGCATCACAAGAAAAATTCTACGATATAGAAGAAATTGAATATGCAGCGCAAGCACTTTTGAATATATCAAATGATGCACAATTTTTGAGGGAAGCGAATACTGCATTGATGCGAACNTATCAATCTAAAGGTGATGTTGAGGTTGCACAGGCATATTCAAAAGTNGTGGCNTCNGATGATAGAAANAGTCCNGAGCTAAGAGAAGAAGCTAACCTTAACCTGGTTAGAAATAATTTTGGTTTTTGGCTACAACAAAAAAAATCTTTAGACAATGATTCCATCGCATGGAAAAAGATGGATAATTTAAAGGTGAAGACCATAAAAATTTGTGATCTTATCAAAGATAATGGCTCTGCGTCTGCCCAAGCTGAGACTTCTTATTATATTTCTTGCTTTTTGAATTTTGAAAAAAACTATTTANGTTCTAATGAGGAAATATTTTGGNTAATTGACAATTTACCTGGACAAGCGAAATGGCGTTACAAGGCCTTATTGATTTTAGCAAAAAATTATGCTGGACTAGAAGATGATTTTCAAGCCATATATACATTGGATTTTATTATTTCTGAGAATTATAGTGAAGATTTAACAAATGATGCTTTAAAATTGAAAAACGAAATAGACGCATCTAAGCAAAAAGAGCCCATCGAATTAGATTCTGCCATAACAAGAAAGGAAGTATAATGATGAAGCGTTATTTATATATTATTTCAATAATTTATGCATGTAACATTCAGGCGCAATCTGTATCAAGTGGAGTAGATATTACTGTTAAAGATAAATTTGAAGCTAAAGTCGCTGAGGCAATTAAAATTACTGGTCAGCCGAACTATAGAGATTCGACTATTGAAAAATTGCCGGTAGAGATCAATTTGCGTTCAAGAAATTATACCGTGTCTCCTGTGATGAAGGTTATCCCTGCTATTAAAATCTTAAGAACCAAAGTNAATAGATTGCCAGGAAATACTATTTACTTATCCGCAGGAAATTATTTTACCACAAGTGCAGGATTTTCTATTGGAAATTCCAGAAGTCCAATTCAAACTTGGAGTCTTCAGGGAAGACATTTCTCCTCGTTTGGAGGATTTAAGGTATCAGATGCNANTGGATCCCGTAAATCTGTTTTTAAAAACTCCAGNTGGCTTGAAAATGCTCTTCGAGGACATTATAATAGAGTTTTAAAGCGAGGAAGACTTTTGACAAAAGCTTCAGCGAATCATGACAGGTATTCATTTTACGGTCAGCCCTACATATCAGGAATAAATGATGATGATACCTTAGGAAATGCTCCTTCAAGATGGATAAGAGACTACCAGGCTGAGATCAAATACGAACATTCTGGATATAAAAGAAAGCAGGTTTTTCAAAGTGCATATGTTAGGACTCATCGGTGGATCGATCAAGGTGGTCGGCAGTTAGAAACCGGTCTAAGCTCTGGGGTTAACTGGAGATTACCTATTGAGGATCTATTTTTAGAATTGCCATTAAAAGGATCTGTAAACAGACTCTCGGGATCGTCAAGAGTAAATTCACTTGGAGAGGCAGTGATTGAAGATTATTGGACGGCGCAGTTTTCACCGGCAATTACAGATAGCTTAGGAAGCCTAAGCTTTAAGGTTGGGATAAATTTAATTTTTGATGGTGTTATCGGTACTGGAATCGATACACTTCGGCCTTATGGCCCTATGGTATTTCATGTTGAGTTTCCTTTAGTTAAAAATGTTTTAAATGTATTTGGAGGAATTGAGGGAGGTGTTGAAAATGATGGTATGCGTTCTAGAGTCAAAGAAATCCCTTTTCTTGCTGAAAATTCTGAATATGAAATAGTCAGATCTTCATCGCTTTACGCTGGTATTAGCGGAAGGTTATCAAGTGCCATCGGATATAGGTTTGGTGCTCGCCAAAGGAATTATGAGAATTATGCAATGGTAGTAAGAGGTCCTGATTATTTGNATGNAAATGGCATTGATTCTGGGCGACTTTCCCTTGAATATGTTAAACTCAATTATTTTGAACCCAGTGGAGAGCTNACTTTTCAGAGTGGTTTAGGTNTGGANTTAAGGGGTTTTGCTCTCTTNAGGNTGGGNATCAACAATCCAAATAANCCTATTTATCATATACCATCCTCTCAGATTGGTGGACAGGTATTATATAATTTAAAAGATAAAATTCGTTTTGAGTCAACAATTATTCGTCATGGTGAGCGCAATGCCCGTCTTGGTTTGGTACAGTTGGATCTTGCTCCTTATTGGGATGGAAGAATGTCTATTGTCTATACCTACAATGATCAATTGAATGCGACCTTTAGGATTGACAATATTTTTAATNNNCGAGTAGATTGGTGGACTGGATATACGGCTCAAGGAATCAGGGCTAATCTTGGTTTAGTATATAAGTTCTAAGGTTCCATTTNNTATTCTTTTTGTTGAAAAAATGTTCATAAAGACACTTGGTTTTTGATTACNTNTGGCTCTAGAAAATGGCGCTCGTTTATCTTTGTTANATAGATAATTTAAANCAATTTCATGAGCGAAAAAAAGAATTACGGAGCTGANAGTATTCAGGTNTTAGAGGGACTNGAGGCTGTCAGNAAACGTCCTGCNATGTACATTGGTGATGTTAGTCAAAAAGGACTTCACCATCTTGTTTATGAAGTTGTGGATAATTCAATTGACGAAGCTTTAGCTGGTCATTGTAAAAAGATTGATGTCACGATTAATGTAGGTGAATCAATAACTGTTGTGGATGATGGAAGAGGAATACCTGTGGCCATGCACACNAAAGAGAATCGATCTGCTTTGGANGTTGTGATGACGGTACTGCATGCTGGTGGAAAATTTGATAAAGATTCCTACAAAGTTTCAGGAGGCCTTCATGGTGTAGGTGTCTCATGCGTCAATGCTTTGTCTTCNAACCTCACNGTCAATGTGCATAGAGANGGAAGTGAATATATTCAAGAGTATGAGANAGGAAACCCAAAGTACCCNGTAAAGAAATTAGGCTCTACNAAAAAGNGNGGNACAGTTGTGACNTTTCAGCCNGACTCAAGTATATTCACAGATACTNTTTATCAATATGATATATTGGCTGCAAGACTTAGGGAATTATCATTTCTAAATAAAGGGATTGAGATTAATCTTACTGACCTTCGCGATTTAGATGAAAAAGGTGCAGGAAGAACCGAGAAATTTCATTCTGAAGGAGGATTAAAAGAATTTGTTCAATTTGTCGATCAAAATAGAGAACAANTAATCCCTGAACCTATGTTCATGGAGGGAGAAATAGATGGCATCCCTGTTGAAGTAGCTATGTTGTATAATACTGGTTATGCAGAAAATATTCATTCNTATGTAAATAATATTAATACTCANGAGGGCGGNACCCACCTTTCAGGTTTCAGAAGAGCCTTGACNAGGACTTTGAAGAAATATGCAGACGGTACAGGCATCTTAGTTAAAGAAAAGGTTGAGGTTGCTGGAGATGACTTTCGTGAAGGNCTNTCTGCTGTGATCTCTGTAAAAGTAATGGAACCCCAATTTGAAGGTCAAACAAAAACTAAACTCGGAAATTCGGAGGTTTCTGGAGCTGTAGACCGAATAGTTGGGGAGATGCTCACTAATTATNTAGAAGAACATCCGAATGAAGCTCGNACAATTGTNCAGAAAGTTGTTCTNGCAGCAAAGGCAAGAGTNGCTGCNCGAAAAGCGCGGGAAATGGTTCAAAGAAAATCTGTCTTGAGTGGTAATAGCCTTCCAGGAAAATTAGCTGACTGTTCAGAAACGGACCCGGCACAGTGCGAAATATTTTTGGTGGAGGGAGACTCTGCTGGAGGGACGGCAAAGCAAGGGCGAGATAGAAAATTTCAAGCGATAATGCCTTTAAGAGGAAAGATTTTGAATGTTGAAAAAGCCATGCATCATAAAGCTTTTGAAAATGAAGAAATTCGAAATATTTATACTGCACTAGGAGTAAGTGTCGGTACCGAAGAAGATGCAAAAGAATTGAATACTGAAAAATTACGTTATCACAAGATTGTTATTATGTGTGATGCCGATGTAGATGGCTCTCATATAGCTACTTTAATAATGACCTTCTTTTTTCGTTACATGAAGGAGCTGATTGAAAATGGTTTTGTATATATTGCAGCACCACCGCTGTATTTGGTAAAAAAAGGTTCGAAGCAATCATATGCATGGAATGATGCTCAGCGTGATAGTATTGCTCTNGAATTCGGAGGTGAGGATCAAACAGGTGTAAGTATACAGCGCTATAAAGGCCTTGGAGAGATGAATGCTTCTCAGCTATGGACTACAACGATGAATCCGGAAGGTAGAACNCTCAGAAAAATTACAATTGACAATGCTGCTGAGNCTGATAGAGTGTTTTCTATGCTAATGGGTGATGAAGTGCCACCAAGGAGAGATTTTATAGAGAGAAATGCTCGATATGCTAGGATCGATGCCTAATTTATTCAAAAACCTTATATAAGTAATTTAAATATGAAAATAACTGTCATTGGAGCTGGTAATGTTGGTGCAACCTGCGCTGAATCAATCGTAAGAATGGAACTAGCTAATCAAATAGTCTTATTGGATATAAGAGAGGGGTTTGCTGAAGGTAAAGCTATGGATATGAATCAGACAAGCTCTTTGCATGGATTCCACTCAAAAGTAATAGGTGTAACAAATGATTATAAGGCAACAGCAGGTTCAAAAGTAATTGTTGTCACCTCGGGCTTACCCCGAAAGCCAGGTATGACAAGAGAGGAATTGATAGGAACTAATGCTGGNATCGTAAAGAGTGTAGTGTCGGAGGCACTAAAAGAATCTCCTGACGCAGTAATAGTTGTTATATCTAACCCCATGGATACNATGACCTATTTGGCAGTTAAAGAAAGTGGATTGCCAAAAAATAGAGTCATCGGCATGGGNGGTATTTTAGATTCAAGTCGCTTTAAATACTATCTCAGCNAGGCTATGAATTGTCCAGTNAGTGATTTNCAAGGAACAGTAATTGGTGGCCATGGTGATACCACAATGATTCCTTTGACGCGAATGGCATCATACCAATCGACTCCAGTTTCTAATTATTTATCCAAAGAAAGATTAGAAGATGTGAAATCCTCAACTATGGTTGGTGGAGCAACATTAACAGGCCTCATAGGCACCTCTGCATGGTATGCTCCGGGCGCATCAGGTGCAGCTTTAGTAGCAAGTATTATTAATGATCAAAAGAGAATTTTTCCTTGTTGTGTATATCTAGATGGAGAATACGGCCAGAAGGATATATGTCTTGGAGTTCCAGTTGTTATCGGAAAAAATGGATGGGAAAAAATTATAGATTATAATCTTAATGACTCCGAAAAAGCATCTTTTTCAAAGAGTGCAGATGCGGTGAGATCTATGAATTCCGTTTTATCGGATTTGTAAATCTCGACTAAATTTTATTATTAGTAGTTTCAAGGAGATTTGATCCAAATTTCATGTTTGTCTTTTACAGAAACGTAGTATAATCCTTGGGGCCAATTACTTGTGTTTATATTTTGCAGATTATCTGAATTATTTATTTCTATAATCACTTGGCCCTGGGCATTAATAATTTTAATATCTCCCGCTCCCTCAATCCAAAGATTCTCTCTACCGGGATTTGGGTAAATTTTTGCTCTAGACTTTTTATTTTCTATAAACTTTTCCTCAATTCCGACAGTTAAAGTGTCTCCCGAATAATATAAGAGTCCTCCTGTTGAAATTCCCATAACCAATTCTGGCTTTCCATTTGCATCCATATCCGCTATGACAGGAGTATTAATTCTTCCATTCTGTAAAAGTTTCTTTCTGATAGGCATTCTTGGAATTAAAGTAAATTTCATATCAGGGCGTAAGCTATCACTTCCAAGTTCAGGCATTAAACAGCCATTGGAGGTTATGGAGTTATTATTATAGACATCACCGAAAGTATGAGATAAGAAAGGGGAATTATGAGCTGATAAATGAACATCAGAGCTCGGTACGTTTTTTGAAAAACATATCTCTACCATTAGGTTGCTGACACCATCATAGTCAAAAGGTTGCTGCAATGTGATAGTATTCCAGCCTAACGTGGGAGTATGTATATATGAATAGCAGAGTTGTGCGCCATTTAAAAATGTTTTTAGACTGTCTTGGTTTGTGTGCTTTATTCTAATGCTAAAACCTTGGCTTAAATATGGTGAGCTGGGAGTAATTACGTTTAAACTTAAGTGAGTTATTCTACTTGCTGATACGCCTGAAGCAAGTAATTCAGACGCGTGAAAAAGATACTGATGTCTGCCTGTTCTTTTTGATCCTCCCCAGGGTGTCTCATTCAGAGTACTTGTATTTGTTGAGCCATTACCAATGCTGTGGTCTATATATGGCGGAGAGTTAAGGATAAAGGATAAAGAATCCATTTGATAGACTCCCGAATCTGCTGAACCCACAGCTAAAAAAGGCTTCCCATCTATATTGCAATATCTGGGTATTGCTCTTCCTGAATATGTGTTATTGAAGTCAGTATTAATTGCTCCAAATTTGTCATTAACAAGGTTGAAATTACCCTGGGTATTCTCATAAAAAGCTACATTTCCTTTTTGAGTTCCAATTAATAAATCTAAATCACCATCTTGGTCTATGTCGGCAAGTTCTGGGCTCGAAACATCTCCGGCATCGATATTTTGAAAATTAGAGGTGTTCAAACCTTCAAAGGCTGGAATGAAAAAATTCCCTGAATTTTGTAAATATGTTAATTTCCCATCAACTCTTCCAATAATTAAATCCAAAAGCCCATCACCATTTATATCTCCTGCTGTAGGTGAGCACCAGTCCTTTGTTAAAGAGAATTTTGACGACGGCGATAGGATTAAATTGGTTTCAATCCATTTGGGTTCACTTGCTGACCCTATATTTTTCCAAAATTCTATTCCTTGCGATGTGCCTATTATTAAATCCAGTAACCCATCACTGTTCATATCTGCAAGCTCAGGGACCGCATATCTACCTGCGTCATGCATATTGTTTTGAAGAAAACTTGAGTCTGATAAATTCCATGATGGATTTACTAATGTACCATTATTTATGTAGGCCCAAACGCTCGTGTCACTTCTTCCAGCGGGCATATTAGGTGCTGCGATAATATCTTTTACTCCATCAAAGTTTACATCTGCATATGAAAAGCCAGGAAATGCGGGAATATCCACAGGTATGTCATTAGATGGCCAAGTAGTGTCTTGCGACTCAATATTGGAAGTGGAAATACTGCCTATGTTAAACCCAGCTACGGCATTATTGAAGCTTACGTCACCCAAAAGAATGTCAAGAAGTCCATTTCCAGTGAGATCAACGGCAAGCATTGTAGATCCTAAATGATTCAACCTATCGGTAAATGAAGAAGTTGGCGGAATACTTCCAATACACGCATCTATACTCAATGAATTGGTTAAATTATTTTCTAAGAAGTCCCCCCAGCATGCATCAGCACGAATAAACTCCAATCCGCAATTTTGAATATTTTCGTGAAATTCTATAGCAGAGGCTTGTTGGCCAAAGGTTAGAATATCCACATTGCCATCTCCATTAACATCTTTAATTACAGGTCTATCAGTGGATACAACCAATAAATTCGCCGGTGTTTGTCCGCTTTGAAAAGTAGAGAATAAATAGGGTCCTGTTAAAGCCCAAGAAAATTCGATCATACCAGAATTTCTTGAAGCCTGATATACACCGATATTTCCCAACTTTGAGCAGAATAAGTCTGGTATTCCATCACAATTATAATCTGCAAATTCAACCCAATTTTGGCATGAGGGAAATTGTTTAATCCATTGAGGAACATATTTCCAATGATTAAGATTCCATTCGAATGGAATCCAACGGCTTCCATCACGGTCAAAAACTAAAAGGTCGATTTGATTGTCTCCATTAATATCAATGTTGAAAATCTGAGGATTATTCAATCCACCTGCAAAACCGTTTGCAAGAGTATCACCGTTTGATAAAATTAGTTTTGTTTTGTTCGTGGGTTTAAAATCATAGCTTTTTTGAGCTTTTAGATCTGTTAAATTGAAAAAGCTTAGAAAAAATACTGCAAAAAAGAGCTTAAGTGACTTCATATTAATAGTGTAAAGATAAAGAACGACTATATTTGCCCACTATTTCCAAATTGAATTATCATGCAAAATAAAGGGGTTATCCGTCTATTTGCGATAGTATTTGCTCTCGCTTCTCTCTATGAATTATCTTTTAGTTATGTAGCTAGCAGGGTTGAGTCAAAAATAGAACAAGACTTTAATTCAGATCCAGTCAAAATAAAATATGCATTGGATTCATTGTCAAACCAAACAGTTTATGATTTAGGATTTACATCATTCACATACAAAGAAGTGAAGTCTAAGCAGATGAATCTTGGCCTAGACTTACGCGGTGGAATGAATGTCATTTTGGAGGTAAGTGTCAGAGATGTTCTTAAAGGTTTGGTTGGGGATTCTGAAGATGAATTATTTCTTGCAGTTCTAAAGCAAGCAGATATAGATCAGACAAAGAGCCAATCATCATATTTGGAACTTTTTTTCAATGCAATGGATGACCAGCGTGGAGAAAGATTATACAATGATCCGGGGCTTTACGGGACGAAAGAGATGACAGATCGTCTGGGTTTTAATGCAGGTGATGACGAAATTAAATTGGCTTTGACTGAAGATGTAGAGGCGGCGATTGCAAATGTTTACACTGTCCTAAAAGCCCGTATTGATCAATTTGGAGTTGTTCAGCCAAATATTCAAAGGTTAGATGGAACCGGAAGAATTTTAGTTGAACTTCCTGGGGTTAAAGATCCACTAAGGGTTCAGAGACTTCTTCAATCAACTGCTCGTCTTGAGTTTTGGAGGGCAGATCAAGGCGCAAATTGGATGCAGTTTGTCGTAAACGCTAATGAGAAATTACGATCTGTAATTGAAAACCCAAATACCATAGAAAATAACCTAATGGATCCCGAAGAAGGTGAATTTGAGCTCCCTAAATCTGTGGGCGAGAGCGACACTGATATTGCATCGGTTGAGGATTCCTCGAATGTAAAATCTGATTCGGTTGCGACAAGTTTTAATCCATTATTGGGTCTATTCCAACTAAACGTCAATTCTCAAACTTTTCAACCGAATCTTGGCCCAATTATCGGGTATGCATTAACACGAGATACTGCGAAGATCAACGAATATTTCAATTTGGATGAGGTTAAGAGTTTGATCCCTGGGGATAAGCGATATGCTCGATTTGCTTGGACGCGTCCAGAAAATGATAGTGAAGTTTCGCTATTAATTGCTCTTCAGGGGAATCGAAATAATGAGCCTGAGCTTGATGGAGGAGTTATCGTAGATGCACGTCAAGAATTTGACCAAGGAAACAACCCAGTTGTAACCATGGCGATGGATGGTCAAGGTGCTCAAATTTGGCAGCGTCTAACCAAAGAGGAGGGGTCAAAAACTCCAAAAGGTCATGTTGCGGTTGTTCTGGATAATCTCGTATATAGCTATCCTCGAGTAAACGGTGAAATCTCAGGAGGTAGAACTCAAATTGAAGGAGGATTTTCTTTGGAAGAGGCAACAGATTTGGCAAATGTATTGAAGGCAGGTAAGCTTCCTGTACCTGCGAGGATAATCCAATCTGATGTTGTAGGCCCGAGTTTGGGAAAAGAGGCAATCAGCTCAAGTATGAATTCTTTTGGGTTTGCTTTAATCCTGGTGTTAGTTTATATGGTATTTTATTATAGCGCAGCGGGTATTGGTGCAAGTATAGCTTTGTTGGTAAACATGTTTTTCATTTTTGGAATTTTAGATGCATTTAATGCCGTTTTGACATTGCCTGGAATGGCTGGGATTGTTTTAACAATTGGTATGGCTGTAGATGCCAATGTTCTTATTAATGACCGTATTCGCGAAGAGTTATTAAAAGGTAAAGCCCTAAAACATGCGATATCAGATGGATATAAGGGGTCTAGGGCAGCAATTATTGATGCGAATGTTACAACTCTTTTAACAGCAATTATACTTTTCTCTTTTGGTACTGGCCCGATTCGGGGATTTGCAACTACTTTAATCATTGGTATCGCTTCTTCGCTCTTCACTGCGCTTTTTATCACTAGGTTATATTTTGAGTGGAGAGTAAGGAAATCAGAAAAGCTTCCTTTTTCCACTAAATTGACAGAAAAGTTATTTACGAATACGAACTTTAGTTTTTTAAATTTCAGAAAGCCCGCTTATATATTTTCCTCCATTTTAATTATTGCTAGTTTGGCTTCCCTTTTGACAAAAGGATTAAGCTTGGGTGTGGATTTTGAGGGAGGTAGAAGTTATCAAGTCCGTTTTGATCAATCTGTAGAAGTGGCAAAAATCTCCAGCTCTTTGGAACTTTTATTTATTGATGAAGACGGAAGATCATTTTCCCCAACGGTTAAAACCCTTGGTAGTCCTGATCAGGTTGTAATAACTACAAATTTTAGAATATCTGAAAATGGATCTGATGTTGAAGAGTCCTTACGTAGTCAGTTATTTAATGGTGTAAAATCATTTTACTTAAGTGATATTTCTGAGAGTGAATTTTTGAACCCACCATCGGATAAAGCCATTGGCCTTGTTGCTTCTCGTCAAGTAGGACCAACAGTTGCAGATGATATAAAAAATACAGCATTCATTGCAGTGATATTTTCATTATTAGCTATTTTCTTGTACCTGCTATTCAGGTTCAGTAAGTGGCAATATTCATTGGGCGCAGTAACTGCTACGATTCATGATACTATTATTGTTCTAGGAGCATATTCAATTTTGGATGGTGTTCTGCCATTTTCACTAGAAGTTGATCAAGCTTTTATTGCCGCAATTTTAACAGTGATAGGATATTCTTTGAATGATACGGTGGTTGTTTTTGATAGAATTAGAGAGTTTTTTAATCTCCAATCAAAAAATGAAACTAAACATAAAGTGATAGATAATGCGTTAAATTCAACTTTGAGTAGAACTTTTAATACATCAGCGACAACAATTATTGTACTACTGATCATTTTTGTTTTTGGCGGTGAGGTTTTACGAGGTTTTATTTTTGCAATTTTGCTTGGCGTTGTAGTTGGAACATATTCTTCTTTATTTATTGCATCTCCAGTTTTAAATGATACTACGGACAGATTAAGTAAGAAAAAGATTTAACTTTAAGTTCATGTTACTCTTCATCAGCTCTGCAGAAATTATTTTTTTATTATTTGTAGTTCTGATGCTTTTCGGCACAGATAAATTGCCGGGATTTATAAGAACGGCAGGTAAAATAATTCGTTCGGTTAGAAACGCTTCAAATGACCTAAAATCTGAAATTTCAAAAGTTTCAATGGAGAACTCAGTAGTAAAAGATATTGAAGANGGCGTAAANGAAATTAAAGATNCAATTGAANATACGGTTTCTAGGACNAAATAAAGTTTTAAACAATTTTCACAAAAATTATNGGGGGTAGTGTTGAAAAATAGTTAATTTTTNTTNTTGTNTATATTTTTAAGGGGGGGTATATTTGAAAAAAATATAAAAAATGGCAACACTTCGTTTTAATAGTATACTAGAGTCAACATCACACAAACCTATAAATTTTTCAAATCCGTACGATAAATCCTCAGAATATTTTGGATCACATGTTTTTAACATGAATTCAATGAGGGAGTATATGCCAAAAGAGGCTTTTGAATCCGTTAAGAATGCTATTGAAAAAGGTGAAAAAATAAATCTCTCAGTTGCTGATCAAGTAGCAACGGCGATGAAATCCTGGTCTATCTCAAAAGGGGCAACGCACTATACTCATTGGTTTCAGCCTCTCACCGGTTCGACTGCTGAAAAGCATGATGGATTTTTTGAGCCTACTTCAGATGGGTTTGCAATTGAAAA
This sequence comes from Owenweeksia sp. TMED14, assembly GCA_002167805.1. Classification (GTDB taxonomy): domain Bacteria; phylum Bacteroidota; class Bacteroidia; order Flavobacteriales; family Schleiferiaceae; genus TMED14. Next base: position 83,133 of record NHBT01000023.1, on the reverse strand, counting down.
ATTTAGTGGATCTATGTTGGTACAAGCGGAGCCGGATGCTTCATCCTTTCCGAATGGTGGTATTCGAAACACATTTGAGGCTCGAGGCTATACAGCTTGGGATCCAACTTCCCCAGCTTTTGTTTTTGGAAGTACTTTATGTATTCCGACAATTTTCGTGGCTTACACGGGTGAGGCCCTAGATAATAAAGTTCCTTTATTGAGATCCCTTCAGTCGCTCGATAAAGCTGCAACGGATGTAGCTCAATATTTTGATAAAAATATTTCAAAAGTAAATGCCACTTTGGGATGGGAACAAGAGTACTTTCTCGTTGATGAGGCCTTATTTATGAGTCGACCTGATTTGGTAATGACAGGTAGAACTTTAGTTGGGCACTCCCCAGCTAAAGGACAGCAATTGGATGATCATTATTTTGGCAGTATTCCAGAAAGGGTAATGAGTTACATGAGGGAGATTGAATTTGAATGCCATAAAATGGGAATACCTGTAAAAACCCGACATAATGAAGTTGCTCCGGGTCAATTTGAGTTTGCTCCTGTTTTTGAAGAAGCCAACATAGCAGTAGATCATAATTCTTTATTTATGGATATACTTGAAAAAGTTGCCAGAAGACATATGTTCAGAGTTCTTCTGCATGAAAAACCGTTTTCTGCTATCAATGGCTCTGGAAAACACAACAATTGGTCATTGAGTTCGAATACAGGATTGAATTTATTAGCTCCAGGAAAAACGCCAAAAAGAAACCTATTATTTTTAACGTTTTTCATTAATACAATCAAAGCGGTAAATGATCAGGCAGATTTGATTCGAGCGGCAATAGCTTCTGCAAGTAATGATCATAGACTAGGAGCAAATGAGGCTCCGCCGGCTATTATTTCAGTGTTTATCGGCTCTCAACTTTCACAAGTTCTGGATGAGCTTGAAAAGCTTGAAAATGGAAAACTTTCTCCGGAAAAGAAAACTGATTTAAAATTAAATGTAGTTGGAAAAATACCCGAAATTTTATTGGATAATACGGACAGAAACAGAACATCTCCTTTTGCGTTTACTGGAAATAAGTTTGAGCTCCGAGCTGTTGGTTCTACCGCAAACTGCTCGGTTCCAATGACTGTTTTAAATATGATTGTGGCAGATCAATTGTCACAGTTCAAGGCTTCCGTTGATAAATTAATTTCGGAAGGCCTAAAAAAAGATGATGCGATTTTTAATATGCTTCGTGAGTATATAAAATCCTCAAAGGATGTTAGGTTTGAGGGAGATGGGTATTCACAAGAGTGGAAAGAAATAGCATCACAACGAGGGCTTAAGAATACTCCTGATACGCCAAGGGCTCTTGATTTCTACTTGTCCAAATCGTCAATTGATCTTTTCGAAAAAACAGGTGTATTAAATAAAGTTGAGATTGAGGCACGCTATGAAATTCTTCAAGAAGAATACTTTAAAAGTATTCAAATTGAATCAAGAACTTTAGGCGATCTGGTCAAGAATCATATAGTGCCGACTTCAATACGTTATCAATCCACTCTTAGTGAAAATGTGAATCGGCTAAAAAAAGTTTTGGAAAAAGATGAATATGAAAAGGTTTCGAAGGAGCAGATTCAAATGATTATTGAGATTTCACAACTCGTAAGTGATGCTCTGAATGGAGTTGATGAAATGATTGAAGCTAGAAAAGTTGCAAATAAAATCGAGAATCTTCGCAAAAAATCTTTAGCCTACTGCGATAAGGTAAAGCCTTATCTGGAAAAAATACGTTATTCAGTCGATAAGTTAGAGTTATTAGTAGATAATGAAATCTGGCCTTTGGCAAAATATCGTGAAATTTTATATATCAGATAGTTGGGAATAAAAAAATAAGAACCAAAACGACTCTATGTTGGGATTTTAAGGTCTGATTACTTTATTTTGGCTATTTTTAGGNAAAATTNATTAGTCANCTTGTTTCTGCATTTATGAAAAGAACTTTTTTTTCTTTCTCTTTTTTNATTCTTTTCTCTTTTCAGAGTTTCTTTTTAAATGCTCAACAGGCGGCTATGACAGCAGTTCCTGAAGCTCCTTCAAATGTGGATAAAGAGGAAGTTGTCAAGCGTCCTCGGGTCGTAAAAAATTCAGAAGATTTTTTCAATGCAAAGGAATATGCAGAGGCTATTGATCATCTAAAGAAAGCATATTCGAAAGTTAAAACCAGGGAAGAGAAAGCTGAAATTTCAAGGCGTCTGGCAGAATCATACAAATTCACCTTTAACTATAAAGCAGCTGAGGCTCAATATAAAAGAGCTATCAAATTAAAGCAAGTTCTCGCAGACAACTATATTGGAGTGGCAGAAATGCTTAAATATCAAGGTGAATACAAAGAAGCTATAGAGGCATACAATGATTTCTTAAGCGTTTTTCCAGATGACCCTAGAGGTTTAATCGGTGTTAAGTCATGTAATGAGGCTTTAGAATGGCAAAACAATAAAACTCGTTATCAAGTTGGAAATTTGAGTTCATTAAATTCTCGTTCAAATGATTTTGGTATTACATTCAGTGGTCGGCCCAATACTTTTGAAGAAGTTCTTTTTACCTCAATGAGAGAAGGGGGTATTGGGAGAAAAGATGATGGATGGACAGGGCAAAAGTTTTCGGATATTTATTCTTCGGAAAGGTTAAATTCAGATGGTTCCTCAAGGTCAAAAAGAAGTCGTGGGAGATCCTCAAAGTCTAAATCTACTGCAGCAAGAATTCAAAAGTTTAATAGTCCGGAACTCCTTCCTGAGATCATAAACACAGAAGATCACGAAGGCTCTCCCATTTTTGATTCACGGCGAAGAACAATGTACTTTACCCGTTGTATGGAGTTGAAAAGACAGCAATTGGGATGCTCGATATATACTACAAGAAAAGCTGGTCTTTCATGGCAAGAACCTCAGGCAATTATTATTACTTCAGATTCCTCGAGGAGTGTAGGTCATCCATCTCTTTCAAAAGATGATAAAATCTTATATTTTGCAGGGGACCTTGAAGGAACAACAAATGNTAGCAAGGATTTNTGGCTTGTTCGAATGGATAAAAGAAAANGAGGNTGGAGTGAACCAGTCAATTTAGGCTCNTCGATAAACACATCNGGNGATGAGCTNTTCCCTTTTGTTCATGACGANGGNTATTTATATTTTGCTTCTAACGGNCTTCCTGGTATGGGNGGATTTGATTTGTTTCGAATCAAACTTGGACCAGATGGTATTCCGNTNGGTATTCCAGAGAATCTAAAAGCACCNATTAATAGTTCTGCAGATGACTTTAATATTTTACTTAGACCAGGNGGTTTAGAAGATGGTTATTTTGTTTCGAATCGCTCAGGAGGTGTTGGTGGNGATGATATTTGGACATTATACGAAGTCCCTCTCAGGTATAGAATATCTGGTATTCTTTCAAGCAGTAAAGATAATTCTCCAATTGCCGGTGCGTCCGTAAAAGTTAACGGAAATGATGGTTTTTCCAAGGTAGTGAAAACGTCAAAAGATGGAACTTTTATGGTTGAGTCTGAGGAATTNAAAAAGGATGTTCAGTATTCTTTTTCCTTTGAAAAAAAGAAATTTTTGGTTAATNACGCCGGTTTAAANACATCAGGANTAAAATTTGAAAANTTTGATTTTGTCGAAAAAGAAAATATATNTCTTCATACATCNGAGCTGAAAGCTCAAATGGACCCAATTGAAATACCAATTGTNCTTCCTGATGTTTATTTTGCATTGGCAAAATGGGATTTAAANCAAAGNGCCACNAATGCGTTGGATACNGTTTTTAAAACNTTGGANCGAAANCCNAATATTGTTATTGAATTAAGGTCTCACACAGATTATCGNGATATTGATGAAAANAATATGATTTTATCTCAGCGAAGAGCTGACACCTCGGTAAAATATTTNATNTCAAGAGGTGTGGATNCAAATCGTCTTGTNCCAGTGGGAATGGGTGAGTCGACNCCTTTTGAAATGCCTGAATCCTATAAAGGTCTTGGCTCTGAAATTTTTGCTGCTGGAACCAAACTTACAGAGCAGAATATTAAAAAGATGTCTTCTGAGAAGCAGGAAATTGCTAATCAGATAAATCGTCGTACCGATTTTCGTGTTATTCGAGATGATTATGTCCCTCCTGTAGATCCAGATGTCATCTCTGAAAATTCCGACGAGAAGAAAAAAGAGAAGTTATTGATAGGAAAAATATACACTGTAGGAGAAAGACCTTCTTACACGACTATTTGCCGNGAGAATAACATTACANTGGCAAACTTGAAAAANCTAAACGGTGGACTTCGAGGAATTCGNCCATTTACTGGGATGATTTTAAAAGTTACAGCNAAAGGCGATTANAAAGAATTTGATAGTTCCTATAGGCAGATAAAATCAGGAGATTCTTACCGAACAATAGCAAAAGAGATCGGGATGAAAACAAAGGCCTTACAGGCTTTGAATCCCGAGTATGAAAAAGACCTTCCACCCGGAACTTATATCCGAATCAAATAGTGGCATTAATTAATCTTAAGGAATGGATCAGAATGATCGTTATGCTAAAAGGGGTGTATCTTCAGACAAGGAAGATGTTCATGCTGCAATAAGAAATATTGATAAAGGATTATTTCCNAATGCATTTTGTAAAATAGTGCCGGATTATTTGGCAGATTCNCCAGATCATTGCATCGTTATGCATGCGGATGGNGCGGGAACAAAATCCTCNNTGGCATACATGTATTGGNGAGAAACTGGAGATATATCAGTTTGGAAAGGTATTGCTCAAGACGCGGTTATTATGAACGTGGATGATCTTTTATGCGTTGGAGCAACCGGTCCAATTTTGCTTTCAAGTACAATAGGTAGAAATAAAAATCTGATTTCAGGTGCAGTTATTTCAGAAATAATTGAAGGCACGGAAAGTGTTTTATCCGATTTAAGGAAAAATGGACTGAATATAGAATCTACAGGGGGAGAAACGGCTGATGTTGGGGATTTGGTTCGAACTGTGATTGTTGATTCAACAGTAGTTTCCAGAATGCGAAGGGATATGGTTATTGATAATTCAAATATTGCTCCAGGACAACTGATAATTGGTTTATCTTCATCAGGTCAATCAAAGTATGAAAAGGAATTTAATAGTGGTATCGGATCAAATGGTTTGACGTCGGCACGACATGATGTTTTTTCAAAAATACTTGCTGAAAAATATCCGGAAAGTTTTAGCCCTGAAATAGATAAATCATTGGTTTACACGGGTACCAAAAAATTAACAGATTCACTGAAAAACCTCTCTTTAGATTTGGGTAAGTTGGTTTTATCACCCACTCGAACATATGCTCCAGTAATAATTGAAATACTAAATCAACTTCGTCCAGATATTAAAGGAATGATTCATTGCAGCGGAGGAGCCCAGACTAAAATATTGCATTTTTTATCTGAAGGAAAAGTTATTAAGGACAATTTATTTGATNTTCCAGAATTATTTCAGTTGATTCAAAAAGAATCAAGAACTCCATGGCGCGATATGTACAANGTATTTAATATGGGTCACCGTATGGAAATTTACATAAANCCATCTGCTGCAAAAAAAACNATTTCAATTGCTAATGAATTTGGAATTGATGCAAAAATTATAGGAAGAGTTGAACCAAATGAAATTCCGGAGGTTCACCTTAAGGCACAGGATGGCTTGCATATATATGGAAAGGAATGAATTTGGTAGATAAGCTTCAAGCAATATGGATTCGACATCAAGAAGTGAATGACCTTCTTATGCAACCTGAATTAGCTAATGACCATAAACGTTTTATCCGCTTGAATAAGGAGTTTAAGGATTTAGATCAGGTAGTCGAAGCAAGAAATAAATACCTCATCTTAGTCGGTCGCATGGAAGAAGCTAAGGATATTCTATCAAGTGAGAAAGATCTTGAAATGCGAGAAATTGCCTCTTCGGAATTAGAAGAAATCCAACCCGTTCTGGAAAAATTAGAATTGGAAATTCAAAAATTACTGATTCCAAAGGACCCAGAGGATACTAAAGATGCTGTATTGGAGGTGAGAGCTGGAACTGGTGGCGATGAAGCTGGACTTTTTGTCGGAGATCTTGTTCGAATGTATTTGAGGTTTATCGAAGACAGAGGATGGTCTGCAGAATGGCTAACTGCAACAGAAGGTTCAGCTGGGGGATATAAAGAAGCAAGTATTGAAATAAAAGGTCAAGATGTTTATGGAACTTTAAAATATGAATCTGGAGTTCACAGGGTTCAGCGAGTTCCATCGACTGAATCTCAAGGAAGGGTTCATACTTCAGCGGCAACAGTTGCAGTTCTTCCAGAGGCTGACGAATTAGAGGTTGATATTAAGGATGTGGATATTAGAAAAGATACATTTAGATCAAGTGGAGCAGGAGGTCAACACGTGAATAAAACCGAATCGGGTGTTCGTTTAACTCATTATCCCACGGGAATTGTTGTAGAGTGCCAAGATGGGCGTTCTCAGCATCAAAATTACGATAGAGCTCTAACGGTGCTCCGAGCTCGTATTTGGGATAAAGCGCGAAATGAGAGGGATAAAGAAGTAGCTGAAAAAAGAAAGACGATTGTAAGTACGGGGGATAGGTCTGCTAAGATTCGTACATATAATTTTCCACAAGGTAGACTTACTGATCATCGCATAGGATTAACAATCTACAATCTGCCAGAGGTTTTGAATGGTCAAATTGAAAAAATATTAGATGAGTTNCGACTAGCAGAAAATGCTGAGAGAATGAAAGAAGGTACTGGAGAATGANNAGATCNGAATTAATACAAATTATAGAATCAAAAAAGTCAGTGCTTTGTGTAGGCTTAGACCCAGATATAAATAAATTACCTAGGTCATACAGCCCTAATGCAACAGGACTAGCCCGATTTTGCAAGGATATTATTGATTCAACTGCTGATCATGCTGTCGCCTATAAGCCTAATTTGGCATTTTTTGAATCTTTAGGTTCAAGNGGATGGGAGGCATTGGCAGAAGTTGCCNAATACCTAAAAGGCTTTCCAGAGCATTTCACCATTGCAGATGCAAAAAGGGGNGATATNGGTAATACCTCTAGAATGTATGCAGAAGGNATTTTGAATAAAATTGGATTTGACTCAATAACGGTTGCNCCATATATGGGTAAAGATAGTCTNGAGCCATTTTTAATTCCTGGTAAATGGGGAATTGGATTGGGCTTAACAAGTAATTCTGGAGCTCAGGATTTTCAAATGAAAAGAATGAAGGATAATCGTTATTTTTTCGAACATGTTTTAGATTCATATTTGGACTGGACATCTCCTGAAAGCTGGATGGTTGTTGTAGGAGCCACTCAGTCTGAAAGTTTGAAAAGAATTAGATTTAAACTCCCAGATCATTTTTTCCTTGTACCTGGAATAGGCCATCAGGGAGGGAGTATAAAAGATGTNATGAATCTAGCTTCGTTTAAATCTGGGTTTGGGAAGGGAGTTTTGATTAATGCATCACGAAGCATTTGTTTTGCGAGCTCTGGAGATAACGCGGCTGAAGCCGCTAGGAATGAAGCCTCTCGTTTGCATCAAGAAATGATGAGCCATTGGTAAAAAATTCAATATGAAAAAAAGAGTTTTAATTACAGGAGCTAATGGTTTATTGGGAAGATCAATNATCTCTNGTAACGAAAATAGATTTGAACTCTTGGCAACAGGAAAGCAGAAANCTCCCACNACTGATACNGATAATTTATATGCGCCATTAGATATTTTAGATTCCAATCAATGTGATAAAGTATTTTCTAAATACAAGCCAGATTATGTTATTCATGCTGCTGCAATGACTAATGTTGACAAATGCGAAGAGGATTCGTATGCTTGTAATTTGGTAAATGTTGATGGAACGAATAATATTCTAAAGGCTTGTGAAAAGTATGGTTCTCATTTGATATTTATCTCAACAGATTTTATTTTCGATGGGAATCATGGTTCTTATTCTGAAAATTCGAAACCAAACCCAATCAGTATTTATGGAANGTCTAAATGGAATGCTGAAAAATTAATTNGGGCCTCTACTATTGATTCATCAATTGTACGAACTTCANTGGTCATGGGGTANTTTNAGAATTTAATGACTAGCAATNTAATTTTATGGGCANGAGAAAAATTATCTAAAGGAGAAAATATTAGTATTGTGAATGACCAGATTAGAACACCAACTTGGTCCATGGACTTGGCTGAGGGATGCTTTCTATTGATCAAGAACAGCGCGACGGGGATCTATAACATATCGGGTTCAGAAAAATTTCGAATTTCTGAACTTATTATNCGAGTGGCCGAGCACGGTAATTATAATTNGAAACTCATAAAGGAANTTAAAACNAAGGAGCTTNNTCAAATAGCNCCNCGCCCNCTTATTTCAGATCTGGATATTTCAAAGGCAAGNAGAAATATAGGTTTTAATCCTCACAGNTTTAAGGATGTCTTGGATTCAATGCCTTATATTTGATTTTTCAGTCTANAAATTTCTAAACTTTGTATTCGAAGAAATGAAAAAATTTCTCATAATCATATTTTCTTTTGTTCCGTCTCTCGTATTTTCAAGTGAAAAAGGGTTAGATAAGAAAATAGATGAGGCTTTTACTCCTGTTTCAGATTTCTTTTCTCAATTGGTTTTTTTTGAAATTTTGGGATACCCTTTTGTTATTTTACTTTTAGTTGGTAGCGCCCTTTTTTTTACAATATTTTTTGGTTTTCCAAATTTGAAATATTTCTTCACGGCAATTAACGTTGTTCGGGGAAGGTTTGATGATCTAGATAAAAAGACACTAGAAAATAAAGAAGGTGAGGTTTCACATTTTCAAGCATTGGCAACTGCTGTTTCAGGGACTGTCGGTAATGGTAATATTGCAGGGGTAGCTCTTGCAATTGCCCTCGGTGGCCCAGGAGCAACTTTTTGGATGATAATTTGTGGTTTGTTAGGAATGTCTACAAAGTTTGTAGAGTGCACTTTGGGAGTGCATTATAGGGATGTAGGCGAAGATGGTACTGTTTATGGAGGTCCCATGTATTATTTGAGTAAAGGATTGAAAATTAGAGGATGGGAAAAGCTTGGAAAAGTATCTGCTATTTTATTTGCTGTATTTTGTATCGGAGGCTCATTTGGTGGCGGTAATGCAGCCCAATCAAATCAAGCAACAATAGTGCTAAAAAATTTATTAGGTCTTGAAACGACTTTCTCCGGAGCAATTATTGGTTTGGTTTTGGCAGTTTTTGTCGGAATCATTATTATCGGCGGGATTAAAAGAATTGCCTCCGTTACCGAGAAGATTGTTCCTCTGATGGCTGCTCTATATATTTTGGCCTGTATCTATATAATACTAATAAATTTCAGTTATGTAGATGATGCAATTTCAATGATTGTAAAAGAGGCATTTAATCCAACAGCTGCAGGGGTTGGTGGAGTTATTGGGGTTTTAATGGTTGGTTTTAAAAGGGCAGCGTTTTCAAATGAAGCCGGCGCAGGCTCAGCATCAATCGCTCACTCTGCTGTAAAAACAAAATATTCAGCATCTGAGGGGTTAGTGGCTTTACTTGAACCTTTCATTGATACTGTAGTCATTTGTACAATGACAGCTTTAGTGATAGTTATCTTTAATATGAATGGTGCTTTTGTATATGGAGGAGATGGCTTAGGCGGAGTTACTATTGATGGAGTATTGTATGAAGGAGCTGGTATTACCTCAAAGGCATTTGCTGAATATATACCTTATTCTTCAGAATTTTTGACAATAGCTGTGGTTCTTTTTGCGGTATCTACTATGATCTCCTGGTCTTATTATGGTCTTCAATCATGGAAATATTTATTTGGTAGGGGATATACGGCAGATATGACATACAAAGTTTTATTTCTAATTTTTGTCATAATTGGAGCGGCTGCAAGTATGAATTCTATTTGGGCCTTCTCGGATGCAATGATTTTTGCTATGGTATTTCCAAATATGATAGGGTTGTATTTCCTTTTCCCTGTGGTAAAGAAAGAGCTAGAAAAATTTCTAAATGCAATTAAGTCAAAATAAAAATCTTGTATTTATTTCAGAAAGTACAGATTTTCATCAATTATTTATTTACATTTGCCAACCAAAATAAATATATAAGCGTATATGTTAGTAATTCAAATTAAAGAAGGAGAAGGAATTGATCGGGCTTTGAAACGTTTTAAACGTAAGTTCGATAAGACCCAAACGATGCGACAGCTAAGAAAACGTCAGGCATTTATCAAGCCTTCAATTTCTCGTAGAGATGAATTTATTAAAGCAAGTTATGTCCAGGGTCTTAAGATGAAAGAGGCTGAATAACTTTGAAAGATATTTGATAAAAACCCCAAGAATAACTAACTTCTTGGGGTTTTTTGTTTCATGACTTCTAAATATCAAGAATACTTGCTCTTAGAGCGTCGATTGTCTGATTCGACAGTAATAGCATATTTAAAGGATATTAATCAGTATTTATTTTTTATTGAGTTTCGACTCGGATTACTGCAACCTATAGAAGCCAAAAAATCTCATATCAGATCATGGGTTGCATCTCTAGTTGATGAGGGGTTAGATCATAAATCTGTTAATCGAAAATTAAGTGCTATCAGAGGTTTTTATAAATTTCTTGAAGAAGCAAAAATGGTTGAGATAAACCCTGTAATTGGAGTTCCATCGCTCAAGGAAAAAAAAAGATTAGTAAGGGCTTTAACAAATGATGAAATAGATGCTTTACTCAATGAGAATTCATTCGCCCCCAATAAAATAGGCCGGAGGGATAGGTTTATATTATTTACCCTTTATGCTTTTGGTTTGAGACGATCAGAACTCTTAAATCTGCGAATTGATTCTGTGGATATAAATAATCAAACAATCCGAGTCTTAGGAAAACGAAAAAAGGAGAGAGAGCTACCCTGCCTTCCAGATTGGATAAAATTATTTCAATTGCACTGCTCTGAATGGTCAGAATTAAAATCTAATGATAAAATATTTACGAATGAAAAAGGAAATTCTTTAAACCCAAGAGCTCTATATTCCATAGTTAATTCGTATCTTAAAATAGCGAGCAGTATAGATACAAAAGGTCCTCATGTTTTAAGGCATAGTTTTGCTACTCATTTATTAGACATGGGGGCTGATTTGTCTTCAATTCGGGAATTATTAGGACATGCTAATTTATCTGCAACCCAAATCTACACACATGCATCAATAAAGCATTTGAAAAAAGTTTATTTGAAATCGCACCCCGGAAGAAGGTAAGATTAAAGGCAAAAAATATGAATATATCAATTAATGCAATCCATTTTAGAGCGAGTTCTCGGTTAATTTCATTTGTCAAACACAGGGTAGCTTCATTAAAAAAATACAATTCTCACATGGATTCGGTAAAAATTTTTTTACGTTTAGAAAATAATCATCTAAAAAAAAACAAGATTTCTGAAATACATGTGCGTCTTCCTGGAAAAAATTTAATTGTAAGAAAACGTTCTGAAACCTTTGAAAAATCTACATCTTTAGCAAAATCAGTTCTTGTAAAAATCTTAGCAAAGAGTAAACAAAAACTAAAGTCTTTGAAAAAGGATTAAAAGTTGCTTGCGGAGACCCTTTTATTTTCTACATTTGCAGTCCGTTTGAAAAATCGGAGAAGCTGGTGTGCAGCAACGTTCTTTATTTAACGCTCTTCAAAAGAGATAACCAACTCTTTATAAGCCTCCATAGCTCAGTTGGTAGAGCCACTGATTTGTAATCAGTAGGTCGGCGGTTCAAGTCCGTCTGGAGGCTCACTCTTTTTTTTGAAGTGCGTTAATGTTTTTTGGCAAAAAAATAAAAATGGGAGTGTCGCATAGTGGCTATTGCAGCAGACTGTAAATCTGTCACCTTACGGTATCGATGGTTCGAGTCCATCCACTCCCACAGCGTTTATTAATTTAAGCGGAAGTAGCTCAGTTGGTAGAGCATCAGCCTTCCAAGCTGAGGGTCGCGAGTTCGAATCTCGTCTTCCGCTCAAGACACATCAGCCGATGTAGCTCAGGGGTAGAGCGTTTCCTTGGTAAGGAAGAGGTCACGGGTTCAATTCCCGTCATTGGCTCATAAACAGTTTCTTTTTTTTCTTTGGAATCAATTCATCTAATAAATTAAATATCATGGCTAAAGAGAATTTCGTGCGTAACAAACCGCACCTTAATATTGGAACCATTGGTCACGTTGACCATGGTAAAACAACCTTAACTGCTGCTATTACTACAGTTTTAGCAAAGGCGGGGTTATCTGCTCTGCGAAGTTTCGATTCAATCGATTCAGCGCCAGAGGAGAAAGAGCGTGGAATAACTATTAATACTGCCCACGTAGAATACGAAACAGCGAACAGGCATTATGCTCACGTTGACTGTCCTGGACACGCAGACTATGTCAAGAATATGGTTACCGGTGCTGCACAAATGGATGGAGCTATTTTAGTAGTTGCGTCTACCGATGGACCAATGCCTCAGACTCGTGAACACATTCTTCTAGCGAGACAAGTAGGAGTGCCAAGAGTGGTTGTATTCATGAATAAAGTAGACATGGTAGACGATGAAGAACTTCTTGAGTTAGTTGAGATGGAAATTCGTGATTTACTTTCATTTTACAAGTATGATGGGGATAATACTCCAATTATTCAAGGCTCGGCATTAGGTGGTCTTAATGGAGAAGAGGCCTGGGTTGCTAAAATCATGGAGCTTATGGAAGCTGTTGATACATATATCGAAGAGCCTACCCGTGAAGTGGATAAGGACTTTTTGATGCCAATAGAAGATGTATTTACTATTACAGGTCGAGGAACTGTTGCCACGGGTCGAATCGAATCGGGTATAGGTCTAACTGGAGACGTTGTTGACATCATTGGTTTTGGAGATGAAAAACTTTCTTCTACCATTACTGGAGTAGAAATGTTTAGAAAAATTCTTGACAGAGGTGAAGCTGGAGACAACGTTGGATTACTACTTCGTGGAATCGAAAAATCAGATATACGACGTGGTATGGTTATTTGTAAGCCAGGTTCTCAAAAGCCTGCAAGTAAATTCAAAGCTGAAGTATATATTTTGAAAAAAGAAGAGGGTGGTCGTCACACTCCTTTTCATAATAAATACCGTCCACAATTCTACCTCAGAACCACAGACGTAACAGGTGAAATTATTTTAGGAGGCGGAGTAGAGATGGTTATGCCAGGTGATAATCTGTCTATTGAAGTTGAGTTAATTGCACCTGTTGCAATTAGTAAAGGTCTTCGATTTGCAATCCGTGAAGGAGGGCGAACTGTAGGAGCTGGACAGGTGACAGAAATTTTGTAATTAAGAATTTAAACACCGAAATCGGATATGATTTTCTGGTTCTCCAAAAAATCACATCCTAATTACGGGTGTAGTTCAAGGGTAGAATAGTGGTCTCCAAAACCATTGATGGGAGTTCGAATCTCTCCACCCGTGCTAAAATTGTTGAACAAATAAAGTGATGGAAACAATAACTAAATACTTAAAAGAATCGTATGTTGAATTCGTTCAGCGTGCGACATGGCCTTCATGGGTTAGTCTTCAACGAAGTACAGTTGTTGTTATTGTTGGATCATTAGTCTTTGCTTTAGCGATCTTTGTCATGGATAAAGTAATAACTCAGGTTTTGGATTTTATATATAAACTTTTTGCATAGGATGAGTTCGACTCAAGAGATGAAATGGTATGCTGTCCGCTCGATTAGCGGTAAGGAATCTAAGACAAAGCATTATATCGAAACAGAGATGTCTCGAATGGGAATGTCTAATCTTCTTGGTCAGGTTTTAATTCCAACTGAAAAAGTATATCAAATTCGAAATGGGAAAAAAATTCTTAAGGAAAGAAATTTTTTTCCTGGTTACATAATGATAGAAGCAATACTAACTGGAGAATTTGCTCATACTTTAAAAAATGTGACAAATGTCATCGGATTTCTGAGTGAAACTAAAGGGGGAAAGCCCACCCCTCTTCGTCAGAATGAAGTGAATAGAATGTTAGGCAAAGTTGATGAATTAGCCGAATCTGCTGACCATGTCTCAATACCTTTCGTTCTTGGGGAATCAGTCAAGGTTATTGATGGCCCATTTAGGGACTTTATTGGTTCGATTGAAAAGATAATAGAAGATAAGCGAAAGTTAGAGGTGATGGTTAAGATTTTTGGTCGTAGAACACCTCTTGAATTGAGTTTCATGCAAGTTGAAAAAGAGAATTAAAAAATGGCAAAGGAAATAAGTGGACTATTAAAACTTCAAGTTAGAGGTGGAGCAGCTAATCCTTCTCCTCCTGTAGGTCCGGCTTTAGGGTCAAAAGGAGTTAATATCATGGAGTTTTGCAAACAATTTAACGCGCGAACACAGGATAAAGCAGGAAAGCTTTTACCTGTGGTAATCACAGTTTACTCTGATAAATCATTTGATTTTATTATTAAACAACCTCCGGTTGCAGTTCAATTATTGGAGGCTGCAAAATTAAAAAGTGGTTCAGGTGTTCCAAACTTAGAAAAAGTCGGTAAAGTGTCTTGGGCTCAGGTTCAAACGATTGCAGAAGATAAAATGTCAGATTTGAATTGTTTTACGACTGCATCTGCGATGGAGATGGTTGCAGGAACAGCCAGGAGCATGGGATTAACTGTTAGTGGATCAAAACCTAGTCTAAATTAATTAAGATGGCAAAACTTAGTAAGAATCGTAAAATTGCTGAAGAAAAGATACTTCCGGGTAAGTTCTATTCTATTTCTGAAGCTTCAACTTTAGTTAAGGAGGTTAGTACCAGTAAATTTGATGGTTCGATTGATTTAGCAATTCGCTTGGGCGTGGATCCAAGAAAGGCAAATCAGATGGTAAGAGGAGTTGTTAGTCTTCCCAACGGAACGGGAAAATCAATCAGAGTGCTCGCTCTTGTAACCCCAGATAAAGAAGCGGAAGCCAAGGAAGCTGGAGCAGACTTTGTTGGAATGGATGAATATCTTGCTAAAATAAAGTCGGGATGGACTGATGTCGATGTTATAATTACGGTTCCGGCTGCAATGGGCAAGTTAGGTCCTTTAGGGAGGGTGCTTGGCCCAAGGGGATTAATGCCGAACCCTAAATCAGGGACTGTGACTATGGATATAGGAAAGGCAATAACAGAGGTTAAAGCGGGAAAAATTGATTTTAAAGTCGATCGTTTTGGTATTATTCACACTGCAGTGGGAAAGGTTTCATTTACTGCTAAGCAAATTGAGGAAAATGCCAATGAAGTCATAAACTCAGTTATTAAGTTGAAACCTAGCTCGGCAAAAGGAACGTACATTAAAAGCCTTACGATGAGTCCAACAATGGGACCTGGTATTGCTATGGAAGTGAAAAACGCATAAGATCAATAGAAAATGACACGTGAAGAAAAAAATAGCTTGATTGATAGTCTTACAGAAATTCTAGAGACATCTCCTTCTATATATTTTACTGATATAGCAGGACTTGATTCAAAAAATTCCAGTGATTTACGGCGTGCTTGCCACAAGGCAAAAGTGAAAATGACTGTTGTCAAAAATGCGCTTTTAAACAAGGCAATGGATCGTTCATCAAAAGACTTTGGTGACTTATCGACAATACTAAAAGGAAATTCTAGTATAATGATTTCGGAAGCTGGGAATGCTCCGGCTAAAGTAATTAAGGCGTTTAGAAAAGATAGTGAGAAACCTATTCTCAAGGGAGCTTACGTTGAAGAATCAATTTACATTGGTGACAACGAGCTCGAAATGTTAACTAGCTTGAAATCTAAGAATGAACTCATTGGGGATGTTATCCTGCTTTTGCAGAGCCCATTGAAAAATGTGATTTCTGGAATTCAAGCCGGCGGTGGTCAGACCATATCTGGTTTGATCAAGGCGCTTGAAGAGCGCAACCATTAATTCAGCTTCAATATTTGAATATAGTTTATATAAATTAATTTAAAAATCAACCAAAATGGCTGACATAAAAAACCTCGGAGACTCTTTAGTCAATTTGACTGTAAAAGAGGTCAAAGAACTTGCTGACTACTTAAAAGAGGAGTATAGCATTGAACCTGCTGCCGCTGCTGTTGCAGTTGCTGCTGGTGGTCCTGCTGCTGGCGATGGCGCTGCAGCTGAAGAAAAATCATCTTTTGATGTTGTTTTGAAGAGCTCAGGCCCTTCGAAATTGGCAGTAGTAAAAGTGGTTAAAGAATTAACTGGCCTTGGTCTTAAGGATGCAAAAGATGCAGTAGATGCAGCTCCAGCTCCAATTAAGGAAGGTGTAAGCAAAGATGAAGCTGAGGCTCTCAAAAAACAACTTGAGGAAGCTGGAGCAGAAGTCGAGCTTAAATAATTCTTTCAAAGCACACAGGTTTGGGTTCTTAGAACAAGTGTTTTAAGACCTGAACCTTTTCGTATTTTAATTAATATTCATCATTTAGTCGATTTTTATGGCCCACGTTCAACCGCGAATCAACTTTACTTCAACCTTTGCCCAGGCGGATACTCCTGACTTCTTGGATATCCAAATTAAGTCTTTCCGAGATTTTTTTCAGATTGATACTAAACCGGAGGATCGTTCCGATGAAGGTCTTTTTAAAACATTCAATGAAAATTTTCCAATTTCTGATTCCCGAAATCAATTTGTCCTAGAATTTATTGATTATTTTGTAGATCCACCGCGCTACCACGAGCGAGAATGTATTGAGCGTGGTTTAACATTTAGCGTTCCCTTAAAAGCTCGTTTGAAGCTTTATTGTACCGATCCTGAACATGAGGATTTCGAAACTATAGTTCAAGATGTTTATTTGGGCACTATCCCTTATATGAGCCCAAGAGGTACTTTTGTTGTGAATGGTGCAGAGCGTGTCATAGTCTCACAACTTCACCGATCACCAGGAGTGTTTTTTGGTCAGAGTTTTCATGCAAACGGAACGAAATTATACTCGGCGAGAGTTATCCCATTTAAGGGTAGTTGGATTGAGTTTGCTACTGATATTAATAATGTCATGTACGCTTACATTGACCGAAAGAAAAAACTTCCAGTAACTACTCTATTCCGTGCGATAGGATATGAAAGAGACAAAGACATTTTAGAAATATTTGATCTTGCAGAAGAGACAAAAGTTTCTAAAGCCGGCTTAAAAAGAGCTGTCGGTCGAAAATTAGCTGCTCGGGTATTGAAAACTTGGATAGAAGACTTTGTTGATGAAGATACAGGCGAGGTTGTTTCAATCGAAAGAAATGAAGTGATCTTGGATCGAGATACTATCATAGAAAAGGATCATGTCGCTATGATTATGGAGGCAGAAGTTCCAAATATACTTCTCCATAAGCAAGATGTTATAGAGGGTGAGTTTTCAATCATTTACAATACTCTTCAAAAAGATCCAACAAATTCGGAAATTGAAGCTGTTGAACATATTTATAGACAGCTTCGTAATGCTGAACCACCCGATGAAGAGACGGCAAGAGGAATTATTGATAAGTTATTTTTCTCTGAGCAGAGATATAGTCTTGGTGAGGTCGGGCGCTATCGTTTAAACAATAAACTTGGTTTAGATATTGAAAAAGATCAGCAGGTATTAAGCAAACAGGATATTATCTCCATCATTAAGTATTTAATAGAGCTTATTAATTCGAAGGCAGAAATTGATGATATCGATCACTTATCAAATAGACGAGTTAGAACTGTAGGAGAGCAAATGGCAAATCAATTTGGTGTTGGTTTAGCCCGAATGGCAAGAACAATAAGAGAAAGAATGAATGTAAGAGACAATGAGGTATTTACTCCTATTGACCTTATAAATGCCAAAACATTGAGTTCTGTGATTAATTCCTTTTTCGGAACTAATCAATTAAGCCAGTTTATGGATCAAACTAATCCATTAGCTGAAATAACCCATAAGCGTCGTTTGTCTGCCCTTGGACCTGGCGGTTTGAGTCGCGAGAGAGCGGGTTTTGAGGTTCGTGATGTTCACTATACTCATTATGGTAGATTATGCCCAATTGAAACTCCTGAGGGGCCAAATATTGGTCTAATTTCGTCGCTTTGCGTTTACGCCAAGGTAAATAGTATGGGCTTTATTGAAACACCTTATCGTTCAGTTGATGAAAATGGAAAGGTTAGATTAGATTCGGACCCTGAATACTTTGCTGCTGATGAGGAGGAAAATAAAGTTATCGCACAAGCCAATGCTCCTTTAAAATCAGATGGAACTTTTGTAAATGACAAAGTAAAAGCGAGGGATGAAGGAGATTTTCCAGTTGTTGATCCAAAGAAACTAGATTTGATGGACGTAGCGCCAAATCAAATAGCTTCAATATCTGCATCCTTGATTCCATTTTTGGAACATGACGATGCGAATAGAGCATTGATGGGATCTAATATGATGCGTCAAGCTGTTCCGCTCTTGCAACCAGAAGCACCCATCGTAGGAACTGGACTAGAAAGACAAGTTGCTCATGATTCAAGGGTCTTGATTAATGCAGAAGGTGCTGGTACAGTAAAATATGTTGACGCAAAAGAAATCCAGATTGAATATGATCGAACGGAAGAAGAAGAATTGGTAAGTTTTGATTCTGCTATAAAATCATATCCGTTAACAAAGTTTTTAAAAACTAATCAAAGCACGACTATTAATTTAAAGCCCATTGTAAAAAGTGGTGAGCGTGTGAACTTGGGTCAAGTACTTTGCGAGGGGTATGCAACCCAAGGTGGGGAATTGGCATTGGGTCGCAATCTTCTAGTATCGTTTATGCCCTGGAAAGGTTATAATTTTGAGGATGCGATAGTTATAAATGAGAGAGTAGTGCGAGAAGATATCTTTACTTCCATTCATATGGATGAATATACTTTGGATGTAAGAGATACAAAGTTAGGAATGGAGGAATTGACCTCAGATATTCCTAATGTAAGCGAAGAGGCGACAAAGGACCTTGACGAAAATGGAATAATTCGTGTTGGAGCAGAGGTTCACCCAGGTGATATTTTAATCGGAAAAATCACCCCAAAAGGTGAAAGTGATCCATCTCCAGAGGAAAAGTTATTGAGAGCAATTTTTGGAGATAAAGCTGGAGATGTAAAAGATGCTTCTTTAAAAGCTTCTCCTTCTTTACACGGTGTTGTAGTCGACAAAAAATTATTTAGTCGTAGCGTCAAAGATAAGCGTCAACGCTTGAGAGATAAAGATGAGCTGCAGGTTTTAGAGAAAGATTTTAATTCTAAGATATCTGATTTGAGATCAGTTTTGATTGAAAAACTTGCCAAATTAGTTTCCGGGAAAACTTGTCAGGGTGTGACTAATGATCTAAATGAAGAAATCGTGCCTAAAGGAACGAAATTCACTTTAAAGATTTTAAATAGTATCTCTGACTACACTCACCTTACGGGTGGAACATGGACTACGGATAACTCAAGAAATGAGGCTATTGATAACCTTTTACACAATTTTAAGATTAAAGAGAGTGATATGGGAGGTGTCTACAGACGCCAAAAATTCACAATATCCGTAGGTGACGAATTACCAGCAGGAATTGTAAAAATGGCAAAAGTTGTTATTGCCAAAAAGCGTAAGCTTAAAGTAGGGGATAAAATGGCGGGGCGTCACGGAAACAAAGGCATAGTTGCAAAAATTGTAAGGGAAGAAGACATGCCTTTCCTGGAAGATGGTACTCCTGTAGACATTGTTCTTAATCCCCTTGGTGTGCCATCCAGGATGAATATTGGCCAAATTTATGAAACTGTTCTTGGTTGGGCAGGGTTGAAAACAGGAGAAAAGTTTGCTACGCCAATTTTTGATGGTGCTACTCTTGATGAAATCACAAATCATACCTCAGCAGCAGGTATACCGACCTTTGGTCACACTCAGTTATTTGACGGTGGAACTGGGGTTGCTTTTGATCAAAAAGCTACTGTAGGAGTTATTTACATGCTCAAATTAGGGCACATGGTAGATGATAAAATGCATGCCCGTTCGATAGGTCCATATTCTTTGATTCCCCAACAGCCACTTGGAGGTAAGGCTCAGTTTGGTGGTCAGCGTTTTGGGGAGATGGAGGTATGGGCACTTGAGGCTTTTGGAGCTTCAAATATCTTAAGAGAGATTCTAACTGTAAAGTCTGATGACGTTATTGGTAGGGCAAAGACATATGAATCCATTGTAAAAGGGGACCGAATGCCTGAGCCAGGTATACCTGAATCTTTTAATGTATTACTGCATGAATTACAAGGTTTAGGTCTAAAAGTTAATTTGGACTAGTTAAAATAATTGATAAAAACACTGACATTAAAGTAATGAGAAAATCAGAGACAAATACAACAGGTAGTTTTCAATCTATAACCATAGGTCTGGCATCACCAGAATTTCTCCTTGAGCGATCAAGTGGAGAGGTTTTAAAGCCAGAAACAATTAATTACAGAACGCACAAGCCTGAGCGAGACGGATTGTTTTGTGAACGTATTTTTGGACCAGTAAAGGATTTTGAATGTGCTTGTGGAAAATACAAACGAATCCGATATAAGGGAATAGTGTGTGATNGATGTGGTGTNGANGTTACNGANAAAAANGTNNGNNGNGANAGAATNGGTCANATTNNNNTNGTNGTNCCAGTTGCTCATATTTGGTATTTNNGATCNCTTCCAAATAAAATTGGATACTTGCTGGGAATTCCGACAAAAAAGTTAGATATGATAATATATTATGAGAGATATATTGTTATTCAAAATGGGGCAGCTCAGGATTCTGAAGGGAATGAATTCGCTCATATGCAATTCTTGACTGAAGAAGAGTATCTCGATGCTCTCGATCGTCTTCCATCAGAGAATATGTATTTGGATGATACGGACCCAACTAAGTTTATTGCCAAAATGGGTGCTGAGGCTTTATTGATGCTTATTCAGCGCTTGGATTTGGATCAAATGTCCTATGATCTAAGAGATAAGGCAGCTAAAGAGACATCTCAACAACGAAAGCAAGAAGCTTTGAAGCGGCTTCAGGTTGTTGAATCTATGCGTGATGGTAATGCCAGAATGGAGAATAAACCAGAATGGATGTTAATCAAAGTTGTCCCTATTATTCCGCCGGAGCTGCGACCGCTGGTCCCATTAGATGGAGGAAGGTTTGCGACATCTGATCTTAATGATCTTTACCGTAGAGTGATAATTCGAAATAACCGATTAAAGCGCTTATTGGAGATTAAAGCACCTGAAGTTATCTTGAGAAATGAAAAGCGAATGCTTCAAGAATCTGTTGATAGTCTTTTTGATAATACAAGAAAAGCCAGTGCTGTAAAAACGGAGAGTAACCGACCTCTAAAATCATTGAGTGATAGTCTGAAAGGGAAACAAGGTAGGTTTAGACAGAATCTTTTAGGAAAAAGAGTTGATTATTCTGCACGATCGGTCATTGTTATAGGCCCAGACCTGAAACTACATGAATGTGGGTTGCCCAAGGGTATGGCTGCCGAGTTATATAAACCTTTTATCGTTAGGAAACTCATAGAAAGGGGTATAGTGAAAACTGTAAAATCTGCAAAGAAAATCATAGACAATAGAGAAGCAGTTGTTTGGGATATACTGGAAAATGTGATGAAAGGACATCCAGTATTATTAAATAGAGCTCCGACTCTGCATCGATTGGGTATTCAAGCTTTTCAACCAAAGATGATTGAGGGTAAGGCTATTCAGCTTCACCCGCTTACATGCACGGCCTTTAATGCTGATTTTGATGGAGATCAAATGGCTGTTCACTTGCCTTTGGGTCCAGCAGCTATTTTAGAAGCTCAAATATTGATGCTTGCTTCGCACAACATTTTAAACCCAGCAAACGGATCTCCCATTACAGTGCCATCCCAGGATATGGTATTAGGCCTCTACTACATGACAAAGGCTAAAAGAAATCTTCCAAAAGATCCAGTAAAGGGTGAAGGAATGACTTTTTACTCAGCAGAAGAAGTAAATATTGCATACAATGAAAAAAGAGTTGATCTAAATGCGTACGTAAAAGTTAGAGCTTTAGTTGATGGTGATAAAGGTGAATTAACACATAAGGTTATTGAGACCAGTGTTGGTAGAGTTTTATTTAATCAGGTAGTTCCTGAGGGTGTTGGTTTTATTAACGAAGTGCTAACTAAAAAAGCATTGAGAGATATAATTGCACGCATTCTTACTCGCACAGATGTTCCGAGAACGGCGAAGTTCCTAGATGATATGAAAAACCTTGGTTATTCAAATGCGTTCTTTGGAGGACTTTCTTTTTCATTAGGAGATATTATGGTTCCTGAAATTAAGGAATCCCTAGTTGACGATGCAGACTCGGAAGTAGAAGGTATTTTGACGAATTACAACATGGGTCTTATCACCAACAACGAGAGATATAATCAAGTAATTGATGTTTGGACTAATGCCAATGCCAGGTTAACGCAATCCGCAATGTCTCAGTTGATAAATGACCGTCAGGGATTTAACCCAATATATATGATGTTAGATTCTGGTGCTCGTGGTTCAAAAGAACAAATTCGTCAATTATCGGGAATGAGGGGATTAATGGCTAAACCACAGAAGTCGGGCTCCGCTGGTGGCGAAATTATTGAGAATCCTATCATCTCCAATTTTAAAGAAGGACTTTCGATTCTTGAGTACTTTATCTCTACCCACGGTGCAAGAAAAGGTCTTGCAGATACAGCATTAAAAACTGCTGATGCTGGATATTTGACGAGAAGGTTACATGATGTAGCTCAAGATGTAATTGTTAACCTAGATGATTGTGGGACATTGCGAGGAATTGAAATTCACCCCTTGCGCAAAAATGAAGAGATTGTAGAACCTTTGTCTGAGAGAATAGCTGGACGTGTTTCTCTACTCGACGTAATTGATCCGCTTACGGGGGAGAAATATGTTGAGTCTGGACAAATGATTTCAGATTTAACTGCTGAGAAAATTGATAGTTCACCAATCGAATCGGTTGAAGTCCGTTCACCTCTTACATGTGAAAGCAAGAAAGGAATTTGTGCAAAATGTTATGGAAGAAACCTTTCAACTGCAAAATTTGTTCAAACAGGTGAAGCTGTTGGTGTATTAGCGGCCCAGTCCATAGGTGAGCCAGGAACTCAATTGACTCTTAGGACTTTCCACGTTGGAGGAACAGCGGGTAATGTTTCGGAAATAAGTAGTTTGAAAGCGAAATTTGACGGGGTTCTAGAATTAGATGAAGTTCNTTTATACTGTGATTTCTGAAAATTCTGAAGGTGAAAAATCAAATGTTGTAATTGGACGTACTGGAGAAATGCGAATCGTCGATTCTTCAACAGGTATAGCCGTTATGACAGGAAATGTTCCATATGGATCAAGCTTATTACTGAAATCAGGTGTTAAGGTCAAAAAAGATGACATCATATGTTCATGGGACCCTTATAATGCAGTAATTATCTCTGAGCATTCAGGAACGATTGCTTACCAAGATATTATTCAAGGGGTCACTTATAAGGTTGAGATCGATGAGCAAACGGGCTTCCAAGACAAAGTAATATCTGATAATAGAAATAAGAAATTAGTTTCAATGCTTAAAGTATTGGATAAAAAAGGAAATGAAATAAAGCATTACACATTACCAGTAGGTGCTCATCTGATGGTTGATGAGGGAGAAGAAATAAAGGCTGGAAAAATTTTAGTCAAGATTCCTCGTCGAGGTGCGAAAGCAGGCGATATAACTGGAGGGCTTCCAAGGGTTACAGAGTTATTTGAAGCCAGAAACCCTTCAAATCCCTCAGTAGTTACAGCGATTGATGGTACTGTTTCATATGGGAAAATTAAACGTGGAAACCGTGAAATAATTATTGAAAGTCGAACAGGAGAGCAAAAAAAGTATTTGATCAACTTATCAAAACAGATTTTAGTTCAGGAAAATGATTTTGTTCGTGCAGGATCCCCGCTCAGTGATGGGGCTATAACCCCCTCAGACATATTAGCAATTCAAGGTCCAACGGCTGTTCAGGAATATTTAGTTAACGAAATTCAAGAGGTCTATCGTTTACAGGGTGTTAAAATAAATGACAAGCATTTTGAAGTTATTGTCAGGCAAATGATGCGTAAAGTAGAGATTGTAGATGGTGGAGACACTTCTTTCTTAGAAGGGCATTTAGAGCATACAATTGACTTCATAACGGAAAATGATTCGATTTTTGATAGAAAGATTGTTGTTGATGCAGGAGATAGCGATTCTTTAAAGGCGGGAATGAAAATATCTTCTCGTCGTCTACGTGACGAAAACTCTTTATTGAGACGTTCTGACAAGTTGCTGGTTGAAGCTCGTGATGCGGAACCTGCGACGGCAAAATTGATTTTACAAGGAATAACAAGAGCTTCACTTCAAACGAAATCATGGGTTTCTGCGGCGTCTTTCCAGGAGACTACGAAGGTTTTAAATGAAGCTGCAATAGCAGCGAAAATTGATACCCTTGAAGGATTAAAAGAGAATGTAATTGTGGGCCATAGAATTCCTGCAGGTACTGGCCTGAAAAAGTATTACAAATCAGTTGTAGGGAGTAAAGAAGAATATGAAGAAATGATGGCTAAGAAAACGGTTGATGTTGAATTAGAAGACTAACTAAATTTTTTGAAAATGGGTGAGGAAAAAGAAAATCAGGTTCAAATCGAGCTAAATGCCGAAACTGCTGACGGAATTTACAGTAACTTGGCAGTTATAAATCATTCACCCTCAGAATTCGTATTAGATTTCATTCAGATGATGCCTGGTTTACCTAAAGCAAGGGTCAAAGCTCGTGTTATTCTAACTCCCCCACATGCCAAAAGGCTCATAGTGGCTCTAGAAGATAATGTATCAAGATTTGAATCTGCTCATGGTAAAATATCAGATACAGAAAATCCAAAGGTTCCAATACAATTTGGCGGGCCCGCGGGACAAGCATAGACCTGTCTTCGAAATTAAGAGCTTTGATTTTGATCAAAAAGACTATCTAGAATGGCCACAATTCCTCGTATTATAAGGCCAGCTCCCACAAACATTAGAGTTACTATAAGGCCAGTCCAAAACCAGTTTCCATTTTTTAAGGCAGGTGCTCCTATCCAGAAATAAAATGCAGGTCCAGCAAATAAGAATGGAAAGGAAAATGCTAAAATTATAACTCCCTTCATTAAAGTAGGTTTTTTAGATTCTTTAATCATGCTTTTAATTTAAAGTTCATTTAATATTTCGATGAAGTTAGAATTGAAATAATCTATTTCATTTGCTGTTATGCAAAGTGGAGGGGTTATTCTTAGAGCTTCATTATTAAACAGAAAAAAGTTGGTGATTATTTTTCTCTCAATAAGTTTTTTATAAACTAAGTTTTTAAAATCTTCAGTTTCTAAAATAACAGAAAGAAGTAACCCAGTGCCCCGTACTTCACATACTCTTGAGTGCGAGGTTAAAACTTGCTTAATTAGTTTTCCTCGCTTTTGCACATCAACAAGCCAATTCGAGGATTTGAGTACTTCGAATGCAGCAAGCCCTGCAGCGCAGCTAACTGGGTTTCCTCCAAAGGTTGTAATATGACCAAGAATAGGATCATGTGTAAGTTTCATCATTTTCGATTTCGATGAAATAAATGCCCCTAGTGGCATCCCTCCTCCAAGAGCTTTTCCCAAGCAAAGTATATCAGGAGTTATTCTATATTCTTGGTGAGCAAACAAATTCCCAGTCCTACCAAATGCCGTTTGACACTCATCAACTATAAGCATTGCTCCAACTTTTGAACATTTACGGGATAATTTATCTAAAAAAACTTTATCGGCTTTTTTGTAACCTGTGCCGGCTTGAATACATTCTACAATCACTGCTGCAGTTTTCGAGGATATTTCATTTAAAGACTCTATATCGTTGAATTCAAGTTGTCTGTGATCTGGAACTAAAGGTCTAAAAGCTCTTTTGTACTTTTCATTGCCCATTGATGAGAGGGCTCCTATAGTTGAACCATGATATGACCCTTTAAAGGAAATTATTTCAGATCTTCCAGTCACTCTTCTTGATAATTTAAAGGCACCTTCGGTGGCTTCAGTGCCTGAATTTACCCAATAAACGGTTTGCAGCTCGGGTGCTAATTCATTAGTTATTGATTCTGCATATTTTACCTGGATATTTTGAATATATTCTCCGTAAACCATTAGATGCATATGTTTGTCTACCTGCTCTTTAACCGCAGAAATAACTTCGGGATGACTATGTCCAATGTTTGCAACTGCTATGCCACTAATAAAGTCCAGATATTTTTCATCTTTATCATCATAGAGATATATTCCATTTGCTTTTGAAAATTTTAGTAGCATTGGAGATCCTGTGGTTTGAGCTAGATGTTTGTAAAAGGATTTTTCTAATTCCATTACTTTATTCTTTCCAAAACGCGTTAAAAGTATTTTATTTCTTCAAATTAACGTTTCAAAACACTTTTTACGGCTTCTACTATTGCAGCTGAATCCAGACCATACTTTTTCATAAGCTGATCTGGTTTCCCACTTTCTCCGAAGGAGTCATTTACACCAACCATTTCCACTGGACAAGGTTTGTGTAACGCAAGTGCTTGGGCTACTGAATCTCCAAGACCACCATTTTTTTGATGCTCTTCTGCAGTGACTACTCGACCTGTTTTTTCAACACTTTTAAGAAGCGTACTAATATCCAAAGGCTTTATGGTAGCAAAATTTATTACCTCTGCATTTATTCCAATTTTTGTTAGCGAATTGTATGCTTCCAAAGCCTCCCAAACTAAATGGCCATTTGCAATTATCGTTACGTCTTTTCCTTCAGTTAATATATCAGCTTTGCCAATTTCAAATGGTTTTTCTGATGGAGTGAAATTTGGAACTTTCGGACGTCCAAATCTTAAGTATACTGGGCCTGAATAATCAGAAATAGCAATAGTAGCTGCTCGAGTTTGATTAAAATCACAAGGTGATATAACAACCATCCCCGGAAGCATTTTCATTAGTCCTATATCCTCAAGAATTTGATGAGTAGCACCGTCTTCGCCAAGGGTTAGCCCTGCATGCGAAGCGCAGATTTTTACATTTTTTCCAGAATAGGCGATGCTTTGACGAATTTGATCATAAACTCTGCCTGTTGAAAAATTTGCGAAGGTTCCAGTAAATGGGATATAGTTTCCAATTGATAGTCCTGCAGCCATACCCATCATATTGGCCTCTGAAATTCCTGTTTGAAAAAAGCGATTTGGGAATTCATCCGCAAAGTAATTCATTTTCAAAGATCCTGTTAAATCTGAGCATAATGCAACGACATTGGGGTTATTTCTTCCTAAAAAGAGCAACCCGTCACCAAAGCCTGACCGCGTGTCTTTATTGCCAGAATTTATAAAATTGTGCATTTTTTTTTTTTTAAGGTAATCGTACAAGAGTGGAATTACCTGATGAGACATTGAATTTTTTTGTTTTTGAATATGATGTTTGTTGTGCGCTTCCAGATCTGAAGATAAGTATATATTGACCAGGTTGGAGAGAGAATTTTTGACGTGTTAATTGATCGTCTATATTTATTACCCATTCTAGTTTTGACCCAACAGATTCAAAAATCGAACCGTATCCATTGGTCTTCAATTGAATCGTAACATCCCCTGGAGTAGGAATAATGAAATCATGAGTTTTACCTGCCTCGATAAGAACTTTTTCTTGATAGCGGGGTAGGGTTAGAATATCAATTTCATAATAACCTGAAAGGTATCTGGTTGTGGAATTAAAATATTGAACATTTAATATTTCTGACTTTCCCACCTGTCTCACAATCGCTAATGGTTTGTATTGAAGCGATTTGGAACCTGGCATACTTAATTTAAGTTCTCCAGAGACTATTTCTGTTCCCAATTGATTGTGCTTACCGGAAAAGATATATGATGAGTCGATTTTAACTGGAGGTATCGAGAACACTTGGCCTTCATATTGAATCAATGGATCTAGATTTAAAGTATCAGGAAGATTCTTATAATTAAGAGTGTGGATAAACATATTTTGAATTTGATCGCTTTTTATATTTTTCAATATTATTGGCAAGTTCGTCTCAGATGCCTTTCCATCATTACCAATCAAATTAATTTGAGCTGAGGTATTATTTAGTACTTGGGTTACAATAACATCTAGGACTTTTTTAAAAGTATTTTCATTCTTTGCATCGTAATAAGAGCCAACGCAATCAAATGAATTTACTAGTTCCGGCTCCAATCCAACTCCAATTACAAAAGGTTTCAGCAAAATCCCTTTCTTTTGAAGAATTTTTGAAGCTTTACAAGGATCTTCGTCACATGCCTCAACACCATCGGTAATTAGAATGAGGATATTCCTACAATTTTCACAACTTGGAAAATCGCCTGCAGCACTTAAAATTGATCTAGCGATCGGTGTAGTCCCCATTGGTCTCAGTTCTCTGATTTTCTGTTTTATTCGATTAAGATTTTTATAATTAAATGGCACTTCTAATTTTGTATCGTTACAATCTTGAGGGGGTACGGGTTTTTGATGACCGTATACACGTAGAGCAAGTTGAAAATTCGGATCTTGAATTTCAGAAAGACTGTCAATCATACTATTCATCAACCTTTGAGCAATCTCCATTTTTGTTCCATTTTCCCATCTACCATACATTGAATTTGAGGCGTCAAGAACAAATAATATTCTAGTCAGCTTTTCTGACTCTATATATTTTTTTGGAGTTAACTTTTGGCAGAGTATTGGACCTATTAAAATTGAGAATCCTATTGTAAAAATGAACTTTCTCATTAAATTGGATAATCACCTAAGGTCTCAGGTAGCTGGCTCAAGGCTTTTTCTAGTTGTTCATCACTGGGAGCAATGCCGTGCCACTTATGAGTACCTGTCATAAAATCAACTCCTGCGCCCATTTCAGTTTGCATAACTATACAAACTGGTTTTCCTTTTCCAGATAAATTTATAGCCGTATTTAATCCTTCAATTACCTCACTTAGATTATTTCCATTATCAATTTTTAATACTTCCCATCCAAAAGAAATAAATTTCGAACCAATATCTCCCATTGGCATTACATCATTTGTTGATCCATCTATTTGTTGTCCATTTGCATCTATTGTTGCAATTATATTATCAATATTTTTTGAGCCTGCATAAAGGGCAGCTTCCCAGATTTGGCCTTCTTGAAGTTCTCCATCACCATGGAGTGAAAAGACTAGATTATTATCATCAGATAACTTTTTGGCTTCAGCGGCACCTAAAGCAACTGATAATCCTTGTCCTAAGCTGCCCGAGGCAATTCTAACTCCCGGGAGGCCTTCATGTGTTGTTGGATGTCCCTGAAGGCGCGAATTTAATTTCCTAAATGTGCTTAATTCACCTATTGAAAAGTATCCAGCTCTTGCCAGAACACTATAGAATACTGGACTGATATGGCCATTGCTTAAGAAAAAAATATCCTCATTTTGTCCATTCATGTTAAAGGACTCTTTATCGTGATTTAATATCTTAAAGTAAAGTGCTACAAAAAACTCTGTACATCCAAGTGATCCTCCTGGATGACCAGATTGCACTGCATGTACCATCCTAAGAATATCTCGTCTTATTTGAGATGGGATTTTTTCAATTGATTTGTCCATGGAAAATTTCGATTATTATTTCACAAAAGTAAGGTCTATGGATGAGTACATTTGTGAAAAATAAAATAATATGAAATGCGGAATCGTAGGGCTTCCTAATGTAGGAAAATCTACACTTTTTAATTGTTTGAGCAATGCTAAAGCCCAAGCTGCCAATTTCCCTTTTTGCACAATTGAGCCTAATCTTGGGACAGTAAATGTTCCAGATTTGAGATTGAAGACATTGGAGTCTATCGTAAACCCTGAAAAGTTAATTCCGGCTACTGTAGAGATAGTTGATATTGCAGGACTTGTCAAAGGAGCAAGTAAAGGAGAAGGTTTAGGTAATAAATTTTTGGGAAATATTCGAGAATGCAATGCAATTCTGCATGTGCTGCGTTGTTTTGATAATGAAAATATAGTTCACGTTGAAGGTTCAATTAATCCCATCCGGGACAAAGAAACTATTGATATTGAATTGCAATTAAAGGACTTAGAGTCACTGGAGAAAAGAATAATAAAGATTCAAAAAACTGCCAAGACAGGAGAAAAAGATGCAATTAAGGAATTAGAAATGGCAATGCGATTGAAAGAGCATATCGAGCTTGGTAAATCTGCACGACTTTTTCAGCGTAATGATCAGGAATCTAATTGGGTAAGGGATTATCATTTATTAACAGATAAACCTGTTTTATACGTTTGTAATGTAGATGAGGTTTCAGCTAAAGATGGTAATGAAATGGTTCAAATGGTAAAGGATATGGCAAAAGAAGAAAATTCACATGTGGTATATCTAGCGGTTGAAATAGAATCTGATATTGTTGAATTTGATGATCAAGATGAAAGAAATTTATTTCTAGATGACTTAGGTTTGACTGAACCTGGAGTAAATAAAATTATTCGGGAGTCATATTCGATGCTTGATTTGCAAACATATTTTACAGCAGGTCCCAAGGAGGTTCGAGCATGGACTATAAAAAAAGGTAGTACTGCTCCAGAGAGTGCCGGTGTCATTCATGGTGATTTTGAAAAGGGTTTTATAAAAGCTGAAGTAATATCTTATTCAGATTTCATAAAGTTTCAAAATGAGAATGCAGCAAAAGAAGCCGGAAAAATGAGGTTGGAGGGAAAAGATTACATTGTGCAAGATGGCGACGTAATGCATTTTAAGTTCAATGTTTAATTTTGATCAAAATAGGAATAGAAGATTATTTGGCCTCTTTGTTAAAAACTTATGCTTTTAGTGGATTAAAAGCTTCTAAATAACATGGTTTAGTTCATGAGTCTTGTGTAGTTTCGCATCATAACCATGTCTGAAAACACAGTTTATACTGAAGATAATATTAGAAGCCTCGAATGGCAAGAGCATATCCGACTTAGACCGGGTATGTATATCGGTAAACTTGGTGATGGGTCATCACCGGATGATGGAATTTATATTTTAGTAAAAGAGGTTGTTGACAATTCTATAGATGAATTTGTGATGGGTGGAGGACGAACCATTGAAATTCAAATCAAAGAAGGTGCGGTAGTTATTAGAGATTTTGGAAGAGGAATACCCTTAGGAAAAGTTGTAGATGTTGTCTCAAAAATGAATACTGGCGCGAAGTATGACTCGAAAGCGTTTAAAAAATCGGTTGGTCTCAATGGTGTAGGGACTAAAGCGGTAAATGCCTTATCTGAGAATTTTATTGTAGAGTCCTTTCGTGATTCAAAATCGAAATTTGCAAATTTTCAAAGGGGAGTTTTAATAGAAGAAAGTAATATTATAGAAAGCTCTTCCCGAAGAGGAACAAAAGTTGAATTCAGGCCGGATTCAAAAATTTTTAATAACTATAAATTCCAAATTGAATATGTAGAGAAGTTGGTTTGGAATTATGTCTACCTAAATCCGGGACTCTCTATTTTCTTAAATAATGAAAAGTATTTTTCTGAGGACGGATTAAAAGATCTTCTCAAGAATAATCTATCTGGTGAAATCATTCACCCAATAATTCATCTAAGGGGCGAAGATATAGAGGTAGCATTAACCCATGCTGATAAATCTCAAAGTGAGCAATATTACAGCTTCGTTAATGGACAGCATACAACTCAGGGTGGAACGCATCAAAGCGCATTTCGTGAGGCNATAGTAACCACAATTCGTAATCATTTTGGGAAACAATATGAAGCATCAGATATTNGACAAAGCGTAATTGGTGCTATTTCTTTAAAGGTTATTGAACCTGTTTTCGAATCTCAAACTAAAACNAAACTAGGGAGTAATGATATGGGGCCTGATGGTGGGACCATTCGAACATATATATTGGACTTTCTGAGAACAAAATTGGATAATTTTCTTCATAAAAATCANGATTATGCANATGCTATTCAGAAAAAAATAATTCGCGCAGAGAGAGAAAGAAAAGAACTCTCGGGTATTCAAAAACTGGCNAAAGAACGAGCNAAAAAAGCCAGTTTACATAATCGTAAACTTAGAGATTGTAAAATACATTATAATGATCTAAAGGATGAAAGGAGNNTAGAGACTACTTTATTTATAACNGAGGGAGATTCAGCATCTGGTTCCATAACATCTTCCAGAGATGTTCAAACTCAGGCAGTTTTTAGTTTAAAAGGAAAGCCTCTTAATTGTTTTGGACTTTCAAAAAAAGTAGTCTATGAAAATGAAGAATTTAATTTACTNCAAGCTGCTTTAAATATTGAAGACGGCCTTGANGACTTNCGTTATAANAATGTTGTCATTGCCACAGACGCTGATGTCGATGGAATGCATATTCGGCTTCTATTAATTACTTTTTTCCTTCAATTTTTTCCNGAGCTNGTNAGCGAAGGACATTTATATATTCTNCAGACTCCTCTTTTTAGAGTTAGAAACAAAAAAAGTACAATTTATTGTTNTGACTATGAAGAAAAAGAAGATGCTATTTCACAATTAGGTGTTAATCCTGAAATNACCCGTTTCAAGGGTNTNGGGGAGATATCACCTGGGGAATTTAAAATGTTCATTGGTGAAAATATTCGTTTAGAGCCNGTGATGTTAGGTAAGGAGCACATAGATTCTCTTCTTGAATACTATATGGGNAAAAANACTCCAAAGCGNCAAGAATTCATAATTGAAAATCTTAAAGTNGAGCAAGANATTACNGAATTATGAAGGACTCCGAAGATAAAATATTGGNTGATGGTATCGATGGTTTTTCAGATGATNTAAGACCTTCAGAGTCANGAGTCCGCGGAATGTATCGAGAGTATTTTCTGGATTATGCGAGTTATGTGATTTTAGAAAGGGCNGTNCCATCTATNCAAGACGGNCTCAAGCCNGTTCAAAGAAGACTTCTTCACGCATTGAAGGAAATGGATGATGGTCGTTTTCATAAAGTTGCNAACGTCATAGGCCAAACAATGAAATATCATCCTCATGGGGATGCAAGTATNGGAGATGCNCTTGTACAATTAGGNCAAAAAAATATTTTAATTGATTCCCAAGGTAATTGGGGTAATATTTTTACTGGTGATTCAGCTGCTGCATCTCGATATATNGAGGCTAGGTTAAGCACATTTGCTTTGGATGTTGCTTTTAATCCAAAAATTACTCAATGGCAATCTAGCTATGACGGAAGAGGTAAAGAGCCAATTGATTTACCAATGAAGTTTCCATTGTTATTGGCTCAAGGAGTTGAGGGTATAGCTGTTGGNNTGAGCACGAAAATTTTGCCNCATAATTTTATTGAANTAATTGACGGTTCTATTTCAATTCTAAGAGGNAGAGGTGCTAAGGTATATCCCGATTTTCCTACTGGCGGGATTGCTGATTTTACTCAGTATAATGATGGTTTAAGGGGAGGNAGAGTAAGGATAAGAGCAAAAATATCTGTTCTTGATAAAAAAACNTTGNTTNTTTCCGAACTACCCTTTTCAATNACAACTCAATCTTTAATTGACTCGATAATTAAGGCTAACGAAAANGGCAAAATTAAAATTAAGAAAATAGAGGATAATACTGCTGAAAAAGTCGAAATTGTATTGCATTTAGTTTCTGGTGTTTCTCCGGATCAAACAGTGGANGCTCTNTACGCTTTTACTTCNTGNGAAATTTCTATTTCTCCNCTTTCTTGTGTAATAGAAAACGATCGTCCNTTATTTTNGGGNATTNCGGAANTATTAAAAANTTCNACAGAAAACACNACTANACTTCTNAAAGCTGAATTAGANATAAATCTNCATGAGCAAGAGGAATTATGGCATTTTGCTAGTTTAGAGAAGATTTTTATTCAGCATAAAATATACAGAGATATTGAAGAAGCTGAGACCTGGGAGCAAGTTTTAGAAAATATTTGGGAAGGTTTAAAACCTTACATTGATAATTTAATTAGAGAGGTTACTGAGAATGATATAATTCGTTTAACGGAAATAAAAATTAAAAGAATTTCAAAATTTGATGCTTCAAAAGCAGACAAGCAATTATTAATTCTTGAGGAAAGAATTGCCGAAATAAAATCAAATTTGAAAAATCTTGTTGATTTTTCCATAGACTATTTTAAGAATATAAAGAAGAAATTCGAAAAAGGTAAAGAGCGAAAGACTGAAATTAGAACTTTTAATTCGGTAGTTGCCTCAAAAGTTGCTTTAGCTAATGTTAAATTGTATGTAAACAGGGAAGAGGGTTTTATTGGTACAGCACTAAAAAAACATGAATTGATATGCGAGTGTTCTGATCTTGACGATATTTTGATAATAAGAAAAGATGGAACTTTAGTAGTGACTAAGGTAGATTCGAAGAAATTTGTAGGTGTTGATATTTTATATGCTGGCGTATACCGAAAAGGAGATGATCGAACCATTTATAATTTGATTTATCGTGACGGTTTGAAGGGGGCAAGTTTTATCAAGCGTTTTGCTGTTGGTGGAGTTACAAGAGATAAAGAATACCCCTTAACTCAAGGAAATAAAGGATCCTTAATTCATTATTTGAGTGTTAATCCTAATGGTGAAGCGGAAACAGTTTCAATAAATCTAAGAGCTGTCTCTCGCTTAAAGAAACTGAAATGGGATATAGATTTTGCAAAAATGAGTATTCGAAGTCGAACCACTCGCGGCAATACAGTAACGAAGGAAACAATTAAGCGAGTTGAGCTAAAGGCGAAAGGAATAAGTACTTTAGACGCACGAAAGTTGTGGTTTGATGATACTATTTTAAAAATAAATGATCAAGGCAGAGGAGTTTATCTAGGAGCATTTCAAGGAGATGAGCATATACTTCAATGTGATAAAAAAGGACGTTATAGAATTTTTACTCCAAATAAAAGAATGCATTTTGATGAAGTACCGTTCTATTTGTCAAAATATAAGAGAGATAAGTCCATAGGGATTGTTTATTTTGACGGGAATAAGCAAAAACACTTTGTTAAGCGTTGTTCTCCGGAAATAAGAAATAATTATTGGGATTATATCATAAACGAACATGCTAAATCCACCATTGAAATAATTAGTCAATATGATATTGTTGAATTTGAAATTGAATTTCCCAAAATAAAGGGTAAGCAAAAGTCTCGGGAACGATTTATTATATCAGATTTAATTAGCGTTAAAGGTTTAAAAGCAACAGGGAACAGAATTTCGCCTTTGAAAATCAAAAAAATAAGCTTGTTGTCTGAAAAAAATATTGAAATCATTGATGAATTTGGATCAAATAATAAAGATGACTCTGAAACTAAAAAAAGTAATAGTTCGCAGGGCGAGGTCCTTTTAAAACCAGTAGATACTAATATTGATGTTGCTGATTTAGAGAGGGATCACTTTTCAAATAAGCAAGAAGCGAGTCCTAAATTAGAAGAGGACTCTGAGGAAGATGGTCAATTCACTTTGGAGTTTTAGCATATTTATGAATCGATACTTATTTATTTTACTTTGTTTTTTTGGTATTGGTCTGTTTGCTCAACCCAATAATGATAGTCTCAACATGAAGAAATTAATTCATTATCCTTTTTCTGAATGGGTTGATACTAATGTTTTCCCTTTAGGGGCTGATATTTGGGGATATTCGGATTCCTCTAGCGGCGAAGAATATGCAATCCTTGGAAATAGAAATGGGGTTTTAATTGCAAATATTACTAGCTCAAATCAAATTGGTAATACATATTGGTATTCTGGATCCTCTTCTGTCTGGCGAGATATAAAGACATTTGGTCATTATGCTTATGTAGTCCACGATGTTCCTTCTGGATCTAATCCGATTTATGATGGTTTAATGATTATCGATCTAGACAGTTTATCAATTTTAAAACATAAGAATATAAAATTACCTGTGCCCAGACAGAATGGACAAGTGGATACTATGGCAAGAGCTCATAATCTATGGATCGATGATAACGGTATTCTTTACGCATTTGGTTCAAATGTAGGGGTTGGTGGTGCTTTATTATTTGACCTTTCAATAAATCCATGGAACCCAGTATATAAGGGAATATATAATAATCATGCTTTCCATGATGGCTTTTCTAGAAATGACACTTTGTTTGGAGCGGCTTTTTATACAGGGGTAGTTGCAGTAGATTTTACTCTAAAATCTAATCCACAATTAATAAGAACGTGGCCNACTCCAGGAAATTTTTGCCATAATACTTGGCTAAGCGATGATAACAATTTTTTATNTACAACTGACGAGGTTTCTGANGGATACATTTCAGCATATGANATTTCAGATTTAAATAATGTAAATGAATTATTCCGACACAGAGTACAACCTAACACCTCTTTAATTCCGCATAATACTCATGTCCTAGGGTCAAAATTGATTACATCATATTATACTTTTGGATTACATGTTTTAGATGTGGAATTTCCAGAGCTTCCCGTATTATCTGGATATTATGATACTTCCCCTAACTCTGGAGGAGGTTTTAGTGGTGCATGGGGTGCTTATCCTTACCTGCCCAGCGGAAGAATTTTGGTCTCTGATAGGCAAGAGGGATTATTTGTTTTAGAACCTGAATATATCGATGTCAGTAGATTACATATTCAACTTGGGCA
Organism: Owenweeksia sp. TMED14; assembly: GCA_002167805.1. Classification (GTDB taxonomy): domain Bacteria; phylum Bacteroidota; class Bacteroidia; order Flavobacteriales; family Schleiferiaceae; genus TMED14. The sequence goes on along the minus strand of NHBT01000023.1, from coordinate 46,478 downwards.
TGTTGATGTGTCATCCGGGGGTAATATAAAATATGGTAATGCGAGTGGAAAAGACTTTGTTTTTTTTAAAAACAAAGGGGATACTCTGTATGCCGATGATAATGGAGTGGTTATTTATGGTTCATTGGGAACAACAGTAGATACTATTATTTATCCATTTACTAGTGCTAGCGGAATTCAAACATTTGATTCACTTGTTGTAACCCTTGGTTCAGGGACATACCCTCACGATACCCTTATTGCATCTGTTTTTTCAGAACGTGAAGAGATAACTTTNGACCCTTTTGAGGTNGTAAGTTCTGATGAGAAATGGATATTAAAAAGATTNAGTTTTTATGACCAAGAAATTTCAATTCGAATATCGGATATTAACGGAAGAGATATTTACAAAGGGATATGGAATGATAACCTGGATAAGTTCATACAAACTCCTAGAGCTGCAGGTTTTTATATCTTAAGTTATAAGATTAAGGATGCAGGTGAAGGATCTATTCGCTTGTTTTGTAATTAAGACAATTTAAAAATTAGGTTTCAAGTTATATTTAAGATAAAACTCGTTAATTTTTTCAATTGCCTCNNCTGAACTGTCTACAACGCTGAATAATTCCATGTCATTTTTTCCAATCAATTCANTCTCCATTAAGACCTGTTTNATCCAATCTAACAANCCTGACCAGTAATTTTTTCCAACAAGGACAACTGGAAATTTATCNATTTTCTTCGTTTGAATCAATGTCAATGCTTCAAATANTTCATCCAAAGTACCAAATCCTCCTGGCATCACAACGAAGCCTTGAGAGTATTTCACGAACATAACTTTTCGAACAAAAAAGTAATCAAAATCTACACTTTTATCGATATCAATGAAGTTATTTGGATTTTGTTCGTGTTCTAATTCTATATTTAGCCCAACAGAAGCAGCATTCACTGATTTTGCTCCTCGATTCGCTGCTTCCATGATCCCTGGACCTCCACCAGANATAATTCCATAGCCTAGTTTACCTAAGCCCTCAGCAATCTNTTGAGCNATNTTATACCAAGAATTATTCTCTTTAAGTCTAGCTGAACCAAAAATACTTACGCAAGGTCCTATTCGTGAAAGTCTTTCATAGCCTTCGACAAATTCAGACATGACTTTGAATATCGCCCAAGAGTCATTAGTCTTAATTTCATTCCATGTTTTAGAGATTTCTTTANTCANTGGATATATGTTTTNNTCGTNGATNATGACAAGTTAAGAAAAACAATGGGGCTTTTTAGGAATTACGCTCGGTTACTTGTTTAATGCGGNTTTTAAAAATGGAGCAGTCATACTNAAAGAGTTATNAGANACTTCTTCAGGAGTNCCTGNCGCAATAATTNGTCCTCCTGAGTTCCCACCATNTGGACCCAAATCAATTATCTGATCTGCTTGCAACATTACATCAATATTATGTTCAATAATGATTGCTGTATTNCCNTTGTTCACAAGGTTATTAATAACCTCCATTAATATTCGGATGTCTTCAAAATGNAGNCCGGTAGTGGGCTCATCNAGAATATATAAAGTTTTACCAGTATCTTTTTTACAAAGCTCNGAGGCNAGTTTAATTCTTTGAGCCTCGCCNCCACTTAATGTCGTAGATTGTTGTCCTAGCGTTATGTAACCTAAACCNACATCATTTAATGTTTTTAGGATTTTATGAATTTTAGGTATTGATTCAAAGAACCTGCAAGCATCTAATATTGATAGATCTAGAATATCACTAATACTTTTACCTTTATATCGTATTTCAAGGGTNTCTCTGTTAAACCGCTTCCCCTGACATGATTCGCATGGAGCATGAACATCCGGAAGAAAATTCATTTCGATTATTTTAACTCCTCCTCCTTGACAAGTCTCGCATCTTCCTCCTTTTACATTAAAAGAAAACCTTCCTGGCATGTATCCACGAATTTTAGATTCTGGTATTTCTGAAAAAAGCTTTCGAATTTCATTGAATACATTCGTATAAGTTGCGGGATTGGATCTTGGTGTTCGCCCAATTGGACTTTGATCAATATCAATNACTTTATCAATNTGTTCAACTCCATTTATTGTTTTAAATTTTTGAGGTTGTAACTAAAGATCNATTTATTCGATTCGCAATTGCAGGATATAGTGTGCCATTAATTAATGTTGATTTTCCCGAACCTGAAACTCCAGAAATTACGGTTAACGATCCGAGTGATATTTTTAAGTTCACTGATTTTAAATTATTACCACTAGCACCTTCAAGTTCAATGAAATGACCATTTCCAGATCTCCTTTTTGATAAACTGGGCAGCTTTAATTCTCGACGTAAGTATTTTCCNGTNAAGCTATCNGTTTTTGAGATTGTTTTAAAGTCTCCCTGANCAACTATCTNNCCTCCTTGAATTCCTGCTTTTGGTCCTAAATCGATAATTTGATCTGATGACTTCATCATTTCTTCATCATGCTCCACAACTATTACAGAATTTCCGATATCTCTTAATTTTTTGAGACTCTCAATTAGTTTTTGATTATCTCTTTGATGCAATCCGATACTTGGCTCATCCAATATATAAAGCACATTTACTAATTGTGAGCCTATTTGAGTAGCGAGTCTAATTCTTTGCGCTTCGCCACCAGATAGAGACCGAGTACTTCGATTTAATGATAAATAATTTAGCCCGACATCACTTAAAAATTTAATTCGAACTTTTAGCTCTTTGATTATTTCTATTCCTATTTTTTTTTGTGAGTCATCTAACTTTTTTAGGATTGAATTCGACCATTCATACAGTTCAAGAATACTCATTTTTGATAGTTCATCAATATTTAATCCATCAATTTTGAAATTTAGTGATTCATCATTCAGTCTTGATCCGTTACATGAGTGACAAATTTCTTCTACCATGAATTCATCTGCCCATCTCTGTAAATTTTTACTTTTACTCTCTTTCTTTTGAGTTTCAATGAAATTGATTAGCCCTTCGTAATCAATATTTATTTTTCTAGCAACGCCGAGATTTTTGCTTTCTAAATGAATTTGTTCTTTATGACCATTTAAAATGGCAGACTTAGCTTTTGCCGAAATTTTGTTCCAAGGTGTATCAATATTAAAATCAAAACGTATACCCAGATATTCCATTTGTTGAAAAATCCATGATTTTCTGTATTCTCCCAATGGTTTCAGTGCCCCATTCCTGAGAGAATACTTTGGATTTTCAATAACTTTAATAAGATCTACTACTTTTACTTTTCCCAAGCCATCACATTTTTTACATGCTCCTTTTGGAGAATTAAAACTAAATGAATTTGGTTCTGGTTCCTTGTAGGATATGCCTGTAGACGGGCACATTAAATTTCGACTAAAATATTTGATTTGAGAGTTATTATAATTGGCAATTATAATATTTCCTTTTCCCATTTTCATGGCTATTTGAATACTTTTTTTTAATCTTGATCTCATCTCACTAGAAACATCAACTCGATCAACAACAATTTCGATATCATGAGTTTTGTATCGATCTAATCTCATGTCACGTTCAATATCAATCCATTCACTGTCTACCCTTGCCTTAAGAAATCCTTGTTTTCCGAATGAATCAAAAAGTTCTCGATAGTGTCCTTTTCGAGATTTTACAACGGGACCTAAAATTGCAATTCTTTCACCTTTAAATTGTTTCATTATTATTTCTACAATTTCGTCATCGGTATGACTTATCATTTTTTCTCCTGTCTCGCTTGAATATGCTATTGATATTCTCGCAAATAGCAGGCGAAGAAAGTGATAGATTTCAGTAACAGTTCCAACTGTAGATCTTGGATTTCTGTTTGTAGTTTTTTGTTCAATAGATATAACAGGACTTAAACCCTCGATGGAGTCTATATCAGGTCGCTCCATTGTTCCCAAAAATTGTCTTGCATAACTTGAGAAGGTTTCCATATACCTCCTTTGACCCTCCGCGTAAATTGTATCAAAAGCGAGAGAGGATTTTCCACTACCACTGAGCCCAGTGATAACAACCAATGAGTTACGAGGTATTCTAACATCTATATCCCTTAAGTTATGCTCTCTGGCCCCGAGAATAGTGATATTATCACCCATATAAATTTCTAATTATTATTTAGGACTAGATTCGAACTGAGGAACCGAAACTCCATATTTTTTTTGATACTTATTTATTAAATAAGACTCTCTTAGCCAGGGATTGTGATTTTTCAATTCTTTATATGACCATCCATATTTATGCGCAAAATTACCCCAACTACTTACACTACTATCAACGTAAACTAAAACATCATCCCAAGGTTTCATGTAATCACTGGGGAAAAGATCGAATCCAAAAGATCTGGGCTCTTGAAATATATATTTGATAGCTAAGATTCGATAGATGTATCGTTTTGTCTCTTCATTTAATAGTAAATCATAATAATTTTTTTCTTCTTGGCGTTTAAGCTGCTTTTGAAGTCCAGCCATTCCCATATTATAAGATGCTGCAGCCAAAGTCCAGGAACCAAATTTCTTTTTCGCTTCATTCAAATATTTACAAGCAGCTAGTGTAGATTTCACTATGTGATAGCGTTCATCAATCTGTTCATTAACCTCCAAGTTATAATCTCTTGCTGTTGTTTCAAGCATTTGCCAAATTCCAGTTGCCCCGGCAGGGGAGACAACCTGAGATAACCCACTTTCAATAACCGCTAAATATTTAAAATCATTTGGGACCCCCTCTGATTCTAAAATTGGCTCTATGATTGGAAAATATCTACCGCTTTTTTGCAGTAGTTGAATGGTGTTGCTATGCCAGAAAGAGTTTACCTGCATCTCGCGGCTAAGTAACTCTTGGTTACTTTGTTTATCGGGCATTTTTTCCCCTGCTAGCTGAATATCATCTGGAATTGGAACAACCATTACGTGATTGGAAGTTGAAAGGTGCATCATTCTTTCACCTTTGGAATAGGTGTCAGGGGTGGCATAAATAATGACCATAACCAATAGAATAATCCCAATAAAGTATTTCGGTTTTGTAAGTGTCATTTATTTGTATTGAAAAGGACTATTAAAATTCTTCATTTTTGACAATTGAGTATCTTTTTCAGAGATTTTAAACTCATTTTCTGGTATTCCAGAAAGTTGACCCCAATTTATATTTAAATTTTTATCATTGAAAAGAATACCGCCTTCATTTTCTTTAGAATAGTAGTTAGTGCATTTATACTGGAAGCGAGTATCATCCTCAAGGGTTATAAATCCATGAGCAAACCCTTCAGGAATAAATAATTGCCGTTTATTTTTTTCAGATAGTAGTTCAGCATGCCATTTCCCATAGTCTGGTGATCCTTTTCTTAAGTCAACAGCGATATCATATACTGACCCCGATGTAACTCTAACTAATTTAGATTGAGAGAATGGTGGCGTTTGAAAATGAAGTCCCCTAAGCGTTCCTTTGCGGCTAAAACTCTCATTGTCTTGAACAAAATTTTTAATCCCTCCGGGAAGAACATCGCATCTGAAGCTTTCAAAAAAATAACCTCTTTCATCAGAAAAAATAGTCGGCTCAAATATCAATAGATCACTGATTTTTGTTGGTATTTGTTTCATAGGTCAGATTCTTAAAAAATATTTGCTTGTCCAGTTTATTAAAGATTCATAACTAGTAGTTACAATATTACGCTCAAAAAGCACATTTTTATAAGGAATTTGTTTTCCGGCAAATTTGCTAAAAGTACCTCTTGATTCACGAACTAGTAGAATTCCTCATACGACCATTGCATCTTTGGATTCATAGAATTCTAAACAATCGTCAAATTGGATTTCACCGATATATCCATACTCAACATTTCCAGCTTTACAAATATCATATTTAGCTGAAACTCTTATGTAATTTTCCGTATAGCCATACATTCTACCTTTTCGCATTGAATCTTCCCAAAGCACTTTTCGAAGTGTTCCTTTATGCGATTCTGCAAATGATCTGGATTTTTTTACACTCAGAAGTTTTAATCTATGATTTCTTGCTTTTCTCTCAACTTTTGGAATGATATTATCAAAATTTTCAGCTTCTGTATCTGGTCGCTCAGAGTATGTGAAAACATGTAAATAGCTTATTGGTAAATTATTCAAGAAATTTAGCGAGTCTAAAAAATGTTCCTCTGTTTCACCGGGAAATCCTACTATTACGTCTACACCTATTGCTGAATCCGGCATAAGGTTTTTTATTTTTTTAACTCTTTCAGAATACAACTCCCGGTTATAACGTCTTTTCATTTTTCCAAGGATTTCGTTATTGCCACTTTGAAGTGGTATATGGAAGTGTGGAACAAATTTTTCACTATTCGATACAAATTCGATTATTTCATCAGTTAATAAATTGGGCTCTATTGATGAAATTCTAATTCTGTCAAGACCTGATAATTTGTTAAGATCTTTGAGCAAGTCAATAAAATTGTGATCGTGTTTTTTGTTTCCGTGCTCTCCTTTACCATAGTCTCCAATATTTACTCCAGTTAAAACTATTTCTTTGACCCCGATTTTGACCAAATTTCTGGCTTGTAATATAATTTGATTAACCGGCGCTGATCTACTAATTCCTCTCGCCATAGGAATTGTACAATAAGAACATTTATAATCACACCCGTCTTGAACTTTCAAAAATGCTCGAGTTCGATCCCCCATACTATATGCAGAATCGTAATTATTTATATCACTAACATCACAACTATGGATTATTGTTTCTTCGAATTTGTCTAGGTCATTAATAAATTTTCTTAAGTGCAGTTTATCAGCTCCTCCAAGCACTAAATCGACACCCTCTAATGCGGCTATCTCGCTAGGTCTTAATTGAGCGTAACAGCCAGTTACAACGATAAATGAATTTGAGTTAGCTCTTAGGGCTTTTCTAACTATTGATCTGCATTCAGTATCAGCTTTTTCCGTAACTGAGCAAGTATTAATTACAACAAGATCTGCTCCTTTTTCGAGTTTCACTGTTTCCATTCCTGCATCATTTAAATCCCTTGCAATGGTACTAGTCTCCGCAAAATTTAGTTTACAACCCAGAGTGTGAAATGCCACTGTTTTTTCATTTAAATCCATAGTTCAAATTTAGGGCTTTTGATCGGCTATCTTTGGATTATGTTTTGTTTGTTAAAATACCTACCTCTGCTTTCATTGGCATTTTTAATTTCATGTGATTCATATCCCAAAGAGGATGCTGGGGAGGTATTTCGCTATAATGAAGCCTCCGGTATAGCCTCGTTAGATCCAATTTATTCGAGAGATCAGGGCAGTAATTGGATATCTAAGCAAATATTTAGTACTCTCGTAGATACCGATTCGTCTTTAAACATTCTTCCTAACCTTGCCGAATCATGGACGGTTGACAATCAAGGTTTAGTTTATAATTTTTCTCTGAGGTCAGATGTATTTTTTCATAATTCTCCATGTTTTAGCAAAGGTTCAAAAAAATTGACCTCGAAAGATGTTGTTTATTCCTTGAATAGATTAAAAAATCCTTCTCTGGGATCTCCAGGTGCCTGGGTTTTAGAAAACGTAAATAATATTAGATCTGATGGGTTATTTAATGTTTTAATATCTCTTCATAAACCTGACCCTTCTTTCCTGGGTAAACTAAGTATTCCTTATTGCGGAATTGTGCCGATTGAAGCAATAGAGTATTATGGAAATGAGTTTTCATTTAAGCCAGTAGGTTCAGGTCCCTTTTTCCTTAAAGCTTGGAGATTAAAAGATAAGCTTGTTCTCAGGCGAAATCGAAGATTTTATCAGAAAGATTTAGAGGGTGGTTCTCTACCTTATTTGGAGGCAGTTTCAGTTCGATTTATTCCAGATAGGCAAGCTGCTTTTTTAGAATTCATCAAGGGAAATTTAGACTTTTTAACCGGAGTTGACGCTTCTTATAAGGATCAATTATTTACAAAGGATGGTTTCTTAAAAGAATATTGGTCTAAGAAGTATAAACTTTATAGGACACCATTTTTAAACACTGAATTTATAGGCATTCGATCTACAGACCCATATCCTTCTTACCTATCTGATTCCCAAGTACGTAGAGCATTAAATTTATCAATTGATCGAAACAGTATGATTAAATACTTAAAAAATGGAATTGGTAAGTCAGCCTATGGAGGCATTATACCCATTGGTTTAAAGGGACACAGAGAAAAAGCGGCATGGGAAAATCCTTTTTTATTTCAAAAAGATTCCGCTATTGGTCTTTTAAAGGCTTCGGGTATTTTCAAGAATTCAGCGGAAGGTTCATTGGATCCGATTATTTTATCTACAACCTCAAGCTATCGAGACTTGTGTGAGTATATTCAAAATGCATGGGAAGAGATTGGGATTCCGGTTCAAATTGATGTTTTGCCAGCAGCAGTATTCAGAGAGGATAAGTCTAATGGAAGACTTCCGGTTTACAGAGCTAGTTGGATCGCAGATTATCCTGACTCTGAAAATTATTTAATGCTTTTTGAGAGCAAAATGTCAGCTCCCAACGGGCCTAATTCATCTTTATTTAAAGATTCTGAATACGACGATTTAGTCAGAAAAGGAAAACATGGAAGTAGTGACTCTTTGCGAGGCTACTATTTTATGCAAGCTGATCAAAAATTACATGATGAATCTCGACTAATCCCCTTGATATATGATGAAAGCATTCGAGTCTTACCAAAAGAATGGCTTGGTCTTTCTTCTCACCCGATGAATTGGCTTGACTTAAGAAGGGTTAGAAAAGAAAAAGGTTAGTTCCTGTTCAAAATGGAGCGATTTCCACTATTAAGGGATTATGATCACTCCATTCTTGTTTTAGAGTTGAAGAAGAAATGATACTCATATCCTTTGGACATAATATCCAGTCAATTCTTAAAGGGATGTTCCATAGGTTGTTAAAAGTGGATCCTAAACCTCTTCCAGCTTTTGCAAATGAGTCATTCTTTTTTGATGTTACTCGCAGATACGTATTAGATGTGGGTGTTTCATTAAAATCTCCGGCAAAAACAACAGGGATAGTTGATTTAGTTTCCCATTTTATTATTTGATCTAGCTGTTGACTTCTTTTTTTTGCATTTTTATTTAAACTCTGAAAACTTTTAATGAAGAATTTATTAATACCAATATCGTTTTCTTCTATGGATGCGTTATTGATATCAAAAGTTGTTGTCAGCAGATGAATATTAGCAATCCTAAGTGTGTCTATATTTCCATTGGGCTCACTGATTTGAATATCGGCCCAAACAAATTCTTTATGTCCCTTTGAGCTATGGACATACTTTTCGCTACCCCATTGTAAAATCGGGAATTTTGATACAATTGTCAGGAGTTTATCGTCACCAGAAACACCGTATGGAAATCTATACTTGACGAGTTTAGAGGCTGCGCTTAATAAGTTGTCCTCTTGGAAACATATAATATCGGGATTGATTTCCATAATCCAGTTTCCCATTTTTGATTCAGTACTTTTTAATTCTGTCCAATTTAGATTTTTCCAATGATGAACGTTCCACGTACCTATTTTAATAACTGGAACATTAATTTCTTTTGGGCCGAAATTAAAACTAGCAAGAGCCTTCCATTGAGGATAAGTAAAAATAATTATAAACAAACCCAAAAAAGCAGACGATTTTAGCTTGAGCAGAGATACGATTGTCCAAATTAAATGCCAGAAAATAAAAACTGGAAAGATGGAGGAAAATGGAGAGAAAATTGAGATTGGATTCGGTGAAAAATAAAAACCGATACTAGAAAATAATGTGAAAGGAAGAGCAATCCACTGAGGCCAGTAGTAAAAATTAAATAAAGTTCGAATGGTAAATTTATTTTTCCCCATATTTTTCTAAAAATACCTTCTCTTTCTGATTTAAGTTTTCATATCCATTGTCATTAATCTTATCCAGTATCTTATTAAGATATTTTGACCTGTCAATTGCTGAGTCCATTTCTTTTTCATCAATACTTAAATTATTAAATGATTTTTTTCTAAATAATTTTTTCAGTTTTAGTGGAGATGATATTTTCTTTTTATGATTTTTTAAATTTAATGATTCTGGATTCTTTGCTATTAAAAAACCTAGTAATCCTCCTCCTAAATGAGCCCATTCCCCTCCAAAATTGGATCCATTAAGCCCAGTTACTGAAATCAGAGTTAAACTCAGAGAAATTAACCATAAAGGAACTTTGATTACTCCAAAAAGGTAGACTGACATTCTAGGAGAGAATCTGGTCGCAGCGAACAAAATAGAAAAAATTCCAGCAGATGCACCAACAATAATGACGGGTTTTTGCATTAATGACGATGCGATTAGAGAACTAATGCCTCCAAAAAGAATTCCGGCAAGGAATAATCTGATTATTTGATTTCCTCGCCAAAATGTGTGCAATAGATATGCAGAAAAGTAAAATGTAAAAACATTAAAAAGAAAATGAAAAAAACCGTTGTGAAGAAAGGCATAAGTTAATAACGAGTGAATCTTCCAACTAAAATTATTTTGGAGTCCAAAAAAATTGAATAATAATTCTTCAAAGGGTAGATTTGTCAACCAACCTAGGGTTTCAACAAAACTTTGAAATAAAAAACATAAACATAATATGGCAATCCATTTATTAATGGTGGATTCCTGAATCCAATTAATAATTTGATTTATCATGATTTAAAAATGTCTCTGTCTTCCTTTCCAATATTTTATAAGCATGATGCCAAATAACATTCCTCCGATATGAGCAAAATGAGCGATGTTACTTGCACTATTCGTAAAACCATTAAATAGTTCAAATAAACCATAAAATGCAACAAAGTATTTAGCTCGAATTGGCATCAGAAAATATAAATATATTTTCTGATTTGGATATGTCATCCCATAACCTAATAATAAACCAAAGACAGCACCAGAGGCACCTACAGTTGGTGTCCAAAGTAATCTCTGACCACTCAAAGCATAGGACTCGATACCTGATATATTAAATGAATTAATGAACGAAAAATATTCAAACATGTTTACACCTAAATGAATTAGAGCTGCTCCAAGTCCGGTGATAAAGTAATAGGTGAAAAACTTTCGTGAACCCCATAAATTCTCTAGGGGTGTTCCAAACATCCAAAGCGCAAACATATTACCCAAAATATGCCCAAAATTCGATATGTCATGAAAAAATAAGTGCGTTACGAGTTGATAGGGTTGAAAAAATTCGGATTGAGGAATATAAAGTCCAAATATCCCTAATAAATTCATTCCCATTCGCCCAAAAATAATAGCAGCAAAAAATGCTAAGCCATTAATAATTAATAAATTTTTAATCACCGGAGGTAAAAAGGAAAATGCTTGAGGTCTAAAATTCATATTATTTAAATTGATATGCTAAGGCGTTTGAGTCTAGTATATGAGTAATCGTTTTTCCATATGGGTCTGTCCATGGATTATTACTTTGAAAAAGTAAATCCACGAAATCGGATAATTTAGAATCAGATTTTTCAGAATAACCGTTTGTAATTTTTGATAACCATGACAAGGCCAATTTTTTGTAATCTTTTTCTTCAGGATTTTGTAAAATAAATTCGTCTAAACACTTTATTCCCTCTGACTGACTTAAAAAAGCCGGTCCAGCAGAAAAAATGTAATGATCATGATTGTCTTCCCAATGATATCCCAGTTTTTTTAATTCATCATGCCATAATTCAATATTACTTTTAGAAATCAATTCTAATTTTTCAGGAAACACCCAGGATTGACTATTTATTCCCCCCCCATTTTCAAGAGCATTGATCAGGCTATCAAACAATATTCTTCGCTTAGCTCTTAGAGCATTAATTATCACCAGGCTCGATTTGAGCTTCGTAACAATATAATTTGGGGGTAAAAAGAAATTTGAATGTTCAGAATTGACGTTAATATCATCGTCCCAATCACTATCGAAACTGAATGAATTTTGCTTTACTTCTTTATTCTTTTTTGAAAAAAAATCAATTAATTCTGGTTTGTTTTTATCTTTCAGTTCAAAAGGATTAAAATCAGGATTAATCCGAATTTTTGGAGGGGTAGTGATTTTCGATATTTTGTGACTGACATGTTGCTGAATATTATTTTCAAAATCTATTACAGGTCCTACTTGATGGATTCCTAGTGATCTTTTGACCGCAGAGCAAAGAATTTTAAAAACGAGATGCCCATCCTCAAATTTTACTTCTGTTTTTGCAGGGTGAACATTTACATCCACTCTGTCATTGGGTACAATAAGATCAATTACATATGCAGGATGCATATCAGGAGCAATTAATCCTTCAAATGCTTCAATAATTGCCTTGTGAATATAATTGCTTTTTATTGGGCGTTTATTTAAAAATAAATACTGATTTCCCTTAACTTTTTTAGCACTTGAAGGTCTCAAAAGATAACCACTTATACTCACTGAATCTGTAGACTCTTCAATTGGGATTAAATTCTCATTAATTTTTTTACCCAATACATGGCTTATCCGCTGTCTCAAATTTTCGGGTTCAAAATGGGCTAGTTCCGTGTTATTGTGACTTAGAGTAAATCTGACCATCGGATTAGCAATTGATAGCTGGATGAAAATATCATTAATATGCTTAAATTCGATCAAGTCTGATTTCAAAAATTGACGGCGCGCAGGAACATTATGGAATAAATTTTTGATTTTCATATTAACTCCCTTTGGCCCTGAAGTTTCCCTGACAGTGTTTTCGTGGGTATTATCGATAAATAATTCATAACACTTCCCTGCTAGGGTTTTGCTTATTAGGTGAACATGGGCAATTGCGCTTATGGAGGCAAGTGCTTCCCCCCTGAAGCCCAAAGTGTTAATTGAGAATAAATCTTCCGCAGACTTTAACTTTGAGGTGGCATGCCTTACAAAGGCCAATTTCATTTCATCTCTATTAATACCGTGTCCATTGTCGATAACTTGGATACTTGTTTTACCCGAATTTTTTATAAGTACATTAATTTCTGAAGCCCCAGAATCTAGGGAGTTTTCCATTAATTCTTTTACTACAGACGCTGGTCTTTGGACTACTTCTCCTGCCGCTATTTGATTAGCGACATTTTCAGGAAGTATTGAGATTTGATTTTTCAACTTATTTGCCATTCGAAAACCCTTGAAAAAATAATCTAGTTAAACCTTGAATAAGTTATTAATAAAGGCAATAGTTTAAACATTAACCATAAAATTATAAACGTGCTCAAAAGTATAATTACCCTTTTATTCGTTTCATACCTTATATTTTTTCGTTTTTTTTCCCAGGATCTTCGTATTCTTCTTCTCCGATTTAAATGATCATTTAGACTTGTATTTTCCAGTTTTTCAAGCTTTTCTTTTTGCTCGTCGAAATATCGATGTTGCAGCCTAAATCCTCGAGGCTTTCGTTGTTTAGAAAAAGAAAAAAATAGTCCCATTTTATATCAAAGGTAAAGCCTTTTTTGGGCTACATTTCTAATATGATCCGGAGTGCTCTTTTAGTTGTTTTTTTTCTGTATGGTTTTTTAATGAAATCCACTTTAATCGCTTCATCAGATAGTCCTACCTTAGAAATTCCATCCAATATTGAATTAGTGAAATCGATGCCACTAAGAGACCTTATTGGTCAGTTAATCGTTGTGTCTGGATATAGTAATAAAGGAGATAATCATTTTTCGTTGTTGAAAAAATGGGCGCGAAAAGGTGAGATAGGCGGTATTATTTGGATGCAAGGTTCACCACACAGGCAAAAGAGAATGATTGAAGAGCTTCAAAGAATTTCTCTTAAAAAAAATAGCATACCACTGTTTATGGCTCAAGATGCGGAGTGGGGCGCTAGTATGAGACTAGATTCTTTAGAAAGACTTCCCTGGCCTTTGACCTTAGGTGCAACGAAAAATTCGGATTTAGCATATGAATATGGAAAATCTCTAGGACAGGAATCAAAATTTCTAGGAATAAATATTAATTTCAGCCCCGTTGTTGATTTAAATACGAACCCCAAAAACCCNATCATTGGTCAACGNTCCCTCGGTTCAGATATTTCCAATGTTAATTTTTTATCTGGTCAACAAATTCTTGGTATTCAAAGTCAGCAGGTCATGGCATGTGCAAAACACTTTCCTGGTCATGGAGATACCGAAAANGANAGNCATAAAATATTACCGNTATTAAGTCACGATAAAGAAACTTTTAAACGTCGTGAATTGTCTCCCTTCATTCATTCTATTAAAAAAGGAGTAGGAGCAATAATGGTCGCTCATTTGGATATTCCATCTTTAGATTCATCGCGAACACCAGCCTCACTATCAAAGATTATTGTATCAGATTGGTTAAGAGATAGTTTAAATTTTCAGGGTTTGATTATTACCGATGCTTTGAATATGAAAGGTCTAGCTCAGGACCTTCCACCTGGAGAGATTGAGGTGCGCGCAATTGAGGCCGGTAACGATTTACTGTTGTTTGTTTCTGACCCAAAAGCTGCAATCGATGCCATTATTGAAGCTATTAAAATTGGAAGACTCAGCCGAGATGTAATCGAGAATCATGTTTTAAGAATCCTAAATTCTAAGTTAAATTTTATTTATTCTGGAGATACTGAAAAGCATAATCTAAAAATGATTCAAAATGAGAGAAAAATTTTATCAAAAAATATATATGCCAAGTCAAAAACCCTCATTTTTGACAAATCAAAAGTATTTGATTTAAATCATTCCTCTGATTTTTTCTTTAAGACATATGTAAATGGGCTAAATAATGATAAATACTTGAATAAAATTCTCTCGANATATGAAGAAGATNTGACNAAATCNGAACCNGGNNAAAAAGATTTTATTTGGTTTGTAAATATTNANCCAACAGATAATCCCTGGAAAAGAGGNTTTATTTCAAAACAANTAATTTCAGACGCGANCAAGTTCANAGAAAATGGTTTTGATATTGGACTTATTCAAATGGCTAACCCATATGGATTAATTACAGGTAAGGATTTATCATCAAGTAAATTTGATATTGATGAATTATTTAATTCCGTAATAATTGGATATGAAGGCCGAGATATCGCATTAGAATTAATGATTGATGCAATTTTAATCGGTCAAAAGGACAAATTTCAAGGAAGAATTCCGGTATCAGGAATACACTTAAACCCGACATTAAATAGATGCTCATTTAATGCAATGAAAATTGATGTAAGTGTTCAAGATTCAATTAATCTTATTGTTTCAGAGGGGCTCTCAGAAAATGCTTTTCCAGGGTGTCAAATATTCTTGTCGAGATATGGAAATGTTTTAATTGACTCTGCTTGGGGAACCTTAAATGGTTTTAACCCTTTAAATAAAAATCATCTTTTCGATATTGCGAGTTTAACTAAAATTATGGCTACTATGCCATTATTGATGACACATTATGAAGATCATGAAAATGGTGGGAGTGATTTTTTAGATGCCCATTTTTCTCAGTTGCTTCCTGAATTTAAGCAAACAATTTTAGATTCCATTCAAATAAAAGATGTTCTTGCTCATCAGTCAGGTCTTCCAGGTTGGATACCTTTTTATCAGNATTTTATAATGCNAGACGGTANCTTGTCAAAAGATTATTTTTCTGCAAAAGAAACGGAAGACAANNATATTTCTATTACTCCGAGTTTATTTACTTCCANAAAAATTCGCGATACNATTTTTAAATCNATCACCTCAGTTCAATTAGGAGAATCAAATTATCGTTANTCTGATCTTGGATTTTATTTATTTCAAAGATTTCTAGAAAAAGAATACAAACANAATATTGATCAAATTTTGAAANCTGACTGGTATAATCCCATGGANTTAGAAATGACATATAGTCCATTAGAAAATGGCTATTTAAAATCAGACATTGCTCCAACGGAGTATGATTCTACTTTTCGAAGGATNCAAATTCATGGAACGGTTCATGATCAAGGTGCAGCTCTTTTAGGGGGTGTAGCCGGTCATGCTGGTTTATTTGCAAATGCATCGAGTGTGGGGAAAATGATGCAGATGTTTTTGAATGGGGGAAGCTATAATGGATATGAATATTTAAATTCAGAGACTATTGATCTGTTTGTAAAATGTTTTTCATGCGATTCAGGAAATAGAAGAGGTCTAGGCTTTGATCGTCCTCAAATAGATGGTGACGGACCTACTTGCGGTTGTGTNAGCCCCAAAAGTTTTGGTCACACAGGATTCACTGGTACTTTTGCATGGGCAGATCCTGAATCNGGAATTGTTTTAGTCTTTTTGTCAAATCGAATTTTCCCCGATGCAGAGAACAAAAAAATTTATGAACTTGATATTCGAACCAGAATTCAACAAGCCGTTCAGAATTGTATTCTATAATTGTACTTTCATTTGCAATGTTGCTTTTGGTCAGATAATTGAGAGTAATTCAATTGCTGCTGATTCTACTTATGTAAATTATTTTGAGGATGGCAAAACTCAGAGAATTCAATTATTTGAAAATGGTCTTTTAACAGGCCCTTCATGGGAATTCCACCCCTCGGGACAGNTAATGATCCACAATAATTGGAAATTAGGTAAAAAAAATGGTCGTGAAATTATTTTTGATCAAGTTGGAAGAAAAATTCGCAGTGTAAATTGGCACAATGGAATACTTCACGGTGATGAACTTTCATTTTACCCTACTGGAGTCATTCAAAAGAAAATAGTTTGGGTCAACAATTTAAAGCACGGAAAATCTATTTGGTATCATAATAATTCCTCTCCATCTGCCATTTATCCNTATGAAAAAGGACTAATACATGGAGATGTTATTTTTTATGATTCTGATGGTAAGGAGAATAATCGAAAAAGANTTTTTAGGAACGAATTACTTAAAAAAAATAAATGAGAATAGGTATTGTTTGTCATCCCACATACGGGGGTTCGGGAGTAATGGCTACTGAGTTAGGTAATTTTTTGGCGAAGAAAGGNCATGTTATTCATNTGATTAGTCATTCTATGCCTGTTAGGTTGAANCCTTTTCATGGGAANATNAATTTCCATGAGGTATACATTGATCCATACCCTCTTTTTCACCATCAACCTTATGAAGTTGCACTAGCAAGTNCTATTGTTGAAACAGTGAAACGCGAGAAGTTAGATGTATTACATGTTCATTATGCAATACCTCATGCATATGCTGCATATATGGCAACTCAGATACTAAAGGATCAAAATATAATAATTCCGTTTATTACCACTCTGCATGGTACAGATATAACTTTGGTCGGTAAAAACCCCGCATATAAACCTGCAATTTCATTTTCTATAAATCACAGTTCCTATGTCACTGCAGTCAGTGAGAGTTTGAAAAAGGATACAGAAGAATTATTTGACCTCAAGAATTCAATTGAGGTAATACCAAATTTCGTCAATTTAAAAGGTTATGATCGAGAGCCAAAAGACAANAGANAGTACTTTGCAAATGATAATGAAACAATTTTTTGCCATGTCAGTAATTTTCGTCCGGTAAAAAGAGTGTTNGACGTTATNAAGGTTTTTAANAAAGTTCAGGATCAAAGGAATTCTGTTTTAATAATGGTTGGGGATGGTCCGGACAGAAACATTGCGGAAAAATTATCGCGAGATTTAGGAATTTGGGATAAAGTTATTTTTAGGGGCAAAACATANGACGTTCAATCAATGCTAGGTATATCAGATATTTTTTTACTNCCATCANGTACGGAAAGTTTTGGATTATCTGCTCTTGAAGCGATGGCTTCCCATGTTCCAGTTATTGCAACTAATGTTGGTGGTCTTAGTGAGGTTGTTGACCATAATAAAAATGGTTTTTTAGAAAATATTGGTGATGTCGAATCTATGGCTGAAGATGCCTTATCATTGATTGACAATAAAGAAAAAATGATAAATTTTTCAAATTCTGCAAGAGAGAAAGCAGAGAGCTTTTCAATGAATGAGATAAGTCAGCGGTATTTGGAACTATATCAAANGTTAATTNATGAAAAATAATAATTTTAAATCAGACGAGAAAAAAGATAATCCTTTTTCCGAGGCATTAGCAAGCGCATTGGGTATCGAAAAAAAAGATTACCAGAATCAAAAAGATATAAATGATTTAAAATCAATTAATCAAGAAGAAGTCAGTTTGAAAGGAATAGTAGACGTTTATTTTGAAAAAAAAGGACGAGCTGGAAAGATGGTGACACTATTAGATTTTTCAGGTATTGAAGGAGATGGTCTAATTGAACTTTCAAAAAAAATCAAAAAATCATGTGGTGTAGGGGGAAGTCTCAAAAAAAACATATTATTACTCCAAGGAGATGTTCGTAGTAATTGTGAGAAAATGCTGAATGATTTAGGGTTGAATACTAAAAGAATAGGAGGGTGATCTATATTGAGAGTCTCCAAAATAACAAAATTAAAAGATTGGTTCATTGGATTAAAAAATCTTCACTAAGGAAAAAGGATCAGATTTTTTTAGTGGAGGGGGAAAGGGAAATTCAAAGAGCGATTAAATCTGGTTATCATTTAAATGAGTTATTTCTTGACGAGGAAAACCAAAAAAATATAAATCTCCCTGCAGAAAAAGCATTTTTTTGCTCCAAGGAAATATTTAAAAAATTAGTTGTTCGTAGTGGGACAGTTAAGGCACTAGCTGTTTTTAGACGACCCAATAGAACTTTAGATAATATTCAATTACCTAAAAAACCAGTGATTTTGATTCTTGACGGTATTGAAAAACCCGGTAATGTTGGTGCATTGATGAGAACAGCAAACGCAGTTTCTGTAGATGCAGTTATTTTTTCGTCTTTGAAATGTGATCCTTTAAGTCCCTATTCTGTTAGAAATAGCTTGGGAGGAATCTTTAATACTCCGTGGTTTGAGGCAAATAGGATAGATGTTATAAAATTCGTGTTGGAAAGTAATTTGAAATGCTTTTTAATGGACTTAAACGGTGCTGATTTTAATTTTGAGCAAAATTTGAATGAAGCTTATGCAATTGTATTGGGATCAGAGGATTATGGAATCAGTAATGAGTGGTCAAGGATCGCTGCAGAAAAGGTTAAGATTCCTATGGATGGAATTGTAGATTCTCTGAATGTTAGTGTTGCTGGAGCTATAATTTTATATGAATTTCGTCGTCAAAGAAAGAATTTTGGTAAGTGAGATTTAAAAAAAATCAGTCCTTTAAATCTTTTATGAAATTCACGGTAGGTGAGTTTTCTAGTTTTTTAAATTTTTCAATTTCACCTTGAAATAAAAGATACCCACCTTTTTCACCTCCCTCAGGTCCTAATTCAATAATCCAATCTGAGTGGCGAATGATATCAATATGATGTTCGATTACAACAACGGTATGGCCCAATTTGATTAATGCATTAAATGAGTTGAGTAGTTTTTGAACGTCATCAAAATGAAGACCTGTAGTGGGTTCGTCAAAAACAAATAAAATTGGCTCAATGGACTTACCTTTTGAGAGGTAATAAGCAAGTTTGACTCTTTGCCCCTCTCCACCAGAAAGTGAAGAGCTGGTTTGTCCTAGCTGAAGATACCCAAGCCCTACATCAATCAATGGTTCAAATTTTTTAGAAATTTTTATAAAATTCGATTCTCTAAAAAAAATAAAAGCCTCATCAATAGTCATATTCAATACGTCGGAAATACTCTTGCCATTTATTTTGACCCCTAGAATGGTATCTTGGAATCTATCACCATTACAATGATCGCAGGTTAAATGAATATCAGCCATGAATTGCATCTCGATGGTGACAAAGCCATCTCCTTTGCACATGTCGCACCTTCCACCGTCTGTATTAAATGAAAAATGTTTGGCTTTTAAACCAATTATTTGAGCTCCTTTAGAAGCTGCAAATGCGGATCTTATTTCATCATATATTTTCAAATATGTGACAGGGTTTGATCTCGAGGATTTTCCAATTGGGTTTTGATCTATTATTTCAATGGATTGAACTAAAGAAATATCTCCTGTGAGTGATGCAGATAAATCAATTATCGAGTTAGATTCCCCAAGTTCTTTTTGGAGTGCAGGAACTAAGACATTTTTTATTAATGAAGTTTTACCACTTCCACTGACTCCGCAAACTGCGGATAAATTTCCCAATGGAATATCAATATCTATATTTTTTAGGTTATTCAAACTAGCATTTCGGATACCAATGGTATTTGCATTTTTTTCAATAGATCGAATTTCTCTATAAACTCTTTTTTCTCCTTTCAGGTATTTAGCTGTTAAGGTATCCTTTTCCTTTATTTCAGCCCCACTTCCGCTAAAAACTACTTGTCCACCGTTAGACCCGGCTGCGGGGCCAATATCAATAAGAGTATCAGCCGCTTCCATGAAAAGTGAATCATGTTCAACTACAACTACTGTATTTCCAATATCCCGAAGTTTTATAAGTACTTTAAGTAATTCCTTAGTGTCTTTTGAATGAAGGCCAATACTGGGCTCGTCCAAAATATAAATGGATCCTACAAGTGAAGCACCGAGGCTAGTAGCAAGGTGGATTCTTTGAGACTCTCCACCCGACAAAGTGGCGGATGATCTATTTAAAGTGAGATAATGCAGACCGACTCTTTCTAAAACATTTAACCGGTTTTTGATTTCAATTACTAATCTATTTGCTATTAATTCATCATTTGAACTAAGGGTTAAGTTTTTAAACCAGTCATGTACTTTTGAAATTGGTAGTGATAAGATATCACTAATTGACAATTCATTAATTTTAACATAGTCTGCTTCTTTTCGGAGTCTATTTCCTTTACAGCTTTGGCATAAAGTTTTTCCTCTGTATCGTGCCTGTAAAACTCGAAATTGTATTTTATAAATTTTGCTTTCTACATACTTGAAAAAATCATTAATTCCTTTAAAGTGCTCGCACCCATTCCAAATTAAATTTAATTGGTCTTGACTTAGGAGATTAATTGACTTGTGAACGGGGAGATTAACTTTTTCAGCACCAAGTATCATTTGATCTTTCCATTTTGAAAGTTTTTGTCCCTTCCAAGGAGCAATTGCATTTTCATAGACGCTGAGCGATTGATTTGGGATAACAAGATTTTCATCAATACCAATTTTTGACCCAAAACCTTCACAATCAGGACAGGCTCCTTGAGGAGTATTAAAGGTGAAAAAAGCCGGCGAGGGTTCTTCAAAAAGAATTCCGTCCAAAGAAAATTCATTGGAAAACTCGTCTTTTTGACCGTTTTCCCAATGTAAAAAAAGTTTTCCTCGACCTTCAAAAAATGCTACTTCAATTGAGTCATTTGCTCTATTTAGGGTTTCTTCATCGAGATCATCGAGGTGAAGTCTATCAACTACAAGTGAATAATTATCTTGGTTTTTTGGAAAATCTTCAATTTTATGAATATTTCCATTTTTGTCGATTACTCTAGAATAACCCTGAGCTAACAAGAGCTTGGATACCTCACTTATCGATCGGTCTTTGAAATCAATAGGACTTATAATTAATACAACTGAATCTAATCTCTCTTTGATTCTTTCAACCACATCATTTTTTTGATGTCGTTTCACTTGATTTCCCGAAATAGGCGAGTAAGTTTTTCCAATTCTTGAAAAAAGAACTTTTAAATAATCATGCAATTCTGTAACAGTTCCAACTGTAGATCTAGGGTTACGCGATATCACTTTCTGTTGTATGGCAATTGCAGGAGAAAGTCCTTGGATGTTATCAACTTCAGGTTTATCAAGTTTCCCTAAAAATTGTCTCGCATAAGAGGATAAAGATTCAACATATCTTCTTTGTCCTTCTGCGTATAATGTTTCAAAAGCAAGAGAAGATTTCCCGCTTCCACTTACCCCTGTGATAACTACTAGATGACCATGAGGAAACTCGATGTTAATATTTTTTAAATTATTAACTCGGGCACCAGAAATAATCAAATTTTCTTGTTTATCCATATTTTTCACAAAAATACCTTTTGTATTCAAGAAAAAATACTAGTTTCGTAGAAAGAATCAAATAAATACAATCTATGCTCTGAACCCTACTCAATTTTAAACACTTATTGGTTTATGAAAAATGTAGGCGTAAGCGACGCTGATCTTGTTGCGTCATTTTCAAGAGGAGAAGAAAAAGCTTTAAAGCTTTTGTTGGATAAATATTCTGCATCAGTTTTCAATTTAATTTTTCAGAGAGTAAAAGATGAAGATCATGCAAATGATATTCTTCAAGAGGTTTGGATAAAATTTATTCGCGTTGCAAAGGCAGGAGAGTATAAAGAGTTAGGTAAATTTTCTGGATGGATCCATATGGTAGCGAGAAATGCAGTTATGGATTTTTTTAGAAAAAGAAAGCGATCGAAGTTAATTGGGCTTGAGGAATGTGGAGATTCGGTTCTTGGGATAAAAGATGAAGCTTTGAATTTTGAAGAAAGTATCCAACAGGAGCAATGGAATTTAGATGTTCAAATGGCTGTAGGGAAATTGCCTCTAGATCAGCAAGAGGTAATCAAGTTGAGAATGACTTCAGGACTTAGTTTTAAGGAAATAGCTTTAGAGACAGGAGTTGGTATTAATACGGCTTTGGGTAGAATGCGCTATGCATTAATGAACCTAAGAAGGATACTCGAAATTGAATCACAATAAAATACTTCTGGCCTACGTTATTTTCATATATAATATGGCCTATGAAAAAACCTACTCAAAAAACAAAAGAATTAATACTTCCCTCTACAGAATCTATCTCGAAAATCCTGAATTTTTCTAATACTTTTTATTTCATAAAATTTCCGAATCCTGATTTACCAAAAGAGATAAAATGGTATTCAAATAATTGATTTAAAGTACCTTACAAAGAAATTTTAAACGAACTAGTCTAAGTTCTTCTTCACTGTAAGATTCGTCAAAATATTTTAGGGCTTCCCTAATATCTCCAGACTCAGATTCTTCTTGGAAGTAATCCATAATTTCATCGACACATTCGTCGTCCCCAATCATATCGTTTATAACTGGATCTAAGTTTAATCGTGTTCCATTTTCAACTATCCGTTGCATCTCATCTATTATCTCGTCTTGAGATAGTCCTTTATTTTGAGCCATTTCCTCAATGGATAGCAATCGGTCAATTGATTGAATGATATAAATTTTTAAAGATCCTTTTTGAGCAGCACTTCTCATTGTAAAATCCTCTAGTCTTTCAATATTATTTTCTAGACAATGATTTTTTATTTCGAGAATTAATGAAGCTCCAAATCTCTTGGCTTTACCTTCTCCAACTCCAGGAATAACCATTAATTCTTCTTCATTAAACGGATATGTACTAGCCATTTCATTTAAGGATACCTCTGAAAACATTGCATATGGAGGTATGTTCCTTTCCCGTGCCAGATTTTTATTCAGTGTTTGAAGCTTTTTTAAAAGTTCGGGGTCTAAAACAGAGCTATTTTGCCTCAGATTATCTTGACTTTGAGATTCAGTAAGTTCGATAAAGGGATTAGCATAATATTTTTGATTTGAATTAAGGAAGTTTTCTCCTTTTGGATTTATGGATAAAATTCCATATTTCTCTATGTCTTTTTTAATAAGGTGCTTCATGGAAATTTGACTGATTAAGTTTGTCCAATAGCCTTTTGGTTTTTCTTTGCCTTTTCCCCATCCTTTATGTTTATATGCTTCGAAAGTTCTCAAGATCGATGTTTCATTTGCTATTAAAACATTCACTACTTGTTCAGATCTAAAATTATGTTTTCCATCTTTGATAACATTAAGCAATAATTTGACATCACTGCTACATTCTATTTTCTTCAGATTTTTTCTGCAATTATCGCACTGAGAGCAATTTTCAATGTTATAACTTTCTCCAAAATAATGCAGAATATATTCTCTTCGGCATGATGATGTAACAGCGTACCCCTTGGATTCTTGAAGAAGTTGACGACCTATTTCTTGCTCTGAAACGGGTTTTTTACTTAAAAACTTATCTAATTTTTCTATGTCTTTTTCTGAGAAATAAGTCACACAGATTCCTTCCCCTCCATCTCTTCCGGCTCTTCCTGTCTCCTGATAGTAACTTTCAATACTTTTCGGAATATCATGATGAATTACAAGACGAACATCTGGCTTATCGATTCCCATTCCAAATGCAATTGTTGCCACAATTACATTTATTTCTTCATTTAAAAATGCATCTTGATGTTTAGATCTAGTATTATTATCTAAGCCTGCATGGTACGGTAATGAGGAGATGTTGTTAATCTGAAGGATGTGGGTAATTTCTTCGACTTTTTTTCGACTCAAACAATAAATGATAGCTGATTTTCCTTTGTGAGATTTTAATAATTTAACAATATCTTTTTCAACTTCATTTTTTAAATTCACTTCATAAAAAAGATTTGTTCGATTGAAAGATGTAGAAAATATATTTACGTCTTTCATTTCAAGGCTTTTTTGTATGTCAGATACAACTTTTTCAGTCGCTGTGGCAGTTAATGCCATTATTGGTTTTCTTTTAATTGAATTTATTGCATTTCTCAGCTGTCTGTATTCAGGTCTAAAATCATGACCCCATTCAGATATGCAATGTGCTTCATCGATGGCATAAAATGAAATGTTTAGTTTTTTTAAAAACTCAATATTTTCTTTTCTATTTAATGATTCCGGTGCCATATATAGAAGTTTAGTCTTTCCTGAGGAAAGATCTCCTCTAACCTGAACCATTTCTCTTTTGGATAATGAAGAATTCCAGACATGAGCTATTGAGTCACTAGAGGAAAAACCTCGAACTACGTCTACTTGATTTTTCATTAATGCTATGAGAGGTGATATTATAATTGCAATTCCCTCTAATTGAATGCCAGGAAGCTGATAGCAAAGAGATTTACCACCACCTGTTGGCATTCGAATGAAAGTATCATACCCTTGAAGGATGGAATTAATGGAATTTCTTTGTTCTCCTTTGAATTCATCGAACCCAAAAAAAGACTTTAAAAGCTTCTTACTATCGTTTATTGTTTTTTGACTCATCTTTTTTGATGAAATAGATTACATGAAGTTACACTATAAACTACTTTTGTAAATCATGACAAAAGAAAAATCAATGCCTTTTTTATATCACTTATCTGCTTTACGAAAGCATTTGATAAGAGCGAGCTTGGGTGTTATAATAGCTGGAATTGTTGCATTTATTTTTAGAGGAATTCTTTTTGATGGATTACTATTGGCACCGAAATCACCAGATTTTATTTCATATCGGGTTTTGTGCTTGCTTTCTGAAATAATGGAAATCAGAAGTTTGTGTATCGAAAATATTAATATTGAGTTATTAAATAGTAAAATGGCAGGTCAATTCTCTCTCCATATTTCTCTTTCTTTGATCGCCGGTATTGTCTTCTCTTTCCCTTTTACTCTGAGAGAAATTTGGGCTTTTGTCTCTCCAGGATTAACATTCAAAGAGAGAGAAAAATCAGTGGCCTTTATTAGCATTTCATCATTGTTATTTTTTCTTGGAGCCGCATTCGGATATTTTTTAATTGTTCCCTTAAGTGTCCAATTTTTATCGAATTATATTGTCTCGGATCAAATAATTAATTTTATTGAAACATCTTCGTATTTGTCAACAATAGCCAGTATAATTTTAGCATGCGGGTTTTTATTTGAACTTCCAATTGTTATATATTTTTTATCTCGAGCTGGGCTTATTACTCCTGCATTTATGAAAACATACAGAAGGCATGCATGGATTATCATTTTGATAATTTCGTCAATTATTACACCTCCAGATGTATTTAGTCAAGTAATTGTCTCCATACCGGTTGCTCTTTTGTATGAATTGAGTGTCTTTATAAGTAAAATAGCACAACCAAAAAAAATCATTATCAATGAAGCTTGAAGTTTTAAAAATATCAAAAGATTATGGGCGTAAAAGGGTTGTTGATGATGTGAGTTTTCATGTGAATCAGGGAGAAATAGTTGGTTTACTTGGTCCCAACGGTGCTGGAAAAACAACTTCATTTTATGCTGTTGTAGGCATGGTTAAACCAGATAAGGGAAAAGTCCTATTAGATAAGGAAGATGTGACTCGATTGCCCATGTACAGGAGAGCGCAAAAAGGTATCGGGTATCTCGCTCAGGACCCATCGGTATTTAGAAAGATGTCTGTTGAAGATAATATTGCTGCTGTATTTGAATGGAGAGGGTTGAGTAAAAATGATATAAAGGAGCGAACTGAGAAGCTTTTGAAAGAATTTTCTTTATTAAAAATACGTCATACTCGAGGAGACCTTTTGTCCGGTGGGGAACGTAGAAGAACGGAAATTGCCAGATCATTGGCCTCAGACCCAAAGTTTATTTTGTTAGATGAGCCTTTTGCCGGAGTTGATCCGATTGCTGTCGAAGACATCCAGTTAATTGTTTCGAAATTAGTTGATAGAAATATCGGTGTTTTAATAACCGACCATAATGTTCAGGAAACATTGGCAATTACTGACAGAACTTACCTAATGTTTGAAGGAAAAATACTAAAAAGTGGATCTGCAAAGGAATTATCTGATGATTCAGTAGTTCGTCGCGTTTATCTCGGGCAAAATTTCAAACTTAGGAAGGGTGTGAGGCCCGAGTAAGACGATCATTTATTGCTGGTCCGAGACCTGTATTAGGTGCCCGTTCGATATAAATCTCCTCGAATTCTGTAGTATCTAATCTTCTCAAAATTGAAAATAATCTCGAAGCTCCAGATCTGGTGGAGCCATCTAAACTTATCGAGTCATAGGATTTTGAATCTGGTTTCCAACTAATAAATATACTTTTTGACTTTTCTGCTTTAAAGGATTCACCATGCGAAATACAAAATATATTTTTCTGCGGAGAGTAATGTTTTTTGCCTTGACCTGGATATGTCAATTTTTTATCCATAAATATTGGCTTCGTTTTTGTTTTTAGGATTTTCTCAATGGCTTTAACTGGGATGCCGCCAAGTCGATAGACCTCGACTTCATTATTATTAAAGCCGATGATAGTAGATTCAATTCCAATGGAGCACGGACCTCCATCTAAGACAAAAGGTATAGACTTTCCAAGTTGGTCTATCACATGTTGTGCACATGTTGGAGAAACATATTGAAAGGGGTTGGCACTCGGAGCGGCTAATGGATATTTTAAAGATTGCAAAAGTTTAATGGCCATCGGGTGAGAAGGTAGCCGAACTGCAATTTTATTACTCCCCGAGGTCAATAAATGAGGAACAATTTCTGATTTTTCTAAAATTAGGGTTAGGGGGCCAGGCCAAAATTCATTAATTAAAATATGTGCTGCATCAGGAATATTGATACATAAATTATTTATTTGAACCTTTTCTCCAATATGAGCAATTAGTGGATTAAAAAAAGGTCGTTTTTTAATTTCGTAGATATTTAAAATTACATTAGGATCTAGGGCATTGCCTGCCAGTCCGTAGACCGTTTCTGTAGGCAATCCAATTAGTTCTCCAGAGTCTAAGATTTTTTTTGCTAATTCAATATTTTGACTAATCACGATCTAATTAAAAAGTTAATCTAGGCTAAGCCCAAGATTACCATTGGTATAAAATTTTTTGTTTGCTATCGCTCTGTCATAACGCTTACCCCATTCTTTCATGTAGATGATGGCGTCATAATAATTTGGGCATTGCCAATGATTACCTTCAGTCCAAGATAAATCCCAATTCATATTTTCGCCAAATTCATAGCTGGGTTCAGCAATTACATATTCTAAGTATCCTTGTTTTACCTTAATGAGCCCTCTATATGCTTTTTCATTTGAGTCGTAAAAAAGTCTGTAATTTTCCTTCATTCTATATTGGTTGAAATCACCGATTACATAAAGTTTTCTATTTCCTAAATTTTCAATGTCTTTTAAAAAAATATCCAATAAAATATAATCTGCCTCAGTTTCAGGTTGGTTTGAGTTTTGTTTTCTAATTACATAGCCCCCTCTGCTATCATCTTGAAAAAGAAAAGGATCAATCCCTCTGGGCTTTTCCTCCATTACATTTGCGACCCAAAGTTCTTTTAATTCAAACTTTCTAATCCTAAGAGAGGGTATAGGAATGTTTTTTGAGTCTGCAAATCGAAAAATATTACCCCCAGCAAAGGAGTTTTCTCCGTTATTGTAATTAAAATCAATAATTCCATTTCTCAAAAACCTAGGGGATAAGGATCTTAAACTTGTCCAATTTCGATTCTGAATTATTGATAGCTGAATGTCATTAAAAGGGTTTTGAACAGAAATATTTGTCAGGTCTGCCGTTATATCAATTTCTTGATGAGTACCTCTTTGATCCATATTCATGGTTCGGTGGATGGATCCTTGAATTTCAGCTAGTTGTTCAACTATTATTACAGGATATCTCAGCAGAAAATCTTCAGGGTCTTGTTCGTAAATAATTAAATAGTAGTTCCCTGAAATTCTTGGAGTACAATTTAATTCAGGAAGGCTGGTTATCACATGACTGTATGGTTGATATGTGTTGAAGCATAATTCAGCAATGGGTAATTGGCCCTCCAAGAAGCCATTTAGGTACTCTGATGACATAAGAGGTGATTGCTTCCAATTTCTATCACAATGAATCCAAGTATAATTTAGTGGTTGGGTATTACTACTAAAGTCATCAAAAGAAACATGGAGAGATTTTATTGAGTTCAATGAGATTATCGGAGCGGATTGTGGATCTCCAATTGGGTATATTTCTATACTTTTAAAATCATCAATAGCTATAATTTCAGGTCTAAAAGATTGACATTTTCCATAAACCAAGAATAAAAAAAAAATAAAGAAGAAATAACAATGCTTAATCACAAAGTAAAGTTCAGAAAAACTTCTTAATTCCGACCCTAATTTATACCTTTGCACAAAAAATATTCTGAGGCATTTTTATAACTGCACATGTCAAAAAAATATACTATTCGAAAAGGGCTTAATTTGCCCTTGTTTGGAGAGCCAATAAAGGAGCTTAAGCCATCTAAATTTGTTAGCAATTATGCTATTCGACCATCTGAATTTATTGGCCTAAAACCTAAATTAGCCGTTAAGGTTGGAGATAAGGTAAAAGCTGGACAGGCAATTTTATTTGACAAGAAAAATGAAAGAATTAAAATACCTTCCCCAATAAGTGGAGAAATTTCAGCAATTCAAAGAGGTCCGAAGAGAAGGTTAGATCAAATCGTAATCCGTGCGAATGAAAAATGTGAATATCTGAATTTTGGTGTTAAAACTGCTTTAAAAAAAGATGAAATCAAAAATAAGCTTCTAGAGTCAGGTGCATGGACCCTTCTTAAAATGAGACCATACGGTTGCCTCGCAAATCCAGATGACTCACCAAAAGCCATTTTTATTAATGGAATGGGATCCGACCCATTTGCCTCCAAGCCTGGATTCAGCTTAAAAGGAAAAGAAGAACTTTTTAGTCGAGGATTAGAGGTTTTAAAACAACTCTCAGACAGGATAATTTTATCTATAGCTCAGGATGAAAACTCGGATCTACTCAACAATGCAAATGATATTGAAATTCATAGATTTTCTGGGCCACATCCTTCCGGGAATACCTCAGTTCATATTTCTCGGGTTGCACCACTTAACAAAGGTGAGGTCATTTGGACTATAGCTGCTCAAGATGTTGCGATAATTGGCAAGCTATTTGAATTAGGTGAACTTCATTTAGATCGAACTATTGCAGCTGGAGGGTCTGGTATGAAAAACCCACAGTATTATGAAGTCAGAGGGGGACAATCAATGAAAACATTTTTCTCTGAGGAAACTAATAAGGGCAATTATCGTTTTATCTCTGGATCTGTTCTCTCAGGTGAGAGTATTGGAAAAGAGGGATATATAGGCCTCCTCGCAAAACAAGTTTCAGTGATTCCAGAAGGTGAAAATACAGATTTTCTCGGATGGGTTTTACCAGGATTCGACAAATATTCTTTCAGTAAAGCATATTTTTCTTGGCTTTTTCCAAATCGTAAATATAATTTAACTACCAAGTTAAATGGGGAAGAGCGTGCCTTCGTAGTGACAGGTCAATATGATAAGGTATTCCCTTTTGATATACTTCCAAATCAATTGTTGAAATCAATCTGGGCAGAGGATATTGAAAAAATGGAAGAGCTAGGGATTTATGAGATTATCCCTGAAGACTTTGCCTTGTGCGAAGTTATATGCACATCTAAACAACCATTGCAGGAAATGGTTAGAAAAGGGTTAGATATTCTTTATAACGAAATGAATTAATGTTTTTAAGTAAATGAAATTTATACAAAATATTTTTGATGCTTCGCGTCCTGCGGTAACATCTGGAAAACTTAAGCCTTTGTATCCATTACACAACGCTTTGGAAACAATGATGTTTGTCCCAGACCATAATGCGAAAAGCGGTGCTCACGTTAGAGATGCAATAGACCTAAAGCGAACCATGATTACAGTCATTTTTGCTTTAATCCCTGCATTAATATTTGGAATATATAATTCTGGATATCAGCACTATAAGGCTCTTGGATTATTAAATAATGATATTGGTTGGTTACAGTTTTTTACATTGGAAAACTTCCTATTTGGAGCTTTGAAAATTATACCAATGATTATTGTTACATACATAGCAGGATTGGGAGTAGAGATTTATTTTGCTTATAGAAATAAACATGCTGTGAATGAAGGGTTTCTTGTTTCGGGATTATTGATTCCAATGACAATGCCGATAGATATGCCTTTGTGGATGATTGCAATCTCTACAATTTTTGCAGTGCTGATTGGAAAAGAAGTTTTTGGCGGGACTGGAATGAATATTTTAAACCCTGCTTTGACAGCAAGAGCCTTTGCATTTTTTGCATACCCCTCTTTTATGAGTGGAGATAAAGTATGGATAAATACCACATTAGGTCCAGGTGAAGCTCTTGTCGATGGTTATTCAGGAGCAACTGCTTTGGGACAGTATGCAACAACTGGTAGTACAACATTTTCGGCATGGGATGCCTTCCTGGGAATTATTCCAGGCTCAATAGGAGAGACGAGTACTATTCTCATTTTATTAGGTGGCATTTATTTAATTGCTACAGGAATCGGATCATGGAAAATTATGTTCTCTTCGCTACTCGGGGCGATCACAATTAGTCTAATTTTTAATGCAGTAGCACCAAGTATGATATCACCTGAGCAGCAGGGATTTTTAAGTATCCCATTTTATTTTCACCTGGTTTTTGGTAGTTGGGCTTTTTCCACTGTTTTTATGGCTACAGACCCCGTCTCAGCTGCTCATACCGAACGAGGAAAATGGATTTATGGCTTTTTTATTGGTTTTCTAGGGATTATGATTCGTGTTTTCAATCCCGCTTACCCAGAAGGTATGATGCTGGCCATCTTGTTTATGAACGTAATGGCACCGCTTATAGATCACTATGTTGTTGAAGGAAATATTAAAAGGCGTCTTAAGAGATTAAAATTAAGTGTTAAGTGATTGCTCTATGAATATAAACTCAAATTCTTACACCTATGTTTTTGCAATAGCAATGGTTATTGTAGTTGCCTCTCTATTGTCAATTGCTGCAACCTCTTTAAAACCATTTCAGGAAAAAAATATAGAACTGGAAAAGAAATCTGATATACTGTCATCTATAGGAGTTATTGGGGAAGATCCCGAATTACTTTTTGATGAATACATAACTGAGCAATTAGTTATCCAGAATGGACTTGTTGTTTCTTCTGAAGTTACTGCATTTGATATTGACCTTGAAGAGGCGGTAAAGGAATCAAATTCAACTCGTAAAGTACCT
Source organism: Owenweeksia sp. TMED14 (assembly GCA_002167805.1). Classification (GTDB taxonomy): domain Bacteria; phylum Bacteroidota; class Bacteroidia; order Flavobacteriales; family Schleiferiaceae; genus TMED14. The sequence continues at coordinate 14,752 of NHBT01000023.1, read as the reverse complement.
CTTTTTAAAGCTCAGAAAAACGGAGATACTTTTTACGTAATTCCAATGCGTGGAACCGGTCTTTGGGGACCTATTTGGGGTTATGTTTCTTTAAAAGGAGATGGCAACACAATTCTAGGTGCATCCTTTGACCATGAGAAAGAAACCCCAGGACTAGGAGCAGAAATTTCAACACCTATTTTCGAGGACCAATTCCCCGATAAAATTCTTTTTTCAAGTTTGAGAGACGGAATTGAGGTTAGGAAAGGGGATGCGTCAGGCTACCAGCAAGTTGATGGCATTTCTGGAGGAACAATTACATCCGTCGGTGTTCAAACTATGTTCGAAGACTGCTTGATTCCTTATAAAAACTTTTTATTAAACCTTTCAATTGAAAATGATAATCCATCAGATTCAACTATTAGTGTTTTATATCACTGACTATGGAGACCAATAAAACAAAAGAAGCATTATTTTCTAAGAAGAACAGAAAGTTACTTAGCGATCCAATGAATATCAATAACCCAATAACGGTTCAAGTATTGGGAATTTGCAGTGCTTTGGCAATAACCGTGAAACTTAAGCCAGCTGTTGTAATGAGTCTGTCAGTTATAGTCGTAATGGCTCTAGCTAATGTAATTACATCACTTATGAGGAATATGATTCCAAATAGAATTCGAATCATAGTTCAACTCGTTGTTGTTGCAACACTTGTAATTCTTGTTGATCAAGTGCTCAAAGCTTTTGTCTATGATGTAAGTAAGCAATTGTCAGTATTTGTTGGTTTGATCATCACCAACTGTATAATAATGGGAAGGATCGAAGCATTTTCATTAGGAAATACTCCATGGAAATCTTTTCTTGATGGAATAGGGAATGGAGCCTCTTATGGATTGATTTTGATTGTAGTTTCTTTTTTTAGAGAACTTTTTGGTAATGGGACACTTTATGATTATCCGGTAATGGAAAAATTGGGATTGTATGAATTAGGCTATCATAACAATGGCATGATGTTATTACCTCCCATGGCTTTGATTGTGGTTGCCGTTATAATCTGGTGGCAGAGATCAAAGACACCTTCGTTAATAGAAAAAGATTAAAGTAAAGAGAAAAAAATATGCAAGAGTTAATTAACATTTTTGTCAAAAGCATCTTTATAGATAACATGATCTTTGCCTATTTTTTAGGGATGTGCTCTTATTTAGCTGTCTCAAAAACAGTAAAAACTGGAATGGGTTTGGGTTTAGCAGTAACATTTGTACTTACAATAACTGTTCCTGTTAATTACCTTCTGCAGACTAGGATTTTAGACAAAGGGGCTCTTGCTTGGTTGGACCCTTCTTTTTCTGATGTGGATTTGAGTTTTTTGAGTTTCATTATGTTCATTGCTGTTATTGCAGCAATGGTTCAGCTTGTTGAAATGATTGTAGAAAAATTTGCTCCAGCATTGTACTCAGCACTTGGTATATTTTTACCCTTGATCGCTGTGAATTGTTCAATATTAGGTGGCTCTTTGTTTATGCAAGAGAGAGCTTATTCAACAATTGGGCAGGCTACGGCTTTTGGCTTTGGTTCTGGTATAGGTTGGCTATTGGCTGTCCTCGCAATTGCTGCAATTCGCGAGAGATTAAAATATTCTCATGTTCCACCTGCTCTCAGGGGTTTGGGTATAACGTTCATGATCACCGGATTAATGGGTATAGCTTTCATGAGTTTTATGGGTATTAAATTATAATTTTATCATAGTTATGTTTTTAGCTTTATCGAGTTCTGTAGTTGTTTTATCTAGCGTAGTTGTTTTTACACTCGTAATTCTAGCTTTAGTTACAATTTTGCTGCAGGCGAAAGCTCGTCTCTCTCCCTCGGGCCCAGTAAAGTTGGATATAAATGGAGATACTGTTGAAATTGAATCAGGTTCCACTTTATTATCGACTCTGAGTGAGCAGAAAATCTTTCTACCCTCGGCCTGTGGTGGTGGAGGAACTTGTGGTATGTGTGAGTGTCAAATTCCTGAAGGCGGTGGAGAGATTCTTCAAACAGAAAAGGGTTTTTTCAATCGAAAGCAGATCGCTGATAATTGGCGTTTAGGTTGCCAGGTAAAGGTAAAGAATGACATGAAGGTCATTGTTCCAAATGAAATATTTGGAATTAAAAAGTGGGAGTGTGAGGTCGTATCTAACTATAACGTAGCATCTTTTATTAAAGAGTTCGTAGTTAAGCTCCCTGAAGGTGAGAATTTAGACTTTTTAGCAGGTGGCTATATTCAAGTGGATGTACCTGAGGTGAATGTTGATTTTAAGAATATAGATATTACTGCTCATCCTCGTTTGGGAAAGAAAGATGATGAATTCAAAGGTGAGTGGGATAAGTTTGGACTTTGGGATTTAAAAATGAATAATCCAGAGCCTTTATTCAGGGCATACTCAATGGCAAACCATCCAGCTGAAGGAAATATTGTTATGTTAAACATAAGAATTGCCACCCCGCCTTGGGATAGAGCCAAAGGTGGATGGATGAATGTGAATCCTGGTGTTTGCTCCTCCTATGTTTTTGATTTGAAAGCGGGCGATAAGGTTACAATTTCAGGACCATATGGAGATTTTCACATAAAGGATTCGGATACAGAAATGATTTACATAGGCGGAGGAGCTGGAATGGCCCCTATGCGTTCCCATCTTTTCCATTTGTTTCATACTTTAAAAACGGGTCGAAAAGTCAGCTACTGGTATGGCGGGAGATCAAGGAGAGAGTTATTTTATATCGACGATTTTGAAAATATCGAAAAACAGTTTCCTAATTTTACGTTTCATATGGTCTTATCTGAGCCTTTGCCTGAGGATAATTGGAATGCCAAAAGTAGCCTAGATGACAAGGGAGATGGATTTACAGGTTTTGTTCACCAAGCATTAATTGATAACTACCTTGGAGATCATGAAAGTCCGGAAGATATAGAATATTATTTCTGTGGCCCTCCAATGATGAATGCCGCGGTTTTAAAGATGGTAGATGACTTTGGTGTGCCCCCAGAGAATGTAGCTTTTGACGATTTTGGAGGATAATTGAAAAATATTTATCCCTAAATTAATCTAAAAGGGAAACAAGTTTTAAGTTTGGCGGATAATGCGCTATTTACTCTCATCTTTTTTGATTCTTTTCATTTTTGGTTGCCAGCGAAAACATGGTACTGTAATGAATTATGAAGGGTCGGCTCAGGGCACTTCGTTTCAGGTGAAAATATTTTACCCAGAAGGATTTAGTGGTAAACAAATCGATGAAAATATTATTCAAGGTTGGTTATCTAATTATAATAAAATTGCATCTCCTTGGGATCCAGATTCTGAAATTTCAAAATTAAATTCGGGAGATACCGTAGCTCTTTCTAAGGAAATGTTCCAATTATGCCAATTGGCTTTTAGCGCCAAAGTTTCTACTAACGGCGTTGTTGATCCAACCTTACAACCTTTAATTGAAGCCTGGGGGTTTGGTGTGAGTAAGGGGTATTTACATTTTGGGGATACCACGAAAGTAAAGGCGCTCATGAAATTTGTGGGTGATGATAAGTGGCTGCCAAAAAAAATAGACTTTTGGGCTTGGCCAAAAAATGTTCAATTAAATTTTATGAGTTTAGCCCAAGGGCATTCTGTTGATATTATTATCGATTCTATTAAATCAAGAGGAGCTGATGCTGCTTTTGTTGAAGTAGGAGGAGAAATAAAAACATTTGGTAAAAAACCCTCGGGGGATAGTTTTTTGATCGGAATTGAACAACCCATCTTAGAAAAAAGAGATGAATTTCAGGTACTTGTTCCACTGCAAAATAGAGCTTTAGCAACTTCAGGTAATTATAGAAATTTTAGGATTGATTCTTTGAATGGAATTAAGTACAGTCATACTTTAAACGCTTTTTCTGGTTGGCCAATTGAGACTGAAATTAAAAGCTCCACTGTCATAGGAGCTTCGTGTGCCTTAGCAGATGCATTAGCAACAGCTTTTCTAGCGATGCCCTTGAATCAGGTTCAGTCCTGGCTGGATAATAATCAAGAATGGGATGCATATCTTATATATCAAAACAAAAAGGGAGAACTAGAGGTTTGGTCTAGTCTTGAAGATATATATAATTAAGAACTTGCTGCACTTGTATTTTGGCATTGCTCATTCGGTTCAGCACCACATAATGCACAATTTTCGCCTTCCGGATTTAAGAAAGGGCTATTGCTTGCGCATGTACCTGAGAACTCGCCATTTTTTTTTGACCATACTTTAATTGCCATACCGAGTAGACCAAACCCTAATAATAGGGCTGCAACAAGAATGACTTTCAACACTACAAGCATTTAGCGAATTTACGATTCTCAAATGAAATTTTTGTAAAGTGGTAAAATTTTAAAATCGCTACTTAAGCTTCAATCTCAATCAAGTTAACCTCTGGTTCAAGTTTAATTTGAAATTTCTCTTGAACATCTCGTTTAACTCGCTTAGCAAACTCCCATAATTCTTCACCTGTTGAGTTTCCGTGATTAACTAGAACCAATGCTTGCTTATCATGCATTCCCGCATCTTTATGAGATTTACCTTTCCAACCGGATTTTTCAATAAGCCAAGCTCCTGAAAGTTTGATTTGATTATCAGACTGTTTATAAAATGGAATTTTTGGATATTCTTTTTGCAAAGTTTTGAGCTGATCTAATCCTACCATAGGGTTTTTAAAAAAACTTCCAGCATTTCCTAGCAATTTGGGGTTAGGAAGCTTGCTGTTTCGAATAGTTATAACAACTTTGGATATGTTAGATAAGGATTTCTTGAGACCATATTTTTTCAATTCTTCACGGATCGCTCCATATTCCGTGTTGTAATTATGATTATTCTTTGTTAGCTGAAAATTCACTGACAATATCACCCCATTATTTCGTCTTATTGTTTTAAAAATACTCGTTCGATATCCAAATTTGCAATCTTTATTGGATATCTTTTCTATCTCCCCAGTATTCCAGTCGAAGTATCTGACAGACTCAATAGAGTCTTTTACCTCTACTCCATATGCACCAATATTTTGAATGGGTGCGGTTCCGACATGCCCAGGTATTAGTGATAAGTTTTCAATTCCACCATATTCATGATCAATAGACCAGGTCACAAAGTCATGCCAAGAATGTCCTGCTGAAACTTGAATCAATACATGATTTTCGTATTCTTCCAAAACCGATATGCCATCCCATTCAATTTTTGCAACAGAACCTTTAATTTGAGAACAAAGTAAAATATTGCTTCCTCCAGAGATAAGAAGCTTATGCTTAGGATATCCATCAGGGTGCTTTTGATATTCATGAACATCTGTTTCTTTCTTTAAGTGGAACAATCTCTGAGCTATGCAACTTGTACCAAAGCTATTGTAATCCTTAAGGTTTGCATTTTCAGTGATTCGCATGGGTAGATTCTAGATATTTTTTTAGCCCGTGTTCTAAGCAGTCCATTGCTCTTTGAAGTTCTTTTATTTTTAATACATAAGCTAATCTCACTTGCGTCCTTCCCAATTCTTGATTGGAATAAAACCCCGTGCAAGGAGCCAACATTACAGTTTCTCTTCGAAACTCAAAATCTTTGAGCATCCATTGACAAAAATGATCTGAATTATTAATTGGCAATTCTGCCACACAATAAAAGGCTCCAGAGGGATTTGAGCATTTCACCCCAGGAATTTTATTTAGTCGATTTACCATATAATTTCTTCGACTTATGTACTCATCAATAACCTTGGTAAAATAGTTTTTATCCGTTTCTAATGCAGCTTCAGATACTATTTGCGCTAAAGTAGGAGGCGATAATCGTGCCTGGGCAAATTTCATTGCTGAGTTCATGAATATTTTGTTTTTACTCGCAATCAATCCAATTCTGGCACCGCATAGGCTATATCTTTTGGAGACAGAGTCTATTAAAATACCGTTTTCTTCCATACCCTCTAGACTTAGAATAGATTTATGTTTTTTTCCATCGTAAGCAAACTCACGATAAACTTCATCACTTATTACATATAGATCATGTTCGATTGCGATTGATCGAATTCGTTCAAGTTCAATGTTATCGTATAGCCGACCTGTAGGATTTCCTGGGTTACAGAGGATAATTGCTTTTGTTTTTTCTGATATTAAAGATTTAATTGTTTCACTCGCTGGCAGCGCAAAATCCTCTTTAAGCAAACATGTTAATGGGAGTACGCTTACACCTGCAGAGGTTGAAAACCCGAGGTAGTTAGCGTAATAAGGTTCTGGAATTATAACTTCATCTCCCGGGTCACAAACGCAGCTTACAGCGAAAGATAAAGCTTCTGAGCCCCCCGTTGTAATGATAATTTCTTCGGGTGAAATTTCGATTTGTTTTTCCTGGTAATACTTAGATAATTTAATTCTATAGGATTCAAATCCATTTGAGGGAGCATAGCTAAGGGTTTCGATTTTATGCTTTTTAATGGAATCTAAAGCATTTTTTGGACTCGCTATATCTGGTTGTCCAATATTTAAATGATGGATATGAACGCCTTTTTTTTCAGCTTTTAAAGCGAAAGGAGCTAGCTTCCGAATCGGAGATTCTGGCATCAAGTGCGCTCGTTTAGATACTTTGGGCATAGACTATGATATTCAAAAAAAAACCGCTGACATAGGACAGCGGGTTTTTGGTCAAGAATGTTTCCATTTTTTGGTGTCTTCTTATTTTGAAATTTTCGAAGACTCTTTTGATTTTTTAACTGGTGAGGTATTTACAGCTGCAATATCCTTTACATTTCCTTTGATCGTTAACACTTTTGTCGGAGTTTTCGAATTGCTTTGAACTGTTACCGTTTTTTGAAAGCGTCCAACTCTTCTGGTATCATATTTCACCTTAATTGCAGCACTTTCACCAGGTGCGATAGGTGTTCTTGGCCACTGAGGCACGGTGCAACCACATGAGCCTACACAATTAGAAATAATTAGAGGTTCTTTTCCAGTATTAGTAAATGTAAATTCTCTCGCTCCATTTGCATTTTTTTCAATTGTGCCGTAGTTAATGGTTTCCGTATCAAAAGCAAGCTCCGCAGAGTTTGGGTTTGACTCCTGGCCATACATATTCAGGGTTGAAGCTAAAAGAAAAGCAGTTGTTGTAATGAAATTTCTCATTTGAGTTTTAGTGTTTTAATTAAATCTTTTACTAAGTAAAGGTAATCTCAACTAAACGTATGGCAAAAAAAGTTCAAGAGTCTACCTTTGTGGAATATGAAAATTGCTTCAAAATATATTCCAGAGAATGTCGAAAAAAGTTGGTATCAACTTTGGTTAGAGGAAAAAGCCTTTTCTTCCATTCCTGATGATCGTGATTCATTTACGATTGTGATACCCCCTCCAAATGTGACTGGAGTTTTACATATGGGGCATATGCTGAATAACACCATTCAAGATATTTTGGTCAGACGGGCTCGAATGCAAGGTTTTAACGCGTGCTGGGTTCCTGGAACAGATCATGCTTCAATTGCGACAGAGGCTAAAGTTGTTCACAAACTGCGTGAGCAAGGAATAAAAAAGTCAGATTTATCGCGTGATGATTTTCTAAAGCATGCTTGGGATTGGACAGATAAGCATGGGGGAATAATTCTTGAGCAATTACAGAATATAGGTGCTTCGTGCGATTGGGACAGGACAGCTTTTACCATGGATAAAACCAGGACGGAATCCGTTATCAAAGTTTTTGTTGACCTCTATAATAAAGGATATATATACAGGGGGCTAAGGATGGTGCATTGGGATCCGGATGCAAAGACCTCTGTTAGTGATGAAGAAGTTATTCACAAGGATGTTAAGGCAAAATTATTTTATGTCAAATATGAAATTGTTGAACGACCTGGTGAATACATCACTATTGCGACATCTCGTCCAGAGACCATAATGGCGGACAGAGCCATAGCAATTAATCCAAAGGATGAGCGTTACATTGATTTTCACGGCCTTAATGTTCGAATTCCAATTAGCAAAGAAGAAATCCCAATTATTTTAGATGATTATGTTACTACAGACTTTGGGACAGGATGCTTAAAAGTTACTCCTGCGCACGACTGGAATGATTATGCTATTGGCCAAAAACACAACTTAGAAGTAATTGATATACTAAATGCTGATGGGACATTAAATAAAAAGGGCCTTCAATGGGAAGGAATGAATAGATTTCAGGCAAGAAGAAATATTGCAGATTATTTAGATAAAAATGGACATCTAAGCAAAATAGAGATTTATTCAACCTCAATAGGAACCTCAGAGAGAACCGGAGCGATTATTGAACCGCGACTTTCTCTACAATGGTGGATAAAAATGCCAGAACTAGCGAAGCCTGCGATAAAAGCCATTGAAGATGGTGAAATAAGATTAATTCCCAATAAATTCAAGAATACCTACTCTCACTGGATGAACAATATCAAAGATTGGTGTATCTCTAGACAGTTATGGTGGGGACATCAGATTCCAGTTTATTTTTATGGGGATGGTGAGGATGATTTTGTAGTAGCTACAGATCTCAATGAAGCTCTTAAAAGAGCAAAAGAGGTCTCTGGAAATAGTAGTCTTGAATTATCTGATTTAAAACAAGACCAGGATTGTTTGGATACATGGTTTTCAAGTTGGATATGGCCCATCTCTGTTTTTGATGGATTTAATAATCCAGATAACAAGGAATTAAGTTATTATTATCCTACTCAAGATTTGGTTACAGCTCCAGAAATTTTATTTTTCTGGGTGGCCAGAATGGTAATGGCTGGCTATGAATTCACTCAAAAAAAACCTTTTAAAAATGTTTATTTGACAGGAATTGTTCGTGACAAAAAAGGTCGAAAAATGTCCAAATCTTTAGGTAATAGTCCTGATCCTCTTGATTTGATTAAAAAATATGGAGCGGATGGCGTTCGAATGGGCATGCTTTTATCCTCACCTGCAGGAAATGACTTACCCTTTGACGAAGACTTATGCGTTCAAGGAAGGAATTTTTCGAATAAAATTTGGAATGCCTTGAGGCTTGTAAAAGGCTTGGAGGTCAATAGTTCATTGGAGTCTGGAAAAGTTGAAGAATGGTCAATGAAATGGTTTGATGAGGTTCTTTCTGATACACTTATTCTGTTGGAAAATGATTTTAAAAAGTACCGACTTTCTGAAGCACTAATGAAAATCTATAAATTAATCTGGAATGACTTTTGTTCTTGGTATTTGGAGCTAATAAAGCCAGCTTATGGTGAACCGATCTCTAAAGAAACCTATGATAAGTCGATACAATTCTTTGATTCTTTGATGAAAATTCTTCATCCGTTTATGCCCTTCATTACTGAAGAGGTCTGGCATATTCTCGGAAATTATGAAAAGCATAAATTTATCAATGATCAAGTATGGCCTGAGTCAACAACTGATTCATCTAAGTATATTCAAGATTTTACTCATCTAGAAGAGCTCACAATAGCACTAAGGAATTTTAGAAAGGAAAAAAACTTATCATTTAAGGAAGGGATTGATCTTCGTGCGAAGGAAAAATTCCCTTCAGGAATTTCCGTTGTCCAAAAGCTTGTGAATGTTACTAATTTAGGTAGTGATTGGGTAGACTCAGGTTTTTCAGTTTTAGCAGGTACAAAGGAATATCAGGTTATATTATCTAATGCTGATATGAGATTGTCTGCAGAAGAGATTTTAAATATTAAAAGGGAATTGGAGTATCTAAGGGGCTTTGAACTTTCGGTAAAGAAAAAATTACAGAACTCGAGATTCGTGGATAATGCACCAGAAAAAGTTGTGGATATAGAGCGTAAAAAATTATCAGATACCCAATCTAAAATTGCAGCTCTTGAATCAAGACTTTCATAAATGTTATTGATTTTTTTGTCGCACTGATTCGTATAATATTATTCCTGCTGCTACTGAAACGTTTAAAGAAGCCAAGTCTCCAACCATAGGAATTTTNGNGTGAATATTACACCCTTTCCAGACCGAGGATGATATACCATCTTCTTCTGANCCNAAGACAATCGCCGAGGGGNTGGAAAAGTTTATGTCTGANATNTAGGAATNTGCTTTTTCACTGCACCCTATAATTTGAAGTCCTGATTCTTCTAAATATGAAAGGGTATGAGATAAGTTTTTTTCTTTACAAATCGGAACTCTCANGAGTGCGCCCGCAGAAGATTTTACNGCGTCNCCATTGATNGGAGCAGAGTTGTTTTTAGGGATGACTATGGCTTGGACGCCAGATCCNTCTGCCGATCGAGCAATCGCTCCAATNTTTCTNACGTCCGTNATACGATCAAGAANCAAAATCAAGGGAGTTTCTCCNGNAGAATATGTTNAGTCGATAATATTTTCTAGAGATGAAAATACAATTGGACTTAAAAAAGCAATGACNCCTTGATGNTTTTTTNTAGTTANGCGATTCATTTTTTCTACAGGAACGATTTTNAATGTNACACCATTGGATTTTGCTATTTCAATAATAGGATCTATGTTTTCACTTCTTCCTNTTACAATAAATATTCTATCTACTTCCTTGCCTGAGTTTAATGCCTCCAGAACAGGATGAACACCATAAATCATTGTCTCATTCATTCTTCCGGAGAATTATTTTTATTATTTTCATGCATTCCCCTGTCAACAAGATTCGTATTAACCGTTTTGCTATTCTTGAGCCCAAGAACTCTTAAATTTTCAGTTCTTCTCACCAAGTTCCCTTTGCCCTCTGAGAGTATTTTCATACTGTTTTCATAAGACCTCTTAGCTGTATCCATTTGGTTACCCACTTTTACTAGTTCTTCAGAGAAGCCCACAAATTTGTCATATAGATCGGAAGCTTGTCTTATAATTTCTTGAACATTCGCATTTTGACGTTCTTGTCGCCACAAGGTACCTACCGTTCTGAGCGTCGACCAGAGACTCGTGGCACTTACCATAGCTATATTTTTATCGAATGCTTCTTGATATAGTCCAGGCTCGGCTTGAAGAGCAACGCTATAGGCTCCCTCAATGGGAACAAATAGTATTACAAAGTCAAGTGAAACTCCATAAAGGTTTTGGTAATTCTTTTCAGATAAGCCCTTGATATGATTCTTGATCGAAATCAAATGATCTTTTAGAGCTTTAGATTGTTCCTCTACACTTTCTGCATTGACAAAACGTTCATAGGCGACTAGGGAAACTTTACTATCGATGATTATATTTTTTTCATCGGGTAGGTGAAGAACTACATCAGGTTGGTATCGCTTTCCCTCTTCATTTGTTACGCTCTCTTGAACAGTATANTCTCTCCCTTTCGTTAACCCTGTTCTCTCTAGNAGTTTTTCCAAAACCATTTCTCCCCAATTNCCTTGCATTTTAACATCACCNCGTAAGGCTTTTGTTAATTGGTTGGCTTCGTTTTTTAGATTTTCATTTTGCTCAACAAGCTTATTCACTTCACTTTTTAATTCTATTCTTTCTTTTTGTCCTTTTTCATGGGTTTCTTGAACATTTTTCCCAAATTGTTCTAATTTTTCTTTGAAAGGGGTAAGGACCAATGATAATTGGGATGAATTACTCTCTTTTAACTGATTCTTTATGTCTTCAGACTGTTGTTTAAGAGCTTCACTCGCCATTAGTTTGAATTCCTTTGACATTTCTGATTTTCCCGCTTCAAGAGATCTAAGTCTTTCTTGAAGAGTAGCAACTTCTATATTAGCTTCTCTTAGAGCATCTTCAAGTTTATCAATTTTTGATAATGATTTTTCATCGAAATTTTCATTTTTTTGTGTGCTTAACCTCCATGCAGAATAGATTGTAGCAATAGCAATTAGGCCAAGTAAAGAATATAAAAACGTTGTCATAACCATNTTTAAAGGTAATACCTATCNATCTAGCCGCCAGTTCACCCCTTTGGAGTTTTTGCTCTGAAAATATTCATCAGTTTTAATAAATAGNTTGGAATCAAAAAATCCGCGATATGCTGATAAGGGTGAGGGNTGANAAGTTTTTAGGCAAAAGTGTTTTTTTGAGTCAATAAATTTTTCGTAGGATTGTGCTTCTCGGCCTAATAACCAANANACAATGTTGTTTTGGGAATCATTNAAGCTNNANATTGTTGCCTCTAAAAGTCTGTGATAAGGTAAGTTAGAATGGCTTCCAGGTTCTCCGGATTTTACAGTTAAGCAACTATTGAGAAGAAAAACACCTTCCAAAGCCCATTTTGAAAGGTCTCCATTTTTGGGTTCCGAGAACCCAGTATCCGAAACATATAACTTAAAAATATTTTTTAGACTTGGAGGAATTTTTACACCTGGGTTCACTGAAAAACTGAGTCCATTGGCCTGATTTATATCTGGATAAGGGTCCTGACCAAGTATAACAACACGAACATTATTGGGCGGGGTTAATGAATAAGCTCGCCATATTTTATTAATCGCTGGACAAATTACATTATTATTATACTCTCTTTGAATTTGATCAAGCAAATTCAATTTTTCAATATTGGGCCAGTATTTATCCAATTTCTCTTCCCATCTGTTTGGGAGTTTTGGAATAGGTTTACTTTTTATTGATTTTGACATGAGGTCGCTAAATTCGTACTTTTGATTAAATTTCAAATTATGAAACGAATTGGATTTTTTTTATTGGTATTGTTTTTTTCTTTGGGTATCGCCTCATGTGGTACAGTTGAAAAGTGCCCAGCTTTCATAGGATCGTTTAATATGGCTGAGAATCAGAGTGAATTTGATGCTTAAAAAATCTCGATTTTCTTTTTTTAACGACCTAAACTTATTCAAGTTGTTTTTGTTTTAAACCTATGTCGAATTCATCGTCAATTGAAATTTCTAAGAAACGTAAGCCTAAATGGCTCAGGGTAAAGCTACCTACCGGAGAAAACTACAAGCAAGTACGTTCCTTAGTCGACGATTATAAGCTTCATACAATTTGTGAATCTGGTCATTGTCCGAATATGGGCGAATGCTGGGGTGCTGGGACTGCAACTTTTATGATTTTGGGCAATACCTGTACAAGATCTTGTGGTTTTTGTAATGTTGCTACAGGAAGACCTTTGCCTGTTGATTGGGATGAACCAGATAGAGTAGGGCGATCGATCAAATTAATGAAGGTAAAGCACGCAGTGATCACAAGTGTTGATAGGGATGACCTCTCAGATGGTGGTTCAATTATTTGGGCAGAGACCATTAATGCAATCCGAAGAATTAGCCCTGGAACCACAATGGAAACTCTAATTCCAGACTTTCGAGGTATTGAAAATCAGATGGACCGAATTCTGGAAGCCGCTCCGGAGGTTATTTCCCACAACATGGAAACAGTAAGGCGTCTTACCCGGCAGGTAAGAATTCAAGCACAATATGATAGGAGTTTGGGTGTGCTCAAGTACTTAAAAGATAACGGAGCGCACCGGACGAAGTCAGGAATAATGTTAGGCCTTGGTGAAGAGGTTGACGAGGTCAGGCAATCTTTACATGATCTTCGTGAAGCGAATGTTGACGTAGTCACCCTTGGTCAATATTTGCAGCCCACCTCTAATCATTTACCCGTGAACAATTTCGTTGAACCAGATGTTTTTAAACAACTTGAAGAAGAGGCTTTGAAGCTTGGCTTCATACATGTAGAAAGTGGACCGCTAGTTCGAAGCTCTTATCATGCAGAAAAACACATTTTATAATAAATTACTTAGTATTTTTAACTCAAAGAAAACAACAAACAATGCGATTTAAATTTTATCATTACATCTCAGGTATATCATTTTTGGCCTTTTTAGGATTCTTTTTGACTGAATCCCAAGTTAAAGAGGCTCGTTATCAGCCGAGAGAATCACAAAGTTCTATACCCACTGGCATCGCTGGTTACATGGAATATATTAATTCGATGCGTGCAAACGAAATCACAGGAGAAGTTACACTGGCAGATATTCAAAAAGCAGAAAATGAACTTAATGCACTAAATACGAACAAAACTAATTCCATCACTTGGGAACCTAGAGGGCCTGATAACAAGGGCGGAAGGACCCGTGCGTTAGTTATTGATAAAGATAATTCGAGTATTTTGTATACAGGTTCAGTTGGCGGTGGATTATTTAAATCCATAAACGGCGGTGCAACGTGGAATTACATTGGAGATCCTCAACACAACCAGAGTATAGTTTCGATCACTCAAACCTCTACAGGAGATCTTTATGTTGGTACTGGAGAATTGTTTCAAGGATACTATGGAGGTGGCTCAACATCCTCTCCCCAATTTGCGGGTAAAGGCGTTCTGAAATCAACAGACGATGGTGCTTCTTGGACAGAATTGACATCTACCTTGAGTTGGTCTTCCGTTCCGAGAATTGAAGCGGATCCTTCGGACCCTTCAGGAAATACTATCTATGCAGCAACGACTAATGGATTTAAAAAAACCACCGACGGTGGAACTACATGGACAAGTCCTTTAGGTGGAAATATATGGGATTTTGCAATTTCTCCAACAGGTAAGCTCTTTGTGAACCGTAATGGAAATACTATGTACTCGACAGACGGTACGAATTTTACTGAAATTTCCGCTCCAATAATTACGTCCACTAGTTTACCAAGGAGAGGTTCTGGAAGAATTAGGTATGCTATAAGCCCTCAAGATGAAAACTACGTTTATTGCGTACAAACAAATGGAAATGCTCTATCTGCAGTTTACCGATCAGTCGATGGTGGTTCTACATGGAGTAAAATAGGTCAAAAGTCGAATAACTTTGATCCGTTATGCTACACCAATTCAGGAAATCCATTTGC
>NHBT01000022.1 GCA_002167805.1 Owenweeksia sp. TMED14 | reverse complement strand
AAGTATTGTAAAAATGAGAATTTTTAGAAATTTCATTCCCTCCAAAGCGTTTGCTCTCTATCCGGCCCAACGGATATAAGCACGATGGGAACACCTATGTATTCTTCGATGAAATTCGTGTATGACTTCAGTTGATTTGGAAGTTGATCTGNAGANTTCATCTTTGTAAGATCTTCCTTCCAGGGNTTTAATTCTGTNTANACAGGTGTAANAAGATNGTCGTTCAAACTAAAAGGAATGTGCTTNATNGTTTCTCCACCATATTCGTACTCTGTGCAAACTTTTAATTCGTTGAGTCCTGATAAAACATCGGCTTTCATCATCATCAATTGAGTTACACCATTAATTTCTACAGCATATTTTAGTGCNGGAAGGTCAAGCCAACCNGTCCTTCTGGGCCTACCCGTTGTGCTCCCGTATTCATTTCCTTGATCTCTGAGATATTTACCATGATCGTTATTCAACTCTGTAGGAAATGGTCCCGAGCCCACTCTGGTAACGTATGCTTTAAAAATTCCGATTACCTCATTAATTCGATTTGGTGCTAAACCTAGCCCTGTACAAGCTCCTGCAGCTGTAGTTGTTGAAGATGTAACGAAGGGATAAGTTCCGAAATCAACATCCAATAGTGTTCCCTGAGCTCCTTCGGCAAGAATTTTTTTATTTGAATGGAAAGAATTTTGAATAAAAAGATCCGTATCGGTTAATTTCATTTTTCTTATTCGATCTATGGCACTCATCCACTGGGCCTCAGCTTGTTCAAGGTCAAAAGGAAAATCATAATCTTTTAGAATAGACAAGTGTTTCTTTTTTAACGACTCATAGCGAGAAATAAAATCAGATAATTCAATATCTCCTATTCTAAGCCCGTTTCTACCCGTTTTATCCATGTAAGTTGGACCTATGCCTTTAAGTGTAGACCCTATTTTATTTTTTCCTTTTGATGCCTCCGAGGCAGCATCAAGTAACTTGTGAGTGGGTAAAATCAGATGTGCTTTCCTTGAAATTCTTAGCCTGCTAAGGCAATGGGGTTCAAGCTTTTGAAGCTTATCTATTTCGCTACAAAATATAATTGGATCAATTACAACTCCATTTCCTACAACATTATCTGCATTCGGATGGAATATTCCTGAGGGTATGGTATGAAGAACATGTTTAATGTTGTTAAACTCAAGTGTATGCCCAGCATTAGGTCCTCCTTGGAAGCGGGCAACAACATCATACTTTTTTGTTAGTACGTCTACAATTTTCCCTTTTCCTTCATCGCCCCACTGAAGACCAAGTAGGATATCTGCTCCTTGACTCATTTATGATTTAGATTTTGCGTATATATAAAGTTGATGACCAGTTACTTCAACACCGAATACTTCCTCAACACTATCTTTTATATTTTGAATTCGAGGATCGCAAAACTCATGAACCTCATCAGAGTCCAGAACGATTACATGATCATGCTGTTTATTGAAATATGACTTCTCGTAATGGGCTTGACTTTGTCCAAATTGATGTTTTCGGACTAATCCGCATGTTAATAGAAGTTCTATGGTGTTGTAGAGAGTTGCTCGACTTACCCGATATTTTTTTTCTTTCATTGAAAGATAAAGGGACTCAATATCAAAATGCTCTTGGCTATTGTAGATCTCGAAAAGAATTGCAAACCTTTCAGGTGTCTTACGATGGCCATTTTTATTCAAGTAATCAGTGAATACTAGTTTTACCTGCTCAAAAGATGAATTTTTCATTTCAATTTTTTGGATTCCCAGATGCTAAGTTACAGATTTGAGAGCGTAACTTCGTTAATAGAGTATGCGTTTCAACTGGTTTTTTATCATCATTATTTTAACAACTCCATTTGAGGGTTTTAGTCAAAACCGAAAAGCTCAAAGAGCTTATGTCCAAGGCATAAAAGAATTGACTAAATCTAATGCAGATTATATAAAGGCGGAAAGGTTTTTTCAAAAGGCTGTTCGCGTGTATCCTGAATTTTCACAGGCGCTAATTTCACTAGGAGATTTAAGTCTTAAAAAGTCAGAAATATCAAAAGCCATCTCATACTATGAAAGNAGTGCNNTGGNTGGAAACCCAAGAGAAGGGTATTTTAAGATGGGAATGGTAGCGCTTAATCATGGGTTTTACCAGAAGGCGATAAATGCCTTCTCTAACTACCTTGATCTTCAAAATATACCCAGTTTGAAACGAATTGCAGCAAAAAGATACCTGAGAAATTCAGAATTTGGAATTCACGCTATGGAAAAACCACTAGATATTTCTCCGAAAAATATTAATTGGAATCAGAATCCTGAAAANTATCCAGATTCNTATTTTTTTCCAAGCATATCTGGAGATAATTCTAGTCTCTATTTTACAGGTAGAAATGTCAGCGGTGGNCCGATTGATGAGAATATATATAAAATCGAAAGATTGACAGAAGATTCATGGACGCTCCCTGAGATGGTTCCAGGTGAAATCAATACTTATCAAAACGAAGGCGCGGTAAGTGTTCAGGGNGATGAAAAAAGGATGGTCTTTGCAGCTTGTAACCGNGATAATGGNTTNGGNTCTTGTGATATTTTCATGTCGGAATATTCTAATGGTTCTTGGTCTAATGCCAAAAACATGGGACCTAAAATTAATACTCCTCAATGGGAGACACAACCTTGTTTATCATCCGATGGTCAGTATTTATTTTTCATTAGGGATTCTCGAAAACCTGGAAGTAACTCAAATATTTGGATGTCGAGATGGAATGGATCTAGCTGGTCAATAGCAAAGCAACTTCCAGTTCCAATAAATGGCTCCGGCGATGAATTCTCACCTTTTTTCCATGCAGATGGAAAAACACTCTATTTCTCATCGAATAGTCACGTTGGATTAGGGGGTTTAGATCTTTTTAAATCGACATTAACAAGCAGTGATGTATGGAGTGAACCTATGAACCTTGGTTACCCTATTAACGACTACAGAGACAATTTTGGCTTAGTAATTTCTACGAATGGAAATTGTGGCTTTTTAGCTGGTGGTACACTAAGTAAAGGTTCATATCAGTTCAATAATCAAAAACCACAGATTTATCAGTTTAGAGTGCCTGATTCATTAAGGCCAGAGCAAACAGATTGGATGAAAATATGGGCTATTGATAAAGATGATAAAACTATTATTCAAAATGCAACCTGGTCGCTTAGTGCAAATGGTCTAGGAAAGGAATCTATTGGGGTTGGAGGAGTTTTCGAATCATCTATACCTATCGGTACTAAAATGGCTTTAGATGTCGTTGCAAAAGGCTACAATCTGTTTAGTCGTAATATTTTCTTTGATACCTCAAGAGGAGGGGCTTTTCAAGATACTATTTTACTAACTCCAATTAAGGAAGGAAATTCTTTTGTCTTAAATAATATTATGTTTGAATTTGATAAAGATGTTTTAGTCGAAAAATCTATTCTCGAGATATCTAGACTCGTAGATTGGCTCAATAANAATCCAGGTATTAAAATTGAGTTTAGAGGGCATACAGATAACAAGGGTTTGCCTTCGTATAATTTAGAGCTAAGTAAAAAGAGGGCAAAATCAGTTTATGACGAGGTTTTAAGTCGAGGAATTTCTGATCACAGATTATCTTTTAAAGGGTTTGGTGATACCTCGCCAATCTCCACAAACGAATCCGAAGCTGGAAGATCTATTAACCGTCGAACTGAAATTGTTATAAAGAAATTCTCAAAATAGTGCTGATAATTACTTTAAAAGCCCAGACTCTCCAATCCCAAATAATGCAAAATCATATCTCACGGGGTCTTTTTTATCAAATTTTCTTAGGTTTTTATCAAGTTCTTTTAAAGCCTGAAAATCATTTTGACTCCTTTTAAGAATTCCAATGGACCGTGCCACATTCCCGCTGTGAATATCAAGTGGACATGATAAAAATCTTGGATCTAGAGTTCTCCAAATTCCAAAATCTACACCTTTAACATCAGATCTGACCATCCATCTCAAGTATAAATGGATTCTCTTTGCAGCGGAACCGGCAACTGGGGAAGCCAAATGTTTTAATGATCTCTGATGGTTCCATCCCTCTGAAAAAACTAGTCTGAAACGGTCTATTGATTGGTTATAATCTGTCTCATTTAATCTTTTCGAAAATAACTTTTCTAAAGAATTATTTTTCCNGTAATAATTTCTGAAGGACTGGAGAAANCGCCAACCATCTTCATTCAAGAATGTTCGGTGTGACCAGTATATATCATAAATGTCTTCATCTTTTAAGTCTACAAGTTCATCTACAGGTTGGTCACCAAAGTAGGAGAACATTTTACTTGCACTATTTAGTATACTTTTCCTTCTTCCCCATGAAATTATGGCTGNCATGAAACCGACGAACTCCTTATCCACAGCTCGTGGGNATTTATGAGGAATAGAGATGGGGTCTTTCTCTATGAATTTTGGAGATTCATATTTCAGCACCCAAGTTTCTAACCAATCTTTGAGGTCTTTTTTGGGAATCAAACTTCCCATTTACCATCTTTAAGATTCAAAGTTCTATCTGCTCGTGATGCCCAATTTTCATCATGTGTAACTACCACAATTCCAATACTTTTAGAGGATCTAACTTGATCTAATAAATTAAACAAATCAATTGATCTTTTGCTATCTAAATTTCCAGATGGCTCATCAGCCAATAAGAGTTTTGGTCTTTGGATTAATGCACGAGCCATAGCAACTCTTTGCTGTTCACCACCGCTAAGCTTATTAGGCAGATGATTTAACCGATTATAAATACCAAATTCATTAGCCAATTCCCTAGCATACTCTTCAACATTATCGGATTTTCCGATCCATCCTGGCATACAGATATTTTCAAGTGCTGAAAATTCAGGAAGTAGGTGATGAAATTGAAAAACAAAACCCAAATGTTTATTACGAAACTCTTCTATCTTCTTTGAAGATTTTGGGTAATCGACATTGTTGAATTTTAGAGAGCCCTTATCAGGGTGTTCTAGACCCCCTAGGATATGTAATAAAGTGGACTTTCCTGAGCCTGAAGCTCCAGTGATAGAGACGAATTCACCTTGAAATAATTCGAAATTTAAATCCTTTAGAACAGATACTTTACCGAAGGATTTAGATATCTGCGATGCTTTTAATAAACTTGACATATTAACATCAAAAATAGACATGATTTAGATCAGATCATAAGTACATTTGCTTGATTAATTCAATTCTTAATAAAAAAATGAATCTTCACGAGTATCAAGGAAAGGAAATTTTAGCTTCATATGGGGTTCGTATTCAGCGAGGAATTGTTGCTTCTTCCCCAAAAGATGCAGTTTCTGCAGCAGAAAAGCTCAATTCAGACACAGGAACAGAGTGGTATGTTGTAAAGGCTCAAGTTCATGCCGGTGGTAGAGGAAAAGGTGGAGGTGTAAAGCTCGCAAAATCTCTAGATGATGTATCAAAATTATCATCAGAGATTATAGGAATGCAACTAATTACGCCGCAAACCAATGCCAATGGAAAGAAGGTAAATCAGGTTTTAATTGCTGAAGATGTCTATTATCCAGGTGAGTTTGATACGGAGGAATATTACATGAGTATTTTATTGGACAGAAAGCTTGGTATCAATATGTTGATGTATAGCCCTGAAGGCGGAATGGATATTGAATATGTCGCTGAAAATAACCCCGAGAAAATATTTACTGAAAAAATTGATCCCTCTGTCGGATTGCAGGATTATCAGGCGCGACGAGTTGCTTTTAATTTAAACTTAACTGGAATTGCTATTAAAGAAATGGTCTCATTTGTGAAAAACCTTGTTAAGGCATACGAAGGTATAGACGCCTCGCTCTTTGAAATTAACCCAGTTTTAAAAACAAGCGATAATAAAATAATGGCTGTCGATGCTAAAGTATCGCTAGATGACAATGCCCTCTTTCGCCATAAAGACTTGGCAGACTTAAGAGACTTAAGAGAGGAAGACGCTACAGAAGTTAAGGCAGATCAGGCAGGACTTAACTTTGTTAAACTCGATGGAAATGTAGGATGTATGGTCAATGGAGCCGGATTAGCTATGGCTACGATGGATATTATAAAAATGGCAGGAGGGAACCCAGCTAATTTCCTGGATGTCGGAGGCACTGCAGATGCCGAAAGAGTTGAAAAAGCGTTTAGGATTATTCTCGAGGATTCAAATGTCAAAGCAATTTTAGTAAATATTTTTGGCGGAATAGTAAGGTGTGATAGAGTTGCTCAAGGGATTGTGGATGCATATCGCTCAATAGGGGAGATACCTGTACCAATTATCATTAGACTTCAAGGAACGAATGCTAAAGAGGCAAAAGATTTAATTGATAATAGTGATCTAAAAGTATATTCTGCTATTGGCCTAGAAGATGCTTCTAATTTAGTAAGCGAGCTTATTGATTAAATATTCAAAATAATCAATGGCAATTAATTATAGCCTTACAGGATTGGAATTTCTGTCCGTCCTTTTCAATACAATATTTGTTATTGGAATAGCCAATCAAAAGATTTGGGCATGGTTATCTGGGTTCTTTGGTTGTTTTCTAGCTGTTTTTTTGTTTTTTTTTGATGCATTATATGCTGAAGCCGCTTTGAATATTTTTTATTCTGGATTGGCTATCTATGGCTGGTTGAGATGGAGAAACACTTCAAACGCACCCAAGCTAAGAAGGTTGAAAAAAGATTATCGAATTTCTATAGATCAAGTTTCATCAATACCCTTGATTCTCATATTTGCATTGATTTCAGGCTATATAATGGATTTATTAACAAATAACCCACTACCTTATACAGATTGCGTTATAGCTTCACTTTCTATCCTTGCCACTATTTGGCAAGCTCAAAGAATTATTGAAAATTGGTTTGTTTGGATGTGTGTCAATGGATCAACAATATTTCTTTTTTTTAACAGAGGGTTTGAGATATATGCATGCTATTCTTTTTTACTTCTAATAATGAGCTTTTGGGGTTATCAAAAGTGGAGAAAAGGAATTATCGAAATTTAGCTGATTTTATTTCTTTCAGTAATAAATCTCAGGACATCTGAAAAGCAGGCCTGACTAATTGTGTGAGGCACTGGATAAGTTTTTACTTGCAGGTCAATACCATGATTATTTTGTGCTTTTTTATATGATGGTAATGATTTCTCTGCAGGGACAACAATATCTTCTGTTCCAACAGCCGCGAAATATTTGACTTGATTACAAAGTTGTTTTAAAAAGTCCCATTCAAGGGGAAAGTAACTTGCTATTGAGACAACTGCACTTAATTCATCAGAAAGGCAATAGCCTAGTGCATTCGCCAATATACCTCCTTGCGAAAAACCCAAAAGAATGGGCCGGGGAGAGTTTGGGTGAGTTATTTTGTGCCAATTTAGAGCATCCTTGATTCTATTTATTGAATCTTGAGCCTCTTGGAGATTACTTTTCTTTAGTCCGTTAATATCGAAATCTAATCCATACCATGCAAAACCACCTGTAGGAAGGCTATGAGTGGCTCTTAGAGATCTAATCAAATATTTATCTCCAAAGTATGACTCTAAGGCGTATAAGTCGGCCTCATTGCTTGCATACCCGTGAAGAAGCCAAATCTCTTGTAGATCATTTCGGTTATCACCCTTTCCATTTAACAATGAGTGATTAAAGGCTATGGGGTCAGAAATCATTTTATTATCTGCCAAGTATGATCCCCCATTAGTTTGACTGTATTCACAAACTCTCCTAAATTCCTTTGCGAGGAATTAAATTCTTCTGGGCTAATTAATGATAAAACATGTTCGTTATCAGAGTTTAAGTATAGGTGATATATGTGATTAACCTCTGGCTTAAATCTTATTTTTGCACTATAAATCCATTGAGATATTTGCTTCCTTTTTTGAATTTCTTTTACTTGGTTCGCAAGAAGCTCAATCTGTGACTTAATCTGAATTAATTGCTGATCGGTTTGAAGGTTCATCGCGGTAATAGCTGCAGATCGCTGAGCCGTTTCATTATTCATTTTAATCGGAGCGCTACCTACGTGATGAGGGTACTCCAGGGCGCTGGGTTTTTCTGAAACTTTTTCAGCGTCAATCGGATTAACTTTAATTATTGGCTTTTTCTGGCTCATTTTAAATTCGAAGAAAATATTTTTTCCGCTACATCAAATCTATAGTTAAATATCTCATTTAGCCTTGGTTTTACAATGAGTGGGTGCACTATTCTTCCTAGAAGGCCTAATGGCATCTTATAATGAACATGGTCTTTCATAAAAACCCCGTCCTTTGTTTTTTCAAAGAAATGTTCGTGGTGCCAAATAGAGTAGGGTCCAACGCGCTGCTCATCTACAAAGTATTTACAGGGTTCTACATGGGTTATTTCAGTGGTCCACCGAAGAGGTATTCCAAATAATGGAGAGACCTTGTAGTGAATAAATAACCCAGGATACATGGATTCAGGTGTATCACCTAGAACCTGAAAGCCAAGGTTATTTGGGGTTATTCTCGAAAGGTTTGATGGGTTTGAAAAAAAATCCCATGCTTCTTCGATTGAAATCGGCAAATGCTGTTCACGATAGATTGAATACATGCACTTGTAACAATAATTACATAAAGTAGTTTAAAATAAGGCCAAAGAAACTATTTCTACTTATCAATATTCCACTTGCGACGAAATACAATATCGCCCTTAGAATTTATAAACTCAGTTAATAGGATATTTTCATTTAATGAAATTCTATTAAAATGATTCGTGCTTAATATAGACCCATCAACAAGATTCACGTTTCGTTTCAATTCTTTTTTGCTTGGTAGATGAGTTGAGGATGTTAATGGTGAGCTAGTAATTTCAATAAATTTTATGTTTTTGTAAGCCTTTTCATTGATTTCTCCATGATGGCGATCTCCTGTAAGAAATACTATTTGAGAGCGTGTTCTTGAGCAAATATCCAGAAGTTTATTTCTTTCCTCGGGGAATCTGGAATAGTTCTCATAGACACGCGCGCTATTTAGAACTTGGGACCCAATAGCAATAAAAACAACCCTCATGTCTTCATATTCTCTTAGTGTTTCTTCTAACCATTTTAGTTGATTAGCTCCTAAAACTTGTGTTCCTTTAGGTCCGCGATGTGTTCTATTGTCAAGGCAAACAAATCCTGCCTCACCCTTTCTCATTTTCCACCTTATATCTCCATATTTCTCAATATTCAGCGGGGTTGATATCCAGGTTTTTTCGAACGCCCTTCCACTAACCAGCCTTCCTTCAAATGATGAATCTGAATCATTAGGACCATAATCATGATCGTCCCAAATTGCATACTGAATTGGTATTTGATCGAAGAAATACTCCATGGCAGTGGTTGAGTGACGTGCTGAGTAAGCCATTCTCATGGATTTAAAATCACCCCATTGAGATTCATTGGAATAAATATTATCACCAAGCCATAAGAAGAAATCAGGTTCGCTATTAGGCACAATGTAAAAAATACTATCCTGAGTTTCGCCTGTAAATTCAGCGCAGCTACCAATACAGAAGTTAATGGACTGAGAAAAAGTAAGAAATGGACACAGAAGGAGCCAGGGTAAAATTAATTTCATTAAGCAAACATCGTCTAATTTGAATTTAAAAATAATAATTTACTTAATTTAATTGTAAACAGTTAAAATTAGAATAGTCGTCAAGAGTAAATTTTAGTTTGAATTGATGACTAATTTTATAGTATCGAATTATGAGATATTTACCCACGAAAGAACGTTTTAGGCTATTGCTGGATACTGCGAAAAAAAATTCTTGGTCAATTGAAACTGTGGGCCAAAGTTTTGAAGGGTCAGACATATTAGTTTTTAAAAATAAGCCTGGTTTAAACACTGATATTTGCGCATGGTCTTTAATGCACGGAAATGAACCTACGGGATTCAATGCATTGTTAGGAATTATGTCAAATAAAAACTTAAATCTATCCTGGGCCGTTTGTCCTTTGGTCAACCCGGATGGAGCGGATTTATTTCAAAGACATAATAAAGAGGGTTTGGATATTAATAGGGATGCTAGAGATCTAAAAACAGCTGAGGGCAAAGCTTTATCAATTTGGGTTAAAAGTGAAAAACCAAAATTAGCATTGAATCTTCACGACCAAAGAACATGTTTTTTTCCAGAAGGAGAAAAGGTTCCAGCTTCGTTTTCCATACTATCCCCAAAGGGAAGTTTGACAAAAGAAACGACTTCCCAATTAATTTCTAGAAAGTTTTGTTCTTGGATGTCTAACGAACTTGAGAAAATTTACCCTAAGGGTATAGCTCGTTTTGATGATAGTTTCTATCCTACTGCATTTGGTGAATATTTTCAGGGAAATAATATCCCTACAATAACAATTGAGACTGGAATATCTATAGATGACTGGAGTAGGGTTCACGTCTCAAATAGTCTTAAAAACTTACTTGAAAAGCTCGACAATTCATTTGATATAGCTTCAGCGTTTAAAACAGATTCTTATTTAAATCTAAAACAAAATTCAAACTCAGCTTTGGATTGGATATGTGAAACGTTATCTGGTAAAGTAGAAATTAAGTTTGAGGAGGGTGTTAAAAGCCAAAAATATTACTATTCCTGGGTTGTTGTTGGTCCCGCAGATACGACTCGTTTTTACTGGTTAAATAGTAAGTCTAATTCGTATTCAGGAGAATTAGTTCCTGGTCAGGTAATAGCCCCCAGTTTATATGAAAAATTGGGGGTTGGAAACTTAAAAATGATAAGCCTTGGTCAAATAATTTAGGCTATAAAGTGTCGTTTAAAAGTTCTAATTTAGAAATAATGACCAAATCAAATAGTATTGCAATAATTGGTGGGGGAGCAGCAGGGGTATTTGCGGCTATTGCAGCAGCTGAAGCATCACCATCAGCTAAAATTTATGTTTTTGAAAAGTCAAATAAGTTACTGAGTAAAGTTTTAATATCTGGTGGAGGTAGATGTAATGTTACACACGCTTGCTTTGACCCTAACGAATTAATAGATTATTATCCTCGTGGTTCCAAAGAATTGCTTGGTCCTTTTAATAGATTTGGTTGTGGGGATACCATGGAGTGGTTTGAAGATAGAGGTGTAGAATTGAAAATTGAAGACGATAATAGAGTTTTTCCGGTTTCCGACAAATCCTCAACCATAGTTGACTGCTTATTAGATTTTGCTAAAAGGTCAGGTGTTGATTTTCAATTAAGACATGGTGTTAAATCCATAAAAAAAGACCGAGGTGAATTTTTTCTTGATTTCGATTCTGGTAAATCTAAAATTGTAGATAAGGTTCTTGTTGCTTCTGGTGGTTCTAAGAAATTGTGGGATGAATTAAAATCCTTAGAGCATAAAATAATTTCTCCAGTTCCATCTTTATTCACTTTTAATATAAGGGATCTTAGGTTAAAAGATATGGCTGGAATCACTATTCCTCACGTTAGAATTACTGTTCCGATTGGTGGTTTTGAGACCGAAGGTCCTTTATTGATAACTCATTGGGGTCTGAGTGGGCCTAGTGTTCTTAAACTATCTTCCTTTGGTGCTCGATGGATGAATGAAGTTGGTCACTGTTTTTCTGTATTTATTAACTGGGCCCCCAACATGGATTATGATGATTTATTTGAATTGCTTAATGGTTTTCGAAAGGATTTTGATTTTCAACGTAAACGAATAATTTCTAACTCTATGTTTAATATTCCTTTACGAATATGGAAAGCGTTGTGTCTTTTTGCAAAAGTACCAAGTTCTGCAAATTGGTCTGATTTGAGCAAACCTTCAATTAGGCGCTTTTGTGATATATTATCAGAGTCAGAGTTTCAAGTCACGGGAAAAAGCACAAACAAAGAAGAGTTTGTCACCTCTGGTGGCGTTGCGTTGAATGAAATTGATTTTAGAACTTTCGAGAGTAAGCTAGTTCCAGGCCTTTATTTCGCTGGTGAAGTTATGGATATTGATGCACTAACCGGCGGCTTTAATTTTCAGTCTGCTTGGACCTCTGCTTGGCTTGCTGGTCATTCCATTGTTAATCATTCTTTTGGAAATCCTTAAAAAAGAATATATCTATTCGCTTTTTGTTTTGGATATTTAAAAATTACTAATTATTTTAGTAATCTAATTTAAATAGTAAATCGTATGAAATTAGATCAGACACTTAAATCTATGAGAAAGCTAAACGGCTGGACTCAGGAGCAGCTTGCAAAGCGTGTTGGGCTAAAAAGATCTTTAATTGGAGCTTATGAAGAGGGGCGTGCTGAGCCTAAAATAGAATCCTTATTAGCATTTTCTAAATTATTTAATTTAAGTATTGATGATATGATTTCTGGAAAAGTAGGGGGATCTAAATTGATTTTAAAAGACAATAATCGATTGGCTGGAAATAAGTTACGTGTCTTAGCGGTTCCTATTGATTCAGAAACAAATAAAGAAAAAGTATCTCTTGTTCCTGTAAAAGCGGCAGCAGGTTATTTGGGTGGCTATGGGGATATTGATTTTGTTGAGGCTTTACCTCAGTTTTCACTTCCAATGCCTGAAATTTCATCTGAAGAAACTAGGCGTGTATTTCAAATACAAGGAGATAGCATGTTGCCTTTTTTGCCAGGGTCATACTTGATATCTAGCTATCTTCAAGACTGGTCGAAAATTCAAACGGGAGAGTTATATATATTCTTAACTCAGGAAGATGGCATTGTCTTTAAAAGAGCAAAAAACCACATAATAGAGACTGGTGAGATCGAACTTATTTCAGATAATTCGATCTATAAACCATATAGGGTTAGTGTAGAAGATATTCTTGAAGTTTGGAAGGTAGAAGGTAATATACAATTTGATCTCTCCAAGCAGAACTCAAGCGATAATATTATAAATCAATTAGAGGTTCTTCAAAGAGAGGTTAGATCACTTCGTTCTGCGCTAGAGAAAAATGTAGCTTAATAAAGATTTTTAGGTCCAAAAATGATCAAATCTATTTTACACATGGACTTAGATAGTTTTTTTGTTTCTGTAGAGAGACTTCAAGATAGCCGACTTAATGGTATTCCTGTTATTATTGGAGGAACTTCAGAAAGGGGAGTTGTCGCAGCTTGCAGCTATGAGGCTCGATCATATGGGATAGCCTCTGCGATGTCAATGAAAACAGCAAGAAGGCTTTGTCCTGAGGCTGTCGTTATTAAAGGGAACTCTTTAGCTTATTCTAAACAATCTAAAATTGTTACAGAAATTGCCAAAGAGAATTTGCCCGTTGTAGAAAAGACATCAATAGATGAATTCTATGCTGACTTAACCGGAATGGATAAATTTTTTGGATCACTCAAGGTGGCTTCAGACTTACGACAAAAAATTATTAAAGAGTCTGGTCTCCCTATATCTTTTGGTCTATCTGTAAACAAAACAGTATCTAAAGTTGCTACAGGCGAAGCTAAGCCTAATAATGAAATTTTCGTTAAATCTGGCTTTGAGCGATATTTTTTGTCACCATTATCTGTTCGAAAAATACCTATGGTAGGTCCAAAGACATATCAAGCGCTCAGAGGGTTGGGTATTCAGACTATTGGAACACTCCAGAAAATGCCAATGAGCGCTCTTTTGACTGTTTTCGGTAAAAATGGTCAGGTAATTTGGGAAAAAGCTCGTGGCATTGATCAAACTCCTGTTTGTGAAACAACTGAACGAAAATCTATATCTACAGAAAGAACGTTTGGTCAAGACACCATGGATTTAAATAAAGTGACTGGTATTTTAATGGCTATGATTGAAAATTTAGCCTTTCAGCTTAGGAGGGGCGGTAAGCTGGCTAGCTGTATTAGTGTTAAGATCCGGTATGCTGATTTTCATACTCAAAACAAACAAGCCAGTATTCACTACACTCATTCTGATTCAATCCTTATAAAGAAAGGGAAAGAGTTGCTTAATCAAATTTTGAGCAGAAGGATGAGGATTAGATTGATAGGGGTGAGTCTCAGTGGTTTAATTGAAGGAGGGAGGCAGTATTATTTATTTGATTCATGTAGTAAAGATGAAAAGCTTTGTGATGCTATGGATAAAATTAGAAACACCTATGGTGATAGGTGTGTGGTTAGGGCTAGCGGCCTCGATTCGCACACCATAGGTAGAGAAAATCCCTTTGATGGGGACTGTCCGCCATTATTAGCTAATAGAAAAAAATAAACATTCAATGGGGGCCTGGTGAAGCCAATATAGGTTTTTTCTATATTGAAACTTATTTTGCTGTAAATCAGCAATTTAAATCAATTAAATTAAATAATAGAATTAATAAAAAAGAAAGATAAAAAATAAAAATGTTCATTACGCATAGTGCGTATAGTTTCCGCTTTGGAGTACTGAGCACAGAACAAATAATAAGGCTAGCTGAAAAACATGGATGTATACCACTTATTTTAGCAGAAATCAATAGCACAGCAGGAATACTTCCAGCTTTACAAATGGCTAATATCCCAATACAGCCAGCTGTCGATTTAAGAGATGGAGCTGTACGCAAGGCTTTATTAATTCCAGAATCGCCGATAGGCTTTCAAAACCTGAATGAATGGCTAAGTAAAGACCAAAGGGATTTAACACACTTAAACCTAAAGGATATTCGAGTAGTTTACCCCCTTAAACAAGCGCCCGAAAGGAAACTTTATTCAAATGAATGGATTGGAGTTGAGGCGAGTGAACAAATAAAAGCTACTAACCATAAGCAATTCAATCGCTGTATCGCTTGGGAAACATTAGCTTTTGAGAATATGAGAGACTACAACACTCATAAATTGTTACGATCAATCGACAATAATACTGTGCTAAGCAATTTGAATAAACTTGATTGTCTGGCTCATGACCACATCTGGAAAGATAAAAGTGTAATTGAATTACAATTCTCACAAACTCTTTGGTCATACAGTCAATCTTTTATTAAATCATTGCCGCCTTGGGATCAATTCTTAAATAGAGGACCCGAAAGCAAAAATCAAAAAACATACACTGGAAAGGTGGATAAAGACAGAGCTCTACTTAAGCAACTATGTTATGACGCATTACCTAAAAGATACCAATATGTAAATCAAAATATTAAAGACCGACTAAAGAAAGAACTGGAGCTTATTACAGAGAAATCTTTTTTATCATACTTTTTAATCAATTGGGACATAACACGTTACGCTCAAAAAGAAAATTTTTTTTATGTAGGCCGTGGAAGTGGAGCAAATAGCATAGTAGCTTATTTGTTAAACATAACCAATGTAGATCCTGTTGATTTAGATCTTTATTTTGAGAGATTTATAAATCTACACAGACAATCACCCCCAGACTTTGATATAGATTTTTCCTGGAGGGATCGGCCTCGTGTTACTGAATACATCTTTAATAGATTCTCAAACACATCATTATTAGGAGCCTGCAACACCTTTCAGGACAGGTCTGCCATTCGAGAAATAGGTAAGGTATTTGGATTACCTAAGCTCGAAATCGACGATCTTATAAATAAAGAAATAGCTAACAATGAAGATAATATTGCCAAATGCGTAATTAATTACGCCAACAGGATTAAGGGACTTCCAAATCAGATGAGCATACACTCTGGGGGTATTATTATCACTAATGAACCTATTCATGCATTTTCAAGCACATTTGTACCTCCAAAAGGATTTCCTACAGCAAATTTTGATATGTATACAGCAGAAAAATTAGGTATACATAAATTTGACATACTTGGACAGCGGGGAGTGAGTAAAATATCAGAATGTATTGATATTATTAAAAAAAATCATCCTAAAAAGTCAAAGTTGATCGATATACATAATACACAAAAAATTAAATCTGACCCATCAAGCATCTCGTTATTACAGAAAGGGGAAACGTTAGGATGTTTCTATATTGAATCACCTGCGATGAGAATGTTAATGAAAAAGTTAAAAACATCGAATTACCTAGAACTGGTTGCAGCAAGTTCTATTATCAGGCCTGGAGTTGCTAAGTCTGGAATGATGCGCGAATACATAGAAAGGCATCGAATTCCTAAGTTAAGGAAAAATGCAAACCCAATATTAACTGCTATAATGCCTGAAACATATGGAATTATGGTTTACCAAGAAGATGTGATTAAAGTAGCTCATAAATATGCAGACTTGACACTTTCAGAAGCAGATATATTACGAAGAGGGATGTCTGGAAAATACAGGTCAAAGGAGGAGTTTATTACTTTAAAAAAGCAGTTTTTAATAAACTGTAAACGAAAGGGGTATTTAGCATCAGATTATAAAGAAGTATGGCGACAAATTGAGAGTTTTGCGGGGTATGCTTTTGCTAAGGGACACTCAGCATCTTACGCCTTAGAGAGCCTCCAAAGTCTATATTTAAAAGCTCATTTTCCAATTGAGTATATGGTGGCTACAATTAATAATGGTGGCGGCTTCTATAAAGCTGAATTTTATTTCCATGAAGCTAAGCAATGTGGTGCTAAAATTGAACCCCCATGTGTAAATGAGGGGGAATTGACAACCGTTATAAGATCTAAAAATAGAATCATTATAGGTACAGAGCGGATATCTGGAATTGATGTTGAGCTATGCAGAGAAATTGAAGTTGAACGTAAGAAAAATGGGGCCTACAGCTCTTTAAATAATTTTATCAATCGTTTAAAAAAGAAGACTAAAAAACTCACACTAGATTCTTTATTGCTGTTGATTAAATCTGGAGCGTTCAGATTTACAAAAAGACCAAAACGTGATATTCTATGGGATGCTTACCATCAAATAAGATATAATAAAGAAGATGAATCAACTTTACTTATTTTTAAAAACTCCCCAAAAAGTTTAATCTTACCTAAGCTAGAAAATAATGAACTAGATGATTTGTACGATCAGGAAGAGTTATTTGGGTTTAGTTTAAGTCATCCTTTTAGATTATTTACTGGCTGGCAAGGGAAAAAATCCACTCCTGTAAAGACTTGGGGTGCATATGTAGATAACACAATAAGAACCATCGGATATGTTATTACGGTAAAGCGCAATGAGACGGAAAAAGGGGAATTTATGCAATTTGGGACATTCCTAGAGATTAGTGGTGAAATTTTTAATACCGTACATTTTCCAAATTCCATGCGAAATAATATAATCCGACGAAACGGTTTGTACTTATTGCACGGGTACGTTAGAGATGATTATGGCTACTTAACCCTTGAAGTTTTTGACTGTAATTATTGCCCAAGGAGGCCGGATTCACGTTATACCGACATGAAGACCCACTTACAACCGAATTAAAATTATTGTTTTCCTATAATATATATTATGTTAACTAATTAATTTAACATAACACCTATCGTCTATAAAATTCGTCAACTTCAACAAATTAAGCACACCCCTTTGATTACCATTATAGAAATAAATAATCCTCAACCTTGAAGTGTGTTTCCGTAAAATTCCTTGGTTTCGATAGATTTCCATAACAAAAGAGATGCTATGGTTTTGAAAGGTGACCATTTGTTAATTATTTCCTCTAACTTTTCGCCGCCTAAACTATCGATTCTGTAATTTATTTTAATGCTATTTATTAGGGCTATATCCCCCTTAGAAAATATATCCATTCGAAATAATATAAATATCATGAACATTTCTACTGTCCACACACCTACTCCTTTTATATTTCTTAACTCCGTTTCAATCTCTTGGTCTGTGGCTGATTTAAAATCAAAATTGGAATGTAAGAAATAGTAAAATATATTCTTTATATATTCAACCTTTCTAAAAGAAATCCCGATTGATTGAATTACATGATTGTCAAGATTTAAAATTTCCTTATTAGAGAGATTTGAGGTTAGGTCTGAAAATCTATTTTTGATAGTAATTGCGGCTTTAAAGCTAATCTGCTGCTCAATGATTAAATCCGCAAGAGCTCTGGCTAAATTTTCGTTGTAACGATCATACAGGTCAATTTCTGAACCCATCTTCTGGATCAGGTAATTCATTACTAGATCTTTGTTCAAATGTTTAAATGCCTCGTCGTAATTCATTCTAAAAAAAACGCGAACAAGAAATTGATCGCGTCTTCTAAAGTTTTATTTGTTATTTCTCATAATTCAGAAAGTTCTGACATGATTCTTTTTGCATCATCATATTTTCCAAGCTTGTAATACACCTCTTTCAATGCTTCTAAGGTTGCCTCATCTTTTGAGTTTATACCGTATGCTTTTTCAAAAAAAGTTAATGCTTTGGCAAGTTCATCATTCTTTTCTTTCGTGTATTTATTATATTTTGTTTTTNCGCTTCTGCCGAGCTTGTTTATTTTTTCAACCACAACATTAGACTGGTCAATATGCATTAAACCTAGCATATATATNGCGTCCAAATACTTGTCATCTGCCTCCATTGCTCTCGTGTAATACTCTCTACCCTTANAATTATCTTTCTTCTTTTGATGATAAATAAAACCNGCATTATATAGATAAAGTGCATTTGTTGGGTCTGTAGTTAGAGCCTCTTCTAAGTTTGATAAAGCGCCATCGTAATCCTCCTTGTCTAGATAAGCTTGAAGCTGCATTTTTAATAAGTCGTCATTTTTTGGGAAGGTGTTGCGCGCAACAATTAACATCCTGTCATACTCTTCTATTTCCTCTAATTCCCTTAATACCCATAACAACTGAATATAAATCTCATGCTGAGTGCTTTCTGACCTTTTGGGATCCGTAGCTCTCTCTGAAGAAACATAAGAGTCAAGCGTGTTTTTGTCAGGAAACGGATACCTTTTCCCATCCTCTACTAAAATACCGCTCCAAGTAATGTTCTTATAATCTAACTGAATCAATTTTTCATATATCTCTCTAGCCTTTTTAAAGTCTTTGTTATCCTGAGAGAGAAAGCCGATATAAGATAAAGTCATAGTATCCAGGACTCCAACATACTCACGGATAGAAAAAGCAGATTCATAAGCCTTTATGGCGCCAGCTTTATCGCCTTCATTAAAATTTAAGTTTTCAGCAAGTTTTACATAATCAGACCCCAATCCAGGTAGACGCGTAATAGCGTCTTTAGAATATCTTTTCTTGCCCGTCTTTTTTTCTACCTCAATGCATTTATTGTATGATTCTTTCACGACATCCAGATACTCATTTTTTGTATTTTCCGGCGAGGTATAAAGGGCCATATAAATATTACCTCGATACAAATAGAACTTAGGGAGAAGCTTAGGTATACGCCCCTCATTAAGTTCCTGCTCAGATAATCCAGAAATTTTTGCTGATGCCTCATCAATATATTTTTTCGCTTCAACTAGGTCACCTCGATCAAAGGCGATTTTCGCACTTGAGACACTTGGGGCTTGTGCAGCAGATGATAGGGATAGACAAAGAATTCCAAGAAACGCTATTTTTTTCATTTTTACATCTTTTTAGTCATGCAAATATAATCTGTGATTTAGAATAAAATAACTTCTTAAACCCTTAAGCTGTAATTGATTTTTCAGATAAAATGCTCTACGAGCAAAGTCGATTAAAAGATTCTTAAAATTTAATCTTCCAAATTGGTAGTATCCGAAATCTCATCACCAGATCCGTCTTGAGGCTCAGAATCTACAATTACTGCCTCCTCTTCCTCTTCTGAATGAGGGACTTTAGCTACAGAAGCAATAATAACTCCCGATTTAAGATTTATCACACGCACTCCCTGGGTGGCTCTACCCATTACTCTTAAAGAGTTCATGTCCATCCTTATCATGATACCATTTTTAGTGGTTATCATAAGATCATCGTCATCAGTAACAATTTTCATAGCAACCAAAGGTCCTGTCTTTTCAGTAACATTGATCGTCTTAACTCCTTTTCCTCCGCGATTCGTTACGCGATAATCTTCTACAAGTGTTCGTTTCCCATATCCGTTTTCACTAACAACAAGTATTGTTTCCTGATCATTTTCAGCGCAAACCATCCCAACGACAATATCGTTATCGGTATCTAATCTCATTGCCCTGACTCCAGATGCGTTTCTACCCATGGGTCTCACCTTTTCTTCCGGGAACCTAATGGCCTTTCCACTTCGGATAGCCATTAAGATTTCATGATTTCCGTTTGTTAGACGAGCTTCTAAGAGAGTATCTCCCTCCCTCACAGTAATAGCGTTAATACCATTTGATCTTGGGCGACTATATGCCTCTAGAGTTGTTTTCTTTATCACTCCTTTCGTTGTGCAAAGGACGATGTAATGATTATTCACGTATTCTCCGTCTTTTATGTCCTTCGTATTCACAAAAGCTCGGACCTTATCATCAGATGGTATATTAATCAAATTAACAATTGCCTTTCCTTTACTTGTCCGCGCACCTTCTGGTATCTCAAACACACGTAGCCAAAAACATCTTCCTAACTCTGTAAATAAGAGCAAATAATTGTGGTTAGAAGCAACGAAGACATGTTCAATAAAGTCCGCATCTCTCGTTGTCGCTCCCCTACTCCCTACTCCGCCCCGGGCCTGAGTTCTATATTCTGTAAGAGGTGTTCTTTTTACGTAACCTAAGTGAGAAATTGTAATTACGACATCCTCGTCAGCAATCATATCCTCAATTCTCATATCTCCACCTGCGTATTCGATCTCAGAACGTCTTTCATCCCCGTACTTTTCTCTAATCTCGACAAGTTCTTCCTTGATTATTGACATTCTTAAATCCTCTTCACTTAATATTCTTTTGAGATAAGCGATTTTTTCCATTAGTTCAGCGAACTCAGATTTAATTTTATCCCTCTCAAGACCAGTTAGTTTCTGAAGCCTTAGTTCAAGTATTGCTTTAGCTTGAGATTCTGATAATTTAAAATTTTTGACCAACCCATCTTTTGCATCGTCTACTGTCTTAGATGCTCTAATTAACTTAATCACAGCATCTAGGTTATCAATTGCAATTAATAAACCCTCCAGAACATGAGCTCTCTTTTCNGCTTGACNNAGNTCATATTTGGTTCTNCGAANNACNACNTCATGGCGATGATNAACAAAATGATGNATCATATCCTTAAGATTCAACATCTCAGGNCNTCCATTTACTAAAGCNATATTATTNACACTAAAGCTNGATTGCANCTGAGTNTACTTNAAGAGCTTATTCAAAACNATATTCGGAACAGCATCTCTNTTTAAAACATAGACGATTCGCATTCCATTNCTATCGGACTCATCTCGAATATCAGANATNCCCTCNAATTTCTTGTCATTGACCAANTCNGCAGTTTTNCTGATCATCTCAGACTTNTTNACCTGNTAAGGTATCTCGTTAACNATNATGCAATCCCGNCCATTTACTTCTTCAATCGTGGCTTTAGCTCTCATNACCACNCGNCCTCNNCCNGNATGAAANGCATCCCTAACTCCATCGTANCCATAAATAACTCCGCCTGTTGGAAAGTCTGGAGCCTTAATATGTGTCATTAAACTATCAATATCAATATTATTGTCCTCTATGTAAGCAATTGTTGCATTTATAGACTCAGTAAGGTTGTGAGGTGGCATATTGGTTGCCATGCCAACAGCAATTCCAGAAGCGCCATTAACCAATAGATTCGGTATTCTAGTAGGTAAAACTGTAGGTTCTTGGATCGTATCGTCGAAATTTAACTGATAATCGACGGTCTCCTTATCTATATCGCGAACCATTTCTTCCGCAATCTTTTTCATTCGAACTTCCGTATACCGCATCGCTGCTGGAGAGTCACCGTCGATAGAGCCGAAATTTCCTTGACCATCAATCAGAGTGTAACGGAGTGACCAATCCTGGGCCATTCTTACCATTGTATCGTAAACCGAGCTATCCCCGTGAGGATGGAGCTTTCCTAGCACATCTCCAACAATTCTTGCGGACTTCTTATAAGCTCTGGTTGAGACATTGCCCATATCATGCATTCCAAAAAGAACCCTTCTATGAACAGGCTTCAATCCATCTCTAACATCTGGCAGAGCCCTTGAGACTATAACCGACATGGAATAATCGATGTACGAGCTTTTCATCTCGTCTTCAATATTTATTGGAATAATACGCTCTCCGTCCGCCATTTTGTCATATTAAAATTAATCTATCAAATTTAAGCCATCAATCTTCTGGAATACCTATTATTATTGAGTTTAAAAGAGGTTTTTATACACATTTTGGTGTTTATAAATGTTCTTTTTAACACTCATGCATTAATTGGCATTGTATTCGTTACTTTTCAGGTATGGATGAAAATTTCTCACCCCGCGTTAAAGACGTAATAGGCTACAGTAAAGAAGAGGCTCTCAGACTCTGTCACGATAGCATTGGTTCAGAGCATCTGATTCTCGGAATATTAAGAGAAGCAGAAGGTTCTGCGATAGAAATTATAGAGTCCCTCGGGGTTGATTTATTAACATTGAGGGAAAAGATTGAAAACCTAAATGAGGTTGGAGATAAGGACACAAATCCCAAAAGAAATATTCCATTAACAAGACAGGCCGAAAAAGCTCTAAAAACAACCTTCTTGGAGGCCAAACTTTATTCCAGCCCAACAATAAGAACAGCCCACCTGTTACTTTGCGTTTTAAGAAATGATAACGACCCGGTTACCGGGGTTTTTAGGAATCTAGGCATTGATTATTCGTCGGTCAAAGCCGAATATCAAAAGCGCTTCATGGATGACTCACCTGGTGAGTTGACAAGTTTCTCATCCTCAAACTACGATGATGATCTTCAGGATCAAGAAAACCCAGGAAATCGAGATAGGCCAAATAAGACAAAGCCTTCAGCAAATCCAAAGTCAAAAAGTCCAGTTTTAGATAATTTTGGAAGAGATTTAACAAAATTAGCCGCAGAAGGCAAACTTGACCCGGTTGTGGGAAGAGAAAAAGAAATTGAGCGAGTCAGCCAAGTTCTCTCAAGAAGAAAGAAGAATAATCCATTGCTAATTGGAGAACCCGGAGTCGGTAAATCTGCAATCGCAGAAGGATTAGCACTAAGAATTGTAAAGAAGAAAGTGAGCCGGGTTTTATTTGATAAAAGAGTTGTTACTCTTGATCTGGCTTCCCTAGTGGCGGGCACAAAGTATCGTGGTCAGTTTGAAGAGCGAATGAAAGCTCTCATGAATGAGTTAGAAAAGAACGATGAAATAATTTTATTTATCGATGAGCTGCACACTTTAGTCGGCGCAGGCGGAGCTACAGGCTCACTTGATGCCAGCAATATGTTCAAGCCGGCACTCGCTCGTGGTGAAATTCAATGCATCGGAGCTACTACTTTAGATGAGTATAGACAATACATTGAAAAAGATGGGGCTTTAGAGAGAAGGTTTCAAAAAGTGATAGTTGACCCCCCTTCTGCAAGTGAAACTCTTGAAATTCTTCAAAACTTAAAGAGTCATTATGAAGATCATCATAATGTCACATATTCGAAAGAGGCTCTTGAGGCTTGTGTGAATTTGACAATTCGATATGTGTCTGACAGACATTTACCTGACAAAGCTATTGATGCATTAGACGAAGCAGGTAGTCGTGTGCACATAACCGGTATTCATGCTCCNAATGAAGTCACAGACCTAGAAAATGAGCTGGAATTAATAAGAGAAAAAAAGATTGAAGTCGTAAAGAAGCAACGATATGAAGAGGCTGCCAAGCTAAGAGATGATGAGAAATCGNTAGAGACTANGCTNCTTGATGCTCAGGCAAAATGGGATGAGACGCTNNGGGAAA
The DNA here is from genome assembly GCA_002167805.1 of Owenweeksia sp. TMED14. GTDB lineage: Bacteria > Bacteroidota > Bacteroidia > Flavobacteriales > Schleiferiaceae > TMED14. Next base: position 15,757 of record NHBT01000022.1, on the reverse strand, counting down.
ACAGACAATCCGTTACCGAAGAACATATTTCTGAAGTTGTATCAATGATGACAGGTATACCGGTTCAAAAAGTTGCTCAAAAAGAGCTTGATAAGCTCGGAACCATGGAATCAGATATCAAGTCTAAAATAATCGGGCAAGATAAAGCTGTAAGAAAAGTGGTGAGGGCAATTCAAAGAAATAGAGCGGGTCTAAAAGACCCAAATAAGCCTATTGGCTCCTTTATTTTCCTCGGCTCTACAGGTGTCGGAAAAACCCAGTTAGCCAAAGAAATAGCGATTCAATTATTTGATTCTGAGGATGCCTTGATAAGAATGGACATGAGCGAATACATGGAAAAATTTGCAATTTCAAGACTTGTTGGCGCCCCTCCTGGCTATGTTGGATATGAAGAAGGTGGGCAATTGACTGAAAAAGTCCGCAGAAAGCCATATTCAGTAATTCTGCTCGATGAAGTAGAAAAAGCACACCCAGATGTCTTCAACCTATTATTGCAAGCCCTAGATGATGGACATATGACAGATAGTCTTGGNCGCAAAGTCGATTTTCGAAATACCTTNATCATTATGACATCAAATGTTGGCTCTAGAAGGCTCAANGATTTTGGAACNGGAGTAGGCTTTGGNACNAANACCTCTAATGAAAAGAAAGATGAAATTAGTAAAGGNGTTTTGGAAAATGCTCTGAATAAAGCTTTTGCNCCTGAATTTTTGAATCGAATTGATGATGTTGTAATATTCAATAACCTTTCTAAAGANGATATCGACAAGATTGTNAAAATTGAAGCTGAAATTCTCATTAAAAGAATGTCAACAATAGGTTTTGAAGTAAAGATTACTGAAAAGGCTATTGAGTTNATNGGCTCNAAGGGNTATGATCCAAAATTTGGAGCAAGACCTCTTACNCGNGCNATTCAAAAATTTGTAGAGGANCCCTTGGCTGAAGAGATCGTTGCNGGTAAAGCAAGTGAAGGAGATTTAGTAAAATTTGATGCAAAAAAAGATGCGGATAAACTAACATTAAAAATTTCAAGGAATAAAGAATCAAAAANAGAAACTAAAGAAGAGGATTTACAAGGAAAGTAATCCGGGGATTTGCTCAACTTCNTTGTAGCGATTTAAGACNTTCTCTGGGGAAAGCATTATTTCTTTTGCAGTGACGCTGACGAAATTACCTTTGGAAGACTGTCTAATAATGACTTCAGATGATTCAGAATTAAAAAGACTCTCTAGATGCGCTATATTCTCATTTTTGGCTGGACAAATGAACTTAAACATGTAAAGACAAGGCCAACTGTAGTTCTCTTCGAGGAGTTTCTTAAATCCAGATTTTTTCATAAAGGCATATTTAAGCAACGAATATATGAATGACTTCCGAAGAATAGTTCTTACAGGAGCACCTGGAACTGGCAAAAGCTCGACAGTAAATGAGCTTGCTAATCTCGGATATTCCATAATGCCTGAAGTGTCTCGCGAATATTGGGATAAAACGGGTTATGGTTCTGGGGGGTCTGACCCATGGAGAAACCTCATTTCATTTTCCAAGGCAATTTGGAAATTGAGAGTCAAGCAATATAATGAAGCCAANNANTTAACTGNTGCAATTTTTTATGATCGTTCAGTAATTGATGTATTAGCATACATTAATGCTGGAAACAAGGAAATAAATGAATCCATGGATCCTAAAGTATACCCTTACCATAAAAAAGTATTTATTTTCCCACCCTGGAAGGATATTTATACTCAAGATGATGGAAGATGGGAGCCATTTAGCACTTGCCAACTTGTTCATGATTCAGTCATGAAAGCATATACCGATCTTGGATATCAAATGATTGAAGTGCCCCGATGCTCAATAGAGGATAGAGCCAAATTCATTATTGATATTATTGATGAAGATAAGTGATGCCAAGAAGGTCCTGAAGAAAATTTGGGGTTATGATTCGTTCCTTGAGCATCAAGAAAATGTTATAAATAGCATTATTAGTTCTAATGACACCATGGCTTTTCTGCCGACAAGCGGTGGTAAGTCTATATGCTTTCAAATACCAGGAATATTATCCGGAGGAACAACATTAGTAATATCTCCGTTGATTTCCCTTATAAGCGACCAGGTCAAAAAACTCAATAATCTTGGCATTCCATCAATTGCTCTGGCGGGTGATTATGATTCTAAGTATTGGAATACCCAGTTAGATAAAATAATAAATGGTGACTATTATTTTGTCTATATCTCTCCAGAAAGGGTTTTAAGTGCCAGATTTCTAGAAAGGATAAAATATTTACCAATATCCATATTAGCAATTGATGAGGCACATTGCGTTAGTCAATGGGGTCACGACTTTAGGCCCAGCTATGTAAAACTGTCTAAAATTCGAAAGATTTTAATGGATGTTCCCTGTATCGCACTATCTGCTTCTGTTACAAATGCCGTTGTTGACGACATTAAAGAAATATTGTCAATGGAGAACGCTAGAATCATTAAAGGAAGTTTTTTCCGTCCGAATCTATCGGTAAACATATTTACAGTTAGCTCCAAAGAATCTGAGTTGAAAAAACTAATCAGCCCAGAAAATGGAAAGCAGATAATCTATTGTAGAACCCGAAGTCAGACATCAATATGGTTGAAAAACCTCAAAAAGTCCGGTATCAATGCCCTACCCTACCATGCAGGGCTAAGCATGGAAGTAAGGCAAAAAAATCAAGAGGAATGGGCTAATGGCAAAATTAATTGTATGGTTGCAACTAATGCCTTTGGTATGGGTGTTGACCAATCCAATGTAAGGCAAGTCATTCATATCGATATACCTCAAAGTATAGAATCACTTTACCAAGAAATTGGTAGAGCAGGAAGAGATCNTAAAATAAGCCACTCTTATCTAATTGTTGAGAATAAGGATATTAAATCATTCAAAAGTAGATTAGTCAAAAATGAAATATCCTGGAACGCCCTTCATGACGCCTATCATAAAATCGCCAGCGTTGGCCAAATTGCTGTTGGCGATGGTAAAGGTTTTAGACAGAAAATAAATATTCAGGAACTATCTCAAAAACTGGGAGTGATAAAATCTAGATTTAAAGAAATCTTAGTAAAATTGGTCAATGAAGGGGTGTTTATCCTGCATGACGATTATAAGTCTAAATCTCAGGTAATAATAAATTTCTCAGGAACTGAACTCGTTGAGAAATTAAATAATCTAGATAATTATTCTGATGTAGCATATTCATTGGCTAGAAACCTACCTATGTCAAATGGAAGGTGGGTAAATTTTTCAATTAAATCTATATCTAATTGGACTAAAAGGCCTCTCTCTGAGGTATACCTTTCACTAAATAAACTCTCTGAGAATGGAATTATAGATTGGGCTGATCTCGATTCACAAATGGTATTGGAATGGAAATACCCAAGGGAACCAGAGGGACATTTATCAGTTAACAGATCAATTATTGACTTACAAATTCAATCCAAAAAAACAAAAGCGGANGCGATACTAAATNTAATATCCTCGAAAAATTGTCTTTTTGAAGATATTTTAAGTTATTTTGGCGAAAACGGTAACGGGAATAGTTGTTTAAATTGCTCAAACTGCTCAAAGAGTTAAATCAGCCTAATAAAGAGTTAAATCAGCCTAATAATGAAAACATCGATAGTTTTTTTTGGAACTCCGGAATTCGCCCTTGAAACATTAATTAATCTTAGAAAAGAGAGTCAAATTGATATTAGAGGGGTGGTGAGTTCTCCAGATAAAAAATCAGGAAGAGGTCTGAAAATCAAGGAGTCAGATGTAACGGAATTTGCTAGGAAAAACAACTTGCCCCTGCTTCAACCNGAGGATTTGAGGGATNCCAAATTTCTTGAAGCATTGAGTAATTGGGAAGCTGATATTTTTGTCGTTGTCGCCTTTAAAAAACTACCAGAAACCGTTTGGTCTGTTCCTAAATTAGGCTGTTTTAATATCCACGCTTCATTGCTGCCTGATTATAGGGGTGCAGCTCCTATACATTGGTCAATTGCTAATGGTGAAACTAAAACGGGAGTCACCTCATTTCTCATTAATAATGTTATCGATTCTGGTGAAATACTGCTTCAAAAATCTNTNCAAATTGGTCCTAATGAAACNTTATCTTCTCTTTATGGAAGATTGAAACAAGTTGGCTCAGAGCTGGCAATAGAGACTATTTATTCCATTTTAGGCGAAAAAACGAAACCAAAAAATCAAAAATTAGCAAAAATTGTTAAAAAAGCTCCAAAAATTTATTCAGAATTTGGTCATTTAGAATTGCTTTCGAATATCGAAGATATTCACAATCGAATTCGCGCATGCGATATATCTCCCGGAGCTAGTATCCCCATGTTAAATGGTCAAAATGGAAGAATTAAATTGTATAATTCTAAAATTATAAATAATTTAAAAACAATAAGTTATAGCAATAATGTTCAAGTAAAGATTGAAGATTATGGGCTTTTCCTTGAGCAAGGGTCGTTTGCAGTTGAAATTCATACAATTCAATGGCCCGGAAAGCGTCGAATGGACACTTCTAATTTCCTCAAAGGCTACAGAGAAAGGGGTTGTTTTTCAATATTTGGTAAGAAAATTTTGTAAACCCTTGTGTACGTTGCGTATTCGTGTATATTTGTTAAAGACCAAAACAATTAATCTTAAATCATTTAACAATGAACAAGGCACAACTAATCGATGCTATAGCTTCTGACGCTGGCATCTCAAAATCTCAAGCGAAGTCTGCTTTAGACTCTTTCACTAATTCTGTAGGTAAAGCTCTTTCTGGAGGAGATAAAGTTTCTCTAGTAGGATTCGGTACTTTTAGCGTTTCAAGAAGAAATGCACGTGAGGGACGTAACCCTCAAACTGGAGCAACTATCCAGATTGCTGCAAAAAATGTAGCTAAATTTAAGGCAGGTGCTGAACTCAGTGGAAAGCTTTAATTAGTTAAATCACCTAAACAAAAGTCGCTTCATTGAAGCGACTTTTTTTTTGACTTTAACCTACTTAGACGATTGAATTTTGTCTATTTATTTAGCCACCCTGGCCTTTTTGTAAATTCTTTCAATAATATCTACAACCTTAAGACCCTCGAGGGCATTGGTAGTAATTTTTGATTTACCTGCTAAAACAGACATTACATTTTCATATATATAGATATGATTAGCTGCAGAACCTTTGTAATACCCATAGTTATTTGGAGGATTGCTCTCTGCGAGCTTTGGCATCTGATAACCTTTGATATTACAATGGACAACCTCGTTCATATACTGCCCAGCAATTTTTATTGATCCATTTTCGCCAATAATAGTCATAGAGCTTTCTAAATTACTGTCCCAAACACTTGTTGAATAGTTTAAAGATCCCTTTCCGCCACTATTTAAATCAAAATGAATCATTCCAGAATCCTCAAAATCAATGGATTGTTTATGATTAAAATTTTGTAACTCTACATGTGTTGGATTTAAATCTCCAAATACCCAATATAAAATGTCAATAAAATGGGAAAATTGAGTGAATAAAGTACCTCCATCCAGTTCTTTAGTTCCATGCCAGTCACCTTTTTTGTAGTAACGATCATCTCGGTTCCAAAAACAATCAATGTGAATCATAAAGATTGAACCCATTTTTTTTGAAGACACGATCTCTTTTAACCATCTTGATGGTGGAGAATACCGGTTTTGCATTACACCAAAAACATATTTTCCATTTTGTAAAGCCTGATGTAAAACCATCTCAGCATCTTTAACTTTTAATGCCATTGGTTTTTCGATTATTGTATGAGCCCCTGATTTTATCGCCTCCAGAGCGTGTATAGCGTGGAGACCATTGGGTGTAGCTATAGCTACCACATCAATATTATCAACTTGACTAAATAGAGATTTTGTAGAATCATAGTGCTGGACATCATTCATGATTCCCAAATCAACCTTACTTTTTAGATCACATGTCGCCACTAATAAAGCTCCTTTGGTAGCGTTTATCATTTCAATATGCCTTTTCCCTATTCGGCCGCAACCCACAACCGCAAATCTAATTTCCTTGTTCATAATTCTTTATGGTTGAACTCTGTAAGAGTTCCATTGTGAAGACATTGTTTTCTCAAAAATAATTCTATCATGCATCCTATTCATTCTTCCTTGCCAAAATTCGATTTGTTTTATTTGAATACAATAACCACCCCAATTATCTGGACATTTGAGGTTCTCCGACCCCTGTGAATAATAAGAGTTAAACTTTATATCCAAATCTTCTCTCGTCGAAATTTTTTGCGATTGATTTGAAGAGATGGCACCTAATTGCGATGCCCTAGGCCTTGTGGAAAAATACTTTTCACTATCCTCTCTTGATATTTTAGTAACAATTCCTTTAATCCTAACCTGTCGTTCAAGTTCTTTCCAAAAAAATAGAGCATGAACATTTTTGTTAAACTTGATATCTCTACCTTTTTTTGATTCATAATTTGTATAAAAAACCAACCCTTCGTCTCTTATTTCTTTCAGAAGCACAATTCTTGAATCAGGATTGCCAGTGTCCCCCACGGTACTTAAAGCAAATGCCGTTGAGTCTTGTTTTACAATTGCTCTGTAATCCTTAAGCCACTCCTTAAAAAGGTTTTTCGGATCAACACTGAGATAATTATCTCCTAATTCACTACTCAAATATTCTTTTCTATCCTCTTGTAAACTCATTGTATTTGCTAAATTAGAGGATATGAGTTCTTCCACCACCCCATTTGTCAAAATTGGAGATGTTTTATTAGCGCACCCTTTGATCTCTGACAAAACATTTAGCAAAAGTGTTATCCTAATTACTGATCAAAACAGCGATGGCATAACTGGATTGTGTCTAGATAAACCTTCGAAGCTCTCTTTAAAAAATATTTTCGGAGAGGAATGGCCCGATCTGCCGGTTTTCGAGGGAGGTCCAGTAAATAAGGATGCTTTATTTTTTATTCATAATTGTCCAAATATTATATTTGAGTCACATCATATCAAAAATGAAATCTATTGGTGTGGAGACTTTGAATCCATGAAAAAAGGATTGTTGAATGGCACCGTTGATTCAACAATGATTAAATTTTTCATTGGTTACAGCGGGTGGTCATTGGATCAAATTAATGAAGAAATTGATGAGGAATCCTGGGTTGTATTAAGAAAACTGGGTTCAAGTGATCTATACTTTGAAAAGAATGTATATCAAAAACTTAAGACTCATTTCCCAGACTCATTCAGATTATGGACTCACGCGCCAGAAAATATAGAAATGAATTAATTAAGGTTATTCACATTTAGAATTAAGAATAACTTGCATCTCATCCCCCTTTAAACATCCATAGGAGGATTTTCGATAATCACTCACGGAAACAATTCCTGTTATTGCATTAGTTATCCATATTTCATCAGCTTTTAATAGATCAAAGGGATTTACCTTTTCCTCTTTGGATGTGAGATTAGCATCTTTAGCATATTTCAAAATTTGCTCTCTCATAACACCTCTTAATGCCCCGTCCTCCAATGATGGCGTTATCAATTCGTTGCCCTTAAGAAGAAATATATTTCCTCTACTGGTCTCAAGTACATGATTGTCCTGAGATAGAATAATTGCATCATCAGTATGTTGCTCAGATGCAAATTTTGCTGCCAAAATATAGAGTATGCTTTCACTTAATTTTAAATTTGACAATAAACCTTTAGATTTTTTGTGTTCTTGGAACAGAGCTAACTTCTGTTTCTTAACGGGGCTCGAATAGCCTTTATCATCAAGCTCAGAAAAATTTATGGACCAGTCAATTGAATTCGTGTTAGGCGTATAACCTAAACCACCTTCCCTCCATACACTAAAACGAACTCGATAATCAATTTGAGGCTCAGGTTTAAATGATAAAATTTCTTTTTCTAGATCATCAGGAGACCAATTTAGAGGAATCTCTAAACGCAAAATTCGCATTGATGACATTAATCGAAAATAGTGACTCTCCCAAAAACAAATTTTACCCTGATGAACTCTTAACGTTTCAAATAAGCCATCTCCATATAAATGAGATCTTCGATTAAATGCTTCTGATTCAGCTTCATTTAAGATAGTTTGATTATAAATTGTAAAACTGGAATTCACCCTAGTGAACTAATTATTTCAGCCATTTTAGAGCCAATTTGAGCTGGAGAATCAACAACATGGACTCCGCAACTTCTTAAAATAGACTTTTTCGCTTGAGCTGTATCCTCCGCGCCTCCAACTATAGCACCAGCATGTCCCATTGTTCTACCTGCGGGTGCCGTCTCTCCTGCAATAAAACCGACTACTGGCTTAGTCCCGTTATCCTTAATCCATTGCCCAGCCTCTGCTTCAAGCTGACCGCCAATTTCACCAATCATTATGATTCCATCTGTCTCTTTATCATTCATTAAAAGCTTCACGGCATCTTTCGTTGTTGTTCCAATGATTGGATCTCCCCCAATACCGATAGCTGTTGAAATTCCCATGTTGGCTTTAACCACTTGGTCAGCAGCTTCATAGGTCAAAGTTCCTGACTTTGAAACCACTCCTATTCTTCCTTTTTTAAAGACGAAACCTGGCATTATCCCAACTTTGGCCTCACCCGCAGTTATTACTCCAGGACAATTCGGACCGATTAAAGTTGCACCACGACTTTCAGAATATGGCTTCGCTTTAATCATATCGGCTACTGGGATACCTTCGGTAATGCATACAATAACTTCAATACCGGAATCGGCAGCTTCCATAATTGAATCAGCGGCAAAAGCAGGTGGAACGAAAAGAATTGAGACATTTGCTTGTGTATTAGCTACCGCTTCCTTCACCGTATTAAATACAGGTTTACCTAAATGATTTTGCCCTCCTTTTCCAGGAGTTACTCCACCAACCACATTGGTTCCAAAAGCAATCATTTGCTCCGCGTGGAATGACCCTTCTTTTCCGGTAAAACCTTGGACTATAACTTTTGAATCCTTATTTACGAGTACGCTCATTTTATTTTGGTGTGAATTTAATTATCGGACACAAAAGTATGGTCCAAGTGTTTATTTATATCGTTATTAATCAGCAAATCTCATCTCTTCAATTAATCTGTTTGCATTTGCATATTTATCGACTACCCACATTATATAGCGAACGTCAACCATAATATTTCTGCAACGCTGGGTGGTGAAGTAAAAATCACTCATTGTACCTTCCCAAAGACGATCAAAATTTAAACCAATCAGGTGTCCCTTTGAGTTTAAAGCTGGACTTCCTGAGTTCCCACCTGAAGTATGATTTGCGGCGATAAAACAGACAGATAATTGTCCATCGTTATCCGCGTATCTGCCAAACTCTCTATTCTCAAGCGTTTTCTTAAAATTTTGTGGTAAATCAAATTCATAATCACCTGGAATATATTTTTCCAAGATACCCTCAGTTGTAGTGTTGTGATTATAATTAGCACCATCTCGGGGCGAAAAACCACCAATTAAACCATAGGAGACCCTCATGGTTGAATTTGCATCAGGCGCAAAAATATTTTCCCCTTCATCTACCGAAGAAAGATATAGTGACATCCACTCCTTCATACCGGATTGAAAATCCTTTTCTAGTTTGTTCGTTTTCATCAATAATGAGCGGTATCTATTTAGAAGGTCTGGCCATAAATCAAAAGCAAGATGATTTCTACAAGAATCAGCTATAAAATTTGCGTCTAACTCAGCAATTCCAATTGGTAAACTTTTATATAGAGCGGGGCTAAACAAACCCTGCAAAAATGAATTTGTTTCGTTAATATAATCGATTGGAACAGTTAATAGCGTATCCTTCTCTCCCGCCGAAAGCCAATTCTGAACAAGACTTCTTGAAGATCTTCGATCCAACTCAGGATTATAATTCTTTTCAAATTCTATGAGTGCTCTCAAGGCACCTTTCAAATCCTTGCCCTCATCTGAGAGCCTTACTATATTATTCGCTAACCTACTCCAGGTTAACAACTCCCAATTTCTTAAAATTTCCTGAAAATAAATTAAACTTTTTCTTGCATTCTCTAGAGATTCCGTCTGATTATTAAAACGCTCAAGTTGATCCACAGCCACAAAAGCATTTTTATTGTTTGCTGAGTGGTAATTAATCATTCTCTCTTGTCTTTTTTTCAATGTATCAATACCATAAGAAGCCTCGATTCCTTCAATTTGACCTTTCCATTTCTTCCATCCATTCGACACAGATGCATATTTAGATGCATATTGAATTTTTACGACTGGATTTATACGCATTGCACTATCCCATTTATCTAGAATGATTTCTCTTAACTCAACCCGAATCGGCAACAAAACATCTATTTGCTGAGAGACCTCGTTTACAGGAAGATAATTACTTGTCCTACCAGGAAATCCATAGATTAAAGAAAAATCCCCCTCATTAACACCCTCTAAGCTAATTGTTAGAGGATTTTTAGTTTTTAAAGGAATATTCTCTGGCGAATACTCTGCAGGGCTTCCATCTGGAGATGCATAAATCCTAAAAAATGAAAAGTCACCAGTATGTCTTGGCCAAACCCAATTATCTGTATCAGCGCCAAATTTCCCAATGAGACTTGGAGGAGCACCAACCAATCGAACATCTGAGTATCTCTGTGAGACAATAAGTATGAATTGATTCCCAAAATAAATTGGCTTAATCTCCGAACGCATTCCCTTCCCGATTGCTGGATTTACTTGTATAAAAGAATCAATTGCTTCATTTTGACTCAATCCTTTTGCAATAAAATTTTGAATACTCTCTGAAACATCATCAATTGAAACAATGAAATCAACGAATAGACCTTCATTTGGCTTTTCTTCAGAAAATGATTTGGCCCAAAACCCATTTTTCAAATAATCATTTTGAACTGATGAATGACTCTGAATAGCGCTATAACCGCAATGGTGGTTTGTTAATACTAGTCCCTGATCTGAGATTACTTCTCCAGTGCAAAAGCCACCAAAATGAACAATAGCATCCTTTAAACTACCTGAATTTATTGAGTAAATATCGGATGCAGACATAGTCATCCCTTTGGACTTCATATTTGTTTCTTGTTCCAATAATTCGTTTGGTAGCCACATTCCTTGTGAATACATAGACAAATTAAACGTAGTCAGAAGGATAAAAAAGAGAAGTGATTTTTTTAACATCCGGTAAAGATAATATCTTCGCAAGATGAAAATGATGAAAAGTACACTAATTGCAACAGCAATATTAATAATTGCCTCTTGCGCGAATAATTCCCTAGAGATTGATATAAATCTAGAGAATTTTGTACCGTCAGAAAATGAAGGTCTAGCTAAGATAAATGTCAGAGATTCTGCGGAATGGGTTGTAGTTGATTCAATTCGACTAATAGACGGCAAGGGAAAACTTTCTTTCTCACCAAAAGGTCCGACCTCGTTTTATTTAAGTATCTCGGGCCTACCTGAGGCAATAGCTGGATTTGGTTATCAAGGCAAACTATCACTAACTGGTGATGCATCGATATTCCCGTTTCAAGGTGAGTTGTCAGGAACAGAGAGTCAAGACAATCTTAATGAATACATGTCAAAAAGGGATGAATTTAAAGATTTTACTGATGGCCTGAGAGAGACCTACACTATTGCCTCTGCGGCTGGAGATTCTGAAACCGTTGATTCGCTATCAGCAATTATGGATTTAAAATACACTCAACTTCAGAGAGAAACCAAAGATTTCGCCCTGAATCATGATGCTTTGGGTGCCTTTATTACGAACAGATATCTTTATATGGAAGAAATTGAGTTTATCGATTCTGTTTTAGAAAATGTGACAAATTATGACTCAGAAGATGTAAATCTCCTAAGAAAGCGTTCAGATGCCCTTCACAGGGTTGCTATTGGTGAACCTTACACTGACATCTCTCAATTTGACACATCTGGGGTTGCAATTTCTCTAAGTTCTTTAATTTCTAAATATACCCTTGTCGACTTTTGGGCATCATGGTGCGGTCCTTGTCGAGCTCAAAATCCGGATCTGGTCGATATTTATCGAAGGTGGTCCAATAAATTTGAAATTGTTGGCGTAGCATTTGACCAAGATAACGATCGATGGAAAAAAGCAATTATCGATGATGGTTTAACTTGGCCTCAAATGTCTGACCTTAAGGGTTGGGGAAATTCTGCAGCTGAACTGTATTCAATTCGTGCGATTCCTCAAAATATATTAATTGATCCTACAGGAATAATAGTAGCAAGAAACATTGAAATTCCTGAGCTAGAGAATTATCTAAAGGAACTTGATTAATTAAACGAGACTTGCTCTAATTTTTTTTGTTTTTAGCCTCAATCCATTAATTTTCTTTATGATTTTTGTTGAGGATTTTTTTTCAATTGCAACAAAAGTAACTTTCTGTTTTAATTCAATTAAACCGACTTCGTCATTTTTAAGCTCACCTTTTTTAATAAGAAAACCTGCAACATCCCCTTTTGAAATCCTATCTTTCCTCCCTCCTGAGATCATTAAAGTGACCCAATTTTGATGAGCCTCATATTCTTTGTTTTCAAATTTTGCCAGCTGGAGATACGGAATGAAAGGTGGGGATGGGTCACTATGGTGTTTTAAAACATATACTATTCCGTCTTTATACATTCTTGCAGTTCTTCCGTTTCTGTGAATAAATTCATTTTCATTAGATGGGAGATGATAATGAATGATATANTTTATTCTATCTAAATCCAACCCTCGAGATGCTAAATCAGTCGCAACAATTATTTTGTGTGAGCCATTTCTAAATTTTGTTAGTGAAAGTTCTCGGTCTTGTTGTTCCATCCCTCCATAAAAGCACCCATGTAATATTCCTTTATCCAAGAGGAAATTACTAACTCTTTGAATACTGTCCTTGTAGTTGCAAAAAATAATTCCTGAATCATTTCCCAGAATATTTAAAACCTCAGCCAAACGATCCAATTTATCCTTATTTATTGACTCAATTAATTCCATTTTCATCTCCCCCTCCCCTTGAACTGAAGTATTTATGATAACTGGCTTATCTAGATTCACATAACGAGGAATATCAATAGATTTTGTTGCAGACGTGAGGATTCTCTTTTTTACGTCATATAAGGCACTACAAATAGATTTTAACTCATCTTCGAAGCCTATTTCTAAGGATTTATCAAACTCATCAATCACAAAACTTTTAATATAATCAAGGGAAAAAGTATTCCGTTTAATATGGTCTGCTACCCTCCCAGGAGTACCCACAACAAGCGATGGAATATGTTTTAAATTAATTTTATCCTGATTAAATGATTGTCCACCGTAAACAGAATTACATTTTATTCCTGAGCCCATTTGACGTACAACACCTTCAATCTGAATAGCTAGTTCCCTTGATGGAACAATAATCAAGCATTGAACCTGCTGTAGACCTCTTTCGATATCGTTAATTAAAGGAAGTAAAAAGGCCAAGGTTTTTCCTGTCCCCGTAGGAGACTGAATAATTACATTGTTATAATTTATAATTGCTTCATTTGAAGACAATTGCATTTGATTAAGTCTCTCAATTCCTAACTTTTTTAATATCTCTTTTTGGCTTTTCATAATTCGTTGCATCTTTTCTCGAGACGGACCAAATAATTTAACGCCAATCCAAGTAATTTTTTTATGACATAATTAAGATGCCAGTATTTGATAATATTTAACTCACCAGAGAGGAAATTTCTTTAAGAATAACTAGAGATATTGATTATGTAAGCAACCCACCATCTACCTGTAGGACCTGACCAGACACATAAGATGATAAGTCACTCGCAAGATATATGCATGCATTTGCTACATCTTCGGGTTTACCTCCCCTTTTCAACGGTATAGCATCACGCCAGCTTTGAACTGTCTTTTCATCAAGAACAGCAGTCATTTCCGTCTCAATAAATCCAGGAGCCACTGCATTGCAGCGAATTCCACGAGAACCTAGCTCTAAAGCTACAGATTTTGTAAAACCTATAATACCTGCTTTTGAGGCTGCATAATTTGCTTGACCAGCGTTTCCCTTTAAGCCCACAATAGAAGAAATATTAATGATGCTACCACTTCGTTGCTTTAGCATTAAACGTTGTGCATGCTTTGTGGTATTAAAAACAGACTTGAGGTTTACATTGATTACGGAGTCAAAATCTTCCTCGTTCATTCGCAGCATTAANGTATCCTTAGTTATTCCTGCGTTATTTACGATTATATCGATTTGACCAAAATGGGACACGACATCATTTATTAATTTCTCTGCCTGCTCCGAACTTGAAGCATCTGACTGAAAACCTTTAGACTCCCCCCCATTGGAATTTAGCTCCTCCTCCAAGGATTTGCCTTTTTCAACACTTGACAAAAAAGTAAAAGCAACCTTCGCGCCTTCCTCAATGAATCTCTCTGCAATCGAACGTCCTATTCCTTTTGATGCGCCAGTAATTAGAGCAACCTTGTTTTCAAGTAATTTCATAGTTTTTAATTTATACTGTAAAATTACGTTCTTTTATTAAAGCCGCCAGCCCATAGACCGATATATGCACTAAAAATCCCAAGAAGTCCACCTGCGAGGACATCATGAAGCCAATGCATATTTAAATACACTCGAGAAAGAGCTACAAATAAGACAACAAGTGACATAAGGATTGGAACATTCCATTTCGAGTTTGCAATACTTGCCCATAATGCTACCCATGCAGCAGTTATAGTTGTATGTCCCGATGGAAAGCTTCTTCGATAACTCATTTTTAAACCTTCAATTGGTTCTAAATCACTTAAAACTGACCAAGGACGAAGAGCATCATCCCATAATAATTTTCCTAATTGAGGCAGCGCGCCCCCAAGGCACAATCCAACAAAAAGAGAAATAATAACTTTGTTTCTATATTCTTTGCCTTTGCCAAGAGGAAAATAAAAAACTAAGAGCAATATAACAGGAACTATGGCATACTCTTCTCCGAGTAAAGTAATCTTCTGAAATAAAATNTCTAAAAAATCNGAACGTAGATTTTGAATCAAATAATGAAATCTAATACTGCCAATTGCACCGAAAGCAACTCCTAAAAAAGACCAAAAAAATAAAGAAAAAATAAATGAACTTTTTGTTCACGAGCCAATTGTCCGAAGTAAAGTTTTAATCTGACTTTCCCATAGAAGCTTCATTTCGTCTTCCTCTTCTGGTTCCGCAAAATCAGTAACAACCAACAATCCAGCGCCTGTTAATTCATCAAATTGGATTCGAAACTCAAAACTGAATTTTTCTTTACTATCATCATGATCCCATTTGAATTGTATAAACTGATTTTGTTTTTTCCTTACCAANTGCGCAACCTCTTCGGAGTCATTCCAAAAAAAAGTAAANGTATCTCCTCTAGAATTNACATCATCACAAAACCATTCAGACAANCCACTCGGAGTNCTCAAGAAGGTGTATATCATAGCNGCTGANCTACGAATAGGAAATTCNAGTGATATTTTTACGCGATCGGACATAATATTATATAAGTNCANTTATAATCTAATTATACNGCAATATAATAGCATAATCTGAACATCAAAAACTAATTGCAAAAAGATTNTNNAGATATTTCAACATTCCAAAATAAAGGTTGGCCCCAAAGCATATACTATCTATTTTTGCAATCCATTTTGGCGAGGTAGCTCAGGCGGTTAGAGCGCAGGATTCATAACCCTGAGGTCGCGAGTTCAATTCTCGCTCTCGCTACAAGCCCTTCAGTTGATTCTGAGGGGCTTTTTTGT
>NHBT01000021.1 GCA_002167805.1 Owenweeksia sp. TMED14 | reverse complement strand
AGCACTGAGGATATGGGCAGCTAGAGGTTGAAACCGAAGTATCATTATCCGTACAGTTTGGACCTCCATATATCCAGCCATTCGGCCATACCATTCCCGAGGTATCCTTAAATGCCCATGAGTCAGTATAATCCCAAAATGTTCCTGTACCATCAACATTGACATCTCCAAAAGTTTCAATTAACACACTATCCTTAAATAATTCAATAGCATCATCGCCATTTTGTGACATAGAATTGTTTGCAGGAAGTATGACTTCAAAAGAAGAAATACAAGAGCCAAAATATGATGCCAAGGCCAGAGAATCTCTGTATATGAGTATATCATCTCCTTGCTGGACAGATATTGCAGGAAAGAAAAATTCCATACCATCCGTTCCATTACCATTATTTGCAACCCCCACAGCATAACGACTCAAATCAGAAATTGACGAATCTGCTTTGAATTGAAGAGCCTTNCCAGGGGTTCCNGTNCCATNAAAAAAATCCATTACNCCCTGGATACTTAANTGAGCAAATGAAGAGGTGGAAATCAAAAGTGAGATAATAAGAATAAGTTTTTGTGATAATTTTTTCATGGTATATGAAATTAAAAGTTCTGACATTATTTGCCTAATCCTTAGTTTTGCAATGACTAAGATATAGTATTTTTCAATTCACTACAGATCAATTATAAACATGAAATCAAGACTTTTTACAATAAATACAAAAATTTTAGTATTTCTAGTATTATATGTCTTGATTGCTCCATCATGCCTTCCAGAGAGGAATCCAGATCCTTTAGAAGGGATACCTTTAGAACTTTATGGCAGTGGATCATTCACTTTTAACAGTTATGCCAACTTTCAGGACAAGCCAGTAGATTGTTATTATTTTATTCCTGAATCTGCGACAGACCAAACACCAGTCTTGCTTTTAATCCATGGAAATAGTCGGAATGCAGAATCACTGATGTTATCATTGAGAGATGAGGCAAGTGCATCTAACGTTATTCTNCTCGCTCCTAAATTTAGTACTCAACATTATAATGTAAATTCCTTCCATTTGTGTAACATATTTTCAGATGGAGAAAACGCTTCTGGACTGAATGGCTATGCTGATTGGACCTTCAACCTTTTAGATCCGATATTTGATAATTTCTGTTCCTTAATTGAATCAAATCAATCAGAATACGACATTTTTGGTTTTTCAGCAGGAGCCCAATTTGTTCATAGAATGACTCTCTTGGATTCAACTAGCCATGCAAGAAATTTTGTATCTGCTTCAGCAGGCTGGTATACTCTGCCAGATGCCGCTATTAATTTCCCTTACGGTATAAAAAATATTCATGGAAGTCAAACACAAAGTCAGGAACAATTATTTCGTTCTTTTTCAAAAAAACACTTTATCCTTGTTGGATTTGATGATAATGATCCAAACTCCTCAGGGCTAAGGCACACCTCAGAAGCTGACGCTCAGGGATTGAATCGATTCGATAGAGCGCATTATTTTTTGGGGCGCGGAATATCTATTTCAGATCAATCTCAAATCCCCTTTTCATGGAGCCTAGAAGTAGTACCTCAGGTCGGGCATTCTGATCAAAAAATGGGATCCTTTGCTATTAATATGCTATACCCATAGCTCTAAAAATGTTTTTATTAACGCAAAAAAGAACCAAAAAAAATCAAGCACTGTTAAGCGCTTGATTTCTTGAAATTTAAGAATAATATTGTCGGGATGACAGGACTTGAACCTGCGACCACACGCCCCCCAGACGTGTACTCTACCACCTGAGCTACATCCCGAAATTGTTGGCCGCAAATATAACATAATGCCGTTAGTAAATAGGTGAAACAATTGGTTTAAAGTCTATTCCTAGTTCCTATTTTTGATGCTTATGGAAAAACATGAATGTATTATTATCGGATCCGGCCCCGCTGGATATACCGCTGCCATCTATGCGGCAAGAGCGGATCTGAAACCTATTATGTATGTTGGCCTTCAGCCAGGAGGTCAATTAACCACAACCACCGAAGTTGATAATTTCCCAGGATATCCTGACGGAGTTGACGGTAATGCCATGATGGAAGATTTAAAGAAACAAGCAGAAAGATTTGGTACTGATGTTAGATGGGGACTTGTAACTGCTGTTGATTTCTCGAAACAAAAAGGTGAATTCCATACCCTAACAGTTGATGAAGAAACTAAAATTCAGGCGAGAACGGTAATAATTTCCACAGGAGCGTCTGCTCAATATCTTGGGCTTCCTTCAGAAGAAAAATTTATGGGCTTTGGGGTAAGTGCCTGCGCTGTTTGCGATGGGTTCTTTTACAAAGATATGGAAGTGGTAATCGTTGGCGGCGGAGATACAGCTGCTGAAGAAGCTACTTACTTGGCAAAGCTTTGTCCGAAAGTGACATTGCTAGTTAGGCGAGGAGAAATGCGAGCTTCAAAGGCCATGCAAAAAAGAGTTCTTGAAACCCCCAACATTCAAATCATGTGGAATACAGAAACCGTTGAACTATTGGGAGATAAATCAGTAGAGTCTGTAAAGGTTAAAAATAATATTAATGGAGAAGAGCAAATTATTCCAGCAAAAGGTTTCTTTGTTGCCATTGGACATAAACCAAATACGGATATTTTCAAAGGGAAGTTAACAATGGATGAGACAGGTTATTTGAAAACATCGCCGGGAATTACAGAGACGGACATACCAGGTGTTTTTGCCTCCGGAGATGTTCAAGATAAGGTCTACCGCCAAGCCGTTACTGCCGCAGGAACCGGATGTATGGCTGCTCTAGAGGCCGAGCGATACCTTAGTAGTATAGATTAAATTCTTGGCCTTTTAGAACGCCCAGGCTTTGAATTGGGTCTAGAATCGCTATTATATCGATTTCCACCAGAACGTCTACCTCCAGACCGGCCACCACCCCAATTGCTATTTGCTCTTGGCCGCCCACCGCGACCGCGCATTCGATTTCCACCTTCGTCACGTCTGCGCTCTTCCCTTCCAACATGATGCTCCACCAAATCCATTTTGATTTTGGTTCCATCCCATTCGCCACCTTCAATAGAGGATCTTACAGTTTCTACTTTGGATGTAGGAACCGTGAAATATCCATGACCAGGACTTACGTTAACACCTTGCACTTCAAAGTCTCCTAGTTTTGCTGTCTCTCGAACAAAATCCTTTAATAAAGGCCATGTTAAACCGTGCTTAGTTCCTAGGTTAATCCAAACTCTCTGTTCATCTTTTTTGTCCCTGAAACCCCTACTGCTTTCTGAAAAATCTTTTCCATCCCTGGAATTTCTTCTTTCTCTTCGACTATCCTTACTTGAACGATTCAAGTCTAAATCCACGTGCTCCGCATAATGTCTAAATAGAACATCAAATTCAGCAGCCAAAAAACGAGTAACCAATTCGCGCACCTCCATACCCTCAAACATCGGAAGCAGAGCATCTACATTCTTTTCTACAAGCTCAATTCCTGTTGTTTGCGATGAAACTTTTTCGGCAAAATGAAGAAGTTGCCCNACAACTACATCATTNCGAGACGGAAATTTTTCTCTATTAATTTCTCTTTTTATGGCACGCTCAAGTTGAGGAATTTTTCTTGCCTCTGCATTGGTAACTAGCGCCCAGCTCAAGCCTGTTTTTCCAGCTCTACCCGTTCTTCCTGAACGGTGAGTATAAGATTCAAGGTCATTTGGAAGACGATGATGGATAACATGAGTAATATCCTTTACATCTATTCCTCTTGCTGCCACATCGGTGCAAACCAACATCCTTACTTGCTTGGTTCGAAATGCATGCATAACCAAATCCCTTTGCTGCTGTGATAGGTCACCATGAATGGCTGCTGCGGTATACCCATCGCCTATGAGTTTTTCAGCAACTTCCTGAGTCTCTCTTTTGGTAGTACAAAAAATCATAGCATACATCCCTGGGGAGCTATCGATAAGACGTCTGATCCCTTGATATCGGTTTTCTCGAGNAGTCAAAAAAGCCTTGTGCTCAACTTGCGAGGAAGCCTCGTTTCGATTTCCAATTTGAACTCGGATAGAGTCATTCATAAAATCTTTNGTNATTCNCTCTACTTGCTTNGGCATTGTTGCACTAAAGAGCCAGGTATTCATAGAATCCGGGGATTTTTCTAAAACCTCTCTAACATCATCCAAAAAGCCCATGTTCAACATTTCATCAGCTTCATCGAGGACTAATGTTCTCAATGAATCAAACTTTACGTCCCCTCTGCGGGCAAGGTCCATAAGTCTTCCTGGTGTCGCCACTAAAATATCTACTCCCTTGCGCATGGTTCTTTGTTGGTCCCTTACAGAAGAGCCGCCATAAACAGCTAGCATTCTCATTTGCTTAGATCGTGCACCATACTTCTCCATCTCACCTGTAATCTGCATACATAATTCTCGAGTAGGAGATAATATAAGAGCATTCGGACTTTTAGGCTCAGCAGAAGGAAGATCACTAAGGATATGCAACAATGGCAATCCAAATGCAGCGGTTTTACCCGTTCCAGTCTGAGCAAGAGCAATAAGGTCACGCTCACCTTTGACTTCAATTAGCTGAGGTATAGTTTCAGATTGAATGGGTGTAGCTTCCGAAAAGCCGATATCTTGGATGGCATCAAGAAGTTCTTGCCTGAGGCCGAGAGATGAGAAAAGTGTCATACTATTTTATAAGGGGGCAAAGGTAGTTCTAAAAAACGTACAGCCGTGTAAGCCGAATTCTGTACACAACAATGTGTGTCCTTGTCATTGATCTACACTTATTGTCACCAATAAGTTCTATCTGCCTACCCTCCGATATCGAGCGAGCAGCTCTCAAGCATCGGTTTACATGGCATTTCAACCCGCGAGGTTTACCAAGCTGACTTAGTTACCTAAGCCACTGGTGGGCTCTTACTCCACCTTTTCACCCTTACCTAATTACTCGATCGGTGTAAATAGGCGGTCTACCTCTCTGTGGCACTAGCTGTCAAACGTTCTTAAAACGTATGCCTTCCCGTTAAGAAGCGCGGTGCTCTTTGTTGTTCGGACTTTCCTCTTTAAAATAAAGCGACAAGGCCGACTGTACGTAGTACAAAGGTATTACTTATTTTGAATTATATAATTTAACTTCTATGGCACCCTGCCCAAAAGACTTGTAAGAAGCATCCTGATAACTAACATAACTAAGGCTGTTTAGCCACTGCTCAAGCTCATATTTAAGAGTCCCCGAACCATTACCATGGATAAATATCATCTTTTTCAAACGTTTCTTTCGAGCGTCTTTCATGTGATTTTTAGCGGTTTCCATTTGAAACAGTAAAATATTATGCCCTTTAATTTGGTTTCGGAAATTAGGAATGGCTGATGCATGCAAGTCAACAACAAAAACCTCTGGATCGACAACCCTTTTAACCTTTTTCGAAACACTAGCATCCTTATTAATTACCCGAGAATTGATAATTTGATTTTCGAACCCTTGCTCGCGCTTAATTATTTCGGAAATATCATAAGACTTCTGAAACCCTTGTACATCAACAAGGATTTTATTTCCATTTATATTTATAATCTCACCTTCTCCACTTTCATCTAGAAAAGAAACTAAATCCCCGACTTTCACAATTTATCAAATAAAAAAGGCCCCCAGAAACTGAGGGCCTTTAGGTTAAATTAAATACTTATTACTGAAGGACAACTCGGATNTTCTTCATGCCCTCTTCACCAGACAATCTNAGNGTNTAAACTCCTTTNGGTAATTGACGCAGATCNAGAGGAAGCTCGAACCGACCCTCCTGCTTAGANACTACCTCTTTTACTAGGACTTTACCTACACCGTTGATAATCTCNAGAGACCCTTCAAAAGANGTAACTCCATGTATNTGAACAGCTAACTGACCATTTGATGGATTCGGGAATACACGAACCGCTTGATCTAAACCATTCTCATCNATACTAACAGTAGAAGTTACCTGGAAGCTTATTGAGTCCATAGAGCCACAAACTGTATCCATAACAACTAGGCTCACCGTGTAGACACCTGCAGCACCATATACATGCTGAGTCATCATTCCAGATCCAACCGTTCCTAAGGAATCACCAAAGTACCAGGTATATGAATTACCTACAGAACCCGTGGCATCAAAATCAAAAGTTCCAGTTAATGGATCTGTTTCAACCCCTGTTCCCACAGCAAGAGCACTATCTGTATTCACAGCGAATTCAACTTCAGCTCTTAAATTAGAGCAACCTGCAGCACCGTAATAAATAGTACCATTCCAACAACGAGGTGAGAAAGTTGGGTTAGGATAAGATCCTCCAAGACCTTCAGTCACTGTCATGTCGTTGTTACTAAACCATGTCGATACACCTGGAGTTCCAGTTCCATTAGTATACTGTACTGAACCACTTGTAAGACCTACATAGAAACCATATGTAGCTCCTGCTGGTATCGTAACCGCTACTGGGACATATCCCGTTGAGGCACTGGATGTAAGGTTTGTTACAGCAGAACCCGCAGCAACCCATGAAGAGGTTGGTTGCGTTGTGTAGTCACCAGGGGAATAGTACACTTGAACTGTCACATTCGATTGTGAACTGTTTCCTGATCCAGGCCCTTGAGCAAAGCCTGTAATACTTAATGGAGCTCCTGAAGTATTTATGACATTAAACATATTACCCGCAGAACCATTTCCACCTGGGATTGGGCCCGCTAGAGAGTCAGCAGTATTCAAATACCCAACGAAGTATGATGTTTGACCTGCTGTTGATACCGTTAGAGAATCACCAGTGGCAAGAATCGTCGAGCTTGTATCTGAACCATACCAACCATATGTTGTTCCAGGAACATTTACAGCTGTAAGTATCACAGAGTCTTGACTTGGACAGACAGTATCAACCATTCCGTGAACCACAGGCTCGTAAGGCAAGTATTCACTTCCCATTATCATTATGGTATCGTTGTTTGCTCGACCATCGTTAGTAAGCTGAGTATAAGACTTAAAGTCATACGTTCCGCCTGCATAAGTATTGAGTGTACCCATTAACAATGTGTCATAAGCCATCGGCAATACAGATCCTGTATAAGTGGCATTCAGAGTAGTCACTGCTCCAGAAGCGTCAGTGATCAGTAACTCAACAGGTAATGAAGTAATTGTATCCAAACCGAAGTTTTGGAATACCGTGTATAACATTGTCGTTGAGTCGCCACATCCTCCATTTGCACCAACGATCTTATCATTTAGTGCATCCGTCTGGATGGGAGAATACTCATCCGCTCCAATATCTGGATTGGTTGTTGATCGAGTATCGCCATCGATGTCAGTTGTAACACCTGCAATTGGAGTACCAATATTATTGGCACCAGTAATCAAGTGCAAATCATCGTTAGACATAAAGTTCACCGGACCATCATCCGAATTTGCATTGTAAGATGAGCTTGCAGTTTTCCAAGCTGCTAATGTCGCATGAACGGTGCCATAGAAATTCGCAATATTCGACCCTCCAGAATTGTAGACATTATAGTCCATAGTCAAGGATGGAGGGGCTGTACCTAAAGCATAGAAGGCATAGTTTGAACCACCTACAAAGATATTATTACGGATATCCAAATTGGTTTGCGATGCTCCCGTAAGTGTCGTTTGACCAAAGTATGCACCGTATGTATTTCCACGGAATGTGTTGTGATAATAATCAACAAAACGAGGAGAATAGTTATATGCTCCGTAAGTGCCACCAGTAACCATGTTATTAACAACCTTAGATTGGCTTGTTGGTGTATAACCCGTTCCAGATGAACCGTAGACGTTAGCATAATATAAATACAATCCATAAGTCTTTGCTGGGAGATAATTTCCCTCGATAACAAAGTCATTTGTATAGTAGCACATTACTCCNTATCCTCCNGAGGCNCGATTATCTGTAACACTGTTGTTAACGATCGATATGTTCTCAACATAATATGTTCTGATGCCATAGAAATAATGCTTTGTAAGTGTATTGCCATTGATAACAAAATCACTGATCTTATTAGTTGTCGACTGACCATTGATCACAATTCCATAGTAACCACCTTTAACATGGTTATCTGTTATGGTTATGTGGTGAGCATTATTACCGTAAGAAGTAGGACTCGTGATAGAAGCCGTGGCAGTTATCGCCGCGGAGCTTCCCGTTCCAGTTGTATCTCCTACAATTACATTATCGTGCAGCGTTATATGGTTGGCTCCACCAGTAAGGATGACCCCTTGACCCACAGGATTTACAAGAGTTAATCCTGTTATTGTAACATACTCTGTCCCGTCAAAGATGGCCACACCCGAACTACCTGTTACAGCAGTTACCTCAGCAACGCCTGTTGAAGGACCGTTAATCGTTACTGTGTTTATCGAGTCACCACCTACAATATCACCAAGATCAATAGTTGCTGAGTATGAACCCGCAGCTACATTAAATATGACTGGACCATTTATACCACATGCTCCAAGGAATTGCATTGCGCTATCCATAGAAGTGAAATTCGTAGCACCAGTTCCTGCTGGGTCAATTGTATACGTTCCACTAAGTTGAGAAACACAATTTGTCTTCGCAGTTAAAGGACCAACTAATAANGAGCTAGCTCCTGGCCCACAAGAATCTTGAACATAAAAATCATAATATGAATTTGGTGTCAAAGAGCCTACAGTATAAGGGCTAGTTACTCCATTAATTGTTGTACCGGATATACCTGTTCCCTGATAAAATCCTTGAGGACCCCAGATAATCTTTGATCCTGCTGGCGCAATAGCACCTGCTGACCACGATAATGTAACACTCGTTGAAGAGGTGCTGTCAAGTGTGATAACTGGATCAGAGCACAAAACATCATTTATTGCGAAATCGTCAATACCAACATCATTGGTAAATGACGCACCCTTTCCAGTGGATATCTGAATTATAATGGTGTCACCTACATAGGATGAAACATTCACACTATGTTGAGCCCAGGCTGCAGAATNAGATGTTTGCTGCTGACCAATGATTGAACTTAAGGTGCTCCAAGTCGCTCCATTATCTGCAGATACTTGAACATCAAGACTTAAGATGGAAGCGCCATACATGTGATAGTAAAAAGAAACCTCTGGGTTTGTCATTCCTGACAAATCAAAAGCGGGTGTATACACACGAGCTGTTTGACCTGAACCACCTATTGAAGCCTCTGTGTATAAGTAATTACTTCCGCTATTCGCTGCCGAAGGACCCGTACTCGAGGATGGCGTTCCTCCCGAATTAACGATAAAAGCAAAATTTGAATAATTCACGGGGTCCCTTGACCAACAAGGGTCAAATACATCATTTTGATAGCNGACATTCGCGGTCCAGTTGCTGCCATCAAAGTTCTCGGAATATCCCGAAGCCGGAATAACAACAGGGAGACATGTAGTTGTGAAAGTTACAGGACCCGTTGCCGAAGTACCCGCTGTAGTTCCACAATTTCCATAAACATATACCTCATAGGTAGTACTTGCAGTAAGACCGGTAAATGTAATCGTATCATTTGAAGAAGTAAAACTTGAACCTCCCGTTCCCGGCGTGAAACCTACTGGTCCCCAATTGACAGTAAAGTCAGTATTTGCGGCTGCGGGTGTAAATGTAACCGTAGCGCTTGAAGAACCAGTTCCAATTACACTTAATCCCATTGGAGGAGGACACGCAGGCTGCGCTTCAATCGTAATATTATCTAAAAATAGATCAGGACCGTAGTCAGACCAAGCATAAAATTGAACAACTACTGTATCCCCTGTAAATGTACTTGGAATGAAAACAATTTCTTGATCCATCGGCGAGCCTGGAGCGCCGGTTGAAACACCAGATCCAGAAGAAGCAAAATTATTATTAGCAGCGCTATGTGTGACTAACGTAGTCCAGGTGCTCGAATTCGCACCTCTGACCCTTACACTAAGGGAATCATACGGGTAGCTAGATGAATACTGTCCCCAGTGAGACCAATCGTATTTAACCTGAGCANNAGAGCTTAATATGACCGGCTGAGATTCCATAATATAGCTGGAGTTATTTACAGACCAATAATTCGCCTCCGCCATAGAAACACCTCCAGAGGTGTAGTTCAACCAAGAAGATTGGCCGTTATCTAAGTTCCAACATTGTGGAGTCCAAGTAGCAAATGTTTCAATGATTGGCATTGCAGCAGGAAGGCAAGGAGTCGTGAATGTCAAAGGACCATTCCAGCCTGAATATCCATTTCCAGAAGCTACACAATTGGCTCGAATATATAAGTCATATGTTGTAGATGGGCCAACTGCGATTGAAGTGGTCGTTGTTGAAGATGTTCCTGTTGTCCCAGTTCCTTGGGTAAAGCCCGTGGGGCCCCACTCTAGGTCATAAGAAGCCGCAGTGCCCACCCACGAGATGGATGCACTTGATGATGATAAAGCGCCAACAGCCACTCCTGAAGGTGTTGCACAAGCTGGTGGAACAAACTCGTCTGCTCCTCTATCGGGAGCAGTTGAAGAACGGGTATCTCCATCTAGGTCGACAGTTATAGAAGACATAGGCTGTGCATTGTTACTCGCCGCCAAGCCCTCAATATGCCAATCCTCTGCATTGGTAAACTGAGCATCACCTTCAGAAGAAGTAGTATCCCCAGAAGCGGTTTGATAAGCAGAAAAAGATGAATGATTC
The DNA here is from genome assembly GCA_002167805.1 of Owenweeksia sp. TMED14. Classification (GTDB taxonomy): domain Bacteria; phylum Bacteroidota; class Bacteroidia; order Flavobacteriales; family Schleiferiaceae; genus TMED14. The sequence continues at coordinate 1,565 of NHBT01000021.1, read as the reverse complement.
GTGGTTCCGTNNTAATATCCCGAAAGACCAGAGGCAGGAGAATAAAATAAATTATCTTGAGATGTTACATAACTCGAAGCGAAGATTGAACTCACATAAAAGTAAGCTGGATATCCTTGTACTTCATTGTGAAAAATATTGTTTTTGATCAAAATCCCTGGAGTAGGATATGATGAATTGGTTGAGGCACTCGTGTAAATTCCTCTATTGGTTGCATAATTTGATCCAGTTCTTACCGTGTTGTGTGCCACCAACATATGACTGGGGTGATAAATGTACATTCCGTAATTGTATGATGTTCCGGAATTCTTAAAAACAATCGCATTGTTGTAGATCGATGTTGGATCAGTTGCTACACCATATGCATAGTAGGCGTAAATTCCATATCCGTAATTTAAATAGATGTCATTATCATGAATCGTTATTTTACCGGGAGTAGTATTTCCTGACCATCCATACACTCTAGCTCCGTACCCAAACGAAGTGGCAGATGCACTTTGGTGAATCTTATTGTTTGAAATATCTACAGAGATACAATAATTGGGGGCTACTCCGTAACCATAACGGAAGCCATTAATATCGTTATTTCTAAACACAAAATTTGTAGAAAGATTTGAACTTGAACTGTTCAAATAAACTCCATAGGATCCATCATTAAACGTACTATTTTCAATGAATAAAGAATCATATTTTACACCTGTTGCATACCAATGGGCCCAAAATGTAGAATTTGAAGTACCTGCATCTCCATTAAAAACGCAGTTATTAACTGTTATGGCGTTATTGGAAGTACCTATCATAGTCACCAAACGACCATAAGTTGTTCCACTCGTTTCTATCGTTAAACCATCAATCTTTACATAATTGGCGTTGTTAAAGGCCAATGTAAAGTTCGCGGTTGCCGCTGATGATGTTGGAGCAAATGTAATTATTGGGTTTGTCGTATTTGTCGGATCACTTTCAAAAGAGATCGTATTTGTCGCCGAGGCCCCAGTATATGCCCCCAGGGATACCTGTTCAGTATATGTTCCCTGCTTGACATAAAATGTTACCGCACCATTTACTCCACTGGTTGAGAGAGCAGAAGTTGCAGCTGAAAAGCTTGTATAATTATTGGTTCCTGTTCCATTAGGATCTATTGTGTAAGAGCCACTTAGCTGAGCAAATGAGGTCAATGACAACATTATCATTGCAAGGAATGAAAGGAAAAGAGAAGTAGTACGTTTCTTCATCAGTTTAGGTGATTTTGGATTAAAAAAATTGTGTTTAACCAACAATTTAGCAATTTTCTGTTAAAATCAGCACTATTGTTGATTTTTTTTATAAAAAACTTAAAAAAAACATCGAATTCTTAATTTATTTTAATTCATCAAATCCGTAGGATGATGAGCGAATTGAAAAATTCGAGACACATTTAAAATTATTGAAGTATTTTCGCGGCCTTAATGATGGTTTAAAGATTATCTAAATCAGAATCGGGAAGTGGCGCAGGTGGTAGCGCACCTGGTTTGGGACCAGGGGGTCGCAGGTTCAAATCCTGTCTTCCCGACAAAGCCCCGCAAGAT
>NHBT01000020.1 GCA_002167805.1 Owenweeksia sp. TMED14 | reverse complement strand
CTTAAAGCTAAAAGTAAACAATTAACAACAACCCGAATTAGGGCTACAGTTTACACCACTTGCTGAAAGACGAACTCGAGGCTTTTCTTGTGGGATGCCGCATTGGTCGGGTGCTAAACAAGCTGTTTGAGTATTGATGAGCTGAAATACAGCACCATCAAAAGCTAATTTATAACGCCCAACAGTATTTTGTTGGTATTCAACTTCTAATTCCAAATTTGAATAGCCTAACTGTTTTTCCGCCAATTCCAGTATTTCTAAAACATCATTAGGATTTAGAAGATGGTCTGTATCAGACGCCACCAAAAGTTGTAAGTTGATTTTGTTTTCTTCTCGCAGCTTTCCACCACAATCTATATAGTTCCGCTTTACATTTCCTACTTCTGTAAGATGAAAATGCGAAGGGACATACTGCCCGTTAGGGAGTTGAAATTTTAGCGTATCTAATTGAATAAGCGATTCTTTAAAAGCCGAAAGCAACATATTTATTTTTTTACAATTTTTTACAAAGTTAAAAGATTAGCTTTAAAATAATAAGCGGAATTTATAATAGCACTATTTAAATAATAGACATATCCTCAGCATCCAACTGCTTAACTTCTAGACCTCTTAAATAAGTCAATGATACTTGGAGAAAACTATGTCTATTGATTATAATCGGGGTCGTGACTATTCATTATCATTTGAGCCACAGAATGTAAATCAGTATTGAAGCCAGTAATAAAATTATTATCACTCAGATCAACTTGGTATAGTGCGTTCAGCCACATTAGAGCACCGGTGTAAACAATCATTTTACCTTGATGTCCCTTTTCATCGGTAAAAAGAGAACTATTATATGGCCCTGTATGTGAAATACTGTCTAACAATAAACCGTCTTGATACATTCTCGATAACTCTTTAGATGCTCTACCGGTGGGTATCGAAAAGATATTTGTAGAAGGGAACTCTGAACGTAAAGAATCAATTAAGGTCTGATGAAAGTTTTGACTGATATGGTACTCGAAAGCCTCTTCTATGGATGAGAATCCGTAATCCAGAGCTCTTTGCTCCCAATTGTTAGGAAAATCTATTGGTGAAATTGATATGAAAATTTTAATATCTGGATTATTAACAAGGGCATAATTAATCCATTCTCGATAACCATCTGTAGGGTGATGAAATAGATTCCAACCTGTCATTCCCATAAAATCAACATTGCCGTTATCAAGAATTTCTTTGATTAGAGTGTTTTCGTTGCCGGTACTGTTCCATAAATCTAGTGCCCTTCCATTCTCCCCTCCGCGAAAAACGTTAGTTTGGATATGGCTCTTGTAACCAGCATCAATTACGACCTCTTCTAATCTCTCAGCATAGGGTCTAAAAAAACTGTGCCCCATAAGCAGCATATTATAGCCCTCATTTTCATCTACCTTTTCTTTCGTGCAGGATGATAGTATTATTGTGAGGAATATAAATAGCGCCGTTATCTTTCTCATATTCATTGAAAATGTCAAGAATTATGCCATATTACAGGCATATCCTCGGTATCTAGCTACTTAACCTCTAAGCCTCTGAGATAAGTCAAGGATACTTGTTTTAAGGACAAGTTCCCCATATAGGGTGATTTGATTGAGTTAAAGCACTGTATTTAGAAAAACCGCTCGGTGCAACAAATAAATTTGGAACACACCAACCACTAATATCTTGATTGAATACTGTTGCATTGTAAAACATATTTAACATATTTCCAACTCTACTTACATCCCAGTCACCAATATTTTTATTATAGTTTATTGCTCCTTGAAACATACTACCCATATCGTTTACTGAGCCTACATCCCAATTATCCAATGGCTGGTCAAAACTTTTAGCATCGAAGAACATTTCACTCATATCAACAACATTTTGAACATCCCATTTACTAACATCTTGATTAAAGGACTCGGCAGATTTAAACATCATCTTCATATTGTCTACGTTACTTACATCCCATGCACCGATGTCTTGATTAAAGTTCACCTGATTAGATAAGAGGTTATCCATACTTGTAATCTTTGATGTGCAAAATCTCGTTACGTCTTCACCATTCAATATGGCGACATCTAACATAATTCTGTCTGCTACTATATAATCTGAGCCACCGACTTTAAAGGACTCACCAACAGCGTAATTATCACATACCAAGCAACCACTATAATTAATTCTTGCACCATTTGGATTATCGGGGTCCTCGCAACTCATAATTATAAAAAGTGATAGAAGAAAAATTAGCTTTTTCATTTCTCAAATATAAAAAAAGTCACCACCGAAGTGAGTGACACTAAAAGAGGCATATTATCGGCATCCAGGTGCTTAACTCTAAACCTCTGAGGTAAGTCAACGATATTTGGAGAAAACCTTTTTTCTTAAATCAGGCAGTCAGGACTAATTATACCTTGGTTATTTCAAATATTTCATAAGACTCCAACACATTATCCCAAATCGGGCTAGAAACGGGATTAGATCCGTCCAAGAATGACCTCAAAGCATTTTCATCATGAACTGAAATTTTAAACATTACAGATCCTTTATCGGGAGATACCGTACCTAAAGTTTTGGATAAATCAGCAACTTTTTTTCTTTCCGCAATTCCTTCATCAGATTGCATGAATTTCATAAATGTTTCAAATTTCCCTTCGTTTAGTTTCGCAACCACCAGCATATCTTTCATCTTAATGTATTTATTTAATTTATTGAACTTCAAATATAACAGGCATGTCATGAATCTCCAACGGCTTAGTCTCTAAGCCTCTTAAATAAGTGAACGATACTTGTTTGTAGTTAAAAACAATACGTGCATCATATTACAAGTATATACTATAGGAAAGAAAACATATAATCAAATTCAATACGGCATAAAATATTGCTGGCAACATTTTAACTACTTTTTCTTTTAATTTAATTCTTACAAAAACTGCAACCAGCATCATACACATCAGTAAAAAAGATGCTGTCAAGAGTATAAAAGGAACAGCTAATCCAACAATTAAACCTAACCCTCCTAATAATTGACAACTTCCAAGTATAAGTCTTTGATTTTTATAACCCCATCTCTCGTATTCCAATTTCATCTTCTTGGAAAAAAAGGAATTTATACCATAAATAAAAAAAGAAATTGCCGAAATAAAAATAAGAATGAGGTTAATCTCCATTATTTAGATTAAACCAGAGTTTTGAGCTGCAATAAACAAAGACAACAATAAAAGTGATGCCGAAGGGAGATATTTTTTTAGAGGGTTTTTAACTTTTATGTGATAGGCTTGAGCACAGACCATTAAAAAAGCCATTAATAAAGAAGCCGTTACTAAAGGAACTTCATAATAAATTCCCAAAACTAAAATGGTTGATAATGATATTTTAGAAGCACCAACGATATTTCTAACTAAATCTGAAAGACCGTATTGTTTAAATTCTAAAACAATATTGTCGTATCTAAAAATCCAAACAATAATTATTGATATTGCAACTATGATCTGAGCTATTATTGATATATTTTCCATAATACTTATTTTTTGTATTCAATCTTAAATATAGTAATGAATTCAGTATCGCCTCCAAGATCTTATTTTAACTTTTCTATCAAAAAAATGATGTAATATTATTTAATTAATCAAGAATTATGAAAACTATTTTGGTTACAGGATCAAGCTCAGGAATAGGAAAGTCAACTGCCATAAAATTTGTTAAGGCTGGATGGAATGTTATTTGCTGGGGGCGACGATTTAAAAAAATGGAGGCTTGGAAAAACAAATTACCCGAAATTGACCAAAAAAGAATTTTCCTTCAAGGTGTGGACGTAATGTCAGAAAATCAAGTTACGGAAGCAATTCAACTGATACCCGAAAAATTTAAAGTAATCGATTTACTGGTTAACAATGCGGGCCTAGCTCTTGGCAAAAGTCCTATCCATAAAGGCTTAATAAAAGATTGGGAGCAAATGATAGATACCAATTTAAAAGGCCTTCTTTACGTAACAAAAATGATAAGTTTAGATATGGTCGATAGAAAAAGTGGACAGATCATAAATATTGGCAGTATTGCAGGAAAAGAAACATATCCGGACGGCAATGTCTACAATGCAACAAAATTTGCAGTTGATGCACTTACTCGTGCTATGCGACAAGATTTATCACAGCACCAAATTAGGGTATCCCAGATATGTCCTGGAATGGTAGAAACTGAATTCTCCGAAGTTCGCTTTCATGGAGATAAAAAGAAAGCTCAACAAGTTTATAAAAATATGAGTCCTCTAAAGGCAAATGACATAGCTGATTTGATATTTTATGTATCAAACACTCCTACCCACGTAAACGTTGCAGATGTTCTAATACTTCCCGCTCAACAAGCCTCTGCAAGTATAGTTACTAGAGATTCAAATAATTAAACGATCAAGTCCAGATTTACATGGAAAAGTAGTTCATTTAGACCCATTTTTTTGGCATAATTGTTGGCAATATACAAGCATGAAAAATTCCATATTTATTTTTTTTACCATAATGATTTTTTTATCATTGATGTCTTGTGATAAAAACAGGTCGTCCGATTTATTTTATTACGATGAGACTGGATGCTCAGACCCCTGGTGGAATGATACTTCATACTACGATACCTTGACAACCAACATTTATAAAGAAATAATTGCATCATATCTAGAAGATAAAAACATAGAATTAATATCATTTGGTATTAATTATGATTCAGCTAAAGCTGAAGTATGTCTAGCTTGCTTTTGTAGAACAGGCAATGTTCTTCAAGTTGAGGTTGAGGCTGGCAGAAAGCAAAAAATGAGGAGGATTGGTTTTTATCCTTAATCCACAAGTTGAAATAGGCTTTTGACATATCTTTTATCCAGCGGTTAGTAAAATTTAAATCTTGTATAATTATCATATATTGGATTTATGAAAAAGCTAGTAGCGTAGAGGGATTCCCTATGCCTTACAGCGCTAAAGAATTCATAAAAAATAATTGTGAAAACTATTTAAACTAAATACTTCAAGATTTAGTTCACATCGATTAAATTAACCTCAAAAATCAAAACTGAATTTCTAGGAATATTTCCAATAGCCTGATTTCCGTAACCCAAAGCAGAAGGAATTATCAATATCCCAGATCCGCCTTCACTAAATAAAGGAATTCCTTCTTGCCATCCTTGAATAACATTCATTAAAGGAAATGTGACTCCAATCGGACTCGATTCGTCGAAAATTGTACCATCTATCAATGTTCCCTTATAATCAACTCTAACAGTGGAATTAATGTTTGGAAAATTGCCATTCCCATTGCTGTTTACAACGTAATACAAACCACTTCCTGTGGGCTCTGCATTTAAATTATTATCGGATATATATTGAAGAATTATCTCCTCATCAATCTGAGCATAATTTTTCGTGCAACTATTAGTGACAAATAATGATGAAAGAAAGATTAAAAAAAACAAATTTTTCATGTATCTAATATAGGCACACAGTCTTACTTAAGACCAAAGACATATTTTTTTAAATCAATGATAACCTATCATTCGTATTTTTGCATTTCAATAAAATCTAGAATAACTAAAAATACATTAAAATGAAAAATGGATTAATACTGATAGCATGCTTAATACTGACCTCATGTGCTACCGTAGATAGCGGTCATAAGGGAGTAAGGGTTTCATTCGGTGGAAAAACAGATATGACCCAAGTCTACTCGGAAGGTTTTCACGCAGGAATAATGTATCTCATTGATAACATGATTGAATACGATGTTCGAGAAAAAACAACAGTGCAGCGATTTGAATTCAATGATAAAAACAATATGTCAACTGTTGTTGAATTGTCCTTGGACTATAACCTGAATCCGAATAAAGTTAATTCTCTTCATACAAGAATAACTGATGTCGATGTCAAAATACTTAAGACTCTAAAATCAGCAGGAAAAGAAGTTGTACCTCAATATTCAGCTATCGAGTTGAACATATCGAAAAGAGCAGAAGCTGAAGCGAAATTAGCTGAAATTATTGCTATGGAACTACCTGAATTCTTCGTTGAGTTTAAAAGGTTGCAGATGACTGATGTAGATATACCTGAGGCAGTTGCCAGCCTAGCTGAAGAAACAGCGGTTCAATTGGGACGAAATGCGTTGGCAGAGAAAAAAGAAGCTGAACAAGTAGCCTTAGCCAAAGCGGCTGTTGCGAAATCAAAAGGACTATTTGAAGCCGCCGAATATGATGTTAAAACCAAGAAGCTTATGTCTCAACCTGCTGTTTTGAAACTATATCAAGCTGAAACTGATAGGCAATGGGCACTTCAGGGAAAATCGAAATATGGTAATAATAACGTATTTGGAGCTGGTGTCTCTGTAATTCGAGGATTGAACGAATCTCGTTAAATTCAGAATAGCATATGCTATAATGCACTGACTCAAAAAATAATTTTCCAAAAAGGTTAAAGAGACCCTAAATTTTATTAATATAGAGTTTGGGGTTTTTTTTATAATTCAAAATTTAAGCTCCTGAAACCTCTTCAGTTATTCTAACTATAGTTTTTGCTAATTTGAAATCCAGTAATGATATACCCTTAACGTCATGAGTCGTAAGTTTTACAGAAAGGGTATTGTAAGAGTTTGTCCACTCCGGATGATGATTTAATAATTCAGATTCAATGGCGATTTTGTTGACAACAGTCATACATTCTTTAAAATTTTTAAAAGTCAAATTTATTTGTAAAGAATTTTGATAAAACTCCCAGCCCGGTATTGATTTTAATTGATTCTGCACTTCGGAATCTGACAACTTTTTCATAGTTGAAAGTTAATGATATTCTTGCTTTCACATGGACCCTTTTCAATATATTTGTCGTTATATGGATCTTAAAAAGTCATTTCCTTATTTTCCTAGTCCTTTCAAATTTATACCAAATCAAGAATCTGAATTATGAACTCTAAAGTTTTGGATGCTAGCATTGACATAGCAAAATCCTCTTTTAAAAAAGATGGCACTGCTCAAGGTGTAGCAAAGCAGCGCATGATAGAAACACTTGCTAAACCTGAAAATAGAGTTATCAATGACCCTTATGCGGAAAACTTTACCCAAGGTTCAGGCTTTCTTAAATTAATAGGGCACAAAACTCTAGTTTGGATCACCAAAAAAATTGTACCCGGTTTTCACGAACATATGGTTTCTAGGACTAAGTTTATTGATGACCTTGTTAAAGATTCAGTAAATGGCGGTACGGAGCAATATGTTATTCTGGGAGCTGGATATGACACCAGAGCCCATCGACTAGATCTCCGCAATGCAACAAAAGTATTCGAAGTTGACCAAGCAGATGTTCAAAAAAGAAAGCGTTCCATGCTACCTAAAGAGCTATCAAATTTGGAAAACATAACTTATGTAGATGTTGACTTTAATCACCAATCTCTAAAAGATAGACTTTTAGAAGCAGGATTTGATCAAAGCAAATCAACAGTTTTCACCCTTGAAGGAGTATCTCAATATGTAACTAAAAAAGCACTTGAAAAAACAATAAAAGACCTTTCGGAACTTTCTCAAAAAGCAAATGCTATTTTCTACATATCTTACGTAAATGACCTGATTCATAAAAATCCGAAGGCGTGCTTTGGTAAAGGTTATTTAAACCCTGAAAAAAAAATTGATTTGATACTCAAAGGAGTGGCAAAAGTTGGTGAACCCTGGATCTCGTTATATAAGGAGAAAGAAATAGAGAAGATGTTGTTTAAATACGGGTTTTCATTAAGAGATAACAAGACACTATCTGATTTAAACTCGCTTTATTTCTCCCCTGTTGGAAGAGAACTTGATGAGAATCAAATTTTTAATTTAGAGCACTCAGCGGTAGCTGAAAAATTAGTAATAGTTTCTTGATTTAGAAATACTTTAGAGTATTAATGCATACATTAATATTATGAAAAAATTATTCTTTCTCTGCTTTGCCATGACATCTAGTTTCATTCAATCCCAAAATATAGATATTGTCAATACAAAAAAAGATATTGGAACGGATTATTGGAGAATCGTAAACGATGATGTAATGGGTGGAGTATCAAGATCTAACTTGACATTGGACTCATCAAGTGATATTCTCTTTAAAGGATATGTATCCATGGAAAACAATGGTGGTTTCGCTTCTTGTAGGCATAATTTCAGTGATCCTAAGCTTGAAAAAACCAAAGCATTCAAGTTAAAAATAAAAGGTGATGGAAAAATATATCAGTTCCGAGTCGGTACATCAGAGTCTTATGCCAGCTATTGTTATGATTTTCAAACCGCAAAAGATAAATGGATTGAGATAGACATCCCAACAGAGAAACTAATTCCCAAAATAAGGGGTCGACATGTACCCAATGCTCCATCTTTCGACCCAAAATATGTTCGCGAAATAGGTTTATTAATTGCAGAAAAGCAAGAAGGGAAATTCGCTTTATTACTAGAATACATAAAAGCAGTTAAATAGATTTCGGATAAATATTAATTGTAACAGGATTCTGAGAAAAAGATAAGGAAATGGATATTTACACGATTTCTTTCATTATATCCACTCTATGGGTTGGCCCATTTTGGATAGCAATGCTTCTAAACCCAAAAAAGGAAAAGACAAAAAAATTGCTGAAAGAACCGCTCTTTTTTATTGGTCCAATAATAATTTGGTTTCTTATCATGTTCTTAAACCCCCAAGGCCTTGCAGATCTCTTTAATAATCCAGATGGATCATCAGGTATTCTGGACACAATAGGCTCAGCTCTGGGAACCCCTGCTGGGGTTGCAGGGACTTGGGCCCACATGGTTGTTGGAGATATTTTTGTGACACGTTGGATATGGAAAAGAAGTATCGATTCAAATCAAAAACTATGGACTACCAGATTATCTATATTCTTTGGAGTCATGTTAATGCCCTTGGGTCTTGCAATACATACAATCGCCAGTTTAGGAAAAAACAGGAAATGAAATAAATCCAAAAAATTCATCTTTGATTCGACAGTTTAAGCCATCGAAACCTATGATTGTGAATGATTTACTAATTTTTTGATTTTCTCGATTTTCTAGCAGCAATAAAACTTCTTACAAAACCTACCATCGCAAAAATGGTTGATGCTATCATTATACCGACCCTGAGTGTAGCATTTGTATCACTTCTTTCTAAGGAAGAGAAGAAGGGTCTGAAAAGGCCTATTAGAATAAGAAAAGTGAGTAAGACAGCAACATGAGCCGCTATCTTATTTTCTTTTTGAACCCCCTTGTTTACTGCCACGAGAATTATACCTACAAACACAGGAATAAGTGCAGTGAAGGCCTCCATTCCAGAATCAACATACCCCCAGGAACCAAATAAAATCAATATTAAAGCATTGATTAAGCTTATGGAATTTGCTTTCATTTTTTTTTATTAATTACTACTAATAATCGAATTTAAATCGAAACAAAATATGTCCCTTTGCCACGTGCAGAAAAGAACAATATAACTCCTTAAAATTAAGCTGAAAAAAAATCTAATTCATTAAAAATGCAAACTTAATTATTAAGAACTCTTCTGAATAAGTTTCCAAAAATTAATTTCTTAATAACCTCAAACACTATTATATTTAGTGTACGCTTAAAGTGGATCGACCAATTTAATTCAAAATACAGAATATGAAAAAATTTTTACTCCCCCTACTCTTTTTCCCCTTCTTATTAACCGCTCAGGTAGATTTAAAAATATCAAATCTATCAATCCCATCCCACGATATTCTTGGTAGTACGCAAATATCTGGAGAGGTTACTAACGTCGGAAGTAACAAAATTTCATCTTTTGAAATCGTTTGGAGTGAAGGATCCTCAAAGCACTCTGAAATCTTTAATGTTGATCTAAATCCAAATGAATCCTACAAGTTTACGCACTCGGAAGTAATCGAAACTCCCACTCTAAAAACATACAATATCAGAGTATCCGCAAATACTAATGGGGATGTTAATGTTTCGAATAACACATTAAACCATTCTTTGAGATCTGTCACATTCATACCCAAGAAGAAAGTACTCTTTGAAGATCAGACAATTGCTGCAAATGCTTTCGGCTGGTGGAGTCCAAGAGGAATTGTAAGGCTTGATGAAGTTATGAATACACCTTCTACAGATAGTATTGAATATGTTTGTGTTCATGGCAATACGGGAACTGGTGCATTTGATGATGCAATGTTTCATGCATATTACTCGGGCATGTGCATGGGAAATGATTTTGTCAACGTCAACGGATGGCCAGGGAATCTTGTGGACAGGAAAGCCGCTTTAAACTATGGCACCGTAATTGGTTCAGCACTCTCTCACTTTACAACATACAAAAATGACTATGGAGTAGCCGATATTGATGTTTTTCCTGCATACGGAATAGGGAGCGATGGCCTTCCCGCAGTCACAGTTTCAACAGCTTTAAAATTTGCGGCTAACGAATCAAACCTTAATCTGGCATTAGTCATTACGGAAGACAGTGTCCACAATTCAACAGACTGGCGCTATTGCCAAATGAATGCCTACAATGGAGGAGGTAATGGACCACTTGCTACTGCCGGAGTAGATTTCACAACGGTTGGCCACCCTGTTCCTCCCTCTGCAATGTATCATCGCCATGTAGCACGTAACATTATTCCCTCGTTTTATGGAGACACTAGTGCCCTTCCTTCAAATATTATTGCTGGAAGTACCTATGGACACTCATTTGATTCCTGGAGTGTTCCCACGGGAGTTGACCCAACAAGACTTAGAGCCATAGTGTTATTAATTGACCCGTTAAATGGTAATGTACTTAATGTGAATGGTGCAGATGTTTTTTCCTCTATGAATGTTGATGAAAATTCCAACGATTTTGGTATCGAGATATTCCCGAATCCGTTGATCGACAGAGCTTCAATAAAAATAAATTTCGCTCTGGAGGTTGGCGCTGAACTAAAAATTATGGATATAAGTGGGAGGCTTGTTCATAGTCAGTCGTTAGAGCCGAAGGAAGGAAACAAATATTATGAAATCAATAAGCCAGATATATCACCAGGAATTTACACTATAACCTTGAACAATGGTGGAACAACATACACCAACAAGGTAGTTTTTGAATAATTGGCTGAAACGGCTATCAAAAGCTGTATTATTTATTCTTATCTGGTTTGTAATTACAACTGTTGGACTTACACTAAGTAAAAAAAATGAGACAACGATGGCAAGGAAGATATCTCTGCCATCGTTGTTTCTCTCTTTCGCTATTCCAACATTTGTTTGTTATTCAAAGTGGTCTGATAAATACTTATGGGGGAACAAGAAACAATGATTTGATACCCTAAGAAAATATCAAAATAGTCTTATGTCTTTGTTAAACCCAAATACCATTTTCACTTGTAAGGTGGTTTTTTATTTCTCCAGTATTCCGAACCCCCTTGGGCTCTACGATCATTATTTTACATTCACCCTCTGCTGAAGGTTTATGCTCTACCCCTGCGGGGACGACAAACATTTCACCTTTTTGAAGAAAAATCTCTTTGTCACGGAACTTTATCGTCATATTACCATCTAAAACGATAAAAGTCTCATCCGTATCTCGATGTGAATGCCATATAAAGTCTCCTTTAATCTTAGCGATTTTAAATTCATAATTATTCATTTGTGCAACAATTCTAGGAGACCAATTGTCATCAATCTCTTTGAATTTTTGATCGAAATTTATTTTAGCTTGTTTTTGCATAGTAAATCTAGTAATGGCTCATTTTTTGTTTAATTTAAACACATGATAGTAAATAATTCAAAAACTTTAACCCTTTCTTTACTTTTCTCTTTGGTTTTTATTTCCTGTGAGAAAAATAAATATGTATCCTTTGAGGGAGTTATTCAAGAACTTGAGGTAACCACATGGATGTATGGAACTCATATCATCTATGGAACTGAGGCAAATGTAACTGAAAACGAGCGTTATGCCTTGAGATCTGACAATTTTGACTTGAGTGAATTTATGCTAGAACCTGTATTGGTTGAAGGCTACTTAATAAAAGGCTATCCTGTGGATGGCGGGCCCGAATATATAAATGTGGATGCGATCGAAATACCTTGAATTTAAATATATTTCAGCTAATGAGCTCTTCGTGAAATTTGGATTTTAATCTTAATAATCGCTCAAAAAACCCTCGATTTTCTTCCCAACTTTTTTCCTTAGCGAACTGAACATAATCAGCTCCACCATGAATTTTAAGTGAGTTTCCATTAAATATACTCAAGTGGTAAAAAGGAATCGTCCATGCAAAGACATCCAATCCTCTATTTATATGGAGTATTATTCCTTTGGGACGAATTTCTATACTTCCATACTGCAGACCACTGACTTTTGACTTCAGGCTTTTAACTTCAGAGCTAAAACCCTCAAGAACCATGCGTCTCGAACCTACTCCACCAATTTTTATCTTATCCAAAATGGAATAAGGTCTTCCTAATTCCAAATTGATCAATTTATCTTGCTCTTTGTCTCGGTAAGATATGTTGTATATAGGCATCCTAATTATTTTTCCTTCTTGCGTTTCAAGTACTCTCGCATCGTTATAGATACTAACGCAATTACAAAGAATAAAGTTCCCAATTCTTTGTATCCAAAAGAATTCATAATTAGACTCAAAATTAAAATGATTAAAAATTCATATTTCTTTATAAAACGCAGAATTTTCATAGAATTCGAATAAATGGTTTGATCTTAGAGTTACAAATTTAATTGAGAAAATAAAAATACTTTGGTATCAATATTGAATAAAAAATATGCAATATATTTCAACAATTAAAACCTTAAAAATGATAAATATTGAGTCATCCATACTCCTTAAATCAAGTATAAGTGATGTTTGGAGAGTCATATCCAAACCTGGTTATTTGGAAAGGGTACACCCCTTTTGTCACAAAAATACAGTACTCAAAAAACAGGGTGATAAAATTTTAAAAGACAAATTAATCTATATAAATGGTTTAGAATATATCCGAGAATTTCAGTATTGGGAGACTAACAAAGGCTATGACTTAATTATAGGAAAAGAACTTGGAAAAAAATCTTTTGTAAAATGGAGACTCTCAGAGGTGCATGATAAAGTAAAATTATCAATCCAAATAAATCCCTACCGTAGCCAAAAAATCTCTCGTTTACTTTATCCGCTTGCAACATTATTTTTCATTAAACCTCAGTTAAAAAAATATCTTAGCTCAGTATTAAAAGGAGTCAAGTGGAATGTGGAAATGAATGAGGTAGTGTCAAAAAATCAATTTGGATCTCACTCTTGGTTTTCTAATAAAGCTTTATGAAGAGGCTAAAAAGAAAAATCTTCTTCAAAAAAAGAAAATTCAATAGCTTAGGGGATCTTCTTGAAAAAATATGCGAGGGCTGCAAGAAATGGAAATCATCAAAGGAGTTTAATGAAAATAAAAAAGTGATGGATGGATATGATGATTATTGCAAAGACTGCTTATCCCAAGGTGGTATGGAAAACAGAAATAATTCTATCGGTATTTGGATAAATAAAAAAGGGTTTTAGTGATTTTTCAAAATCTATTTATTCAAACCGAGTATTTAAAAATATTCAATAATGAATAATAGACATAAGTGATATTTTCTCTAATTTGGGCTCATATTTCAATCGATGATATAATTTTATTAAAAAATTAAAAATGATCAAGTACATCATTCCATTCAGCATTATTGTTTTTTGTATAACAGCTTGCAGTTCAGAAGAAGAGGAATTAAAAGAGGAAAAAAGAGAAGTGAAAGTTAGTGAGAGATCAAAGGCTGCAGCTAACCGGCGAGACCCTCGCAGACGAAGAGATTCATTATATTCTGAGGTTAATGCCAATCAGGAAAATGTTACAAGGACTCAATCTAGAGGGACCAGAGCAGCTGGCAAGACAATTAAAAAAAATATTAGCAATGGCTTGAATTTATCTTATTACCCATCAGGAGAGTTAAAAAGCGAGATCAACTACAAGAATGGGAAAAAAGACGGTTTAGGAAAATGGTATTTTAAATCGGGAAAACTTAAATATCAAGGGAACTGGAAAAATGGAATTCAAGAAGGTGATGAAAGCGCGTATTATGAATCTGGTCAGTTAAAAGCACAAGGGACTCTAAAAAATGGTAGGGCTAATGGTGTTTATAAANAATTTTCTAGTTCTGGAGAATTGATCACTCATATGAAATATGAAAATGGTGAGTTAGTCGATCTATTAAAATAAGATTTTAAAGATCATGTTTAATGGAGTATATCAACTCAAAGGGTAAAAGAAAATTTGAAATTTTAAAGGATAAAATTGTAATACTTTCTGGNACCCAGCCGAAATGGTATTCCTCGAACATCGAATTTGTATTTGGTGATGAGACCTATAAAATAGCAAAGAGTAATTTTTGGGGAACTCGATTTGAATGCCTTAAAAACAAAATTAAAATTGGAGAAATGTCTCTGATGTGGAAGAAAGAAAATACAATTTTGTTTAATGATGGCAATAATGATGATGTCTATAAATATCAGTTGACAGAATTAAATTCAAAAAACTGGTTAAGCAGCGATAAAACATATACTTTATCAAAAGGCTCTACCCCTATTTTATTTATTGATTTTTCCTACAAAAAGTTTAAAGAACACATAGCTTTAAGATTCACGGATAAAGAAAATTACCCGCTATTGATGTGCGCTATGTTTATTATTCGAAGTAAACAAAACTCTCAAGCAGNTNGTTCAGNNNTCNTTGGAGGATANTTTAANGTAGAGTATATTTANNTNCTANATNTNATCGAAATCATGCCNGCAATAAAACATTTNTTTCATATNAANGCACCNATTAAAGANGTTTTNAGTGCATTAACGGAACCNAGTAAACTNTCCNAATGGTATACAACAATTGTAAGNGGTAAATTTCNACTNAANGAAATAGTATCATTTGAATTTCAAAATCTCGCTTCATTTGAATTTGAAATAATTCATTTTNAGGAAGGNNCGTCNATACATATGAAATGTGTTAAATCTCCNTGGGATAATGTAGGGCACATCTTTAAATANGATTTGGACANNAATGANGACAAAACNCGAGTNCGATACACATACGAGGGNTTTNAAGAAATGGATGATTCCTANGCAAATATGAATTTTAGTTCTGGTAAATATTTAGAAAGCTTAAGGCAGTTTTGCCAAACAGGAATTGGAGAAGCTTTTGGTTCAGNTAATTATCGCTCATAGTTTTTCTAGTTCTTATTTCTTAANNTTCTANTNTGAATCNAATTAATTCNTATCCNAAAGCTNAATTATTATGAGAACCAAATTTTTCTTGACTTTAAGTATACTAATTTGGTGTATTTCAAATTTAAAAGCTCAAAACTATTTAACACGTTCAATTCAATATGCCGGTCAAACAAGAGTTTACAGTATTTATGTTCCTACTAGTGTAAGTACATCGACAGATATTCCCTTAGTTTTTAATTTCCATGCAGGAAATGGGACTAGACTAGANCAGATTTCCATTTCAGACATGAGTGCTCTCGCTGACACAGCGAATTTTATTGCATTATACCCTCANGCCTTACCTGACCCCAATGACGGTGGCTCAAAAAATTGGCTACATAAAGATCCATCAACAATTGATGATATATACTTTATAAGCGCTCTTATTGATTCTATTTCTGCAGATTACCCAATTGATTCAAACCGAATTTATGCATGCGGATATTCTCTTGGTGGAGAGTTTGCCTATGAGCTTGGCTGTAGGCTCAATCATAAAATTGCGGCAATTGCTGCTGTTGGCCGAACTATGCAAACCAATCAAATAAATAATTGTTCGCCCACCAAACCAACTGGAGTTATGACTATTATTGGAACAAATGACGCATATAATGGGATTTCTTTTGGAGGAATTCAATATTATGTCTCTGCCAACGATGTTCATAATTATTGGGCCAATAATAATATNTGTGATACAACTCCATTAATTACTCAATTGCCGAACATTGACCCTTCTGATGGAAGCACTGTTGAGAGACACTCATGGAAAAATTCTAATGGCTGTATTTATGTTGAGCACCTTAAAGTTCTTGGCGGGAACCATGACTGGCCAGGGTCCTGGGGAAATATGGATATTAATTCAACTAATGAGATATGGAATTTTGTATCCAAATTTGATTTAAATGGACGAATTGGGTGCACCAGTGTTAGCGAAAATGAGTTAACCTCATACCCTACTGATTTGGCAATATTTCCGAATCCTTTTAAGGACGATATTCAAATCCAGTTTAACGACCATCTTGGAGAGGAATATAAAATATATACTGACTTTGGAAAACTAGTATACAAAGGGAATTTAAGTTCAGAAAGTCTTAATTTAAGTAATTTGAAATCAGGACTCTATATTTTTCGTACTCGAGAAAGTGTAATAAAAATCGTAAAAGAATAATTATTATTAAAAATATCGGAGTTTAAGAAAAATGCTATAAATCCCCTACCTGTTGATCTTTTGGAATATCATCACTTATCTCACAAATATTTTTTTTACCAAATATTTTGTAACGATTACGAGAAATAAAAAAGTAAATCTTTCTTATAATAATGTTAGGAATTAAGCTCAAAATCTGAGAAATTCCTTTTTCCAGGCCTCCCATATCCCTTCCAATCATTAAAACGGCTTTTTCAGCCTTAAATATCTCTCCATCTCGACTGTAAAGAATATACTCTAGGTTATTATCTAGACTTGTCTTACCATAGCGAAATATATCCGGCCTTCTTTGATATACGTATTTAATTAAACCATTACAGAGATTACAATGTCCGTCGATGTATATAATCTTCATTCCTTAGAGGCTAACTATAGTCAAATATAAAGAGGGTTAGACTCTTTAATTGAAATATCTCTTTAAAAATGAAAAGAGCCTTGCTTTAGCAAGGCCCTTAACACAGTTATGAATCGTTCTAATAATATAAGTTAAAACTTAAGGCTTAGTCCACCACGAATCTGCCTACCCGCTTGATTTATATCTAATGCTCTCGCCAGAGAAAGATGGTGAGCGTAAGCCACATCTGTAGCATTTAAAATTTGAATATTCCATGAGAAATTTGTAGAAATCTCGCCCGTTAAAGATGCTGACCACAAGCCATAAGAAGGCGTTGTTCCTTCAAGAAAATTAGCCTCTGTTGGAGAAAGTCTCGACTGCTCTGCAAAGAAATCATAATTGATCTCTGCGTGAAACTTTTTTGGGATAATTTCAAATAATAAATGACTTGACACTTTACCCGGAGCAATAAATGGCAATGCATTACCATCAAAGTCATTAGCAATTGTGAGTGACGCTACACTATGGAAGTGGATACGATCAGTTGGGTTCCAGCCCAATCTTCCTTCTAGCCCGTAGAGTAAAGCATCCTTTTGAGTATAATAAAACCTCCATTCCCCACTAGAATCGCTAGGGCTGGTATGGATAAAGTCATTATAAAACTGATAATAGGCACCAACTTGAAGGTTAAACTTATTACTGTTGTAACCTATGTTTATTTCGCCATTAAGAAGTCTTTCAGTGGTTAAATTTGAATCTCCAACCTCAAAGCGTCCTGCGCCAATATGAGTACCGTATGCAAATCGCTCTTCAAGTTGTGCTCCACGAGTTCCATAAGAAATTCGAGATTGTACATTTAAGTTCTTGCTTAAAGAATGCACCCAATTTAACAGAAATGAGGCGCCAGAGAAGCTACCAGTCTCCCCTCTTAGGCCTGCAGAAGTCATATTTTTTCCTCTTGTTCTGCTGATATGAGCAAATAAAGCTGATTGAAACTGATTTTTATTTGGATACAATATTTCCTCAGCATCCGCCATATTCTGTAAAGACCTAAATTGCTGTTGAGCCCCAAGGGTTAATAAACCGTTATCAGATATAACTTTTTGTATCGAAGTTGTTTGCGTAGCACTGATTAAATTAAATCCGATGTGAGGCCCCTCTTCCTCATGACCAGGCTCTTCTCCTGGCTCATCTTCATGATGCTCATCAAACTCTGCGCGAGACGTCGATTGAAAACCAGTGACATTTCT
This sequence comes from Owenweeksia sp. TMED14, assembly GCA_002167805.1. GTDB lineage: Bacteria > Bacteroidota > Bacteroidia > Flavobacteriales > Schleiferiaceae > TMED14. The sequence continues at coordinate 74,397 of NHBT01000020.1, read as the reverse complement.
TAAAACCCAACTACCTAGCTTTCTATCCGATTCCCATGAGATGTTGACGTTTCTGAGTTGCTGGTCTCCGTGCTCCTCCTCTTCGTGACCCGGCTCATCACCTGGCTCATCTTCGTGATCATGACCACCTTCAGGCATACCCAAAGTTCGCACTACCAAAGAAGTTTTTAATCTATGATTGGATTCTCCTGTTTTGAACTTGGATAGAACCCTAACTGAGGCTGTTTGGCTATGAGATCCATGAACAGTATCTCCATTTCCATCAATATACTCAGNGTTTGCAGCAAAATAGCCGCCAGCATAATAAACTCCGTTTCCTGATTTATGATAATCATATTGAGCACTCAAAGGAGATCCATTGGTACCTCCAAATAAATTGATGCTATTTGAATTGCCAGACTCTAAAGGCCTTACATCTGAAAAGTAAAGGACACCTGCCATCGCATCGGTTCCCAAAGCTAAACTATTCGGACCAGAAAGGATTTCTATATGATCAATCCCGAGTAGAGGAAAATCGAGTCCGTGATCAACTGCCCCTTGTAAATTATCATATCTCCAACCCTGATAAGCAGTCACAGCTCTGTAACCGCCGAGACCTCTAATTACTGGTTTGACCGTATGATCTCCCACACTCATAAGCTGAAGACTCGGAGATTGACGAGTAAGGTTGTTTAGTGCTGTTGGTCCTTGATCAGATATTTGCTTTACCGGGACAGCAAGAATGTTTGTGCTAAAAAAATTAGGATTATGTGAAATGCCTTCAACTGAGGCCTCACCTAGTTCGATAAAATATGTTTTTGATGTGTCTACTTGACCCAATAATGATATTGGAAGTAACATCATCCAAATGAATTTTTTCATTTTAAAAAAGTTTTGAAATAATAGTTATTAATTTATTGAAATGAGTTCTTACAGGCATTAATAGTTTTATGAATCTAAAAATGCATAGTATGAAGTACACCTCTGAGAAATTTATACTCAGAAGCAAAAAAGAACTGATAAAAAATTATGAAATAACTGGCGGACCCCTTAGGAAGTAATGAGTATTTATACTTTTAAAATGATCATTGCCAAATACTCTAAACTCAAGATCAATAAAAGCTAATGTGGGTAATTCAGGAGTAGAGTTTTTCCAATCCAGAACTAAAATACTGGCATCAGACCATTCACACTCTTCTTCTTTCTCATGAAAATGAACATCTAGATCATCGCAAACCTCGCTCTCTTCGTGATGATGGTGAAGAAGGTGAATTGATGGCTCTACAACTCTAAAGAGGAATGAGACCGAGGCAATAAAAAAGAAAGCTATTCTCAACAAAGATCTGTTCTTAAGATGAACTCTAAATAATCAGTAACAAATTTAGGTATGGTACTTGATATAATCGCAGGGAATTAAAAAAAATATTTTGAAAAAAACATCCCTTATAATCTTAGCCTCCATTTTTATTCAATGCTCAAACAATTTGAATAATTTGTCTGAAGATGCTTTCTATGGAAGATGGTCATCTCATGCGCAATACACAGAAACTATTTCCACAGATGTTGTCTTTTCTATAGATTCTATTACCGACCTAATTTTTTTAGAGGAAATGACACTAGTTCAGTATGAACTCGATGAAAATAACCAGAGAATGCCTTCCACAGACTTTGTGGATAGAAGCTCGCCAGACAGAGANGTTATAAAACAAAAGGTCATAGAGCTTTTAGGCTCTAATGGTGTTAATATTGGATCATGGATAAATGACCCAAATGAGACCTATGAATTCAAGACTGAAAACGGCATAAATAGTTTGGTTTTCGAACAAGTTCCCACAACATANGAGTATCGTTTTTTGGATGTTGAAGTTCCTCAAATGGGCAAGCGACTCCAGTATTATGCACCCACAGGATGGACAGACTTTGTTCCAAATGATGAAAAAAATATGATAATCAAATCTGTTCGAAAAAGAAACCGAATTGGAATGGAATCCGAAAATTTAAGAAGATATAATTTTAGAATGAATGCAGGATTCGGTAGCACGGGCCCCTTTGATATCAATGGAACAAAAAGTCAAACTACCCTTTGTAATTTTGAACTTAGGTCCTTGTAAAAAAATTGCTAGTAACAAACGGTATAATTAATCTCAGAATCTTTTCTTAATCTGCTCAATATCCCTGTGAAATGTTTGTTCAATGGAAATTCCATTGACAATCAAAATGGCAACAAGGTTTACTATACATATTATTACCATTGTTAAAAATTCTGTTGATCGAACCAGCATTAAGTAGCTTGAAACGTAAATAACAATACCAATGATGACTTTGGATAGAGTGATTTTTGACTTTATCGGAATACTCGTCGGTATGTCTGGGGTCTGGTGTTCCGGTCCTAGAAAAAGTAATTGGACTCCCCTCTTGAGGCCAAACATCCTGAAATTATCAATTAACTTCTTGTAATAAAAAAGTTGAATATTCATAAAATCCTTATGAGGGATTGGAGTGGTTATACCATACTGGGGTTTTTTATTCAAAGGAGCATAAGTTTTAAAAATCTTGTCCCAAATTATAAATACACCGCCATAATTTCGATCTAAATATTCCGAATTACTGCCATGGTGTACTTTGTGATGGTCCGGCATAACAAATATTTTTTCAAGGAACGGTATTGAGGTTATAAATTCAGTATGCAGATAAAATTGATAAAAAGCATTTAGATAGATTGACATTATTACAAATTCCATAGGAAAGCCAATAATTATTAGACTTGAGTACATGAAAGTTCTCATCAAAAACCCAAGAGGACTTAGGGCGAAATTTACACTCAAATTATATTCATCACTCTGATGATGGACTAAATGCATACCCCAAACAAGGGAGATTCGATGCNCCAAAACATGAAATACATACCAAACGAAATCTATCGCGATAAAAGTTAAAATGAAGACCCATAGATTCGAGGGAAAAACATCTAGAACTGAATAGCTTAGAGCTCCGGAAAGAATAGTAAGGCTCTTTTCAGTCAAGTATAAGCCTACCAATCGATCAAAAAAGCCCANTGAAATATTTAATGCTGTTTGATCTAATGTGACTTTAGTCTTCTTCTGATAAATAAAATAAAGCTCTAAAGCAAAAAAGACTAACCCTAAAGGAACAATTACATAAATAAAACCGAGTGTCATTTTTCTAAGTAAATAAATAATATAACTTGACACAATGTTAGGAAAAATGAAATCAAAAAATTAGTAAGAATCAATAATTAACGTATTGATAATATGAAGTTTTAATAAATCTTGATTTATTTCATCCCAAACCTAATAGATGGATATTATATCGGAATTAAATTCCCTTTTGATTCTTTGATTTAAAACGTAGCCCTGAAATATTCCTACCATGCTTTGTTGCTCTTCCTTTTACCCTCTCTCTCCACATTTTAAATGAAGATTCCTTCATGTTTTCTCTCATGATTTTTCTTACATCATTCTCTTTGAGACCAAACTGAAACTCAATTGCCTCAAACGGAGTTCTATCCTCCCATGCCATTTCAATAATTCTATCTATCTCAGCTATTGTAAACTTCACTTCCAAAAAGATTAATTCTCTACNNTTATTATTGCAGTAATATAATAATCTAAGTTAGGTCCAAGTTAATTCATTTAAAAAATCTATTCTTGGCTTCAATGATCACCGTGCCAAATCTTATAACATAATTAATTTTTAACAAAAATTAAAAATTTTTAACATTTTATGTTTATTTATTAGAAATATTTAGATTTTTAGTATAAATAATTAAAAAATGTACAAAAAAGACCTGCCATTCTTTATTCTTGTCCTGATAGCGTTTATATCACTAATATATGTTGACACAAACCTAATTACTGGAGACGATTATTCATATAATAATGGCGATACAGCTTGGGTTCTTGTATCTACAGCGCTTGTGCTTATAATGACTCCTGGATTAGCTTTCTTTTATGGTGGCATGGTTCAAAAGAAAAATGTAATCTCAACTATGCTACAAAGCTTTGTGTCCATGGCTGTAATAACCGTGCTGTGGATTTTCATAGGGTTTTCTCTTGCCTTTGGTGATAGTTTTCAAGGTGTTATTGGGGACCCTAGAAGTTATTTCTTATTTCATAATGTAATTAATCACGCACCTATTGAATTAGCGCCAACGATTCCATTCTTATTATTTGCTTTATTCCAATTAAAGTTTGCTATAATCACCCCAGCTCTAATTACCGGCGCGTTTGCTGAGCGGATAAAGTTCACATCTTACCTTCTATTTCTCGTTTTATTCAGCATCTTCATATACTCCCCTCTTGCTCATGCCACTTGGCACCCCGATGGCATTCTTGCTAGAGCAGGTGTCCTTGATTTTGCTGGTGGAACAGTTGTGCATATGAGTGCGGGAATTGCAGCTCTTGCAGGTGCCATTTTTCTAAAGAGAAGAACCAAAGAAAAAAATCAACCAGCTAGAATAACTTATGTCATGCTTGGGACTGGTTTACTTTGGTTCGGTTGGTTTGGGTTTAATTCAGGATCTGCTTTTGGCGCAAATGAGTTGGCTGTTATTGCACTTGCAACTACTACCACCTCAAGCGCTGCAGCATCTCTTACATATATTTTATTTGATAATTTTCGAGGGAAAAAACCCAGCGCCATGGGAGCCTGCATAGGAGCCGTAGTAGGCCTAGTAGCAATAACCCCCGCTGCAGGATTCGTTAGCGTTGCTCACTCCTTGGTAATTGGAATATGTGCAGCAGTTACATGCAACTTAATGATCACTTGGCGAAGCAAGACATCTATAGATGACACACTTGATGTTTTTCCAAGTCATGGAATTGGCGGAATAGTCGGAATGCTTCTCACGGGTGTCTTTGCGAGCAAGGAAATCAACCCAGCAATTGAGAATCAAGGATTATTTTTTGGGGAAGCACGTTTATTTCTTGCTGAATCTATAACATTAGTTGGAGTTTCGATATATGTCTTTATAATGACATGGATGATTCTAACACTCACAAACTGGATCAGTCCAATTAGAGTAAATTCTGAAGATGAAAACATTGGGCTCGATCAAAGCCAGCACAATGAAAGCCTTTAATCAACTAACTAGCAGCAAGAGCAATCAGAGCCACATGAACATGACTGACCACAATTACAATTATCACAATTACATCCCATAGAGACAAATTTAAGGANATTTTTTCAGAATTGGACAAAGTATCCTTATTTGAATATTATCCACACGGGCATATTGATTAAATAGAACTTTCTTTTTTTAGTCTAATTTAGCTTCAAATTATAAAGATTTTGAAGAGCATTTTCTACTTTCTAAACCCAATCAATTGGTGGAGAGCAAACAATTACAAGAGGGCTAGCCAAAAGTATGATAAGTCTTCATATGACCTTGAGCTTCATCTTTATTCAAAACTGTTGAGTAATGATATGCTTCATTATGGTTATTTTTCAGATACAACCATAAAACCTGAAGAGATTTCAATAAAAAATATTGAAGATGCTCAAGTCCTTTACTCTCAAAAAATCATAGATCAAATTACGCACACTAAAGACGCTATTTTGGATGTAGGATGTGGAATGGGAGGCTTAGCTAAGATCATGATTCAAAACAAATTAAATGTTGATGTTCTCACTCCCAATAGCAAACAAATNAGCTACATCAGGAAAACCTATCCTGAATTAAAATATTACCATTCAAAATTTGAAAACTTAGACTCAAGAAACAAATACAAGACGATTATCCACTCTGAATCTCTGCAGTACATAGATCTTGATAGCGCATTTGAAAAAGCATCATCGATAATACTTGAAAAGGGAAAATGGATAATCACAGATTATTTTAGAATTACTGATGAAGGAATCAATAAAAGTGGTCACATATTAAAGGACTTCAGGGATAAAGCTCAGGCTCATAAATGGAAAATAACCTTAGAAAGCGATATTACGGAAAATATCCTTCCTACACTGAAATACATAAACATGTATGCCACAAGGTTTTTATTTCCACTAAAACACTTTGCATTTGAAAAGCTGCGCTTTAAGCGTCCAAAACTCTTTTTCATGACTCAAAGGTTAAGAGATTCCGTTGATCAAAAAATAGAAAAAGAAATGGCTTCTATCGACTTTTTAAAGTTTCAAAAAGAAAAAAAATACATGCTTTTTGTCTTAGAGAAGACTAATTAACCTTCCTGGAGNACTCGATATTTACCCAATCAAAATCTGAATGTGACTTTCCTTTGCCAAAATTTGTGGATCCATATAGTCCCAAGTACGCACCTGTATATCCATGACTTACTAAAGCATCCTTCTCCACTTTATAAAAATCAGTATGTCCTTTTCTATTATTTAAAGAAAATTTGAAATTATAAACCCCTTCAACGGATTCAGCAGACAAAGAAATATTGCCATTATACGCCTTTAATTCCATGACTTTTAAAACCTTAGTCCCAAATTTTTCTGATTCCCTTACAAGACTCAAAAACTCAACACCCGANTTTCTTAAGACNGTAAATTTGATATAAGCATCATCTTTTTGAAATATGGANATGCCTGACTCTTCNCCATCTTTTAATGGTATAAAATGCATTTTCGCAGAAAAAGAAAAAGATGTCTCCCTCTGCCTTANNCCAATAAGACTATATTGTTTTCTAAGTCCAAAATTCTGAGAGTCGAGATGGAGGCGCAAAAATCCTTTTCTCTCTTTTAAAGAGAAAGTTTTATACTTGGGAACACGCCGAAAGTTCCACTCTAGTTTTAAATCATCAGACAAAAAATCATCAAAAAAAGAGTAATCTGTATTTTGGTATGTATTTTGAATAACTAACGAAGATTCCTTATTTACCCTACCCGTGCTCGGAGACACAACAGGAAATTCATAAATTAGAGGCCTCCAGACCCCTTGACTTTCTTCAACCCATCTCAAAGTAGTTTCCTGCCACTCAACAGGCATTAAAAAAGTCTCTCTTCCCATATTACTAGCCCCGTTTATTTCATTACGTATACCCAAACAAACCATTGCCCAATTACCATCTGATAATTCAACCAAATCTCCGTGACCCGTGCTGTTTACCCAATTATCATTCGATAAATGTCGGGAAGTAAGAATAGGGTTTTTAGGATTTGATTCAAATAGACCATTTATAGAATCACTAATTGCGATCATAACAGAATGATTACGTGAAGTTCCACCTTCAGCGACCATGAGATAATATTTGCCTTTTCTTTTATAAATATGTGGACCTTCTACGCAACAACCTCCGCACGCCCCCGCCCATACCGTATATCGACTCCCTATTAACTTCCAATTTTTAAGATCTAACTCCTGAGCCCAGATCTCCCCAATTCCATCTGCATTCATATCTCCTGGCGCATGTGTTCCCACAAACCAGACTCTTCCATTGTCATCAAAAAATATATCCGGGTCAATACCTGGTGCATTCTCTATAACATGAGGGCTTGACCAAGGCCCTTTAGGATCATTCGCGGTAATAATAAAATTTACCATCTCTGTTTTTTTTTCTGAGTCCAATGGGTTGTAAACATTCGTAGAAACTATATAGTAAAGACCCTTATTAAAACGAATTGAAGGGGCGTGAATTCCCCCCTCTTGCTGAACATCATAAAGGTTAATTGAAGAATCTATGTTGTTATGATCTAAACCATATCCTATCAATTCCCAATTTATCAAATCATCGCTTTTATGGATAGGTAATGCAGGAAAATACTCAAAAGAGGAATTCACTATGTAAAAATGATCATCAACCCGACAAATCGAAGGATCTGGGAAACTGCCAGGTATTATGGGGTTCGTGTAGGTCTGAGCGGTCAATTTATAAAAAGAAAAGATAAAGGCCATAAAACAAGACAGAGACAGATATTTATTCATTTTTATTATTTTAAATTGACCCAGTAACTAATGGTATGTTATAACAAGTCCTAAAAAGAGCTTAACGTATATTTATCCAAACCTAAGTAAATTTGCTTTCAAATCCTTTAAACGTTACCAAAAAAACCTTAGAATATGCCTTCTCCAATATCTCGAATTAGCATTCCCCTACTTTTAGGCATTCTATTAACTGTTTTCGCTTTTAATATTCAAGGACAACAAAGGTCTGTGCTTGAGAAAAAAAAGGGGTTTAGAGATATCAAACTTCGTTCAAATGTTGAAGACTATGATTTCCTGACCCTTGCAACTGAAGGAGGATTATCCTATGATATGGAATTTCTTGATATCAATCAAGAGAATATAATCTCAGAGACACGTCAATTTGAAAATGTAAATACAAAATATGATGAGGTGGATGTTTACTATGTGAACCCGGGAACAGAAAATTATCAAACAATTGATGGAGGGACGTTATCGAAAATATTTATCTCAACAATTAATTCTCAGATATACAAAATAACTTTGTTTGCAGAGTCTCAGAGCACGGTCATCCCTCGAATTTTTAAAACAGTCTATGGGTATCCCAAATTTTCCACAAATGTGGAAAAAGGTCATTTTGATAGATACATATGGGGAGGAAGACATACAGGACTTGTGATGACTGCTGTCCTAGATGAAAATAAATATAGAAGGATTGGTTATCGGATCGTTTACACAGATTTTAAACTTCAAAATGAAGTACGCAACCTTGAAAAAGTAGAAAAACAAAAAAAGCTTCAAGAAATTAGAGATAGATACTAAAAGATGCGTGTCAAAATTTACCACGTAGATGCTTTTGCAGAATCATTATTCCAAGGCAATCCCGCCTGTGTAGTCCCCCTAGAATATTGGCCTTCTGATAATTTACTGTTAAAAATCGCCAAGGAAAACGCATTACCGGAAACAGCTTTTTTTATCATAAAAAAAGATTTTATTCACCTTCGATGGTTTACGCCTGATATAGAAATGGATCTTTGTGGTCATGCAACTTTAGCGGCGGCATTCTGCATCAAAGAAATTCTCAAATATCCGAGTGATAAGATTGTCTTTGAAACATTAAGTGGAAAATTGATAGTAACGCAAAGTGAAGGTTTGCTTCATTTAAATTTGCCATCGAGGAAACCTGTGCCTTCAGCTTTACCAAATGTAATTGAAAAGGCCTTAAACATCCCACCCAAAGAAATATTGAAATCCAGAGACCTATTTCTTGTTTATAATTCGCAAAAGGAAATTGAAGATATTGTTATTAACCGCCAAGAATTTGATAAAATAGATCTCAGTCCTGGAGGTGTTATTGTTACAGCCGAGGGTGAAAACCATGACTTTGTATCTAGATATTTCACTCCTCAAGCGACAATTCTAGAAGACCCAGTTACCGGATCAGCGCATTGCAGTCTTACTCCATTCTGGAGTGATCGTTTAGGACGCAAGAATCTTGTTGCCAAGCAATTATCAAAACGGTCTGGCCTTTTATATTGTGAGGATAAAAAAGATCGAGTAATCATATCGGGGAAAGCCCTTTTATACTCTCAAGGAGAAGCTTTATTGCCCTCCGATAATATTTAGAAAAAATTTGACAAAAAAAAGTCTCGCTGAATAACGAGACTTTTCAAAAATTCTTCTTTTTACTAAATCATGCAAATCTTTTCATTGACCAAGCAATAACAGCCCCCATGATAGCTCCCATGGCCGCCGATAAACCGGCATCTATGGCCACATATTCGTAAGAAACTATATTAGTAACTGAAATCATTTGAAGATCGACTATCAACCAGACTGCGACACTGTAAATAGCTCCAAAAACAGCACCTTCTGAAAACGTATCAATATTTAAACGACCGAAAAGGTATACAAAACCCACGAGTTGAATAATCCCAACAAGAAACCCTGAGGCCACATCTGGAGTTTCTCTCACAGCAGCTGGAAATGCTTCATGCCAAGTTTCAAAGGTTGGAAGGAATATTAAAGTGCCGAAAAGCCCGCCAAGAATCATAAATAAGACGAAAGCAACTAAGAAAGAAATAATATATTTTTTTTGCATTGTTTTTTTTGTTTAGGTTAAGAAGCGAAAATAATAATTATCAACGATACATTGCTAAAAATTAATAATTTGATAACGTAAATTATTCTCTATAACAATTAACTTGGTCAGATTAACTATAAAACAAAAATCTAATGGAAAATGAACTCTTAATACCTACTATTCTGGTTGTAGCTATAACCGGACTTTGCATCTATGGATTGATATCAAAAAAAGTGGTTTTAATGCGATGGGGATTATTTATTTGGGCTTTAATCGCAATTGCTGCCAATCTCGGAGAATTCTTTGTGAATCCCGCATCTACAATGGTAATAGTTTTATTTATGTGCCAAGCTATTTTAATGGCTCCGTTTTGGAGCGAACCCTTCGATGCATCGAACAAAGCAGTTTACTTAGCTGCAAAAAGACTTACATTAATTCTAGTAACTATTAATTTATTCTTTTGTGCTATCGGTTTTGTTGAAATGGACTGGGGAAGTGACCAACCTACATCTATACCGATACATGTTTGTCATGGAATTGTAGCAGCCATTGGACTGATGATGTTCTCTAGGTTAATGAGTGGAAACGTGGAAGTAAAATAATAAAACTATAGAACTAAAAAAGCCCGCATATAGCGGGCTTTTTTGTTTTAATGCTTAAAGTATCTTATCTAGCCCTTTGTCATTCACTGATCATTCAAATACTGAAACATAGCAGAAAAATCTCCGTAAACCATATTTATTGATATCTTACCTTCTTCATTAAAATCAAAAGATTCATAAAGCTTAATAGTTGCCTCTCTTGAAGGCTTATCATCCGTTGGCTTTGTAGTAAGTCTCCATTGACTATAATATCTTACAGACCCATTCGGCTCTCCAGTCTCAGCTAAGACTCCAGGCAATAAAACTGGTTCAATTATAATTTCTGCATCATANGCAGCNGNAAAACNCGCACGTGAATCAATNAACTNNGTTAANNNAACAGTGTCTTNTTTAGCNCGAAANGCAGTGTTNATNCGATAAAAATCNTCTGCGAATAACGAATAATCAACGTTACCGCTCTGGAGACCCTCNATATATGNTTTNACTGTCTCACAGTTCTCTTGGAATTTTTGNTCCAATATCATTGCAGCATGAGCATGAGCATCATGTTCTGATTTGCCGTTTTGGCAGGANGCGGTTAGAAGCCCTATAAGGCAAAAGGCATAAATTATTTTTTTCATAATAGAATTTTGTGTTTGTGTTAATTTGAAACAATACTAGTTAAAAATGTTAAATATTTCGGTTTAAATATACTTATTCATATCTCAAATACTTGGATTTAACGAAATGATAATATTGTTCTGTGAAATGATAATATTGTTCTGTGTATTTTTTNTCATATTAGCGCTATTAAATAAAACNAATTCTATTATGAAAAAAATAATTTTAATCTTTGCACTCGCTCCATTAATGATGTTTGCTCAGACAAAAAAAAGTGGAGTGTTATATTCAAGTCACCCTGCACTTGATGTTATTAATAGCATGTATAAGTCATTTATAGATGGAGACATTGAGTCATACGGAAACCATTACTCAAAAGATGTCAAAATTTGGACTAATGGTGACTATTCAGAATCACGTGGGCTTGAAGATGACTTAAAGTCAACAGAGTGGTGGATGAAAAACTTTGTGATTGATATTAGCAGAAAAGGTGTTGGAACCCCAGATGTGATAAAATATAAAGGAGATAAAACAGGTACATGGGTCTTTGACTGGACAGATTTTATAGCTGTGAATAAAAATTCCGGNGATACTGTAAGAACCACATTTCATGATGAATATTTGGTTTCACCTGAGAATAAAATAGTTAAATGGTTTACGTATTACGATACAGAGTCATTTTACTCACAAATTCAAAATTCTTTTGGAGCCCATAGAAATGGAATAGTCTATGATGAGCATCCTTTCATTGAACAATTAAAAGGCTTGGTAGAGGCCTATGAACGTGGTGATGCCAATAAAATGGCAACATTTTTCTCTGACGATGCTAAATTTTACAAAAAAGGAGGCGGAGACACAGAGAACTACAGTAAAATCAGCTTAGCAGAAAGATTTAAATTGTGGGAAAAAGGAATTGGAGGATCCATTGCTAGAAGAATGGAAGTTTACGGTTATCCCGATGCTATTCGTTATGAAAAAGGTGAAGGAGGATGGGAAGTCCTCTCATGGTGGAACCACATGAGTGTAACAAAGAAAGGTGATGAAACAACTGAAAAAAGAGATTTCATTCACTTAAGCCATTCCTTTGATGATGAAGGGAAAATTACTCGAGAAGTTTTATGGGTTGAATAGAACCTGAATAATTATAATAAGGGCCTTCAAATGAAGGCCCTTTTATTTTCTTCTTTTTGAGCTAGGACCCGTCTGATTTCGGGAAAACTTTGGAGGCTTAGTTTTAACTTTTTGATTACTCTTAGCCTTCTTGTTATTTCTGTTATTTCGCTTTTTCACCTGACTTTTAGGTGCTTTGGGCTCATTTTCTGATTTCGAAAATTGCGTAGCATTATATATCATTTGAATCTCCTTATCCGAGGCATTTCTCCAGTCTCCAGGCTTTAGTCCATCACTTGAAATGCCCATAATATTAACTCTTTCAAGTTTTTTGACCTGGTAGCCTACATACTCACACATTCTTCTGATTTGACGATTCAAGCCTTGTGTTAAAGTGATACGGAATACAAATTGCCCTTCCTTTTGGATAATGCATTTTTTTGTAACCGTCCCGAGAATTGGTATACCTTTTCTCATCTTCTCGAGATCATTATCTAAAANTTTTTTGTCGACTGTAACCAGATATTCTTTTTTGTGCTCATTGCCCGATCTCAATATTTTATTTACTATGTCTCCATCATTTGTTAAAAATATCAGTCCCTGTGAATCTTTATCAAGTCGTCCAACAGGAAAAATTCTTTCTGGATAATTAACAAAATCTACAATATTTCCCTTAACACCTTTTTCGGTAGTACTGGTTATACCTACTGGCTTATTTAAAAGAATAAAGATTGGCGCCACGTCATCTTTGATATCCAAAGAAAAGCCGTTAACCATGACTGTATTTCCGGAAAAAACAAGATCTCCTATCTTAGCCTTTTTCCCGTTTAACTTTACCTGACCACTTTCTATATATACATCTGCCTGCCTTCGACTACAGTAGCCGCTCTGACTAATAAATTTATTTAATCTAGTCCCTTTTAAATTAGGCATGAAGCAAATATAAGTCTGGTTTAATCTTGTTTTTATTGACTCATTTCCATAAAAAAAGGCCCCATATAAATGAGCGCCTCCTTTCGCTGAAACATTCAACCTCAACTCAATTCACAATAGGGCGAACCTTTTTCTGAATAATATTAAATCCAGTGCTTATTCCTATCCTCCATGAATTACCTTTTGCAGGAGGAATGGCAAAAAAGTTAAGTGGAAAATTCATCTTTCCGGATTTAAACGTTTTACCTATTGCAATCATAAGGCCTGATGACAACTTAAAGTCACCCCGACTATCGATTCTTTCAATTAAATTTTGACCGGATGGATCATATCCATTATCTCCTGGTCGCATTAAAACATCATTTTCATTAACATAACCCTCAGCTAATGCACTTCCCGTAATATTTGGTCCAATGGCAAATTCCCAACCTGTTCTTGAGTTACGCATTCCCATTAGTGCACTTACACTAGGAACAATCCTTCCATATTCTATTCCAGCAACCATTGGTATCGCCTCAATCAAAGCCTGAAAATCACCGCTATTGATAAAAACTTGTTCAAACTGAAAACCAAAAGAAAACATACTTGGAGCCCAATAATCAAAACCACCAGGATCACTAGAAGTAAGAACCTTTGCATTCTGACCAGTGATAACAGTATACCCAAGCCGAGGACCTGTATTATTAATGGCTTTAGTGTCAGGATTATTTAACATACTCTCGTATTCCTCACTTACAGTTAGTTTCCTCATAGTCTCCTCATCATTGGGAATACCAAAAAGAGTATTTATTGTCAATTCAGTCATTGCAATAGACTGCTCTGGGATATCTAAAAACAAGTTAGAAGCTGAATTTAAAAAACGTCCAGTAGAAACATCGAATAGTCTAAAGGTGTAAGAGACCAAAAGCCCTAACTGATCTAAGCTACCTGTTAGGATATAATCACATTTAAGCCGTTTACCTATATCTGCAAGACAGATTTTTGAGAAGCAGCCTCTTAGATTAACCGAATCTCTCTGGCTTATGTACTCGATATCGTATTTATCGACTAACTCGTACTTATCAATACGAATTAAATCCACGATAGATTTTTGAATAATCTGATTGGCATCCACAAGATCATAGTTTCGGGTATCAAAATCTAAAACTGCAACACTTAGTTTTTGAGCGTTAACATTAAATAAAAGTGTGCTAAAAAGAATTATAGAAAATAATTTTTTCATGATTTAATAGTTATTGGTTTCTAATTCAATAACAAAATTCAAACAAAGCAAATTCTAAGAATAATGATATTTCCGTAATNTCTATTTTNTTTTTACGGATTTAATCTAATTCCACTTAAACATTTTCAAGTTTTTAGACAAAAAGAGGCCTATCTGCCATCATTGAAATAACCTCGCCCCTTATGGATTTTANATTATTTTCAGACTCAGGGTTTTTAATNACTTCATCTATAANGCTGACAATACTCTCCATGTCAGATTCAACTAGGCCTCGAGTNGTAATTGCAGGTGTTCCAATTCGGATACCACTAGTTACAAATGGTGACTTATCGTCAAAGGGAACCATNTTTTTATTTGCGGTAATATGNGCCTTAACAAGAGCAGATTCAGCTAATTTTCCGGTAATATTTTTATTCCTCAAATCAATCANCATAAGATGATTATCTGTACCGCCNGAGATAATATTATATCCGCGAGAAATCATGGCTTTAGCCATGGCATTTGAATTTTTTTGAACTTGCATTATGTAATTGAAAAAACTATCTGACAACGCTTCTCCAAAAGCTACTGCCTTTCCGGCAATTACATGCTCCAAAGGACCACCTTGTATACCAGGGAAGACTGACATGTCTATGATATTGGACATCATTCGAATATTGCCTTTTGGAGTTTTTAAGCCCCATGGATTCTCAAAATCTCTTCCCATCATAATGATTCCACCTCTNGGNCCCCTAAGTGTTTTGTGAGTAGTACTCGTAACAAAATCACAATATGGTAAAGGATCATTTAAGATACCCTTAGCAATAAGGCCAGAGGGGTGNGAGATGTCNGCTANGAGCAGNGCTCCTACTCCATCCGCTATCTCTCTAAATTTAGAATAGTTNATGTCTCTCGAGTATGCTGAAGCTCCACATATTATCATTTTTGGCATTTCAANATCTGCTAGCTCTTTAATCTTTTCATAGTTTATTAACCCTGTATCTCTCTCAACACCATAAAAAACTGCATTGTACGTCTTTCCAGAGAAATTTACTGGGGAACCGTGTGTCAAATGTCCTCCATGACTTAAGTCAAAACCCATAATTTTATCACCCGGCTTTAAACATGCAAGAAAGATTGCAGCATTAGCCTGNGATCCGCTATGGGGTTGAACATTCACATATTCTGCATCAAATAACTCAGCAGCCCTATTACGAGCTAAATCCTCAATTTCATCAACCACCTCACACCCACCGTAGTATCTTTTNCCTGGATATCCCTCNGCATATTTATTNGTTAATATNGAACCTACGGCCTGAATCACCTGCGGGCTTGTNAAATTTTCTGAAGCAATAAGCTCNATGCCCTCAACTTGGCGCTTTCGCTCTTTATCTATAAGATCAAAAATTGTTGAATCGTGTTCCATAATATTGGCTGTAACTTGCATCCAAAAATAAGTCAAATGAAGTATGTGATTGATTCTAAATTAGAGAGTTTTTTACCAGTTTCTCAACAATCTGATTTTCCCATTCAAAACATTCCTTTTGGTGCAGGAACCTGGACTTCGGGCGAAGACGTATGCTTGACTCGCATTGGTGATACAGTAATTAACTTATCCTTATTAGAAAAGAATAGTTTTTTTAAAGACTGTGGGCTTAAAGAAAATACCTTTGGTCATAACACATTAAATNCTTTCTTATCTCATGACAAAGCCACTTGGCGTGCNATTAGAAACAGAATTGCAGANATATTCAGTAAAGAAAATAAAGAATTTGAGAGAAATGTTGATCTAAGAAATACGATCGAATGCCATATTTCCAAAATTTCAGTTGGAATGCCAGTAAATATTGGTGATTACACAGATTTTTATGCCTCAAAAGAGCATGCAACAAATGTCGGATCCATGTTTAGAGATCCAAAAAATGCNCTCTTACCAAACTGGTCNCATCTTCCAGTAGGNTATCATGGCAGAAGCTCAACAATTTTCCCTTCAGGCAAAGATATTTACAGACCGAATGGTCAACGCAAAGCACCTTCTGATGAGAATCCCACTTTCGGACCCTCAAAAAAAATTGATTTTGAACTGGAAGTGGGCTTCATTACCGGCGATGGCCCTGAAAATGGAGACTCAATACCCATTGAGTCTGCTGAAGATTTCATATTTGGACTTGTACTATTGAATGATTGGTCAGCTAGGGATATTCAACAATGGGAATATGTTCCTCTCGGACCTTTTTTAGCCAAAAATTTTGCCTCATGCATTTCACCGTGGATAGTTAGTATTGATGCTCTAGCTCCGTTTCGTTGCGACCGACCGATTCAAAATGATCCTAGACCGCTTCCTTATCTCCAACAGAAGCCTGATAAGGCAAATTTTGACTTAAGTTTAGAAGTGAATATTCAACCCAAAAATTCATCGGAAAACTTAATTGCTGAAAGTAATTTCAAATACATGTACTGGTCCATTGCTCAGCAGCTAGCTCATCACAGTATAAATGGATGCCTTATTAAAGCCGGAGATCTGATGGGGAGTGGGACGATATCTGGACCTGATAAAGGCTCATATGGTTCAATGCTTGAAATAGCATGGAATGGTACCGAGCCGATAAAGCTTTTAGATGGTGAACAGAGGTCATTTGTTCAAGACTATGACACNATANTTTTACGAGCTAAAGCGACTAATAGCGAGATAAGGATAGGCTTTGGAGATTGTGCATCTAGAATTATTCCTTCAAAACCATGGAAGAAGAAATAATTGATTTTAAAAAAATCATTCGATCAAAGTATCGAAAACTTCTGCGTGTCGCTGAAAAAAGAGGAAGCGACAAGGAAGACTTAGCTCTGATCCGAAAAGCTTACAAGGTTTCTACAGATGCCCACAAGGATGTTTTCAGAAGGTCAGGTGAACCTTACATCATTCACCCCATTGAAGTAGCTCTGATCGTNTCAGAGGAAATTGGACTCGGACCTAAATCAATTGCTGCAGCTCTATTACATGACGTCGTTGAAGATTCGGAATATACAAATAGTCAAATAAGTCATATGTTCGGAAGTTCTATAGCCCATATAGTTGAGGGTTTAACTAAAATTCAAGGGATTTTTGATAATCAGTCGTCATCTATGCAAATTGAAAACTTTCGAAAATTATTACTCAGTATTAGTAGTGACGTAAGAGTGATTTTAATAAAAATGGCAGATAGACTCCATAATATGAGAACTCTTGATGAAATGCCTTATGCCAAACAACTAAAAATTGCTAGTGAAACCTTATATATTTTTGCACCCTTGGCCCACAGAATGGGACTCTATCACATTAAAATTGAATATGAAGATTTAGGCCTAAAATACACAGAACAAGAAGTTTATAATGAAATAGCTGATAAGCTCGAGGATTTTAAACAGAATGACTCGGATTATCTAAAAAGATTTAGTAATAGTATTGATAGTCTTTTGGAATCCGAAGGCTTTGAATTTTCAATAAAAACAAGAACAAAAGGAATTTTTTCGATACGTCGAAAAATGATTAACCAAGCAATTTCTTTTGAGCAAGTCTACGATAAATATGCAATAAGAATCCTATTAGATGCCGGACCTAAAAGAGAGAAAGCTGAAATATGGAGAGCATATTCAATAGTAACCAGTGTTTTTAAAGCGAATCCAAGAAGACTTAGAGATTGGGTGACTTCTCCGAAAGCAAACGGTTACGAATCTCTTCACATAACTGTAATGGGGCCGGAAGGACATTGGATCGAAGTTCAAATTCGTTCAAGAAGAATGGATTTAGAAGCAGAAAAAGGATATGCGGCACATTGGAGATACAAAGAAGATGATTCAGGAAATAGCGCTTTAGACGAATGGCTGAATATGATAAAAGAAAATATTGATAATGAGGAAGATAGCGCTATTGACTTCGTTAACAAATTTAAGCTTCAACTCTTCTCTGAAGAGATCTTTGTATTCACTCCTCAGGGCAAAATGTTAACCCTCCCAAAGCATTCGACACCAATTGATTTTGCTTTTTACATTCACAATGATATTGGGATGAAAACACTAGGGGCTAAAGCTAATGGAAAACTTGTACCCCTCTCCTATGAATTACAAACAGGTGATCAGGTTCAAATTCTAACAAGCGAAAGTCAAAAACCGATATCAAAGTGGATAGATTGGGTTGTAACCTCCAAAGCAAAAACTGCAATCCATCAGTTTATTAAAAATGAGGAAAGAAAATCTATAGAACACGGACAAAGACTACTCGAAAGAGCTATGAAAAAAGTCAAATTCGACTGGAATGAAAGTCGAATTCAAAAAATGATTAATTACTTTGGGGTCAAAACTCCAAAAGAACTTTTTTCAAGATTTGGATCTGGCCAATACAATGGAGAACATATAAGAAATTTTATTCAAGAAGAAAGTGGAAGCTTTTATCAATACCTAAGAAAAAGATTTAAGCCAAAAACTACCAAACTGAGAGACTTAAATAGTGATTCGAATAGTATTGTTTTTGGCCCCGACTTGGTAAAACTAGATCATGAAATGGCCGCGTGCTGTAGGCCAATTCAAGATGATCCAATATTTGGATTCATTGATGATAAGGTGATAAAAGTGCATAAAACTGACTGCAGAAATGCCATTAATATGCAAGGTCAGTTTGCAGAGAATATTATAATGGCTCAATGGGCAAAAAACACTTCTGGAGACTTCAACGCAACACTTAAATTTTCTGGAGTAGACTCATCTGGACTTCTCCTTAAAGTTTCGAAAGTGATCTCCAGCGAAATGAATATGGATATTATCAGCCTACATATAAATGGTTCAGAAGGAGTTTTCAGCGGCACGATCTCAGTAGTGGTAACCGACAGGAGACAATTAACTCAGCTTGCATCTAACCTAAGAGCGATCAAGGGTATCATTATGGTAGAACGAGAAGTAGGAAAAACTGACTAAGGCAAACCGATATACTTATGACTTTGCAATGAAAGTCTCCAATCAGGCTTACTCTCTAAAAACTTTATAATCATTGGCATTACCTTCTCCTTCTTACTCCATTCCGGTTGTAAATAAATCTTACACTTCTTGCCAACTCGCTTAGAGTGGTATTCAGCCCATTTCAGGTCATCTTGATTATAAATTATAATTTTTAACTCATCCGCTTGAGAATACCACTGATCAATTGGAGGTTTGGTTTTCTTTGGTGATAAACATACCCAATCCCAAGTCCCTGAAAAATTATATGAACCAGAAGTTTCCAGATGAATCCTTTTACCCATACCTTTNANGGATGTGGTTAACGGNNTCATATCCCACATCAATGGCTCTCCTCCAGTAATAACAATAGTTTTATCTGAATCNTTGATTTGACTCAAGATATCAGATATCTCAGTCAAAGGATGTTTGTTAGGGTCCCATGATTCTTTAACATCNCACCAGTGACAACCGACATCGCAGCCACCAATTCTCAAAAAAAATGAGGGAAGGCCAGTGTGAGCACCTTCTCCTTGAATCGTCCTAAATGCTTCCATCAAGGGGAGTGCTGGCAATTCAGTTCTTTTCATTTGCCGCTTTCAAAGTATTCATCAACAAACCTACTCTTGTCATAAGCCCTACACCCCCAGGAACTGGGGTAATNGCTGATGCAATTTCATTTATAGAATCAAAGTCAACATCACCCTTCAATTTACCATTTACTTTATTTATTCCGACATCAACCACAACAGCTCCNTTTTTTATAAAATCAGCATTTATATAAGACGCCTTACCAATTGCAGAGATTACNATATCTCCTTTTTTAACAACTTGTTCGAGATCTNTTGTTTTGGAGTGAGTTAACGTAACCGTAGCNTTCCCCCCTTTGCTATTTTGACCTAATAAAATTGACATAGGCAAGCCAACAATATGACTCCTTCCAATTACAACAATATTTTTTCCAGAGGTTTCGATATCATAAAACTCAAGTAAAAGTTTTATACCATAGGGAGTAGCGGGTAAATAAGTATCTAATCCCAGTGCCATACGCCCCATATTTTCTGGATGAAACCCATCAACATCTTTTGATGGATTGATAGATAAGACAACCTTCTTCTCGTCTATTCCTATTGGCAGCGGAAGCTGAACTATAAAACCATGGATTTTATCATTATTGTTCAACTTATTTATATGATCAAGAAGTTCAATCTCTGAAATACTTCCATTTAAATGAATTAGTGTCGATTCAAAACCAACCTCATTACAATCCCTTACTTTACCTTTTACATATGCGGATGAAGCTGGATTGTCACCAACTAGTATAGCTGCTAAGTGNGGCTTACAAAGTCCTTTTTTTAGACGATTATTTACCTCTTCTTTAATTAAATATTTATAATTATCTGCAGCGGCTTTTCCACTTAACTTTTTTGCACTCATCTCATCTGTTTCATCATGTTCATCAGCTTTTGCTGCCCACCTTTACCCTGCATCATCTTCATCATCTTGCTCATATCGTTGAACTGCTTTATTAGCTTATTTACTTCTGATATTTCNCTTCCNCTNCCATTTGCAATTCTTACTCGTCTTTTACCGTTAAGAACCGAAGGGTTAGACCTCTCATAAGGCGTCATAGATTGAATCATTGCTTCAATATGCTTGAAAGCATCATCTGGTATATCCATGTTTTTNATTGCNTTACCCACTCCTGGGATCATACCNANAAGATCTTTCATTGAACCCATTTTCTTTATTTGACGAATCTGTTTTAAAAAATCATCAAAACCGAAAGAGTTGCTTGCAATCTTCTTTGATATTTTTCTTGACTCTTCTTGATTGAAAGACTGTTGAGCTCTTTCAACTAGCGATATCACATCACCCATTCCGAGGATACGATCTGCCATTCGGTCTGGATAAAAAACATCAATTGCATCCATCTTTTCTCCGGTACCAATAAACTTAATAGGAACATTAACTACTGACCGAATCGTCAAAGCAGCCCCACCTCTAGTGTCTCCATCTAGCTTTGTAAGCACTATGCCTGTATAGTTTAAGACATCATTGAAAGCTTTTGCCGTATTTACCGCGTCTTGACCGGTCATCGAATCAACTACAAACAAAGTTTCACTTGGGCTTATTTCCTTATGAATAGCAGAGATCTCTTTCATTANCCTTTCATCGATAGCCANCCTTCCTGCCGTATCCACTAATAAATAATCATAACCCTCCTCCTTTGCTTTTTTTTGAGCCAATGAAGCAATCTTCACGGGGTCTTTTTCATCCGGCTGTGAAAAAACTGTCAAATCAACTTGAGAACCTANNGTATTTAGCTGATCTATAGCAGCTGGTCTATANACATCNCAGGCTGCTAAAAGAATCTTCTTTTTTCTTTTTTCCTTNAGCAAGGAACCGAGTTTCNCTGTGAATGTCGTTTTACCNGANCCCTGNAGTCCGGCCATTANTATTGTATTTANTCCATTTTCTGAAGCAATTTCTTCAGCATCACTACCCATAAGGCTGGACATTTCATCTCTAACTATTTTTATCATTACCTGACCTGGCTCGACGGCTTTGATTACGTCTTGACCAAGTGCTCTGTTTTTAATAGAGTCCGTAAACTCCTTTGCTATCTTATAATTAACATCTGCATCAACCAGTGCTCGCCTAATGTCTTTTATTGCATCAGCAACATTTATATCAGTTATTCTCGACCTTCCGCTTAGACGATGAATAGCCTTATCTATTTTTTCACTTAAATTTTCAAACATTATCAATAGATTTTACGAAAACAAAGTTAAACTAAACCTATAAATGACTCAGGTGAGAGGTTATTTTTTTAAAAAAAAATGGACTGAGAAAATGAAACCACAAGTCTTTAATCATTCAATAATATTGTACTTTAGAAGCAGCTGTTAGCTAATTCACNCTATAAAAAGTTTAAACATGCANAAGGCAAAAATTTCTGGCATGGGCCATTATTTACCTAAAAAAGTTNTTACAAATGATGATCTGAGTAAATTAATGGATACAAGTGATCAGTGGATACANGAGAGAACAGGAATAGTCGAGAGAAGATGGGTGGATCCTGAAAATCAGGTTAGTTCATCAAAGATGGGATTCTATGCTGCTGAAATGGCGATTAAAAACTCAGGTATTAACAAGAATGAGATTGACCATATTTTGTTTGCTACTATTTCGCCAGACTATTACTTTCCCGGTAATGGTGTTCTAATTCAAGACATGCTAGAAATTGAGACTATCGGTGCTACAGATATAAGAAATGCATGTAGTGGGTTCATTTATGCGCTAAGTGTCGCAAATGCCTATATTCAAACGGGTCAGTATAAAAATATTCTTGTTATTGGCTCCGAATTACAAAGCCCAGTATTAGACAAATCGACGAAAGGCCGAGACCTAAGTGTAATTTTTGGTGACGGGGCAGGAGCTGCCGTAATTTCNAGATCATATGATGAGAGTGAAATATANAGNACTCACCTGCATAGTGANGGCAAAAACTCTNTTGAACTATCGATGCAAGGACCTTCAGCGATCCATTGGTTAGATGAAGTTCAATCTAATNGTGAAAANTCNAGCCTTTTCTCGCCTCAAATGAATGGTAAATTCATTTTTAAAAATGCCATCGTTCGNTTCGAAGAGGTTATCAAAGAAGTTTTAGAAAAAAATTCTATGAAACTTGAGGAAATTGATTGCTTAATTCCTCACCAAGCGAACTTGAGAATTTCTCAATTCATTCAGAAAAAATTAAAACTCAAAGATGATCAGGTTTTTAATAATATACAGAAGTATGGAAACACAACTGGTGCCTCAATTCCGATTGCCATGAGTGAAGCTATTCAAAACAACTTCATAAAAACCGGAGACATTGTTTGTCTTGCAGCTTTCGGCGCAGGCTTCACATGGGGGTCGACATTATTAAAGTATTAATCTACCATGTTGAGGACCTCTGAGATTCAATGCTATCTTGAAAATGATACATCATTATATTTTCCACCCCTGGAATTACCAAAGGGCAAAACCCTTTTAATTAAAGGAAATTCAGGAGCTGGTAAAACGAGCTTTATTCATTCTATTGCTGGTTTAATCCCATTAGTAAGTGGAGAAATTGAAATCAAGGGCTTTGGTAAGATCGTCAAAAACAAAGTACCTCGAGGTTGGAGACAAAATGCAGTTACATTTGTTCCACAGCGACCATTATTTTGGCCTTCACTTTCTGTGTTTGACAATCTTAAACTGGGTCAATGGTCTAAAGGTGTCTCCTCTGAGAATAATTTCGAAGTACTTGAAAAATTAGGNATTNTNCATGTCTCCAAAAAACCCGTAAACACCCTTAGTTATGGCCAGCAGCAAAGACTCAGTGTAGCAAGGGCCCTAACTTCAAAAGCTCCATTAATTTTAGCTGATGAGCCAACTTCATCTTTGGATGAAGAAAATAAAATTAACGTTTTGAAATTATTTCAAGAGCATCAAAGCGAAACTAAATGTTCAATGATAATTTCAACTCATGATAGCAATATTNATTCNATAGCGCATCAAATAGTAAATCTGAAATGATTAATTCTGCCTATTTTGCTTTTAAAGCCATCTTAAAACGTAGAAGTTCAACGTTTTTTATTTCTTTAATTTGGGCGTCTGGACTTTTTTCTATTGCCAGTATTCAAAGATTAGACAAAGGCCTAACAGANGGAATTGTAAATCAAGTGGGAAGTACTGATATCCTTATAGNAGCTAAAGGCTCACCTACCCAATCTATCTTCGCAAACATATTTCATATTGATNAACCTACTGGCAAAATACAAAATAAAGAGGCTGAGAGAATTATTAAAGAATATAATTTAAAAGATGTCAGAAGGATTGCATACGGAGACAATTATTTAGGTTTTAGGATTTTAGGTTGTGATAGCTCAACATGGAATAATTTAAATTTTAAAAGCTTTGAGGGGCGCTATCCGTTAAGCGTAAATGAGGTATTGATCGGAAGAAAAGTATGTGATCTTACAAAGCTAAAAATTGGTGACGAATTTTATGGAACCCATGGGTTAGTTGGTCATTCACATGAGAGAATGAAATATAAGGTTTGTGGCATTGTAGAATCAAAAAATTTAATTTGGAACAGTCTGATATTTTCAAACTTAGAGGCAGTATGGAAGGCTCACGAAGGGTCAGATTCAAATTATACAGCAATTCTTGCCAGACTTAATAATCCTATTGAAAAATTATTGATCCCGAGAAAAATCGAAGAAAAAAATTCAGTTATGGCCATTTCCCCGGCACTGGAATTAAATAACATATTAAGCTGGATCAACCAAGGAGTAAAAATGTTTAATAGCATATCCTTTTTATTTATCATTACCGCCATTTTTAGCATGTTCTTTTTTCTTCAATCACATATTAAAGAGAGGTTGGGTGATTATGCCTTACTTCTATGCTTGGGAGCTTCGTGGTTAAAAATTGCAAAAGTTGTTCTTTGGCAAAATATATTTATCGGTTTGATATCTATTATTCTGACCTACGCAGGACTTTTTATCCTTTGGCTATCTTTAGATCAAATAAGTATTTTTGGAGATATTATTGAAAAAAATTATTTCTGGGAACTTTATCAGGATGCCTATTGGGTAGTTGGGGTTTTAATTCTAGCTTTCCTAACATCAATTGGACCTTGGGTATGGTTACAAAGAATACCTTTGCACCGTGCGTTGGCTGACTCTTAAACATCTATTTGTATTGCTTTTAGCTCTCCAGGTATCTTCATTTATCAATAAAGAGCCTTTTAATTTATCATGGAAATCCCTTTCTGAGACCTCATTTTCCGAATATTTTAATGAGACCAAAAATATTTGGACTCTAGAAGGAGTATTTCCAGTGAGTATAAGGAAACTAAATGGCTCTGATGTTAAAATCACAGGCTATGTTATTCCGATTGACATTAAAAAAAGAAGTTATGTTCTTTCTGCATATCCCTACAGTTCATGTTACTTTTGTGGTGGTGCAGGACCTGAGAGTATCGTAAACCTTCAGTTAAATGATTTGAATCATCATATTGAAACTGATGCCATAAAAACTTTCTCAGGAGTTTTAGATCTTCAGTCCCGTCCGAAAAATGGATTTTATTTTACTTTGATTAATGCTAGAATAGAAAATTAAATGAAAATCATCTTACCCCAGGTTATAATAACTGATCCTAAATCTCCATACAATGGTCAACAAATGGATATCAGAATAAATAATGGAGAGATAAAAGAGATCAGCAGAAGTATAAAGAATAAACAAGATTATGATCTTATCGAATTCTCCCGAGGACGTTGGATCAGTCCAGGATGGGTTGATATAAGATCTAGATCCGGAGAACCCGGTAATGAGCAACGTGAAACATATCATAGTCTTTCTAAAGCTGCGGCAAACGGGGGCTATACTCACATTGGAATACAGCCCTCAACATATCCAGCAAGAGATAGCAAAACTCACATAGAATCAATACTCCAATCTACAAAAAACCTTGATGTCAGTTTTTTACCTCTAGGGGCTTTAAGTAAAGAATTAAAAGGTAAAAAGCTATGTGAGATTTATGATATGAATTTATCAGGTGCAGTAGGTTTTTCGGATGATCAAAATGATATTGAAAACCCACATCTTTTGCAACTAGCTTTACAATATTCAAAAGACCTTAATACTGTAATTCATACTTTCTGCTTCGAAAAAAGATTATCACCAAAAGGTCAGGTAAATGAAGGGAATATTAGCCTGACAAATGGTTTAGCTCCAATCTCGAGCATATCCGAAACAACAAGAATAAAACGAGACTTAAGTATTCATGAGTATTCAGGTGGGCGAATGCATATAGCAGGAGTTAGTACCTCTGAGGGAGTTGATTTAATTCGTAGAGCAAAAAAGAATCAAATTGGATTGACTGCAGATGTATGCATACTTAACCTAATTGGAATTGATGATGACCTTGTTGAATTTGACACCTCCTTAAAAACCCTTCCTCCTCTTAGGTCTAAATCGGATCAAAAATCTCTTTGGGACGGCTTAATGGATGGAACCATTGATATTATCGCTAGTGACCATAACCCAATGGATATTGAATCTAAAAGATGTGAATTCGGAAAAGCAGAATTTGGGACAGCTACAATTGAAAACTCTTTTGGCTGGTATCGAGCAAAAAAAGCCAATCAAAGAGCATTAGATAGGTGGGTTGAAGCCGTAGCACACAATCCGCGAAAACTCTTTAATCTGAAAGATGTCTCAATAGATATAGGGAATTATGCAGATTTGACAATTTTTGCAAATGACGGAAGTCCAATTGAAAAGAAGACTTTAGGTGTAAATGTTCCAAATTGGAATCAGAATGGCCGTGCTATTGGAATAATAAATAATAAAAAAATTATTCAATTATAATTTTAAGTCGATCATAAGCAAGAGATACTCCATCTGGGAGAACCTTATTAATCCTTGCGTGCAAACCCATTTTATGACTTAAGTGAGTTAAGTAGACCCTTTGGATTTTTGAAGCCTTTGCAAAAGCAAGAGCCTCATCCAAGGAAAAGTGAGAAATATGGCTTTCTTTTCTCAAAGCATTGACAACCATAACTTTAGCTCCTAAAATCTTTTTAAATTCGTTTGAAGTCATTGCAGAAACATCGGTTAAATAGACAAAATTGTTAATTCGAAAACCTAAAACTGGCCATGTTCCATGCTGTCCCAATATGGGAATCCATGTTTGTCCTGCAACTTTAAAATTTGACTCATGGGATATATTAGAAATACTAAACCCAGGGGATCCTGGATACTTATTAGATGAGAATGCATAAGAAAACTGTTCTTTCAATCGCGTCTCAACTCTTTTTGTACAAAAAATAGACATATCCTTTTTGGTTTTAAAATTAAATGGTCTAACATCATCTAATCCAGCAATATGATCCATATGCTCATGGGTTAAAACAACAGCATCTAATTTTTTACATTTTGCTAATAACATTTGTTGTCGAAAATCTGGACCACAATCAATTATTACGCTTTTTTCTTTGTAAGAGATCAAAACAGAGGTTCGAAGTCTTTTATCTCTTTTTGATGAAGAAATACATACGTCACAACTACAACCAATGACAGGAATACCTTGCGATGTTCCCGTACCTAAAAATTCAACTTTAAGAGAATTCATAATACGAATTTAAACTACCTTTACAAGTATGGAAGATATGGTATTATCTGCTGCACAGAAATCACTTCGAGTTAATCTGGATAGTAATATATATGGATCTTTTGCAGAAGTTGGTGCAGGTCAAGAAACAGTACGCCAGTTTTTTCGTGCAGGTGGGGCCTCGGGAACAATAGCGAAAGCAATGAGCGCCTATGACAAAGACTTTTCCGATGCCATATATGGACTTGAAGATGATGGCAGGTATGTCACTGAAAGTCGATTAAGAAAAATGATTCATCATGAATATTCATTACTAGAGGACCGACTTCATAGAGAAAAATACCCAAATAAAAAATATTTCGCATTTGCAAACACCGTAGCTACAATAAATTTTACCAAGACATTTAAAGGACATGGCTGGTTGGGCATTAGATATCAAACCTCTGCTGATAAATCTCCTAATGAAGTTATTTTGCATGTAAGACTCCATGAAAATGACCCCAAGCACCAACAAGAAACGATAGGCAACATTGGAGTTAATCTCATTTATGGTGCTAATTTTCTTTACAAAGAACCAAAAGAGCTTCTTCACAGCTTATACGATGGGATTGACCGAACTGCTATTGAACTTGACTTGATAAATTTTTCAGGACCTGATTTTATTGATGTTGATAATCGTTTGATGTCATTACAATTGATCAAAAACGGATTTACTGATGCTGTTATTTTCGGACCAGAAGGGCAAAACCTTCTACCAGCAGAAGTTTTATACAAAAAGAATGTATTGGCCATGAGAGGTAGCTTTAGACCAGTTACTAAAGTCAATATGGATATGATCAAAAAAGGTTACCGCCAATTTATTCAATCCAAAAGAGTAGATAAAGATAAATTAGTTGTTCTTTTTGAAATCACTCTAAATAATCTTTTAGCAGACGGTAGTATTGATGAACAAGACTTCTTGGATAGAGCAGAAATTTTATGCAGTATTGGACAAACTGTTCTAATCTCAAATTATCAAGAATATTACAAATTAGTTGATTACTTCTCTGGGTTCACCAAAAAACGACTGGGTTTAATTATGGGGATTCCAAGTTTACAAGAGATCTTTGAAGAAAAATATTACAGAGATTTAAATGGTGGAATACTAGAGGCATTCGGTAAAATATTTTCAAAAGATTTGGTAATCTATGCTTATCCATTTCGAAAAAATGAAACTTCTAAGCCAGCCAGCATAAAAGACGTTGTCATGCACCCAAGATTTAGACCTGTTTTTGATTATTTATTCTATAACCGAAGAATGAGAGATATTGAGGACTATGACCCAGAAATTCTAGGTATTTGGAGCCGTAAAATTTTGGAAAAAATAAAAAATGGAGAAGATGATTGGGAAAAAGCACTACCTACTTACGTGGATACAATAATCAAAAACAAAGGATTATTCGGATACCCTGCCGAAAAAAATTAAGTACTAGACAACCCTTCTTTATATATCCTTAACGCCCTTTCTCTGGCAAATTTGTGATCGATTATTGGCTTAGCATATTTTCCTGAATTAAGTTCGGGAATCCATTTTTTGACGTAAAGGTTTTGCTTATCAAATTTTTCAAGCTGACTTAAAGGATTAAAGATTCTAAAATATGGAGCCGCATCGCACCCGCTCCCACTAGCCCACTGCCAACCTCCAACATTGCTGGCAAGATCAAAATCAAGGAGTTTTTTTGCAAAATATGCCTCACCCAGCCTCCAATCGTGCAGCAAATGTTTCGTTAAAAAGCTGGCAACAACCATCCTTACTCTATTATGCATGTAGCCTGTAGCATTTAATTCCCTCATTCCAGCATCTACCAATGGATATCCTGTTTCGCCAGCACACCAGGCTTCAAACATTGACTCATCAAAGATCCAGCAAATTTTATCATATTGAGGCTTAATAGCTTTATTGCGAGATTGTGGATTGTGAAAAAGAACCATATGATAAAAATCTCTCCATATCAACTCTGTCAGAAAAATATCATTTTTTTCCATTGCTGACTTGACTAAAGATCTTATCGATATTGTTCCAAACCGCAAATGAACTCCAAGGCGTGAAGTCCCCTGATGCCAAGAAGGAAAATTTCTTGATTTATCATAATTGATAATAGTTTTTTCATTCAGAATTCTCTCAGGAAAGGTAATTTCTGATTTTGAAAAACCCATAAAATTCAATGTCAAAAGCGGCTTATCTGAAGATTCTTTATTCCAACATGAGTCATCTCCCAACGTTGAATCATTTATGGTTACCAAATTAGCTTTTAATTTTTCTAACCACCTTCGAGCGTAAGGAGTAAAGACCATATAAGGACTACCATCTTCTTTTGATA
Source organism: Owenweeksia sp. TMED14 (assembly GCA_002167805.1). Taxonomy (GTDB): domain Bacteria; phylum Bacteroidota; class Bacteroidia; order Flavobacteriales; family Schleiferiaceae; genus TMED14. The sequence goes on along the minus strand of NHBT01000020.1, from coordinate 44,530 downwards.
TCTCATTCTTTTCAAAAATCACATGGTCTTTTACCGAAAAGTAATCTTTTCCATAACTCTTATATAGCTCAGATATTTTTTCATCTCTTGCTATTGAATATGGTTCATAATCATTATTACAGTAAATGGATCGAATCTCTGGATTTTCATCTAATAAGGACTTATTCACAGAATAAGGGTCTCCGTGTAGAACCCAAAGAGAAGATCCAAAATTTCTAAGCTCTAAATCTAAACGAATTAACTCATTATGAATAAATGTTACCCTAGGGTCGGATTTGTCTTCTAATTTATTTAAAATAAAAGGGTCAAAAATGAATATACATTGAACTTTTTCTCCAGAAGTTTTAGCTAACTCTAAAGCTTTATTATCATGAAGCCTTAAATCTCTCCGAAACCAATGTAATACCATTATATAATCCCTTTAAAAATTGATAAGGTAAATTTAATCATCACCAAAATCAACGTAGTTTCTAGGTGTTTCATATAGCCTAATTTTGAGATCTATACCGGAACTAAAGTGGGGCTTTAGCCAATTATAAATAACCATTGCAATATTTTCTGCACTCGGATTCAAATTTTTAAATGCGGGAACATCAAGGTTTAAATTTTTATGATCTAACCGCTTTTCCACTTTTGTTTTAATGATATTAGATAATTCTTTCATATCATATACGTATCCAGTTATGGGGTCGATTTCTCCTTTGATACTTACGATGAGTTCATAATTATGACCGTGAAAGTTATTATTATTACATAAACCAAAAAACTCTTGATTCTTTTTATCACTCCAATCTCTAATATGTAAACGATGAGCAGCATTGAAATGAGCATGACGACTAACTGTTGCTTTCATAACTAAAATGATTTTGGTAGTTTTTTAAAATAATTTTAAACCATTCCGTAAAGTTTTGCGGGAATTTATTTACTTCATCAAACAATTCTTCTAAAGAAATCCATTTTATATCATCCACTTCACTTTTATCTAAATTAAAATTACAATTATTCGCTTTTGCGCTAAATACATGGTCAAATTCATGCTCTTTAAGACCATTGTCAAATTCCGCCTCGTACGTGAAAGAAAACTCTTCTTTAAGATCAGAAATACAAAGACTTGCCCCCAACTCTTCTTCGATTCTACGTCTCGCCGCTTCAATTGTAGTTTCGCCTGATCTAGGATGTGAACAACAAGAATTTGTCCACAATAAAGGACTATGATACTTAGTTGATGCTCTTTTCTGCATTAACGTCTCTCCGCGTGAATTAAATAGGAATACTGAGAAGGCTCTGTGAAGAGAACCTTTTTTGTGAGCTTCCATTTTCTCCATGGTCCCTATTGCAGTATCCATTGAATCTACCAAAATGACAAACTCTTTCATACTATAGAAAGTTAAAAACGTGCCTAATAAAACTACTTGCAAACAACATGTATTTTTTACTATTTTTTATTCTAATTCTCGTTTTAAATATTGAGCCTGATGCCGTTCCCATTATTTTTTTAAATAATGAAAAATAATACATATAAGCAATGTAAACACCAAATCGCGTTCCTTTTGGCAGGTCAAGAATGCCTTGATACCCCATTCGAAAGTCTATTGCAATGTCTTTTTCTATTTCTCTTTTTGCATCATCATTAAAGTCAGAGAAATCAATATTTGGGAAATAGGTGCGTCCAAGAAGATTGTAATCTGCGCTAATATCTCTTAAAAAATTAATTTTTTGAAATGCAGAACCCAATTTCATAGCATTAGGCTTAAGTTTTTCGTAATATGCCTCATCGCCATCAACAAATACCTTTAAACACATCAAACCGACAACTTCTGCGCTTCCCAAAATATATTTTTCGTAATCCTCTTGCTCATAAGTTCTATCATCTAAATCCATTTCCATAGAAGTCAGAAAAGTGTCAATAAGGTTAGAATCTATTTTGTATTCATTGACTGTTTCTTGAAAACTGTGTAATACGGGATTTGCACTTACGCCCTCCTTTAATGCCAGCTCTGTTTCCTTCCAAAATCTTTTTAAAAGAGTTCTTTTATCAAAGCCATGAAAAGAATCGACAATTTCATCTGCGACCCTAACAAATCCATAGATATTATAAATTGGTCTTCGGTATTTTTTTTTCAAACCCAAAATACCTAAGGAAAAAGATGTGCTATAAGCTCTGGTTATAAGTTTTGAGACCCTAGAAGATGATTGATGATATAATTCTATCATTTGGTTCTAAATCAAATTATCTAAGGGGAAAATTAATCTTTATTTCATTGGCAACAACCTCACCGCTTATAATACATGGCGGAACTCCCGGTCCCGGAACCGTAAGTTGCCCTGTGTAATAGAAATTTTTTAATTTACCCTTAAGACTGGGCTTAAATATAGCAGTTTGATCTAATGTATTGGCCAAACCATAGGCATTTCCTTTAAAAGAATTGTAATCTTTGACAAAATCACGGAATGCGTAATGCTCTTTAAAGATTATATGTTTGCGAATATCCATACCCGTATGCTTTTTTAATCGATCTGAAACCAATTCAAAATAATGATCCAAAATTTCGTCAGTATCTTCCATGCCCGGAGCAGTCGGTATTAAAATGACAAGACTCTCTTGACCAACGGGTGCGGATTTAGGATCCGTTTTTGAGGAAGCTGAAATATAAAAAAGAGGCTTTTCTGGCCATCTAATATTTTTGTAGAGGGCATCTGCATGATCATCAAATGAAGCATCAAAAAAAAGAGAATGATGTTCGACGCCTGGAATAGGCTTACTAAGTCCCACGAAATAAAGGAAACAGGAAGGAGCTAATTTTCGTTTATCCCAATATTTTGGGGAATATCTTCGATATTTAGGGTCTAAAAGATTTTGTTCTACATGGGCATAGTCGGCTGACGCAACCACAGCATCACAAACAAAATTTTTTTTCAATGTCTGAACCCCAACGACTTGGTTGTTATCATATTCAAATCCTGTAACCTCCGAATCAAAATGAAATTTAACTCCTTTTTCTAATGCAAGTTTGTAAAACCCCTGAACAACTGAAAACATTCCACCTTGAGGATACCATGTTCCTAATGACATGTCAGCATGATTCATTAAAGAATATAGTGCCGGCGTATTACTAGGTGTTGCGCCAAGAAATAGTACAGGAAATTCCAACAAAGATTGAAGTTGAGGGTTTGACACAACTTTTTTTACACTTGATCGAATATTATTTAACAAGTCTAACTTGAGAAGTCCTTTAAGAATTCTTAAGTCAGCAAATTCAAAAACGCTAAGCGAAGGTTTATGAACAAACTTTTCAATACCCACCTTGTACTTGTAAGCCGCATCATTCAGAAACTTTTTTAAGCGAATAGAGGACCCAGGTTCAAGCTTTTCAAAAAGAGCTTCTAAACCATTCATATCTGCTGGTATTTCGAGAAGATCATTCTCAAAGAATACACTGTATGAAGGGTCCAGGCGTAAAAGCTTATAGTAATCTTCTGGTTTTTTATCAAAATCGGCAAAATACTTCTCAAAAACATCGGGCATCCAATACCAAGAAGGCCCCATATCAAAAGTAAAACCAGACCTTTTGAGCTGACGTCCTCTACCGCCTGGCTGAGTGTGTTTTTCTATGATTTCGACATCATAACCAGCTTGAGCCAAGTATGTTGCAGTGCTCAGGCCAGAAAAGCCCGCTCCAATAACGATTACTTTCATAAATGCCTAATGTATAGTATCAATAATCGATTTCTTTCAACTGCTCAACCATTTTTTTTCGAGCAAGAAAGATACGGCTTTTAACTGTCCCCAATGGGATATCCATTTGAGTTGCAATTTCATCATACTTAAATCCATCAAAGTGCATCATAAAGGCATCCAGGTATGACTTTTCAATTGACTCTATATTTTTCAGTATGGTATTTAGATTCATAGTGGAGTCGGCTTCAGAATCTCTGTTTGAAGTTATCGAATTCATAATAAATTGGTTTTCGGTATCATCACTGAAAGTNTTTTGATTTTTTCTCTTTCTGTAATTGTTTATGAAAGTATTTCTCAAGATAGTATACAGCCAACCTCTAAGGTTTGTCCCTTCTTTAAATTTGCTTTCATTTTTTAGCGCCTTTAAAAAAGTTTCCTGTATTAAGTCCTCCGCATCTTCTGCGTGATGCGTTAGTCTAAGAGCTAAAGATCTGAGGAAGGATTGATGTTCCTGTATTTGTATGCCAAAAGAATTAGAAAACATGGGCTTTGAGTTTTGTTTAAAGTTAATATTCCAAGATTAAACAAAAAGAATGCCAAAACAAGAATTTTGTCTAAAAATTTATCATAAAATTTAAACAAATAAAAACTAACTTACTGAAAATTAATGTAATGACTTCTTGAGTATCTCACTCAAAACTCTAACATCAGAAGCTATATTAATTTGACTTTTATTCACACGGGGTTCCCAATTGTGTGTTGCAATTCCTGAAAGATATATAGGGATGTTTTTGGATTCACTTGATAATTGATGCCAATAGAAATCTCGGTTACTATTATCCGGGCTTGTCGTCCAGATAGAGACAATACCCTTCCACTTCTTATTTTCGAACAATAATGGTTTCAAAAAATCTAAGGGAACAGACTGACCTAAATAAACCACTGGCTGCTTAAGGGACTTAAGAATAAAGTGAATATAGAGTAGACCAATTTCATGCATTTCTCGTTCTGGTAAATAAACCAAAAAACCTGGGTTTTTTTCGGTTGAAACTTTTGCTGGAATTTTATCTAAAGCTGTATATAATTTTTGCTTTATCAAATTACTAGCAAAGTGTTCGTGCGCTACCCCAATTACATCTGTTTGCCATAAAACTCCAATTTGATGTATAAAACCTCCTACGACTTTCGAAAATGTTTGAAGTTCTCCAACATTGTCTATGCTTTCTTGAAGTATCAAGGAAAATAAAGGTTCATCTAGGTCAATGGTTGCCCGAATAAGTCGGGCGATCTGAGAAGGGAAATGATTTGATTCATTTGCAAGGTTTTGAACCGAATTATTCATTCCTTCATCGGTCAACTTGGCGACATTACTTATCCTCCAGCCTTTATTTACTAGAGCAGAAACATTTAAAAGTTTTTTTAAGTCGTCATCCGAATAGAGGCGAATATTGGTTTTTGTTCTTTTCGGGACAATGATCGAATACCGTTGCTCCCAAATTCTCAGTGTATGGGCTTTAATACCAGTTAGGTGTTCGAGATCTTTAATGCTGTAATTCGTTTTCACAANTTTAAAACAGCAGAATTATCAATTTGTTCAGGACTCAAGGACTTACATTTGCAACAAATAATTTCTCTGTGAAAATATCCGATGAAATCCTCCGACGAAGAACTTTTGGAATAGTCTCTCACCCGGATGCTGGAAAAACAACTCTTACAGAAAAGCTTCTTCTTTTTGGCGGAGCTATTCAAGAAGCTGGCGCGGTCAAGAGTAATAAAATCAAAAAATCAGCCACTTCTGATTTTATGGAGATTGAAAAGCAAAGGGGGATTTCAGTAGCAACTTCAGTGATGGCGTTTGAATACAAAAACCGTCATATAAATATACTAGATACTCCTGGACACCAAGATTTTGCAGAGGATACATTTAGAACCCTAACTGCAGTGGATTCAGCAATAGTTGTGGTGGATGTAGCTAAGGGAGTAGAAACACAAACAGAAAAACTAGTCAAGGTTTGTCGAATGAGAAAAACTCCNATTATGGTTTTTATCAANAANCTNGACAGAGAAGGAAAAGATGGTTTNGATTTACTCGATGAAATTGAATCNAAACTGAATTTAAAATTATGTCCTCTTTCCTGGCCTNTTGGNATNGGAGCAGANTTCCAAGGAGTNTACAANNTATGGGACTCGAGCCTTCTTNTGTACGAACAAAANGAAAAACAAAAAGTCGCNAAGTCAATTTCAATTGATGACATTNATAATCCTGAACTNGATCNAAAAATTGGAAANANCGCAGCAAAAACANTNAGGANTGAAGTCGAATTGATCNAAGGNGTNTATCCANNNTTTAATAAGAGAAATTACCTCGAAGCAGAAATATGTCCTGTTTTTTTTGGATCTGCATTAAATAATTTNGGAGTAAAAGAATTGCTAGATTGTTTNGTAGANATTGCTCCNCCTCCTCAACCAAAATNAGCNTCAGAGAGGTTAATTTATCCAAATGAANATGATTTTAGCGGTTTTATTTTNAANATACATGCTAATATTGACCCCAATCACAGATCNAGAATNGCTTTCGTTAAAATTGTATCTGGAGAGTTTAAAAGAAACAAAAACTACTATCACGTACGAGAAAAAAAACTATTGAAATTTTCAAGCCCATTAACTTTTCTCGCTAGTAAACGCTCTATAGTAGATTCTGCTGTTTCCGGTGATATTGTTGGCCTCCCCGATACAGGTAATTTTAGAATTGGAGATAGCCTAACATCAGGAGAAGATCTTCATTTTAAAGGTATACCAAGTTTTTCGCCAGAACATTTCAGATTTATTAATAATGCTGACCCATTAAAATCAAAACAGCTAACGAAGGGCATAGATCAACTTATGGATGAAGGAGTTGCCCAATTATTTGTATTGGAATCAAATGGTCGGAAAATCATTGGAACTGTCGGAGCTCTTCAATATGAAGTTATTCAATATCGATTGGAGAATGAATATGGAGCAAAGTGTAGTTATGAAAATTTTTCTGCACACAAAGCTCTTTGGATAGAATCCGAGGACTCCCAACAATTTGAGGAATTTGTAAAATACAAGTCGAGATATATCGCTAGGGACAAATTTGATAGAGTTGTTTTCTTTGCCGATTCTTTATTTACTCTTCAAATGTCCAAGGAAAAGTTTAACAAACTTGGGTTTCATGAAAAATCAGAATTCTAAAAGCTTATTCCCCATCCATAAATTGATCAAGAACATTTTGGCTCACCCCCGTCATGCTAAATCCACCGTCATTATATAGGTTCTGCATTGTCACTCGCTTCGTGAGATCAGAAAATAATGTAACACAATAATTAGCACAGTCTTCGGCAGTAGCATTACCCAATGGACTCATTTTCTCTGCAAAATTTAAGAAACTCATAAAGCCCTTTACCCCACTACCAGCAGTAGTTACAGTAGGAGATTGAGAAATGGTATTTACCCTAACTTTATTCTTTATCCCAAAATGATACCCAAAGCTTCTTGCAATAGATTCTAGATAGGATTTATTCTCTGCCATATCATTATAATCCGGAAATGTTCTTTGAGCGGCCATGTAAGTTAATCCTAGGACAGATCCCCATTCATTGATAGCATCCATTTTATACGCTGTTTGTAATAATTTATGAAAACTAACAGCAGAAACATCCCACCCTTTAGTTAGGAATTCATAATTCAAGTCAGTGTAAGGTCGATTTTTTCTAACATTTACAGACATTCCAATACTGTGTAAAATGAAATCAATTTTCCCGTTAAAGTGCTCCATCGATTTCTCTATCAAATTTTGTAATTCGTCAAGACTTGTTGCATCCGCGGGGATTACTGGAGCCTTGATGGCATCTGATAAGGAATTAATTTCTCCAAGCCTCATTGCCATTGGAGCATTCGTCAAAACAATTTGCGCACCTGAAGAATGACACTGCTCGGCAACTTTCCAGGCGATAGACTCACTGTTTAAAGCGCCAAAAATGATCCCTTTTTTCCCCTTTAATAAAGTATTCATATTTTCATTGTTATAATTACAAAGTTCGTTTAATTTTCCAAAAGAAACTTAGCTTGAGCCATAGCAGCCTCGGAAACTTTTTCACCAGTCAATAATCTAGCGATTTCCTCCTGCCTTTCATCAAAGTCTAAATTTTTCAGCTGTGTACTTGTCCTGCCCTCTTCTATGTTTTTTTGGACCTTCCAATGATAACTCCCTGCAGCTGCAACCTGGGGTAAATGAGTTATCGCAATGACTTGAGAGTGTTTCCCAATATCGCTAAACATTTCTGCCATCTTTGCCGCTGTTTCTCCCGATACACCACTATCGATTTCATCAAAAATTATAGTTTCTAAGCCAACTCCTTTAGCAAATAAACTTTTTAAAACTAAAAATAATCGGTTTCGTTCACCGCCACTGGCTACTTTTTCTACAGGCATCAAAGATTGACCTGAGTTCGCTGAAAAATCAATAGAATATTTATAGTTTCCATAAATAGCAGGAGAAGATAATTTTGAGGTCCGTATGATAAATTTTGTTCCTTTCATATTTAAGTTACCTAAGGAATCGATAACATTCTTTTCGATGCTTGAAAATAATTTAGATCTTTTTTGATGGAGTAATTCAGCAGTATGTAAGACTTCTTTTTCAAGCTTCAAAAGCTCTTGCTGAAAATTTTTAACATCTCTGCTTTTGTTTTCAATTTCTTCAATTTGATCTTGCCAAAGGGATTCTAAATTCAAAAGACCCTCAACTGATGAAGCACGATGCTTTAATTTTAATTGCTCGATAAAAGCTAACCTCTCCTCTACTTCTTTTAACCTGTTGGGATTTGCATCTATTTTTTCCGTCCAACTTTCTAGATTATACATTATCGTCTGATACATATCTTGAACCGACGAAGCTTCATTTCTGATAGAAGAAAAAATATTTGACTTTTGTTTTAATTTATGGAAACACCCCATCCATCTCGATAGATTATTATCCAATCCGTTTTCATTTTCCGACATGAATCTTATTTCATCAAATAGCAATTGAATTTCTTCGGAGCTAGACAGTATCTCTAATTCGTTTGTTAAGTCATTCTCCTCACTCAATTTTAAATTTGCTGATTTTAATTCATCCAAGACGAATTTTAGATAATCAAGATCAATATTCTCCCCGTTTAACGTATTTAAATTATTTAATTTGGACTTAATCTTATTTAACTTATTATAGGTGGTCTCATAGTTGTCTCTTTGTGCATGTAGATCTCCGAAACTATCCAAAAAGTCAATAATAAATTGTGGGTTTTTAAGAAAAAAAGAATCCCTTTGGCTATGTACATCAATAAGCATCTCTGATAAACATCTTAATCCCTCTAGTTTTACTGGACTATCATTTATGAATGCTCTAGACTTTCCGTTGGGTACAATTTCTCTTCGCAGGGTTGTACTTTCCGAGAAATCCCAATCATTCTTTTCAAAAAAAACCTTCCATTTTTTAGGGTCTAAAATAAATTCTGCTTCAACAATACATTTTTTACCATCTAATGTCAGGTTTTTAAGATCAGCCCGCCCTCCCAAAGCTAGTTGTAACGCACCTAAAAGAATTGATTTACCGGCTCCAGTCTCTCCTGTCAATACAGTAAATCCTTGCTCTATTCTCTGATCTAAGCTATTGATCAGAGCGAAGTTTTTTATATAAAGACCATTTAACATCGGAGACTATATTTTCAAAATTTCTTATCGACCAATTCCCTCATAACTTGATGCATTCGAGGGATCCATTATTTGGATAACTTTAATCATCTCATCTGAATTATATTTCGGACCGTCGCTAAAAATTTGAATTATTTCATTTGATTTTGTGTCGAAAAACCATCGCAGTAAAAAGCTATTAGGTTGCTTATCATATATTGGTTTCAGTTTTTTGAGCGATGTAGCAATCAATTCTTTTGCTGACATCTGCTGGTTGGGGTCGTATAATTTATCTATCCCTAACCTGTGATAATCATACCAAACAGATAAAAAATCTGAATTTGAAGGATTCATCAGATCCTCAATTAACCAAAATCGATTGAGATTATTTTTAAATCGATCCCATCCACCACCTGCTCCAGCAGAAGCTGCATTTGCAGCTATTACTTGAGCCTGAGAGAAGTATGAAATTTGATTTGGACTGAAAGAAGATGCGTCTAATCCAAGAGCAACAAAACAATAGAATGCAACAATCGAAGTAAGATTATTGGAGTGCCTGCCAAGGTTAAATTCCAAAACAGAATTGGATCTGTAATTAATTGTTAAATCCCCATCCTGAAACAAAAGAGTTGGTGTCTGGTAATCCGCCATATAAACTGGTCGAGCAAATTGTAACTGTAAATTCCCTGACATATTCGCAGAACTCGCATCATATTCAGTAATTGTAAAAACCATTGAACCACGAATTTTTTCATTTTGCTCATATGAAACGGAAGTCCAGGATCTCTGATTTATAAAATTGCTTAGAGCTGTTTCTAAATCGGAAAACCTTTGACGATCATTGGTTTGAACTCCAGGAGCTTGAACTTTAACGTCAACGACAAATTCTTGGGCATTAAGCTTTAGAAGGAAGCTTATGAAAAAACAAAAAAAGAAATAATTTTTTTTACGCATTACTATTTTTTTGAATCCATTCAATAAGTTTCACAGCTATATCTTTTTTTGAAAGCAATGGCCATTGATGTTTTGCATTCCTCGTTACCAAAGTAACAATATTTTCCTCTTTGGCGATTCCAATATTCTCGGAGTTCGCATAATTCAAAACTATGGCGTCCGCGTTTTTTGCAATCAATTTTCTTTCTGCTTCAACTTCACCGTTTTTTGACTCCAAAGCAAAACCTAAAACAAATTGTTTTTTTGTCTTTCTTTTTCCTACCTCAGATAAAATATCCGGATTTTCCTTTAGTTCAATATTACTCATTGAACCATTATTCTTTTTGATTTTAAGTTTCGAGAAATTAACTGGTCGATAATCTGAAACCGCTGCCGCTCCAATAAAAATATCGCATTCGGACCAATGTTTTAAAACTTCATCATTCATCTGAATAGCAGATATGACTGGCTTGTAAATGACATTTTGAAATTTTTCATACTGATAATCAGAGGGACCATGGACCCAGAACACTTTAGCTCCTTTTTCACTTAAAGCTTTAACTAATGACACACCTGTCAAACCCGAAGAACCATTACTTAAAAACCTAACAGGGTCAATTGCTTCCCTCGTTGGTCCAGAAGTCAATAAGATTTTTTTATTTACCCAAAAATCATCTCTTAAAAAAAAGGATCTAATGGCGGTATGAATATTCCCAGGCTCTCGCATTCTCCCTGGACCATTTAAACCACTGGCTAAAAACCCAATTGGAGAAGGCAAGATCTCATCACCCCAACTATTAAGCTTTTCCAAATTGGATTGATTGGCCATATTGTTAAACATGTCCAAATCCATAGCAGGAGCCCAAATTTTTGAGCATTTTGAAGACAAAAGAACTGCCAATAATAAATTATCACAAATACCATTGACATATTTCGCTATTGTGTTTGAAGTAGCAGGAGCAACTAATATGACATCAGCCCATTTCGCAATTTCTACATGATTATTCCAAGAAATCTGATTGTTATTTATGTTTACCATATCCATCTCCACTGGCAATTCAGAGAGCGTGGAAAGTACAAGAGGAGACACAAAATCTTTTGCTGTTTTTGAAATAACCAATCGAACGTGAAAATCGTCGACTTTCAATAATCTTACAAGTAACGGAATTTTGTAGGCAGCTATACCGCCAGAAACACAAATTAAAACATTTTTACCCTTCAGGGCTTTCATTCAGAAGTATCTTCTTCTTCAGGATAGCGATTGTATATTTTCCCGTCCAGCCACTCATGTACTGCCATAGAATGCGGCTTTGGGATCGCCTCATATTGTTTTGAGAATTCTATTTGTTCACGATTTTCAAAGACCTCTTCTAAAGAATCTGAAGAGGACCTAAAATCCTCAAGCTTTTCATTGATTTCAGCACGAATACCTTCATTTATTTGCTCTGCACGACGAGATACAATTGAAATTGCCTCATAAATATTGTTTGTTTCACGATCGATTTCATTGAAATCCAGAGTTCGCGTGTTTTTACTTGCTTGAAGATGATCTTTGTTCATTATTGATAATTTTAGAAATGCAAAACTACAATTCTTTTCTAAAATATTTTGTGATTAATTTAAAATATCTTCCTCAGAATTTGATTTCGCATAGCGAAACTTAGGTTCGAGCTCCTTTAAGAATTCACTTTCAGGAAAAGCATCTTGGAGTTCTAAGTATGAAATGTATGCCTCTTTATATCTATCTTTTTGAAGAGTGACAACCGAATTTGACGCCAGATTATAAGCGGATTTAAATCTCAAAACTAAAGCCTCCTCGCGGTATTTTGTGTCAGGGTATTCACCTAGCATTACGTTGAAAGAGGTAACTGCACTGGAATAATTCTCTCTGTGAAAATAACCTTTTGCTATATCGAAGTATTTTTTTTCTAATCGCTCTCTTAGATCATCAATAAGGGAATTACATTCCATTGAATGAGAAGATTGTGGGAAAGAGTTAATAAATAATTGTAACTCATCAATAGCCTTATAAATATAGGCTGGATCTAAACTTGAACTCGGGGCTTCCAAATAAAAACAGTAGGCAGCTAAGTAAGCAGCCTCCTCAGAAAACTCATTATTTGGAAATGTATTTGAAAACCTTTTCATGTGGTAACCAGACAAAATATAATCTTTTTGACCGTAAAGTGTAAGTGCATAATATTTATATACATCTTGAGCCTTTGTAGTCCCTCTGTAAGAAGACATGAGCTCATCAAATATTGGGAGCGCTTTGTTATATTGCTCTAGTTCAAAATATTCTTTTGCCTTCAAGAGTTTGAATGATGGGTCATTACTTTTTAAAACCTTCTGGTAATCGCCGCACGAAGACAGAAATATTGAAAATAATAGTACAAATAATGAATTCAATTTCATTTCTCAAAGGTAGATTATTCTTAATAAATTAAATGTGAATTTTAAACCCCATTCGAGCAGCCTCATTACAAATTGATTCCTTTAATTCAATCGTTACGGGCCATAAAGGCAACCTCACATTACTACAAGAAATTTTCATGTACTCCAATAATGCTTTTACTCCACTAGGATTCCCTTCTTGAAAAAGCATTTTTGTGATTTTAAAGAGGCTATAGTGAATAGCACGAGCATCTTGAATGTTTCCAGATATGCAGAAATCAATCATTGAACTTAATTCAGAGGGAAAAGCCTGTCCATTAACAGACACAACACCTTTTCCACCCAGTGCCATAATTGAAAGTGTTAAGTTATCATCTCCAGATAAAAGATCGAAACCTTCAGGAGCTTTATCAATAACTTCCATAACCTGTGCTAGGTCGCCACTGGCTTCTTTTATAGCCACAATATTATCAAAATCCTTTGCTAGCCTTAAAGTAGTAATGGCATCCATATTAGAGGAAGTACGACCTGGGACATTATATAAAACAATTGGAAGCTTAGAGTTCTCAGAAATTATTTTAAAATGTTGGTAAATGCCTTCCTGACTTGGTTTATTATAATATGGGCTAACACATAAGAACCCGTCAATAGGTAAGTTTAATTTCTTAATCTTTGTACATACTTTTTGTGTATTGTTATCACCAATTCCTAGGAGCAACGGCAAGGCACCTTTGTTTGCGTCAATTACAGTTTCTATAACAAGTACCTTCTCTTCTTCAGAAAGTGTTGCTGTTTCAGCAGTTGTTCCCAAAATGACCAAAAAATCTACTCCTCCACCAATGCAGTGATTTACTAGATTCCTTAATGATTCATAATCAACCCCACCTGATTTATTAAATGGAGTGATCAAAGCTATTCCAGTGCCTTTAAATATATTTCTCATTGACTTGGTTTAATTTTTTCTAACCATTGCTTCAATTCACGAAAATAAATTGAATAATTCTTTTTTTCCGACTTTAACACTAAATCATAAAAATCTTCATCACCTTCGGCTGTCACTCTAATTCCAGCACGGGTTTTAGATGCTAATTCATCAAGAGGCATAGTTTTCCCACGGTGGAGTGTTACTATTAAATCAAAATCAGTTTGAAGAAACTCTAATGCATTCCCCGACATGGGAGCACCTTTCCAGTTAAAATCATCGACAAAAATCAATTGACGACCATTGTAAAGAACATTCTTCGGACGCATTTGACCTGTCCACCCGCATAAACTAACTGACTTTTGCTCATTTTTCAAATTTTGAACAATCTTTCTTAATTCCTCGAGATCAGATGGATCAGAATTTGCATTAAATAAGACACCTATTCTTTTTACATTACCCCACCCAGTCCAGGGATAATTCAAAACGCTTGCATCCTTAGCCCTTCCCCATCGATTTTCTCGAATGGGCTTGCTTAATTTACTGAGCCAATCCATGTCTTATATTCAATTTCTGTTATTTGTGCTACGTTCAAAGATTCGGCTTTCTTTAATTTCATTGGACCTACACCGCTACCCATCAATAAGTAGTCTGTTTTTGAACTTATTGATGTAGACAAATGACCACCATTTTTCTCTACTGAGCTTTTAATTTCCGCTCGAGTGAATGAATCGAAAACTCCAGATATAACAAAAGTTTTTCCCTCTAAAAGCCCCCCTGAAAATTCATCAGAAGAGGTAAAACATAATCCAATTTTAATTAGTTTTTCAATTTCATGAATACTTTGCTTACTCAAAAAATACGTGGATAATGAAGTTACTATAATTGGACCTACATCATCTAACATAAGTAACTCGTCTTCTGATGCTTTCATTAAGTTGTCAATATTCTTGAAGTGTCTGACTAATTTTTTTGCAACAGTTGAACCGACATGTCGAATACCCAAAGCGAAAAGCACTCTTTCAAAAGGAACATTTTTACTTTGCTTTAGTCCCAATAATACATTTCTAACAGATTTATCTTTAAATTTTTCCAACTTCAACCAATCGTATGGTTTTAGCTGGTACAAGTCTGAAGGGACTTTAGTAAGCCCTAGTTCAACGAGTTGATCAATAGTTTCAGACCCGATTCCATCGATATCCATTGCATTTCGATGTATAAAATGATTTAAACGGCCTTTTATTTGAGTTTTGCATTGCAAGGAATTAGTGCAGTAATGTTGCGAATCTCCCTCTTTTCGGTTTAAAATAGATCCGCAATCTGGGCAATTCAAAATAAAATCGAAAGGAATTGATTCTTTTAATCTTTTGGTCAAATCAACTCCTGTAATTTTAGGAATGATTTCCCCTCCCTTTTCAACCCATACTGTATCATTTTCATGTAAGTCTAATTTTGATATTTGATCAGCATTATGAATCGATGCACGTTGAACAATAGTCCCTGAAATTTGTACGGGATTTAATATCGCAACAGGGGTAATAGCGCCTGTCCTTCCCACTTGATATCTTACGTCCTTTAGCCTTGTAAGAACCTTTTCTGAATTAAATTTATATGCAATTGCCCATCGAGGGGATTTAGCTGTATAACCAACTTTATTTTGGCTGGAAATATCGTCTAGCTTGATTACGATTCCATCAATGGCAAAAGGTAAATTATGTCTAGCATCATCCCAATAATTTATATAATCTAAAATTTCATCGAGAGATTGGCACTTTTTCAAAGATTTACCTTCCTCATTTGGAACTGGGAAACCCCACCCTCTAAGCAATTTCAGACTCTCTATATGGGAACTGACCTCTAATTCATCAGAGTGCATGGAATACATAAAGGCACTCAAACCTCTTCGAGAAACCTCGGAAGAGTCTTGCATTTTGAGGGTACCACTTGCCGCATTCCTAGGATTTGCAAACCTTACTCCTTCATCCGTGAACCTTTTCTTATTAAGCTGTTCAAAAGAAAAAAAAGAGAAATAGACCTCTCCCCTAACCTCGAGTTCTTTGGGAGCTTCAGTAGGAAGTTTTAGAGGTATAGTATTAATTGTACGAATATTCATTGAAACATCATCACCTCTTATTCCATCTCCACGAGTCAAAGCATGTTTAAGCTCTCGATTTTCATAACAAAGGGAAATTGCGACACCATCATATTTCAATTCAACAGACCATTCCAAGTCATTTTTTAATGAATCTTTACAACGATTCATAAAAGCCAAAAGGTCTTTTCGATCATATGAATTAGATAAACTAAGCATCGGTCGCTTATGAGTATGAGTTTCAAATGACTTAATCAAAGCCCCACCAACTCTTTGAGAAGGACTATTTGGGTCATAAAATTCTGGAAATTTTTTCTCTAAAGCTATAAGTTGATCGAGAAGACCATCAAATTCCATATCACTTATTATTGGCTGATCTTTCGAATAATATCGATAATTGTGATCATGAAGTGCCTTTCTAAGAAGCTGGATTTTCTCGAAACTCATCAATTCAAATTTAATGGAGTATTATAAACGAATCGACTTTATGAAACGATCTTTTCCACAATTGTCCTTAAAAATTTGAATTTCACTCCAAACATCTTGTTTTTGTAAAAGTTCCGCAATCATTTTAGCGTGTTTAACGTTCACTTCAAACAATAGGGTTCCCTTTGTCTTCAATCCTACTTGAGCCCATTGACTAATCTTATCATAGTAAATTATTGGATTTGTATCTGAGGAAAATAATGCCATATCAGGCTCAAAGTTGAGAGATTGATCCAAAGACTCTGAGGGAGCTATGTAAGGAGGGTTTCCTATCCAAAC
This sequence comes from Owenweeksia sp. TMED14, assembly GCA_002167805.1. Lineage (GTDB taxonomy): Bacteria > Bacteroidota > Bacteroidia > Flavobacteriales > Schleiferiaceae > TMED14. The sequence goes on along the minus strand of NHBT01000020.1, from coordinate 28,051 downwards.
ATCATCATTTTTTGGTTTCACCCATTTAGGAATAGATCTCATAAGATCATTTTGGTAAAGCTTTAAATTTACTTGATTCAATTTTGAGTTCTCATCTGCCAACTTTAAAGCATCTCCGCTAATATCAAATCCAATTATTTCTGCAAGAGGATATTTAATTTTTGATGCAATTGCTATACATCCCGAGCCTGTACATGCATCAATTATTCTTAGTGGGTTTATTACATTTTTAAACAATAAAAATAAAAGTTCTTCGGTTTCGGGTCTAGGTATTAGAGCCCGATTATCAATCTTAAATTTCAAACCAGCCCATATTAATTCACCTAAGACATAAGCAATTGGTTCATGTTCTTGTAATCTTTTTAAATCACTACGATATACCTCTAGCTCATCTGAAGTCAAATCATTTTGAAAATTAAGTTCCCAATTAATTCTCCCNCCATGCCTTACTTTTAACCATTCAGACCATATAGCTCTGGACTCCGATTCACTCCGATAAGTCCTAAACATTAAGTCAATAAACTGAGACTGAGCCTGATTACGCTTCATTCCATAAAGGTAGTATGTACATTTGTACAATGGATGAAGTTGCTGCAATGAAAAGGTGTATCGCCTTAGCTCAAAACTCTATTGGATATCACCACCCAAATCCTAAAGTTGGATGCATAATTGTTCATAATAATAAAATTATTGGTGAGGGGTTTCACCATAAGTATGGCTATGAACATGCCGAGGTAATGGCAATGAGGTCAGTTAAGCCGGAATATCTTGAATTTATACNAAAATCAACCCTATTTGTAAACCTAGAACCATGCAGTCATTATGGAAAGACTCCACCATGTGCAGAAATGATTATAAAATCAGGAATCAAAAATGTGGTTATTGGAACAAAAGATCCAAACCCCAGAGTTTCAGGAAAAGGCATCGAAAAACTGCGATTATCAGGAATTGACGTTAGAGTTGGAATCGCAAAAGATGAATGTTTAAAATTGAATAGACGATTCTTTAAGTCAATAAAAACAGGAAATCCTTATATCATTCTTAAGTGGGCAGAATCTTCAGATCACTTCGTGGATATCAATAGAGATTCAAATAAAATAAATCCAATTCAAATCAGTTCAATACCATCTAGATCTTTATTGCACTCATGGAGAGCCAAGGAAGAAGCAATACTCATTGGGATGAAAACNTTTNTNNTAGACNAGCCACTTTTGAATGTCCGGTATTCAAAAGGGCCTGATCCAAAAAAAATATTATGGTTATCCGATAACAGGTCTTCAAGTAAAAATATTTTTGATAATGCAAAAAAAAATGGCTGGATCGTTTGGACAATTAATAAAAATGAAGATCAAGTCGATGCTCTCAAGCGGAATTTAAATGAATGTCAATTTCGAAGCATTCTTGTTGAAGGTGGAACTGACACAATAAATTTGTTTTTAAAGAATAACCTTTGGGATGAATGCAGAATTATTAAAAACGAAAAAATATATCTTCAGGATGGAGTTAAAGCTCCAATATCTCCAGAAAATTGGTCAACTTCTAAATCATTTAAAATAGAAGATGATCGAATATCTATTTTTAAAAAATTATGAAATTAATGGAAATAATAAAATTGAAATTTGTAGTAATTATTTTATTTACGGCATTTTTTTCTTTGAAACTTACAGGTCAAGTTTTACCGGTAAATTTCTGCTGGATTCAAAATGAAAATCATGGCCTGGATACAGAAAAATGGAAAGAATGGTTGATTCAGAAATCAAAAATTCAAAAACCCTTCAAATGGGTTCAAATAAGCTCAATTCCAACAATTGCCGGAGGTCATTTAAAATATCAATTACACTTACACGATCTCCCAGTGATTGGCGCTCAAGCTAATATAATGGTAAAAAATAACGGAAAGGGTCTAGCTGCATCTTTTCCTCAAATCCCTGACTTAAATATTGATAAACCATCAATTTATTCAGATTCATGGATCTACATCTCTAAAAAATTTAATGAATGCAAAACGAGAGATGAAAGAAAACAAACAGAATTTGGGCTTTTCTGGCACCGCTATTGGGAAGACTCTCAAGGAAATGAGCTCTACAATCAAAATATGTTATCTCATTACTCTGACAGCATAGGTCTGGTTAGTATTTTTAATCCCGATCCCTTAACTAAAGCGGGTGTAGTTTACGGGAGTCCCTATATTGATGCAAATGACCAAAACTTAAGTATTTTACAACCCCTTCAAGATAGTGCCTCTTTAAATCTAACTTATTCAGGATCAACTTTTTTATTAAAAAACTCTGCTGCTGAAATATCTGAATTTGATCCTCCTACTCGCACCATTCCTCAATCAATGAATGGTAATTTTATTTTCTCAAGAACTGATCCTGGGTTTGAAATGACGAATGCACTATATCATATATCAAAAATGAAAGATAGAATTGATAGTCTGGGCTATAATCATTTGGTCAATTATTCCATTCCCGTGGATGTTAATGCAATGAACGGATCAGATAATTCAGCTTTTGACCCTGGCACCAACCCACCATCGCTTCTCTTTGGAGAAGGGGGAGTTGACGATGCGGAAGACGCCGATGTAATTATTCATGAATATTCCCATGCAATTTCTCATAGCGCATCACCAAATACTCTTTTTGGTACAGAAAGACAATGTCTCGATGAAGCACTGGGTGATTATTTTGCCTCAAGCTATTCGAGAAACTTAAATTATTTTAATTGGCAAAAAGTATTTTCTTGGGATGGACATAATGAATTCTGGAATGGCCGATCAGCAGTCAATACGCAACATAAAATGTATCCGAATGTAACTTTTTCAGGAATATATGAACACACCGATTTATTTGTAGATCCTTTAATGACACTCTGGATCAACCATGGTCCCAATATCGTGGATAATCTTGTCCTTGAATCAATTCATAACTGGACATCTGGAATGACATTTCCAGTTGCCGCAAATTGGATTTTAGCTGCAGATTCAGCTCTATATGGAGGAAATCACTCAAGCGATATCCATTTACANTTTGCAAGNTGGAATATTTTAACTCCAAAAGCGAATCAAAANGAAAGNACAGATATTANNAAACCAAAGGATNTCCANATTCATACNATATGGNTGATTCCACNTGATTTACAAGGAAAAAGAGCTGAAATATTNTCTTCGANCGCTNTGCGTGTATGGTCGGGTGAACTNCCGNAATCNATANATATGGGATCCTGGAAATCAGGTATATATTATTTAAGAAATTCAAATGGAATATCAAAAATATTACTTCAAAAATGAGGTTTAAGTATGGTGCTTATCTCTGTTGGGACACTGACGGGCTTACCTGTTTTGACTGAGGCAAAAACTAAAACCACTTTCGCTGTAGATGCAAGATCTCCTTTTTCATTAAAAATTTTATTATAAAATTTTATTCTTGTCCCTTTAGGAAAATCAGAAATTGTCGTTTCTACTGTTATTATTTCATCATAGCGAAGTGGAATTCGATAATTAATTTCGAGAGTCGAAACGGGGAGCATAATTCCACTTTTTTCGAGGTCGCGATACCGTATACCGAGATCACGTAATGCCTCTACTCTTCCCATTTCTAAAAAAGCTGAATAATTACCATAATAGCAGTATCCCATCTGATCAGTTTCTGCGTATCGCACTCTAATTTTACATGTTGAAACAACCATTTAAATTCGTATTACAATATTGATTTTGAATTAATTAAATATAATTTTATTGAGCTTCATGCTTGAGTGAAAATAATTGTATGTGCAAAAAAAAATTTAAAATCAATAGTAAAACAATTTTTTTTCAACGGATTTTATCGACACTTTCGCTTACCGGTATGACATCAATTTGAGATTGTCTTGTTTCAATTTGAGTTATCGGTTGAATTATAAGTTTAAATGTAAAGAATTTTAAAGACACATGGAGCACACTGCAGATACCATTTGGCGCAATTGTTTGATTTATGTCCAAGACAATATAAGTCCTCAAGCCTACAAAACATGGTTTCTCCCGATTCGACCACTAAAGCTTCGAGGAAAGGTTATCACCCTTCAAGTGCCAAGTAAGTTCGTCTATGAATGGCTGGAAGCTCACTACATAAAGCTCCTCAAATCGGCAATTACGAAAGAATTAGGTTCAGAAGCCCGACTTGTCTACTCAATAGTAATGGATCAAGATACTGCTCACCTGGATGAGAATAAAGTTGATATTCCGTCATCGAATCGATTACCAATTGAAAATCCTAAAGTTGCTTTACCGGCAAAAATTGGCGGTGACAAAGGAATTAAAAATCCATTTGTGATCCCTGGTTTAAAAAAAGTGAATATTGAAAGTCAACTGAACCTCAATTACACTTTTGAAAATTTTATTGAAGGAGATTGTAATAGACTTGCTCGTTCAGCAGGCTACGCCGTAGCTCAAAAACCCGGTGGAACTTCTTTTAATCCTCTACTTGTTTATGGTGGCGTAGGGTTGGGAAAAACCCATCTTGCTCACTCAATAGGTATAGAAATAAAGGATAGATTTCCAGAAAAAACAGTGTTATATGTTTCTGCTGAGAGATTTACTCAACAATTCATTGATGCAATAAGAAATAATACAAAAAATGATTTTGTTCATTTTTATCAACTTATCGATGTTTTGATAATGGATGATGTCCAATCTTTTAGTGGAAAAGAAAAAACTCAAGATGTGTTTTTTGAAATTTTCAATCATCTTCACCAACAAGGGAAGCAAGTAATTCTCACCTCAGACAGAGCTCCTGTTGATCTTCAAGGTATGGAGCAGCGACTACTTTCTAGATTTAAATGGGGATTATCCGCTGACCTGCAAAGACCAGATCTAGAGACTCGTATTGCAATACTTCGTCAAAAGCTTTATTCGGATGGAATAGAAATGCCAGATGATGTAGTTGAATACCTCGCTTACAGTATAACAAGCAATGTAAGGGAACTTGAAGGAGCACTTATTTCTTTATTAGCTCAATCCTCTTTGAACAGGAAAAAAATTACTGTAGAGTTAGCAAAACAAATGATTGATAAGTTTGTCAAAAACACAACCAGAGAAATTAGCGTAGACTTTATTCAAAAAGTTGTCTGTGATTATTTTGACATGCCCATTGAACTTTTAAAGAGTAAAACACGTAAACGAGAAATTGTCCAAGCGCGTCAGCTGACAATGTTCTTCGCAAAAAAAATGACAAAAAATAGCCTCGCTGCAATTGGTGCGCAGTGCGGAAACAAAGATCACGCGACTGTTTTGCATGCTTGCAGAACAGTAAGTAACCTTGCAGAGACAGATAAACGTTTTAGAGTTTTTGTCGATGACTTGAAAAAGAAATTGACTTTGGTGGGATGATCCCTAGAGCTATTTTATTTGTTTGCCTTGGAAATATTTGTAGATCTCCTGTTGCTCAGGGTACATTTCAGAGTTTATTAATAAAACATCAAGGAGATCAAATTGCGAAAAAGTGGCTGATTGACTCAGCTGGAACCTCTGATTATCACAAGAATGAATCTCCTGACCCTAGATCACAGGAATCCACTGCATACCATGGAATTGATATATCTAATCAACGTTCAAGACAAATTGAATTAAAAGATTTTGAAGAATTTGATTTCATTTTTGTTATGGATTCCTCAAATTATAAAAATGTAATAAAACTCACGGATAATTCTTATTATCAAAAAAAAATACATTTTTTTTTAGATTCTTCTTTTCCCAACGAAAATCGTCAAGTTCCAGATCCATATTTCGGTGGAAGAGAGGGATTTGAAAATGTGTTTCAAATGCTCCATAAGGCCTCTGAGGATTGGATTGAAAGATGGAAACAAGAGGAAAGGATATGAAAAGTTTAGGATGCTTGCACTTAATTCCTGTCCCGATATCTGATCATAATCATGATAATAGTATTTCGATTGGATTATCGGACACAGTAAATGATATACTCGACTGGATTGTTGAAACTCCAAAGACAGCTCGGGCCCAATTAAAAATTATCGCACCAAAAACACCTGTTTCAGAGCAAAGGCTTTATTCCCTGAATAAGCATAAACCACAAGAAAACATCAAAGAGATACTAAAGCCATGTATAAATGGACTAGATATGGGCTTAATATCCGATGCTGGAGCACCAGGTGTTGCTGACCCCGGAAGTTTAGTTGTTAAAAAAGCTCACCAACTAGGAATAACTGTAAAGCCATGGGCTGGACCATCTTCTATCGTTCTTGGTTTAATGGCAAGCGGATTCAATGGCCAAAACTTTACTTTTAATGGATATATTTCAATCAAGAGAACGGAAAGGAAGAATGATTTATTAAAGCTTGAGAGAGACATAAGAAATGGCATCACGCAAATATTTATTGAAACACCATATCGTAATATGCAAACCATAAAATACTTATGCTCCACTCTTTCAAATGACATCGATTTGTGTCTAGCATCAAATCTCAACGGGGAAAACGAGTTAATTCTACGCAAATCAATTTCCGATTGGAAAAAATTTAACAACTTCGAAATATTTCATAAAGTACCTGTAATTTTTATCCTCGGGAGATCTAATGAATAAAAGAAATGAGATAGTCATTATTTGAAATATCATGAAAACAAGGTATCGTACCTTCGTGAAGTGAAGTCAATTGTTGCATTATCAACCCCAACTGGTAGAGGAGCCATCGGGATAATAAGAATCTCAGGACCTGATTGCTTGAGTGTAGTTTCAAAAAATTTACCAACAATAAAAAAATGGGAACCCAGAAAGGCAATTTTGACCAAATTTCAAGAAGCAAACGGAAATATTCTTGATGAAGTTTTATTAATATATTTTTCAGGACCTCATTCCTACACTGGAGAAGATGTTATTGAAATAAGTTTTCATGGGTCGCCTTTTATTTTAGAATCTGCCATAAATGAAATAATAAAAAATGGAGCTGTTTTAGCCAGCCCTGGAGAATTTACACAAAGGGCTTTTCTCAATGGAAAATTAGATCTGGTTCAAGCTGAAGCTGTTGGGGATTTAATCGCATCTGAATCACGCTCTGCACATATGATAGCAATGAGTCAAATGAAGGGCAATGTTTCAAAAATTTTAGAAGAACTTCGTCAAAAACTCATCGATTTTGCAGCACTCATAGAATTAGAACTCGATTTCACCGAAGAAGATGTTGAATTTGCAAACAGGGCTCAATTATCAAATTTAATTACTGAATTGAAACTCGAAATTCAAAAAATGATAAACAGCTTCAATCTTGGAAATGCCATTAAAAGAGGAATTCCATTGATCATCGTAGGTGAACCAAACGCAGGTAAATCGACTTTGTTGAATCGTTTTTTGGAAGATGATCGAGCACTTGTTACTGATATTGCCGGCACTACTCGAGATAGTATTGAAGAGAGATTTAGACTAGGAGATCATTTATTTAGAATTACAGATACTGCTGGATTACGAAAAAGCAACGATAAAGTTGAAAAATTAGGGATTGAACGTTCCTGGCGCCTAATGTCAGAGGGGCATATTATTTTATTTTTAATTGATCCACTAACATCAGTGAAAAAAAACATCCTGGAATTAGAAAAGGATATAAAACTTAAAGCTCCAAGTGCACATTTAATTAAAATTTTAACAAAGTCAGATTTATGGAATGGAGAAAATTATCACTTAGATTACCCTGAATGTATAGAGATTGGTATTGGTTCTGGTCTGAGTCAGATAAAATCAAAACTATCCTCAATAATCGATAAAACCGAATGGAATGGTAATTCTGAAATATTAATTGCAAATATCAGGCATGCCAAGGCCTTAAAGACTTCTCTTGACAGTATTTTAAAAGCTGAAAAGTGTCTTTCCGATGGTTCAAGCGGTGAAATAATATCTTATGAATTACGTGATGCATTGGAGAGTCTTGGAAGCATAACAGGAGAAATCATAGCAGATGATTTATTAAGTAGTGTATTTAGTCGATTTTGTATAGGAAAATGATATAAAATATCTTTATTGCTTGAAATATTTAATACTGTTTTTATCATTTCTTCTATCTTCTATTCTAAAAGCTCAAGTAGAAATACATGTCCTTGGCATTTCCCAGGATGCAGGAAGGCCACAGGCCGGTTGTAATAAAATATGTTGTCTTGATTCTCTCGGAGTCCCTCTTCCCTATGAAATGCCTTCATGCCTAGGTATAACTCTTCCTGATAGCAGCAGCATTCTTGTTGAGGCCACTCCAAGTCTATCAAAACAATGGAACACACTGTCTCAATTGAATTACGACTTAGCGCCTGAAAAAATTTTCATCACACATGCGCACATTGGTCATTATTCTGGGCTTATGTATTTAGGTCGAGAAGCCATGAATTGCAATAATATCGATATTTATGGAGGCCAAAGGTTTACCAATTTTATCAAAAATAATGGACCATGGGATCAATTAGTAAATCTCAAAAATATCCGTTTAAAAAAAGTAAATGCAAAACAAAAAATAGAAATTGGTGATTTAATAGTTCAAGCCTTAAAAGTCCCTCATCGGGATGAATATTCTGAGACTTATGGATATATTTTTAATGGAAAAAATAAATCCCTACTCTTCATACCTGATATCGATAAATGGGCAAAATGGCACCATGATATTGATAGCATAATTCAAACCGTAGATTATGCTTTATTGGATGGAACATTCTATGATCAGTCTGAGCTACCCAACAGAGATATGTCGCAAATACCCCATCCATTTGTTTCAGAATCTATTAATCAATGGAAACTATGGAGTACGGATAAAAAAAACAAAATTTATTTTATTCATCTGAATCATAGTAATCCACTTTTTAATAAAAACAGTAAAGAGTATTCTCAGGTGAAGCAACAGGGATTTAATATAGCTGAAACTGGAATGAAGTTCATATTATAAATTCATTGAATTAAATGGCATGAAAAAGACGTTAAAGACCATATTACTCGGCATCCTATGTTTTATATTTTTCAATTCAGGAAAACACCCCATGCATGTATCAACTGCTGAACTTATATTTTCCGATGTTAATAATGAATGGAGACTTATCAAAAATGTTTTTACTGAAGATATTGAACATGCACTTTCAAAAATGAATGGAAACATGGTCAAACTAGAAGAAATAAATCCGAAAAATCAGGAAATACTAAAACGTTACATCATTTCCAAAATTAAAATCCATAATAAAAATGGGAAGCTAATTGACTATGATATTTACCCTTATCAATACAGTCGTGAATCTGTTGACATTGAAATAAGATTTAAATCAAAAAAAATATTCCGGATACAAGATGAATTCTTATTTGAATTATTCAAAGATCACAGGAATATTTATGCCATTCGTAAGAACCCGAAAAATGGATTTAGTCAACATGAAATGACTAATATCAATTCAACTATATTTATGATTCAATAAATTAAAAAAAAACGACCAACAGGAAATGATGAATTTGACTGATTCTTGATATTCAAAACTTGAAACCAATGACGATTTTAAAAAAAATATTGACATTATACATGTTGTTTACCGGGTTAAGCGGCTTCGGACAAAATGTACCCTTTGATCGCCTGAACACCAGCAAATTCAGGCAACTGTCACATGAACTACCCACACCGAATGAATATCGAACAGCTAGTGGTGCTCCAGGACATTCTTACTACCAAAACCAGGCAAATTATGAAATGAACATTTCCTTGGATGAAAAAAATCACCGAATAAAGGGAGATGAGTGGATTACATATATAAATAATAGTCCCGATCATCTGAAATATTTATGGGTACAGTTAGATCAAAATATTCGCAAACCAGGATCAATGAATGATCTGATGTCTAAAAGATCCTTGCCTGATTCAATAACTCCTGAAAAGGTTTCACAAGATTTTGTTGAAAAATTTGAAGGAGGTTTTCAGATTTCCAATGTCAAAGATCAATCAGGGAAAAAATTAAAATATACCATAGTCAATACTATGATGCGTATTGACCTCAGAACTTCACTTAAATCAGGTCAAACGATAAAATTCCACATTGGTTGGAGTTATAATATTAATGATCGAATGAAAGGTGGCGGAAGAAGTGGTTATGAATATTTTAAAGATGAAGATAACTCGATATACACAATAGCACAATTTTTTCCGCGAATGGCAGTCTATGGTGATGATGTGGGGTGGCAGCATAAACAATTCCTTGGACAAGGGGAGTTCACGCTACCTTTTGGGAATTATAGGGTCTCAATAAACGTTCCTGAGGACCATATTGTAGCAGCAACGGGAGAGCTAATAAATGAATCAGGTGTACTGACTTCAAATCAAAGGAAACGCCTTTCTAAAGCAAGAAAAAACTTTTCAGACCCAGTGATGATCGTAACACAAGAAGAAGCAGAAAAATCAGAACGTGCTGAATCAAAAACAATGTATAAGGGCCGTAAAACATGGTTATTCACGGCAAAAAAGGTTCGTGATTTCGCATTTGCTTCGTCAAGAAAATTCATTTGGGATGTAATGGCTGTAAAAATTGGTGAAAAAGTTGTTACTGCTGAATCTTTCTATCCGAAGGAAGGCAATCCTCTCTGGGAGCAATACAGTACAAGGGTTGTTGCTCATAGCCTTGAGTCCTATTCGAAACACACGATCGATTATCCATATCCAAGAGCTATTTCGGTTCATACTGACGATATAGGTATGGAATATCCTATGATTTGTTTTAATGGAGGAAGACCGGATAAAGATGGAACATACAGTGAGGCGACTAAGTATGCAATGATCGGTGTCATTATTCATGAAGTGGGTCATAATTTCTTCCCAATGATCATTAACTCAGATGAAAGACAGTGGACGTGGATGGATGAGGGGCTAAATACCTTTGTTCAATACTTATGTGAACAAGAATGGGATATTAATTACCCCTTTCGAAGAGGTCCTGCCTACAAGATTGTTGAATACATGAGATCTCCAGCATTGAATATGGTTCCAATAATGACGAACTCAGAGAGTATTCTTCAATTTGGTCCTAATGCCTATGCAAAACCCGCAACAGCACTAAACATTCTTCGAGAAACTGTTTTAGGAAGAGAATTATTCGATTATGCTTTCAAAACATATTGCGAACGCTGGGCTTTTAAACATCCCGCCCCTGCAGATCTTTTCAGAACTATCGAAGATGCTTCTGGGGTAGATTTAGATTGGTTTTGGAGAGGATGGTTTTATACTACGGAATATGTGGATCTAAAATTATCAAAAGTGCGAATCGCAGAGATTCCTACCACATATCCTGAAAAACTAAGGAGACAAAGAGAGCGAAAATTTGAAAAGGATAAAAAAAGACACATTGGTAGAATCAGAAATCAAAAAGAACTAAAACCAACAATTATAGATAGAGTTCCTGAAGCTAGTGATTTCTACAATAATTTTGATAGGTACCAGATAAGTCCCCGCGAAAAAAAAATCCTGAGTTCACTTGGGAACGAAGCCTCAAAGTGGCCAGCAGGATACCTTCATGAAATAGCAATAAATAACATTGGAGGGATAATAAGTCCTATAGTTATTGAATTTACTTTTGAGGATGGTTCAAAAGAAGTTCAACGCTACCCTGCAGAAATTTGGTTGAGAAATGAGAATGAATTTACCAAGACTATATATTTTCCAAAAAAAGCAGTTAAAATTGAGATTGATCCATATTTGGAGTTAGCAGATTGCGACACATACAACAACATATGGCCTACTGATGTAAATGTCCATCTCGAAGTATTTCGACCGAAAAATGATTGGGAAAAATATATGAGCAACCCAATGAGAGATTCAAAAAATGTAAAATCTAAACAAGAATATGAAAAAAATTGAATTACAAAATCCACTAATTCTTTTATTGATTCTGGGATTTTTTTTTAGTTGTCAAAGCCCCGAAGATTCTTCTGAACAAATAGAAATAAACAAATCAGAGTTTGTAATAAAAAATTCATACGATAATGATCTAATTGGACAGTATTTAAGAATTAAGGATGCCCTCGTAGCGACTGATACCGTAGAAGCCGCTAATGCTGCGAAAAACCTGAAGAATATTCTCTTAAATGAGGAAAACTTAATAGAGCTATCACAAGATTCTAGTAATATGAATTTCATAATCGAAGAAATCATCGATAATAAAGATATTAAAAGTAAAAGAGTCTCATTTCATGAATTATCTAAATCTCTGATCAAGGAACTTAAAAACAATAGTATTGAGACCAAAGAAGGTCAAGATATTTATATTCAGTTCTGCCCAATGGCAATGAATAATAAAGGAGCTATTTGGCTTTCAGCCGAGTATAATGTTTTAAATCCTTATTATGGCAAGACTATGCTGAAATGTGGAGTAGTTAGAGACACCATTTAATTGTTTTCAAAAATTGATGATAACTTTCCTATTCGCTAATTAAAAAAGGGCAACAAGAAGTTTTGGGTTTTTTATTTTTACCGTATGACCAAAGTGATTGCAATTGCAAACCAAAAAGGTGGAGTGGGAAAAACAACCACAGCAGTAAATCTTGCATCCTCTCTAGTTTTTTTAGAGAAACGAGTCCTTCTAATTGATGCAGACCCTCAAGCTAATGCAACTTCAGCTTTAGGATTATCTCCTGATCAAATAAANTATGGATTGTACCACGTTCTGGTTGAAAAAATATCTATATCAGATGCAATTTATCCATCAAATCAAGAGAACTTATCAATAATACCCTCTCAACTTGATCTCGTCGGGGCAGAAATTGAGCTAGTAGACAAAGAAAAAAGAGAATTTCGATTAAAATCTGCTATCGAAGAAATTAAAGCGGATTATGATTATGTGATTGTTGACTGTGCACCTTCTCTTGGCTTACTTAGTCTGAACTCCTTAACAGCATCCACAAATGTCTTAATACCAATTCAATGCGAGTATTTTGCACTTGAAGGTCTAGGCAAATTATTAAACACAATTCGAAGTGTGCAAAATCTGCAAAATCCAGATTTAGAGATGGAAGGTATTCTCTTGACCATGTATGACTCTCGTCTAAGATTAAGTAATCAGATTGTTGAGGAAGTTCGACAACATTTTCAAAACTTAGTATTCGATACGATTATTGCGCGAAATGTAAGGTTAAGCGAGGCGCCTTCTTACGGAGAACCTATTCTCATTTATGATGCAAATTCAAAAGGAGCGGATAATTACCTAAATCTTGCCAGAGAAATTATCACTCGAAATATCAAAGAAGTCAGTCTCAATTAGTTATGAATCGTATACAAAAATGTTTTCAGGCTATAATTCTTTTTATAATTGCGTTCTCTACAAACGCTCAAGACAAGCCATTTTATGTAGATGGCATCGTTGCAGAGATTGGGGATCAAATCATTTTACGCTCAGATATAATCTTTCAAAAGCAAGCATTGTCTCAAGAAGGTAAAGAATTATCAGATTGTGAAATGCTGCAAGAAATAAGTTTGGAAAAGCTGCTCATCCACCATGCGGCGATTGATTCAATCGAGGTAACCAATGAGGAAATTGATGAGAGCATCGATAGAAGAATTCAACAACTTGTTTCTCAAATCGGATCAGAACGAAAAATGGAAGAATATTACAAGAAATCTATCTTAATGATCAAAGAAGAAATGCGTCCTCTAATGAAAAATCAAATGATTTCTCAAAGAATGCAGATGAATGTTGCTGAAAATGTTCAAGTTAGCCCAATCGAAGTCGCAGAGGTTATTGAAGCAATGCCTCTAGACTCATTACCCTTGATTGGCACTGAGGTGGAGCTAGCACAAATTATTATCGAACCAAAAGTTAGTGAAAAAGCTATCTCAGAAACATTAGATCGATTGAATACTTTGAGGGATAGAATTTTGAATGGCTCTTCATTTTCAAGCATGGCGATTTTATATTCAGAAGACCCAGGGAGCAATAGAAATGGTGGAGAATATAAAGGTTTAAAACGAGGACAGTTCGTTAAAGAATTTGAAGCTGTTGCATTTAATCTGAGACCCGGTGAAATTTCCAAGCCGTTTAAAACAGATTATGGATACCATATAGTTCAACTTCAAGTAAAAAGAGGAGAAGAACTCGATTTAAGGCACATACTTATAAAGCCCAAGGTGGAACAATCAGATCTCGATGAAGCTAAAGATAAATTAGACTCGCTCAGACTGTTGATCGTCAGCGGCACAAAGAGCTTTAATGAAATTGCCCAAAAACACTCTGCAGACGATGAATCAAAGCTAAATGGAGGGGTTTTAATGAACCCTATGACTACTGATACGAGATGGAACTTAGAAGATTTAGATCGAAATATTTTTTATGCTGTTGACAATATTGAAGTTGGAGAAATATCTGAAGCCACATTAGTAAGAGAGCAAGATGGTAAAGAAATTTTTAGGATTATTCAATTGAGAAGAAGAATTCCACCTCATCGTGCAAATCTCGATCAAGACTTTACTTTACTCAAAAATTTTGTTGAAAATCAAAAAAGACAAGAAAAGTTGATGTCGTGGGTATCAAAAAAGAAAGAATCTACTCATATTTTTATCGCTCCCAACTATCGAGACTGCCAAATTCTATAAGTCTGAATTATTACCAACCCTTAAAATGAGGTATTTAACACTCTTCGTTTTTTTTTCAATATCTCTGTGTCTTTGTGGCCAAGGAATACTTGTCGATGATATAGATCCATTTATTGGCACAGGAGGTCATGGACATACGCACCCCTCAGCGACAGCTCCGTTTGGAATGGTACAATTAGGACCAGACACAAGAAAAGAAGGTTGGGATGGTTGCGGAGGTTATCACTTTTCAGATTCGTCAATTTATGGCTTCAGTCACACCCATCTAAGTGGCACAGGAGTTAGTGATTATGCGGATATTTTAATTCGGCCGATGATCAACAAAGAAGATTTAAGAGAGAAAATTCCTTTTAGAAAAGAAAGTGAAGTCTCCAAAGCCGGTTATTATAGTAATCGAACCAAAGATGATATTTTATGTGAGATGACAGCTTCTGAACGTGTTGGAGTTCATCGTTACACCTTCCCCAAAGTGAGCGACAAAATTTGGTTTTATTTAGACCTGTCTTACCGAGATGAAACTCTTTTCGAAGAGGTAAAATTGAATGAATTTAACGATGATACAGCATCAAAGGGATTGGATATACAAAGAGTTTCAAGTAGTTGGGCAAAAGAACAACATGTTTATGCAAGATTACAATGCACGGATTTCAATTGGGAATTACATAAAATCGAAACCTTGGAGAATAATAAATATATTATTGAATTTAAATGGACTGATAAAAAAATAGATCCTGCTTCTCTTAAAAATGTGAGTATTGAATTCGCCGTTGCATTAAGTGGTGTCGACAAATATGGGGCTTTGAAAAATTATAATAGATGGTATGAAGAACTAAAAAATGAAGTCAATCTATCCGCTTTTGACAATACTTATGAAAAAACTCGAAAAAAATGGCAGAATGAGCTTAATAAAGCTCAAGTATACGGTGGGAACCATAGTCAAAAACGCATCTATGCCTCGGCATTATACCACGCATTTATTGTGCCCAATCTNTGGAATGATGTAGATGGTAGATATAGAGGAATGGATAATCAGATTTACATAGATAAAGAACACAATCACTACACCATTTTTTCCTTATGGGATACCTATCGCACCGCACACCCTCTTTACCTGCTTACTCAACCAGAGCGAGCAAAAGAGTTTATTATTACCATGCTGGACCATTTTGATCAAACAGGCCGTTTACCCGTTTGGGAACTTGCAGCGAATGAAACAGATTGCATGATTGGATATCATAGCGTGAGTGTGCTTGCAGATGCATTAGCAAAAGGCCTACCCATTGATTCATTAAGAGCTCTAAATGCTATGATTAAAACAGCGGAATCAAAAGTATTTGGTCTACCTGAATATATGAAAAATGGTTATTTAAGTATCCAAGATGAATCAGAAAGTGTCTCTAAAAGCTTGGAGTATTCTTATGATGATGCTTGCATCTCCTGGACTGCCGAGAGNCTNGGAATGGATTCTATAGCTTCTCATTTTTGGAAACGATCACAAGGCTGGATTTCCTTATTTGATAATGAAACGGGTCTATTTCGACCTAGAGATAACGGGTCCTTTCTTGAACGTTTTGATCCCAGAGAGGTAAATAACAATTACACCGAAGCCAATGCGTGGCAATATAGTTTTTCACCGATCCATGATTTGCGTCAATGGAATAAGATGCTTCNTAAAAATGATTTTCATTTAGAAGGACAATTAGATGCTTTGTTTTCTCAAAGCAGCATAGTTGTTGGGAGACATCAACCTGATGTCACGGGGCTAATAGGCCAGTACGCGCATGGAAATGAACCTAGTCATCATATTGCATCGCTTTACGCATGCACTAAAAGCCCTGAGAAGGGACATGAAAAAATTCATGAGATTCTAGAAACGATGTATTCTGACAAACCCTACGGATATGAAGGAAATGAGGATTGTGGACAAATGAGTGCATGGTACGTTATGAATTCATGGGGNATTTATCCAATGGTTCCTGGAGAAGCAAAATATNCTCTTTCTGCTCCCTTGTGGGATCGAATTGTTTTAACTGAAGTAGAGACAAGCATAACAAAAAATAATATCAGTAATTCAGCTATTTACCTNCATGGATATAGCATAAACTCGCGTGATGAAATTATTCAAAAATCNTACTTAACACATGANGATTTAGAGAAAAGTAAGTCTATTGAATTTATTACTGCGGATCATCCATCTTTATATAAAATGGCNCCATATGTAAATACTGAGTTTAAAGTACATTCAGATTTACGAATAAACCCTGCTCCAATAATTAATGCTCCAAGAGGTTTTGTGAAAAATGCCCAAATTTTAATTGAAACATCAAATGATATTGAAGAATTCAAAATTCATAAATCTGAAACTATTATTCGTGGTGGCGAGAGTGAAAATTCACATCGTTCAGTAGCTCATTCGACAAAAAAACCTAATTCATGGACCTCAGAAATTGTCAAAGGTGATATCAGTATTCAATATGATCCGGGGGNAAATTCTTTAGTGGATGGAATATTTGCGAGTANAGACTACCACAANGGAAACTGGTTAGGAATTCAAGGTCAAGATTTAATTATTCATCTAAAGCCAAACAAAAGAATTAAATATGATTATGACTTAGATCTAGAGTTTTCTTTTTTGAAGGATATTAGAGCGTGGATCGCTCTACCCAAAGAAATACAGATTTGGGCTGTAAGTGCGAATGGTAATAAATGGCTTATCCAAAAAAAGACATTTGAGAACATTTTAAACCAAGAACCAGCCTATAAAAAAACCTACAGAACCGCATTAACTAATGAAGGCTGGAAAGAATTTAAAATGTGGAAACCGGAAAAGGTTTCTTATTTTGAAGTTCACTTTCTAAATGCAGGTAAACTAGAAAGATGGCATCCGGGCTTTGGTGGAGAAAGTTATATTTTTATAGATGAAATATCGATTTCTGAAGAATGATCAACACCATTAGGTTAAATACAAAAAGTCTAAGTCTAGTTTTATTGATTTTTCTAGGTTTTGCGCTCAATGCCCAATCTATTCCCTCTCCACCGAGACAAATTGTTTATGATAACCAGAATGTCAGTAAAATATATATAACCATACCCCCGGATAGCTTATCGGCAATATTCAATAATGTAAACAGCGATAAAGAATACAAATCACTATTTATTTTCGATCATAACGGAATAAAAGACACTATCGATGAAGTGGGGTTTCGCCTAAGAGGAAATACATCAAGATACTCGCAAAAAAAATCATTTAAAATNAGCTTTAACAGCTTTATAAANGGAGAAAGATGGAATGGAGTAAAAGGTTTAAATATAAACGGAGAGCATAATGATCCCAGTATCTCAAGAGCTAGAATCTGTTGGAATTTACTTGAAGACCTTGATTTGGCCAGTGCAAGAACTAATCATGTCAAATTGTATGTAAATAATTCATATTACGGAGTATACGCCAATGTGGAACATATCAATGATGATTTTGTATTACAACGGTTTGGTGACGACTCTGGGAACCTATATAAATGCCTTTGGCCTGCGACTCTGGAATACATAAGTAACAACCCAAATGACTACAAATTCACTTCGGGAGGCAGAAGGACCTATGATCTGAAAACCAATACGAATGATGATGACTATACAGACCTTTCAAATTTTATAAATGTGNTAAATAATGCATCAAATTCGGACCTTCCATGCGCCTTAGATTCAATTTTTGATGTTAATGAATATTTATATTATTTAGCCTTTGAAATTGCCATAGGTCATTGGGACAATCATGCCTACAATAAAAATAATTTTTATCTGTACCAAAACCCGACAGACGGACTGATGCACTATATTCCCTTTGATTTAGATAACACATTGGGGATTGACTGGGTGGGTCAAAATTGGGCGACACGAAATATAAATAACTGGGGAAATATATCAAATTACAATGCCCTTTACCAGCGAGTCCTTGGCATTCCTGAGTACAAAATGAAGATGCAACTTTTACTTAAAAAAGTTTTAGAACAAATGACAAGTAATAATTTCATTAATAGGTCTTTGAGCATAAAAAATCAACTCTTTAATCACGTAAAAAATGATATTTTTTATACCTATGATTATGGGTATGACACCAATGATTTTTGGCAGTCATGGACTTCAGCAGCTGGAGGGCATGTAGACTTTGGGATCAACCCTTACATAGCTAACCGAAACAGCTCTGCTATGAGTCAATTCCTTTCAGGAAATAGTAAACCTGTTTTACTCGGTGGAGTAATATCTGGAAAAAGCAATAAGGGCTCCTTAACAATAACGATTGATGCTCTAGATGAAAACTCATTATCCCAAGTAATTTTTAATTACCGTAACATCGGAAATAGCACTTGGACAACTTTAGCTCTATTAGATAACGGAAGTAGTCCTGATAAAAACGCTGTAGATGGGACTTTCTCAGGTACTTTTCAACCGGATCAAACCAGTAATGGTATTGAGTATTATTGGACAGCATCAGATATTCAAGGTCAAACTGCACGCTATCCCTCCTGCTCTTTTTTTTCACACAGTCTCCATTCCAAATCACCAGTGGTGATAAATGAATTGATGTCACGCAACAGCAATAATTTATCGGATCAAAACGGGGATTTCTCCGATTGGATTGAGCTATATAATCCTACCGGGTCGAGCATAGATTTAACGAATATTTTTATTAGTGATAAAATTTCAAATCTAGAGAAATTCCATCTAAAAAGTAAAACACTTCCAAGCCAAGGATACCTGCTCCTCTGGGCAAGTGGAGATACAAGCCAATACAATAATCACTTACCTTTCAAACTTAGTGGAAATGGAGAAACTCTTTATTTGAGCTATAAAGAAGCCAATGGCACATTTATAACATTAGATAAAATTAAATTTCCAGCCTCGATTACAAATCAATCATATGGAAGGATTTATGACGGAAATAATCGTTGGGTTACTTTTCAAAATTATCCGACTCCAAACGCGAGTAATTCAGGAATTCTAAATTTCAACCAAGAAAAGGTATTAAGTCCGCCTTTCCCCTACCCGAATCCCCATTCAAATTTCTTTACATATAAAAATACTCTAGATGAGCCTTCAGAAATATTACTACACAATCAATTAGGTCAGCTTATTTATCATTCAAAAATTGGGAAAAATCAGGAAATTCGAATTGAAAATAACGGTTTAAGCGGACTATATATTTTAACTGCGAGATACAGTAGCCAAACTCTAAAATTTAAGTTGAACAAGCTATGATTTTTAGATTACCTGTAATATTTGCATTAATACTTTTTTTAGGTAATTTCAGCGCAAGTTGTCAATGGACAAAAAAACAAGCAAAACATTGGCAAAAAGAAATGAATACTTCATTTAAAAGTGATAAAACATCTCCATTGAAAGAATATCATAGGATAAAATTTAAAAGATTACCTTTTTTCAGAATCAACAAGAAATTTGCCATTAATGCCTCATGGGTGCGTTGTAGCGATAGTTCATGGTTTGAAATGGAAACCACTACAAATCGGAGACCCATATATAGAAAATTCGCAAAACTTTCTTTTTATCATAAAGGTGAGGAATACTCGCTTACAGCTTTTCAACCACAAAAAATGTATAAGAAAAAAGGATATGAAAATTATTTATTCGTTCCCTTTGGAGATGCTACTAATGGCCATAAAAGTTATGGTGGTGGTAGGTACGTAGAAATTGATTTTAGAAATGCAGATTTTCTTTTGATAGATTTTAACAAGTCATACAACCCTTATTGTGCATACTCAAATCGCTATTCATGTCCGAAAGTCCCTTTTGAAAATATTCTAAACATTACAATCAATGCCGGCGTTAAATACGATGCTGATAAGTTTTATTAGTTATGACAAGAGAAATCAAATCAGATTATCTAAAAAACATATCTGAGGTTATAAATTCACTGGGTCTAAGAATTTCTTCCTATGACTTTGAGCGGCCTTGGGGGGGGTTTTTTGTAATTGATGAAGATCAAGCTCAAAAATTTGCCAATATTTATTTTGATGGAAAGAATATTAAAGACTTGCAAATTACAGGAAAGCTATCCCCTAAAATTTTAGCCATTCAACCTCATTCAAAACTATCTTGGCAATATCATCATCGCCGATCTGAAACTTGGCGAGTTATAGAAGGACCTGTTGGAATTATTAGGAGCATGTCTGATGTGCAAACTGAAGCTGAAATTCTTAAAAAAGGTGATGTTATCACACTAGAAAATAAGCAGCGGCATCGATTGATAGGTCAAGAAAATTGGGCTTTAGTGGCCGAATTTTGGCAACATACAGATAAAAGGAATCCTTCAAATGAAGAAGATATCATTAGACTAGAAGATGATTATCAACGTTAGATCTAAAGAGCTAACCTGTATTATCTATTTGAACGAATTTCAATAACTTTTTTATACCTAAGCCATACGGACCAAGCAGCATATTTAGAAATTCTAAAGCCTATATAACCGTCTAAAAACCCTCCACTTAGAATATAATGTTTAAAAAATCGGAATGCAGGTTTAATAAGGGTATGAAATAATGTAACCTTACCCACCTTTTGACTGTAGTCCTGGGCTTGCCATTGGGCATAACGCTCTAATTTCTCTTCCCATTCGGATATGCCTCGATAAGTATCATGATTTAGAGAAGACCTTAAAAATGACAATTTTCCGGAAGTCATTATTTCTGAGTGAACACTTTGAATTTTATAGGAACAATCTTCTTTTTTAAAAAGACGAACAACCTTATCTCCCTGCCACCCCGAATAGCGAACACGTTTTCCCATAAAGTGATTAGAACGATAGATCCAAAAACCAGACTCAATGGGTTCACAATCTTTGGCTTTTATTTGTTTCAACTCCTCATAGAGTTTCTGCGTTAACCATTCGTCTGCATCTAAAAGTAGGATCCAAGAAAAGGAAGCCTGTGGGATCGCCCAATTCTTCTGAGATGCAGAATTTTCATACTTCCTTTGAATGATTCTTGCTCCATGGCTTTTAGCTATCTCTAAAGTATTATCTGTAGAGAAAGAATCAACCACTAAAATTTCATCAGCAAGATCTTTTGTAGAACCGATGCATCGGTCTAATACTTTTTCCTCGTTATATGTTGGAACAATTAAAGTGATT
The DNA here is from genome assembly GCA_002167805.1 of Owenweeksia sp. TMED14. Classification (GTDB taxonomy): domain Bacteria; phylum Bacteroidota; class Bacteroidia; order Flavobacteriales; family Schleiferiaceae; genus TMED14. The sequence goes on along the minus strand of NHBT01000020.1, from coordinate 6,339 downwards.
TTCACTCTTCAAAAATACAATCCGAATTACTAGAAGCGAGTTTGATGTAAATTCGCAGAATGAAAACAATCNTTATTACGGGTGGGGCAGGTTTTATAGGTTCACATTTAGTTAGGCTATTTGTTAAAAACTATCCAAACGACAGAATTGTAAATGTCGATAGCTTATCATATGCGGGAAACCTCGAAAATGTCCAAGATGTTCAAAATTCATCAAATTATTTCCTTGAGAAAGTTGATATACGCAACTCTGAACGTGTAAATAGGCTTTTTGAAAAATATAATCCGGATAGTATAATTCATCTTGCGGCTGAAAGTCACGTAGATAGATCAATCGAAAACCCTTTAGAGTTTGTTGAAACTAATGTGGTAGGCACGGTTAATTTGTTGAATAGTGCTAAAAAACAATGGNAAGATTCTTACGAAGGAAAATTATTTTATCATGTCAGCACGGATGAAGTATTTGGTGCTTTAGGAAAAGAAGGCTTATTTACTGAAAAAACCGCTTACAGTCCCAATAGCCCTTACAGCGCATCAAAAGCATCAAGTGATCATTTTGTTCGAGCTTACCACGAAACTTATGGTTTACCTATTGTAATTTCAAATTGTTCAAATAATTATGGACCCAATCAATTCCCAGAAAAATTGATTCCGCTTATGATTAGCAACATTTTAGAAAAAAAAGCACTTCCAATATATGGAGATGGCAAATACACTAGAGATTGGCTCTACGTTGAAGATCATGNACAAGCAATCGATAGAGTATACCAAAAAGGNAAATATGGAGAGACATATTGCATCGGAGGATGGAATGAATTACAAAATGTTGATCTAGTTNATCAATTATGTGACTTAATGGATTCAAAACTTAATTTGCAAACAGGGACTTCTAAAGAATTAATCACATTTATCAAAGACAGACCTGGGCATGACAAGCGATATGCTATTGATGCCAGTAAAATTGAAAAGGATTTAAACTGGAGACCCAAGGAAACATTTCAGTCGGGTATCGAAAAAACAATTGATTGGTATTTAAAAAACACATTTTGGTTGAAAAATGTCACAAGTGGCAGCTATCAAAATTATTATTCCAAACATTACGGGAATAAGTAATTTCAAAAATCAAGCTAAGAGAGAATTTGCTTTGACTATTCCAACGATTTGATCTTTATGTTTTACCAATAGGGTGCTAATTGCATTTTTGACAAGAAGTCTTTCCATCTCGTGATAAGAAGCATTTATATCTACATAAATCGGGTCTGATGTCATAATTTCTGAAGCGATTTTCTCGAAGGAAGCTCTACCCCATTTCTGCAAACACCTTCTTAAATCTCCATCCGTAATAATTCCAAAACCCTTTCCAACTTCAACAAGAATTAAACCTTGGCCAACAGAGGATACTAAACTCAACAAATCTTCAAAAGAAGTATTTTCTTGACATACTAAAGAGTCTATTGAGATAATATGATCTTTTGCTGTAGTTAATAATCGTCGGCCTATGTTCCCTCCAGGATGAAGCTTAGCAAAGTCTTCTTGTTTAAAACCTTTTGCTGTCATGAGAGCAAGAGTCAGACAATCTCCTAAAACCAAACTTAATGTTGAACTAGATGTGGGAGCTAGATTAATTGGACATGCCTCTTTCTTGACAGAGGCNTCNAGTATCCANTCTGAATTTTTCGCTAAAGATGAATCTAGGTTACCAAGGATTGAAATAATGGTATTCCCATTCTTTTGAATAAACGGTAATAATCTGAGAATCTCTTCTGTCTCTCCTGAGTTGGAAAGAAACAAAATACAATCTTTTTTATCAATCATACCCAGGTCACCATGATATGCCTCGGCAGGGTGAAGAAAAAAAGAAAAAGTGCCAGTGGAGGCAAGAGATGCTGATATTTTGCTTCCCACATGACCAGATTTACCCATACCAATAACAACTACTCTTGTATTTTCCTGACAGAGAAAATCAATCAAAGAATCAAATTTTTCATTTTTCCTTAATCGAACCAGCGCGGAATTCAATTCCTCTAATTCAATATTAAAGACGTCTATGGCTCTGTCTAGATGACTCATTTATTTTGATTTGATTAGCNNANAATTAAANTTTATGNATTGAATCAAGATATTTTTTTANCNNAANTCCTTNATAATNGATTCCACATCGTCTAATTTAACCATATTTGGNCCATCNCTAAGAGCATTNTCAGGGTCTGGNTGNATTTCAAANAAATAACCATCTACATTNAAAGCCTTAGCTGCCTTAGCCATATANGGAACNTAATCTCTATTNCCTCCACTNTTNNCNCCTAGNCCNCCNGGTTTTTGAACGGAGTGNGTNCAATCCATGATCACCTGGTCACAGAACTTTTTCATTTCTAAAATATTGGTAAAGTCTACAACTAAATTATTATAGCCGAACATATTCCCTCTTTCCATCATACCAAAGGATGAAGCTCCAAAACTTTTTAATTTTTGAGCAACATTCTCCATATCTTTTCCACTTAAAAACTGTCCTTTTTTAACATTTATATGCTTCCCTGTGTCGCACGATGACTTTAAAATATCCGTTTGACGACATAAGAAAGCAGGAATTTGAATGATATCTAGAACCTCACTAGCAGGCAAAGCCTGATAAGCCTCATGAATATCGCTTGTAACTCTTAAATTATATTTGGACTTCAAGTCCGACATCCATAACATTCCCTTTTCCAATCCTGGTCCTCTGAAAGAATTATGACTGGTTCTATTCGCTTTGTCAAAAGAGCTTTTGAAAACAAAGTCAAATTCTTGGTATTTTGCCGAAAGCTCGTAAGTAAAGGCTCCGACCTCTTCAAGCAAAGAGAAGGATTCCATCACACAAGGACCAAGAATAATCGTTTTCATATAATGAGGAATGTTAATTAATGCAGCCTGCTATTACTCCAACGAAAATACGCACGGTTTCTTACTTTGATCTAATAATTATTTACACCTCATATTTATTTTAATTAATTATTAAAGACAGGAGGTTTAATCAATAACTTTGTTTGAAATAAAAATATTTAGATGAAAGTAACAGTTGTTGGTACCGGTTATGTCGGTTTAGTAACGGGCGCGTGTCTATCAGATGTCGGATTAAATGTTGTTTGCGTTGACACTGATCTTCAAAAGATCGAAAATTTAAAAAATGGGATTTTACCTATTTATGAACCNGGGCTNCAAAATATCGTAGATCGAAATTTTCAGTCTGGCAGATTATCCTTTTCNACTTCNATAAANNATGTTATCGCAGATTCTGATNTTGCTTTTATCGCTGTTGGAACTCCCCAAGGAGAAGATGGAAGTGCAGATTTAAAATANGTTTTNTCNGTAGCNTCANATATAGGNAANTATGCNAGNAANTATTTAGTNNNAGTNACNAAATCNACAGTNCCTGTNGGTACTGCNNAGAAAGTCAAAAATNCTATNNATACTCAANTAGAAAATAGAAANTTAAATTTTTCNNTTGATGTGGCNTCAAATCCAGAGTTTTTGAAAGAAGGTGATGCTATCGATGATTTCATGAANCCGGANNGGATNNTTTGTGGCGTANAATCNGAAAAAGCNAAAGATNTTCTNAGNAAACTNTACCANCCNTTTGTCCTNAATGGTCATCCNNTGATATTCATGGATATTCCTTCTGCAGAGATGACTAAATATGCCGCAAATGCCATGCTGGCAACCAAAATATCTTTCATGAATGATATCGCTAACCTATGCGAATTAACAGGGGCAGATATTTTAAGTGTGCGAAAAGGTATTGGTAGTGATTCAAGAATAGGGAATAGTTTTATTTATCCCGGAATCGGCTATGGAGGATCTTGCTTCCCTAAAGATGTTAAAGCTCTAGTTAAAAGTGGTGTTGAATATGGACATAATCTTAGGATACTTCAAGCTGTTGAAGATGTAAATGATGACCAAAAAAATGTACTCGTAAAAAAAGTTATTCAAGAATTTGGAGAAGATCTTACAGGTAGGTCTTTTGCGTTTTGGGGTTTAAGCTTCAAGCCTGAAACCGATGATATGAGAGAAGCACCATCTATAGTGATAGCAAATGAATTAATACAACGGGGGGCGAAAATTACAGCTTATGATCCTGTTGCAATTGACGAAGCAAAGATTATTCTTGGAAATAAAATAGCATATTCAGATAACGCATACTCAGCCTTACAAGATGCCGATGCACTTTTATTAATAACAGAATGGAGAGAATTCCGATCTCCAGATTGGTCAAAAGTTAAAAGTGAACTTAAAAATTCTATTTTATTTGATGGACGAAATATTTATGATCGTTCAGCTTTAAAATCAAAAGGTTTTACTTATTATGGAATCGGAACAAAATAAGAATCAATGAAACGAGTTCTAATCACAGGGGCAGCTGGATTTCTTGGATCGCATCTTTGTGATCGTTTTATAAATGAAGGATATAAAGTGATCGCCATTGATAACCTAATTACGGGTGATTTGAAAAATATTTCTCATTTAGAAAAACTGCCCCAATTTACCTTTATGAAACATGATATCACCGAACGTATCGAAATAAATGGAGAATTGGATTTTGTTTTACATTTTGCAAGCCCAGCGTCCCCAATTGACTATCTAAAAATACCCATTCAAACCTTAAAAGTTGGATCTTTAGGTACCCACAACTGTCTTGGTTTAGCGAGAAATAAAAAAGCACGAATTCTCATTGCCTCAACCTCTGAAGTTTATGGAGATCCTCAGGTGCATCCTCAAAATGAAGAATACTGGGGGCATGTGAACCCTATTGGCCCTAGAGGAGTTTATGACGAGGCGAAGCGTTTTCAAGAGGCAATTACAATGGCATATCATACTTATCACGGGCTAGAAACGCGAATTGCGCGAATTTTTAACACCTACGGACCTAGGATGCGACTCAATGATGGTCGAGCTTTACCTGCCTTTNTAGGGCAGGCACTAAGGGGTGAAGATCTAACGGTGTTTGGAGATGGTTCACAAACAAGAAGTTTTTGTTTTGTGGATGATTTNGTCGAAGGAATTTTCAAATTACTTCATAGTGACTATTCAGGTCCCGTTAATTTGGGAAATCCAGATGAANTATCCATCTTAGAATTTGCAAAAGAAGTTATTCAGTTAACCGGAACAAATCAAAAAATCATCTTCAAAGACCTTCCAAAAGATGACCCTACTCAGAGGCAACCAGATATTAGTAAAGCGCTGAAAATACTAAAATGGTCACCAAAAATAAGTAGATCAAAGGGCCTNATGAAGACATATCATGCATTTCAAAAGTTGTCACTGGATGAATTGAATAAACAAGAACATCGAGATTTTAAAAAATTTAGAAAGAATTGAAAAAGATATTAGTAACAGGAGGACTGGGGTATATAGGCTCTCACACAGTATTAGAGCTCATTGAGCAAAACTATGAGGTCATAATTGCTGATGATCTTAGCAANAGTGAAGAAAGTGTCTTAGAAAGAATAAATGATGTTTNCGGNATTAAACCAGAGTGGTATAATGTTGATCTCTCTGATACTAATAAGTGCAACGATTTTTTAAAGAATCAAAAATTCGATGGGATCATCCATTTTGCTGCTTTCAAAGCGGTTGGGGAGTCCGTTAAGAATCCTTTGAAATATTATCGAAATAATTTACTCAGCCTGATAAATGTAATGAGTTATTTAAAAACTCATAACCATTGCGCTTTTATTTTTAGTTCCTCTTGCACGGTTTACGGTCAAGCTGAAAATTTACCAATAACTGAGAATTCCGAGATAAAAACTGCAGAGTCTCCTTATGGAAATACNAAACANATATGCGAGGAAATACTCAAGGAAAGTTCAGCTGCATATGATTTGAAATCCATTGCTTTAAGATATTTTAATCCGATCGGAGCGCATCCAAGTGGAAAAATTGGAGAATTACCAATAGGAGTCCCGCAAAATTTAGTGCCATTTATAACTCAAAGTGCGGCAGGAATTCTAGGCGCATTAAATGTTTATGGAAATGACTACCCTACTCATGATGGGACAGCAATAAGAGATTATATTCATGTTGTGGACCTTGCTCAAGCTCATATTATCGCTCTTGAAAGATTATTGAATAATAAGAATGCATCACCAATAGAAATATTTAATATTGGTACGGGGAAGGGGTCAAGCGTATTGGAGGTAATCAAAGCATTTGAAAAAGCTTCAGGAGAAAAATTGGATTATAAAATTACGGGCCGTCGAGAAGGGGATATTACATCTGCGTATGCGGATACCACACGGGCGAAGGAAATACTAAAATGGGAATCTAAAAAAACACTTGAAGATGCTCTAAAAGATGCCTGGAGATG
>NHBT01000019.1 GCA_002167805.1 Owenweeksia sp. TMED14 | reverse complement strand
GATCTTACAAAGATGAACTCTACAGATCAACTCCCAAATCAACTGAAGTCATACACAAAATTCATCGAAGAATATATAGGAGTTCCTATAGTGCTTATATCCGTTGGGCCGGATAGGGAGCAAACGCTTTGGAGGGNATGAAATTTNTAAAAATTCTCTTTTTTACGATACTTTGCTCCTCAATTCAAGCACAAGAAGCAAAAAATCAGAGAATTGAAATTGTAAGTTCCGGATCCGTTACAGTAAATAATAAAGACTCGGCTACTGTAACAATTTTAACAAAAAATGTAACTCTTAAGAATAGCGATGGATTATTTAAGTGCGATTCAGCGAGATGGTGGAGGGATTACGACTACTTCAAAGCTTTTGGAAATGTTCGATTTATCGGAAACAATCAAATGCAGATCATTTCAGATATCCTTGATTATAACAAGGGATTAGCAGATTTAAGAGGAAATNTAAAATTGACCCAAGGAAATCAGACTCTAAATACGTCTAAATTGATTTACGATACGAAAAATGAGATAGGCTACTTTAAAAATGGTGGTATAGTCATTTCGAACGATGGGAACCTGGAATCAACGGAAGGAAAATATGAAGCTAAAAAAGAGCTTTTTCTGTTTAATAAAAATGTAAAAGCAATTACCGAAGGATATAATATCGAATGCAGTTCGTTGTTGCACTATCCTGAATCATCTATTTACATAATACCTGTTTCAGGAAAGGCATCTCGAGAAAATGAACTATTGGAGTTTGGAGCTGCATACATTGATAACAATTCCGACATTTCTATATTTCACAAAGGGGCTCATGGAAGAGATTCAACAATGGAGTTTTTTGCAGATAGCCTTTTTAAAAAAGACGATAATGAATTAAGTGAGTTATATGGGACTAATTCTAAGCCTGCAAAATGGTCCGATTTCAGTAATGACACAATGGAAATATATTCAAGTAAAATCATCCATACCCCTGAGCTTACAACTGCAGGAAATGGAGTCCATACCTTCCAAAATGAAATTATAACCTACTCTAATAACCTCATCTGGAATTCAAATGATTCAATTATGGAAATGTGGGGAGGCTCAACAACCTGGACAGAGGGCTATCAAGTTATTTCAGATAGTGTTAAGTATTACTTTAGAGGTAAAGATTTAAAAGATTCGATTTTTGGAATCGGTCATATTAATTTATCAAGTGAGCCGGATAATAATGGCCTTGTTGATGAAATGTCAGGAGTGTTTTTCTATGGGTTTTTGAATGATAATAATTTAGAAACCCTTATTCTATCTGGAAATGCCGATGCACTTATTCACCCTGAGGATAAAAGTGCGACCAGCATTCAGTCTGCCAAAATTCAATTAAACTTTGAGGAAGGCTCATTGGGATCCATTAAATTTATTAAAGGACCTGAAGGAGTGGTTCAGCAAGACAATACTGATCAAGAGCATTTACCTAATTATGAGAATCGATGGGAAAGTCAGGATCCAAGAATAGATTTTATGTCAGGCTTAAAGTAGTTGGGTCCTTTCATTACTTTGCCATCTTCACGATAAATTGGATTGCCATCATTATCTAGTTTACTCATATTACTCCTTTGAATCTCATCAAAAACTTCTTCAATCTTATACTGCATGCCATGAGTAATGATAGTACCACAAAGGATATATAGCATATCTCCTAGCGCATCTGCAATCTCTATTAGGTCACCATTCTTTGCAGCCTCCAGATATTCCTGATTTTCTTCAGACATTAGACGATATCGGAGGTTTAAAAATGATTCTGGGATATCCTTAGTAGGAAAATCCTGGAAAGGGATTTTATAGACTTCGTGAAATTTTTTTACCGCATCAATTTGTTTCTTCATTGGTCGTAATTTTGATGCAAAATACAGCGAATGGAAAATATAACAACAGGACATTGGATTTTTGCAGGAATATTTACTGTAAGTTTTCTTATTTATCTGTTTTGGAGCTATCGTAAAGATTCAGAAGTACATTCGGTTCATTATGGAAAGAGCANCCGCTTCCTACTTTTAATTGTAGTCCTATTATTTGTTATTTATATTTTTAAACGATTATAAAAAAATGCGAAAGTCAAAGCTTACACTAACTATTCTTCTTTTGTTCCTGGCAGTCTGCACTCGGTTTATACCCCACGCACCCAATTTTACCGCAATCGGCTCTTTGACTCTTCTAGGAGGCTTTTGGATGCGTGGAAAAAGGGGGTTTGTCCTTATTCCACTGATACTTCTTTTTATGTCAGACTTAGTTCTCAATAACCTTTTTTACAAGGGTAGCTCAGGATTTACATGGTTTTACTCAGGAATGGGATTTGTGTATGCGGGACATCTCGCCATGATGGCATGGGGTAATTATATTGTTAAAAACCCAACCAAAATGAGCTGGATTGGTCATGCTGCTGGAGCCAACCTGATTTTTTTCCTTATCAGTAATTTTGGTGTCTGGTTTGGAAACCCCTCATTACCGCAAGATATAAGCGGATTATTCTTGACATATTCACTAGCCATACCTTTTTACCTTAGTTCTCTTGCAGGAACCCTGGTATATGGGTTTGTGATGCTTTTTTCATTATCCAAAGTNTTGAANNCTGCNCTCGTAAAAAATTAATNTCACGAGAGCAGTTATTCAAAAAAGTCAATCTAGTGTTTGTATCGCCATAGCAGGAATAAGCCCTACTAGAGAACTGTCAATAATTGACCCAGACTCATTGTAAAGCAGTGCTCTTCCAGGAGATTGATAATCTAGGGCATCTAAGACTAAAATAGCACCGCTAACTCTATCAATCGCTAACCCGTACGCGGAGTGAGATATTAATACTTGGGTAGGATATGAGGTTATTTGATTTGGTGAAAATTTAATAACATTTCCGTTATACGAATCCTGAATAAAATACAGCTCACTACCTGTAGAATTTGATCTTAGCTCACTCGGATGATCCGTAAGTATCGAATTTGTATAATTCGCAAGGACATTAGAAGTTTTTGGGTCAAAATTAAAGATTGATGAATATCTGTCACCCCCTGCACCACTCCAGTCTGAGTACCCAGAGCAAAGAACCCATAAATTACCTTGAGCATCATCCATAATTTCAAGAGGTTTAATTCCAACTTGAATATTTCCTTCATGCGTCATACTATTCACGCTATAGACAGACACTGAGCTATCCAACCCATATCCTCCAGAATTAGCGACAAATAATTTACCATCTGCGAAAAACATACCCTCAGGGCCATTTGTATTTTTTAAAGAATCGACAATGGAACTTGAGGATAAATCAACTTTATAAACAGCATTTGACCCCCAATCGCTTACGTATATATACCCATCATTAAGGCTTATGACTTGACGGGGGGATTTAAAACCCGTAATAGTACCTCTTGACTCTAGCGTAATTCTATCCAATATCTCAACAGTTGCTGCTCCATTCATCACAACATAGATATATGAATCATCCTTGAGGGTATAATTAGCTAAGTTGCCCAAACTTCTTCCATTAATTTCTTGAAAAACGTCATTTCTTACAGAATCAAAGCCTGAATTATCCCCGAAACTAAATGATAGAGTGCCAATGCCTCCTGAAAAAGCACCTTCATTCATAATCAAAAAGCCATTTTCGAGATACGGATAAGATGGATCAACATGATCCGGATCGGGATTACATGACATTAAAAAAGAAATCGATAACAGTGTAGAAAATATAATTTTTATTTGCTTCATGATTGAGTTTTATTTGTGTTTAGTTACAGATTAATTTGGAAAGAAAGATTAATATGTCTTCCCGGCATAGGATAGTTTCTTTGAAAAACGATTTGTTGATTTAGTAAATTTTCAAGTCTGAATTGAATTTCAATTGAAGACTTATTTTTGAATTCAAATATTTTATTTTCATAAAANAAGCTTAGGTTGCTGCAATTCGGTAAATCNGTTGATCGGTTNGTAGTCCAAAGTGTTGGCACCCCNANTTGGTANAAGCCCATAAAACCCANCTTTCCAAATTGGATTTGCTTTGAATATATCATTCGAAGGCGNAAGGGGGTTGANTATGGAATAGGAAGNTTGTCNGCATTTTGACTTTGTAAAGCTTGAATCTCAAATTGNACGAATTGAGAGGGCCATATCACTTGCCATGAGCTATTTATNCCATATCGAGTAATTAAAAATTCATTTATCGGTTGCCAGAAAAGACCATTTGGTCTCCATATAATTCCATTATTTAATCTCCCNGCGAATGCTTCGAACTTGAAAATATTNTNTTTATTCTGGAGGCTGAAGGAAGCTTTTAAATCCCATCCTGACTCGGGNATTANGTTAGGNTTTCCTCCNGGTGACCAAAAAAGATCATTCATAGTGGGTAACCTAAAAATTCGTTTTAAATGAATATCCAGCTCCCTCTTTTTATATTCCGAAAAAAATTGGATTCCTGGACTACTCCCACCCACTCCATTAATCAGGTCCTGGTATGATGACTTATTATAAATACTAATGTATTGNGTCTTTGATATATNATNTTTAAGGGATGTTAAATTACTTATNGNAGTAATGCCTGTATCAGGTTTATTTTGTCCGGANATCCCNAANTATTGAANCTGGCTTTGGTTAGTTAGAGAAAACTTACCCCATTTCCAAATATTAATTAATTCAAGAGATGATCCATTAGAGTAATTTGTATCAAGAATATCGCTTATAGCATTGGTATATGATTGATTGCTNTAAAAAANACTTTGCCGAGTCTCTAAAGANTAATTTCNTTTTGANTANCCNATTGANTTATTTAATTGTACTCTGCTATCNGTTTGATTAGCTCCCNCTCGATACGCAGCTGTNCTNGGCTCAGGAAGGCCCCTATTCATATTTACTCCATAAACTGATTGACTACTCCAAATCTTTGATTCCGGATTTATGGATCTGCTTAAAACGCTAAACTCAGACCTAGATCCTTGAGCACCAATTCTCTTCAATCTTTCTCCTAAATAATTAGAATATTTATAATTATGTGTCCATGCATCGTGTCCAAGTGATACAGAGATAGTTTGATTCTGATTAGGATTGAAAAATGACCAATTTCCACCAATACCTAAACTTCCAATACTCGAAGTTGATAGTTGAATTAAATTTCTATTGCTCGTACGGCTTGAATATGTAGATCCTCCAAGGCCTGATCCGATTACAGGAGTTAAATCTCCAGCTGTATGGGAAAATATTTGACCATATCTGGGAATCAGGCTCACATCTACTACTCCCAAATCAGGGGATTGAAAAAGATGCCCATTAACTATAAATTGGGAATAATTTGAAGGTAATCCATCNCGGTTNATNGTNATNGATGANCCNGGNCTNATTGCTCTGACATCGGCTCCTCTCATTAAAGTTCCTATTGGATCGGAAGGAAGCCGATCCCATGTGGTTAGTAATTTCTTAGAAATCTTTGATTCTAAAAATAATGAAGANGATATTGGAACGGCATTTAGAACCAGAACTGTGTCCAGNCTATGGCCATAGGTTTTANAACAAGAAACAATTAATCCAATAAGGATTATAAACTGCTTATGCATAATTCTCTTCAGCNCTCTTCCCGGTGCTGACGGGCTTATGGTTGCGGGCAGGTCTTCTGACTAACTTCCCTTTAGGACGCCTTCCCGATTCGTGTCAGTGGCAATTATCCTGAAGCATTGAAGCATACAGCTGCGGGTACAGTTTTAGATTTACACTAAATTCCCTATTGTTTCTCTGTTTAGAAACCCGTCAACNTTTCAAAGGTAAAAAAAAGGAGATAAACCTTACAAAAAAAGATCTCTAGCTTCATTCATGGCCGCTTCGAGTGCAGTTGGATTTATACCATCATTCACTTTCTCACTTGCCAAAAAAGTAATTAAAGACTCTGTCGATAAATTTCCGGAGAGATCATCAGCTGCAAATGGGCAACCACCAAAGCCTAAAAGAGCGGAGTCATATCTTCTAATCCCAGAATTCCANGCTTCTTTCAATAATGTTTGTCCTGAAGTATTAACCCCTGGAACATGCAGATGCAGTCCTAAATGGACACCCGATATATTCTCTTGAATTAGTCTGACCATTAGGTTTATAGATCCTTTTTTAGCCATAGCAACAGTATCACTCAAGGACAAGGCTTCAAAATGCGAAATCAATGAGATTTCACCAACTAGATCCAAAATTTCTTGGTTTGAAATATTCTCATCATATGGATTCCCAAAAGCCATTGACATGTATACGACTAATCTCTTATTATTATCCTGGATTAAATCAGAATATTCCCGTAAGTCATTGATAGCTTGTTTTCTTGAACGGTTCGTATTACGTTTCTGAAAAGTCTCACTAGCTGAAAAAGGGTAGCCAATAATATCAACGGCTCTGTGATTTAAAGCATTCCTTACTCCTCTTTTATTCGCAGCAATAACTAGAAATTTATTTGATCCTTTCGATTCTAATAGCGAATCTAAAATAATCTTAGTATCTGCCATTTGAGGAATGGCTCTAGGTGAGACAAAGCTACCAATATCAATAGCGGAAAAACCGACAGGCATAAGACTTCTTAAATATCTAAGCTTTTCTTTTTTTGAAAATAACCTTGAATAGCCTTGCATGGCATCTCTTGGACACTCTATGATCTCTATTTTATCCATGCCTTTTGAATATTATTGATCATTGAGGGACCATTATAAACAAAACCAGTGTAAATCTGAACCAGATCAGCACCTGCATTTCTCTTATCAATAACATCTTGGGCATTAAAAATGCCTCCGACACCGATAACAGCGGCTGAATCTCCAACAGCTTCCTTAATCCAAGCGACCACATCAGTGCTGTGGCGAGTAAGCGGTCTACCAGAAAGTCCCCCCGAGCCTGCATCTTTAATTCTATTCGCTTTGGTTTTCAATCCAATGCGATTGACAGTTGTATTCGTTCCAATAATTCCATTAAATCCGCATGTAACTGCCAGTCTAGATATAGATTGCACCTCTTGCTTGGACAGGTCTGGAGATATCTTTACTGCTAGGGGTCGCGGCTTTAAAGATTTACTATTGTCATCGCTTATTTTGGTAAGTAGTTTTTTTAAGACTTCTTCTTGCTGAAGCTCACGCAGACCAGGTGTATTTGGAGAAGATATATTTACAGTAAAATAGTCAACATAATCTCTTAAGTGAGACATCGAGGCGATATAATCATCGATAGCATTTTCATTATTTGTAATCTTATTTCTTCCCACGTTTCCTCCTACTACTCCCCAATTGGGATCTCTTTTCTTAAGCCTTCTTGATGCTGCAATACTTCCCTCATTATTGAATCCCATTCGATTTATCAGTGCATGATCTTCTTTTAAACGGAATAGTCTTGGCTTATCGTTGCCGGGTTGACTTTTTGGAGTCAATGTTCCTACTTCAATATGGGAAAAACCCATCTGAAATAATCCTCTTATTACTTTGGCGTCTTTATCTAGCCCCGCTGCAAGTCCCACAGGGTGCCTGAAATTTAATCCCATTACTTGAACAGGGTTAGATTCAACATGTCCACTTAAAAGCTTTATCAAGCCCCTACCCAAATACGAATTTTGCAATAATTCCAATTGCCTAATTGTTATGTCATGGGCAGTTTCAGCCGGCAACTTAAACAATAGTGGTCTTATTAAATTTGAGTAAAGCATTCTTAAACAAAAGTAGGGTTAGATTTGCATTATGGATCCTATTGTTAAAAATCGTCAAGCGCGTTTCTCTTATGCAATTGAAGAAACGTTCACTGCAGGAATACAATTATTAGGAACTGAGGTTAAAAGTATTCGCGAAGGCAAAGCGAATTTATCTGATAGCTACTGCATTTTGACAAACAATAGGGAATTATGGGTTAAGAACCTTCATATTTCCGAGTTCAGACTCGGAACTAATTCAAACCACCTTCCACTTCGCGAAAGAAAACTTCTATTGAAGAAAACTGAATTAAAAAAAATAGAAAAAATAACTAAAAATGTGGGGTTTAGTATTGTACCCCTAAAGTTATACTTTAATAAGAAAGGCTTGGTGAAGCTAGAAATTGGTGTGGGTAAAGGGAAAAAAAATTATGATAAACGAGCGAGCATAAAAGAGCGTGAAATTGATAGAGAAACTAAGAAAGAAATATAAGGCAAGATTATTTTGTGCTTACATTTTTTAACATCGGGACAAATCTAAAATTTCCCATACTCTCCTCTTTTAANGTACCATCTTTATTAAACGTTATTCGTTTCATTATNTGATCATCATCNGCACGNCCCAAAGGCATTAAAAGAACACCTTCAGGATTAAGCTGATGGACTAANTCCATAGGAACTTCAGGAGCGGCGGCAGTAATTAAAATNCCGTCAAAAGGCGCATAANAAGGCATNCCTTTGTANCCNTCACCAAATTTTTGTGTGATCTTATATTTTAAATTCAGCAATAGGCTTTTTGAAAAATCAAATAACTCTTTNTGTCTTTCAATTGAGTATACTTTNAATCCCATTTCGNATAAAACTGCAGCTTGATAACCCGANCCTGTGCCAATTTCTAAAACTTTTGAACCTCTCTCTAGACCAAGAGCCTGCGATTGAAAGGCGACCGTATATGGCTGACTTATGGTTTGATCTGCACGAATCGGAAATGCAACATCCNGGTATGCAAATTGCTCAAANGAACTATCCAAAAAGACATGCCTAGGAACTCTATTCATTGCGGCAAGGACAGATTCATTTGTAATTCCCTTCGATCTTAGTTCATCTATTAGATGATTCCTTTGACCTTGATGCTTTGCAGTATCTTGACTCATTTTGAGTTTGCAATTTACAATACCCTCTCTTTTCTACCTTTGTCTTATGAATATTAATATTCGTTTCTCTTTATCACTANTACTTGTAGCTTTTCTATTGGGATGCGATACGAATACAGCGCAAAGANCTGCTTACTTAAGTGTAGATNAGTTAAAATTAGCATCAGACCCAACTGCCTCCTTTGGGAATTCCAGTTCAAAAATTACTTCNGCTTGGGTGAGNGTATCAGGAACTAATCTNGGCGCATTTGAACTACCCATGAATATCCCNGTCATTATTGACAGCAATGACATCTACGATATTCGAATTGANCCAGGAATTGATATTAATGGAATTTCAAGCTTNAGGGGNATCTATCCATTTTATAAACCTTTAGATATNCAATTNGCTCTTAANCAGGGAGATGTTACAAATTTCCCTCAAGGATCAAAAAAAATTGTAGAATATGATTTTAATTNAAATTTAGGAGAACTGGTTGTATTAAATCTCGAAGATTTTGAAGATGTTGNACGCAACTTAATACCTACNGATCAAAGTGATACCTCATGGATATTAACTTCTAACCCTGANCTTAAATTCNCTGCCCCACCNGGAGAAGGAAACATTTACAGTGGAATGGCAATTCTTGATACGGGNATTTCCAAATTTGAAGTTAGTAGCATTGAAAACTTTATTCTGCCAAAGGGGGGGNAAGATGTTTATATAGAATTTGACTACTGGACTACTAATCCAGTNACTTTTGGAGTCATAGCAGCAAACCCTGGACAGATCATTCAGATGCCTACAGCGACATTTTCATCGAATGAAAAATGGAATCACGGNTATATAAATCTGCTAACTGAGGTATCTGGATCGCCACTTGCAAGCTCTTTTAAGATATTTATGGGTTCGGCAAAGCTAAATAACGGAAAACTCGACACTGTTTTAGTCGATAACATNAGACTTATTTATCGCCAATGACCATTAATAATAGCCAATTTAAATCATCTCAAAGATTATGGAGATCNATTTACATTTCCTTTGATTTTTTCATTGGCGGTCTCGCATATACATTTTTATACTCTTATCGTAAATCAGTTATTGANCCAGCTAGATTTGGCCTNGAAACCATGCATTGGGATGATTTTTATATCCTTGGAGCATTAATAACCTCTTTTCTGTGGCTGTTTTCAATGGGAATGATAGGCTTGTATGCTAATCCAATAAGAAAATCGCGACTAAATGAGCTTAGCAGGGCAATTCAGTTATGTTTNGTTTTTTCTCTGATATATTTCTTGCTGTTTCTATTGAATGATTACGTGAAAAGCTATTCGGATTATTTTANAACCGCAGGTGTTTTTTTCTTAACTCTATTTATTGGAACTCTGATGACTCGCTTAATTTTCGGTTANATAATTCAAAGAAGGATTATCAAAGGAAAATATTTTTTTCCAACCCTGTTAATTGGTTCTCGAANTGAGCTTGAAAAAAACATAAAAGCCCTCAAGAAGCACGGAATACGNTCTGGAGAAAAATTTATCGGCTGGGTTAAGACAACAAATATTGACAAGAAAAATTTGGCCTCTGAATTTCCCATATTAGGAGAATTGAGTGATATTTCGAAAATAATTAACAAATTCAAAGTAACAGACTGTATTGTTGCACTCCCACCTGAATCACAATCAAAGTTAACTTCATTAATTTTAGACCTCGAATCTTCGAATGTTAGAATCTTTATGATTCCAGACACCTATGGAATCTTATCAGGCCAAGTGAAAATCGACGAGCATGGAGTACCACTGCTCGAGTGGCACCTTGAGCCAATGACCCCATGGAGAAGAAATACAAAAAGGTTATTTGATATAGTTGTTAGCTTATTTTCTTTGATCGTCTTCTCCCCGATTTTTATTCTTATTGCATTAATGGTTCGAATGAGTGGTGCTCCAGTTTTTTTTACTCAGAAGAGATTAGGCAAAGAGCAGAGAGAATTTTCCATATTCAAATTTAGGACTATGCACGTTAATGCTGAAGAAACTGGACCACAATTAACAATTGACAAAGACGCTCGAGTTACACCAATTGGTAAATTTCTTCGTAAATATCGAATTGATGAGCTGCCTCAATTTCTAAATGTTTTGATCGGACACATGAGCATTGTGGGACCTAGACCAGAAAGATCTTTTTTTGCAAAAAAAATAATAAATCAAGCCCCTCAATACAGACACATTTATAAGGTTAGACCCGGTCTAACGAGCTGGGGTATGGTAAGGTACGGTTACGCGAGCAGTGTAGAGGAAATGATTCATAGAATGAAATTTGATCTTATCTACATAGAAAACATGTCCATTTTTAATGACATGAAAGTTTTATTATACACCATTTGGACAGTCCTGTTAGGGCGGGGAAAGTGATCTCTACGTATCTTTAAGGAATGAAAAAAATTACGATAATCGGTGCTGGCACAATGGGTAATGGCATTGCCCACGTTTTTGCAATTCATGGGTTTAATGTAAAACTCTTTGACATACACAAAGAGTCTTTAGATCGAGCAATAAAAACAATCGAAAAAAACATGTCTCGTCAGGTTGAAAAAGAATTATTAACCGCTACTGAAGCCAAATCATCGTTAGGAAATATTGAACTAATCAATGAAATGAATCTGGCTGTGGGGTCTGCTGACCTTGTCATAGAGGCAGCAACAGAAAATGAAGACTTAAAAATCGAAATATTTAAAGAAATCAGTAACCTTGTCTCTTCAGATACAATCTTAGCGACAAATACTTCTTCAATTTCGATAGGAAAAATTGCTGCCATCTCCAAGCATCCTGAAAATGTTATTGGAATGCACTTTATGAATCCAGTTCCAGTCATGAAGCTTGTTGAAATAATAAGCGGGTATAAAACGTCGATAAAAACGAAAGAAACCGTTGAGGATTTATCTAAAAAACTTGGAAAAATTCCAGTCTCATGCAATGATTATCCTGGCTTTGTTGCCAATCGCATTTTAATGCCCATGATTAATGAGTCAATTCAATGTCTTCAAAATGGTGTTGCAGGTGTAGCCGAGATAGATAGTATCATGAAGCTTGGAATGAGTCATCCCATGGGACCTCTTCAACTGGCTGACTTCATAGGTCTCGATGTTTGTCTGAGTATATTGAATGTGCTGCATAAAGGCTTCGGTGACTCTAAATATTCCCCAAATCCGGTTTTAGTTAATCTTGTAACAGCTGGAGATACAGGGGTTAAATCTGGAAGAGGTTTTTATGATTATTCTAATGGATTAAAAAACCCTACAGTATCTTACTATAACAACTAATTATTTATCAATGAAAAATTTTCTAAAAATTATAACAATAGTTATTTTTCCAATCTCCCTCAACGGTCAGGTGGATTTAATTAATAAAGTTTCAAATAACGGTGAAACCGACACAAAGCAATTTGAGTTTACCACCATTTATGACATTGAGGCTACTGAAGTGAAAAACCAGGGTCGATCCGGAACATGTTGGAGTTATTCAAGCACTGCCTTCTTAGAATCTGAACTAATTCGAATGGGTAAACCTGTAATTGATTTATCTGAAATGTATACGGTTCGAAAGGTTTATGAAGACAAGGCAAGAAAGTATATTCGTCTTCATGGACACCTAAATTTTGCTCAAGGCGGCGCCCTTCCAGACCTGTTTTATGTTATAAAGAACTATGGTGCTTTGCCAGAAGATGTATACAAAGGGCTAAATTATGGAACAGAACAAAATGATCATGGTGAACTAGAGGCATCCCTAAAAGGAATTATCGATGCTGTAAAAAAGAAAAACAATGGAACTTTGTCCTCTGCATGGGAAAATGGCTTTAAAAGTGTTTTAGATGCCTATTTGGGAGATGAACCCAAAAGCTTTTCTATTGATGGAAAATCATATACTCCAAGAAGTTTTGCTGATGATTATTTAGGAATTAATGCAGATGATTATGTTCAACTAACCTCGTTTAGCCATCA
The DNA here is from genome assembly GCA_002167805.1 of Owenweeksia sp. TMED14. GTDB lineage: Bacteria > Bacteroidota > Bacteroidia > Flavobacteriales > Schleiferiaceae > TMED14. The sequence continues at coordinate 28,952 of NHBT01000019.1, read as the reverse complement.
CCCATTCTATTCGTGGTTTCCCATAGAGGTTCCTGATAATTGGACATGGGCTACTTCTTACAATGTCCCATTGAATAAAATGATGGAAACTATTGATTTTGCTCTGGAAAATGGATTTACCATTTCATGGGCCACAGATGTATCTGAACGAGGGTTTTCAATAAAGAATGGCGTTGCTGTGATGCCCGCAAAACCATGGAATGAAATGTCAGATGAAGAGAGAGTAAATGCCTATACAGGCCCACATGAAGAAATGATTGTTAACCAAGAAATACGACAGCAAGGTTTTGATAATTATCAAACTCAAGATGATCATGGAATGCAAATCGTCGGAAAAGTTAAAGATCAAAAAAATGGGATATATTATATTGTGAAAAATTCTTGGGGCGATCTCAAAAATCCATACCGAAATGGCTATATATATGCTTCAGAAGCTTTTATAAGATATAAGACGATATCCATTATGCTGCATAAAGATGGACTCCCAAATAGAATAAAAAAAGCTACCAAAAACGCAAAGTGGTAGATAAATTACATTTTCTCAGGAGCATCAATCCCTAATAGGTTCAGACCTCTTCTTAAAACGCCTGCGACTTGAACACAAAGTGCGAGCCTGTAAGCTGAAATTGTTTTGCTTTCTGCGCTCAATACAGAGTGCTTTTGATAAAAACTATTGAAGCTTTTTGCGATTTCATAGAGATAGTTTGCAATATGGCTTGGATTCAGGTCAATAGCAGAGTTATGAATTACTTCAGGGAATTTAGATAATCCTAGGACCAGATCTCGTTCCTTTTCATTCCAATGAACATCGCTTAAATCAATACTTTTTTGAAATCCTGCTTTTCTTATTAGTGATGAAATTCTTGCATGAGTATATTGCAAAAACGGACCTGTATTCCCATTAAAATCTACAGAATCGTCAGGATTAAAAACCATTCTTTTTTTTGGGTCAACTTTTAAAATAAAATATTTTAAAGCTCCATGTCCTATAATTTTATCTAGCATTTGGGATTCTTTAGAGCTCAAGGAATTAGCTTTTCCTAATTCTGTAGACATTTGTTTAGCTGTTGACTCCATCTCGTCTAATAAATCATCTGCATCTACAACTTTCCCTTCTCTGGACTTCATTTTGCCTGTCGGTAAGTCAACCATTCCATAAGATAAGTGATGTAATCTCTTTGCCCATTTATAACCTAGTTTTTCAAGGATAAGAAATAGCACTTTGAAATGATAATCCTGTTCATTTCCCACAACATAGGTTAATGAATCAATTTCGAAATCTTTGAATCTTTGAATGGCTGTACCTATATCTTGGGTCATATACACAGATGAGCCATCACTTCTGAGAACAATTTTTTCATCGAGACCATCATTGGTAAGGTCGATCCAAACAGAATTATCTTCCTTTCTGAAAAAAATATTTCTTTTGAGGCCTTCCTCGATATCGGACTTTCCCAAAATGTAAGTCTCAGACTCGTAATAATTTTTATCAAATTCAATTCCTAACCTTTGGTAGGTTTCATTAAATCCTGAATAGACCCATTCATTCATTTTTTTCCAGAGTTTAACCACTTCAGGATCACCAGCTTCCCAATCAAGAAGCATTTTTTGAACTTCTAAAATACACGCTACAGATTTTTTTGCATCAACTTCAGAAATTCCCTTTGACATTTTTTCACTTACTTGTTTTTTATATTCTTGATCAAATAGCACATAGTACTTTCCCACCAAGTGATCCCCCTTTAGTCGCGATTTTTCTGGAGTTTCATTGTTTCCAAACTTTTTCCACGCCCACATACTTTTGCATATATGTACACCCCTATCATTAATAATTTGTACTTGTACTACATTTCTCCCAGATGCCTTGAGAATATTTGATATTGAATGACCAATAAGATTATTTCTAATATGACCAAGGTGTAAAGGTTTGTTTGTATTCGGGGATGAATATTCGACCATAACTGATGGCTGAGTATTATTTGCGGCAGTTATTCCAAAGTTCTTTTCGGATTCAATGCCCGCAAATATCTTTGAAACAAATTCTTGAGATAGGTTTAAGTTCAAGAAGCCTTTTACAACACTAAAATTATTGATTTCGGACAATTCCGTTGAGAGTTTAGAACCGACAATCTCAGCAGTTTTTTCGGGTGAAGTTTTACTAAACTTTAGAAATGGAAATACGACTAAAGTAAAGTCAGCATTAAATTCCTTGCGAGTTTCTTGAAGATCAATCGCAACTCCATGATCGCCAAAAAGCTCAACTGTCAGAGGCATCATCAAAGACTCAAGTTGGCGTTTAAAGTCAATCATTTATGATACATGTTTGAATTAAAATGATAAGCATCAGATATTCTGTGATATTGGCTATCGAAATAAGAAAATATTCTATTTTCTGAGTTCAAAGAAAAGGATAAATGATAAGTACATTTAGAAATCAATTGAATCATGGTTTTACAAAGGTAAGAATTAGGCTACCTTTGACACTTAGGTCAATTATCGATGGCAAAAAAAACGAAGACCAAGAATATATTAAAGTCTGTTAAGTCTTTCTCAAGCGAAGTAAGAGAAAATAAATCACTTCATGCAGCTTTTGGACTTGCAATGATTTTTGGCGGCCTATTCATACTAATATCCGGTATATCAAGTTTGTTGAGTTGGGAAGAGGATTTTAGTTACTTAAATTATAATTTTGCAGATATTTTATTCAATCCTGAGATTAACTTAAAAAACTCATTTGGAAAACTTGGTGCTGCTATTGGTTTTTTTATCACAGTTAGATCCTTAGGATGGACTTTCTTGATTCCTATTTCTATTATTATTTTTTGGGGTGTACAGATACTATTCAATTTTCAACATAGGGTTTCAAGAGTTCTTAGGATTGGACTTTTGTATACTCTCTTCCTCTCGTCTCTTACAGGCTTAATTTCTGGATTTCCAGTATTAAACTCTTTAAATGATGCAATCGTTGGTGATTCTGCTCGTTTTATTGCCCTATGGGGAGCAAACTTATTTGGCGAAACAGGTACTTGGCTCATTTGGCTCGCTATTGTTTTAATACATGTAATTTGGTTTTATAAACTTTCTCCTCAAAGCTGGAAATTAAAGCCAAANATATCTGAAACAAACGATGATGCCCTTTTAGAAGAAAACAATATCGAACCAGGCTTAGTTGACGTTCAAGAAGAATCTGAAAATTCACTGATAGAATTTACAGATGATATTGACTCACCATCTACTGAGTCTTCGACGGATTCAGAAATATTGGATAATGAGCAAACTTTGGGCTCAATAGACAACATTGAAGATATTGGTTTAGAAGTTGCTGATCCTATTGATATTCAGAGTGAGGCATTAGAAGAAAACGAGGANTCAAAAATGAACCNTGGAGAGCCTAAAAACATCCTACGANCCNAAACTAGAGCTATCAAAATATGTTTATCCAACATATGATCTTTTAGCTGATGTTGAAGCACCAGATAAAGTTGTTGATGCCGATGAATTAGAAGCAAATAAAAATAGGATNCTAGAGACTTTAAGAAATTACAAAATTGAAATTGCAAAAATCAAAGCTGCTGTAGGACCAACAGTAACACTTTATGAGATAATTCCAGAGGCAGGAGTTCGTATTTCAAAAATTAAGAACTTAGAAGATGATATAGCTTTAAGCNTNAGTGCGCTTGGNATCCGTATCATNGCNCCTATNCCNGGACGCGGTACNATCGGTATTGAAGTNCCGAATAGAAGCCCGAAAATGGTTTCTATGAAAAGTGTCCTTACTTCAGAAAAGTTTATCAAAACTAATATGGACCTTCCAATTGCTCTTGGCATGACAATCTCCAATGAAGTTTTCATAGCTGATTTAGCAAAAATGCCACACTTACTTATGGCTGGAGCAACGGGACAAGGGAAATCAGTAGGATTGAATGCTATACTTGCATCCATTCTTTACAAAAGACACCCCTCTGAAGTAAAGTTTGTTTTGGTNGATCCAAAAAAAGTAGAATTAACTCTCTACAATAAAATAGAGAGGCATTTTCTTGCAAAACTCCCTGACACAGATGAGGCAATTATTACCGATACAACTAAGGTAATTAACACATTAAATTCTTTGTGTATTGAAATGGATAAGAGATACGAATTGTTGAAAGATGCAATGGTTAGGAATATCAAAGAATACAATCAAAAATTTATTTCCCGCAAACTAAACCCAGAAAATGACCATAGATATCTTCCTTACATCGTTCTNGTAATTGATGAGTTTGCAGANCTAATAATGACGGCGGGTAAAGAAGTAGAAACTCCAATTGCAAGATTGGCCCAGTTGGCGCGTGCGATTGGTATTCACTTGATTATNGCTACACAAAGACCATCAGTCAACGTAATTACTGGCATTATTAAAGCAAACTTTCCTGCAAGAATCGCTTTTAAGGTTTCGTCAAAAATAGATTCAAGAACGATTTTAGACTCTGGTGGAGCTGATCAATTGATTGGCAAGGGGGATATGCTTTTTTCAGCGGGAAATGANCTAATAAGGCTTCAATGCGCTTTCTTAGATACACCAGAAGTCGAAGAANTNTGTGATTTCATTGGCTCACANCAAGCATACCCNGATGCNTATNCCCTTCCGGAGTATACTGGAGAAGAAAATGNCTCGAGNGGAAGTAATTANAGTGCTGAAGAAAGAGATGCACTTTTTGAGGATGCTGCTAGATTGGTTGTTTTGCAACAACAGGGTTCTGCTTCATTGCTTCAAAGAAAATTAAAACTTGGGTACAATAGAGCAGGAAGATTAGTTGATCAGCTTGAAGATGCCGGAATTATNGGNCCATTTGAAGGATCTAAAGCACGTCAAGTTCTTGTATCTACAGAACAAGAGCTAAATCAAAGGTTAGGTAAAAATAGTTCAAATGAAGATGAGAATATATTATAACATTACGTTGCTTTTATTAGCATTATTTCAGATTCAATTTCTGAANGCTCAATCTATTTCTGCGAAAGAGTTCGTGACTCTGTCNCAAAAAAANACACTANAATATAAAGACCANTCATTTTCNTTTACTCTNGTTCTTAATGCTNTAGGNAGGGATGGAAATCGAATTGAAAGAAAAAATACTGGAACCTTANTAATGGTNAAACAAGATGGTGTTTTAACACTCAACGATCAGATAATTTTNTTNGAAAATAATAAACTNATTTCGGTATCGAGTGANGATGAGGAAATAGTTGTAAGAAGAATAGATACGTCTGATGCCAACTTCTCCCCTTCAAAAATTTTNAATANATATTCGAAAGGGACTAGTTTTAAGTATTTAGAAAAAAAGAAGAATAAAAAAAATACTCTCATTCAATTTATTGAATTAGTTCCACTAAATCCGGATGAAGTAGAAAAAGTTATTCTCGGTATTGAGGTCGATTCTAAAAAGATCTACTCATACCATGAATATGGACTTAACAACGTGATTACTAAGGTTCAATTAGATAATTACAAAGTAAATATGGGAATTAAATTAGAAGACGTTAAGTTTGATATTAATAATTATCCAGATTATGATTATATCGCCCCTGAGGATATGTAAATAAATCGGATGAAAAGAATTGACAAGTATCTACTCAAGTCTTTCTTAGGGATTTTCCTAAAAACTTTAGGCATATCAGTATTTTTCCTTCTCATGCAAATGGTATGGAAGTATGTGGATGATTTAGCTGGACGAGGGGTCGAATGGTTTTATATTTTGAAACTAATGTTTTTTTGGAGTGCCTCTGTATTACCTATGGCCGTTCCGGTAGCTGTTTTATTCGCAGGTATTATGGTTTTTGGAAACTTAGCAGAGAGTAAAGAATTTGCTGCTGCAAAATCCTCGGGAGCCTCATTTTATAGATTGATGCGACCTATACTTTTAGCACTAGCATTAATTTCTTCAGGAATGTTTTTTGTGAGCAATAATATTATTCCGATCGCCAATTTTAAGGGAGAAAATTTATTAATTAATATCGCAAAACAAAGACCAACATTTAATTTAATTCCTGGTATTTTCTTCGGAGGGATTGATGGCTATAGCATAAAAATTGGTGGTAAAAAAGACAATGAAGTTTTTGATGTAATTATATATGATCACAAGGAAAGGGGAAAAGGAAATCATTCTTTAATTACTGCCCCGAAAGGTCAAATAAGCTATTCTGAGGGGAGTCGTTGGATGGAATTCACTTTATACAATGGACATTATTTCCAAGATTATGAATCCGAAAAAAAAAGAACACAAAAAAGACAACCATTTTTAGAAAGCAACTTTGAGAAAATGTTGATCAGGCTAGATATGGGGGATTACGCAATGGGTGATCTTTATAAAGTTAGCAGGAGCGATGAATATAATATGCTCAATATTAATCAATTGAATTTTGCAATTCAAGACTTGTTTAAAAAATATCGGAAACGTCAAAATGAAATCAGTAATACCATGAGAAATAAGTTTTTTGGATGGAAAACAAATGATTCATCAAACTTCGTTAATAATAATCTCGATTTAGCTGTTGAAAGTAGATTGGAAAGAAAGTATCTTTTTCGAGCATTAAATAATTCTATTCACTTTGCTCAGTCGAACCGAGATTTTATGAAACAAGTAGAAAGTGAATTTGAATGGAGGAGACAAATTATTGCCAGACATTTTCTTGAATTCCATAAAAAATTTTCTATATCCATAGCTTGTATACTATTATTTTTTATTGGAGCACCGTTAGGTGCCATTATTCAAAAAGGGGGATTTGGATTACCCTTCGTTATATCTGTTCTTTTGTTCTTGTTCCATTATGTATTAACCATAATATTTGAAAAAATGGGCAGAGAATGGATCGTAACACCTTTTTGGGCCATATGGATGCCTAATCTAGTTCTTCTTCCTATTTCTTTCTGGATGACTGTTTGGGCAGCAAATGATGCGAATATGCATAGTTTTAAACGACTCATTTTAAAGTTATTTAAATCAAGAAGTAAACATTTTTCATGAATATTTTACATTTATGTAATAAAGTCCCTTTCCCCGGAAGAGATGGCTCGTCTATAGCCATGGAAAGTCTAATAAATTTAGAGGTTCTCGCAGGACACACTGTTCATGTTGTGGCCCTAAATACAAACAAGCACAAAGTCACAAAACCCACTTCTTCAATTGCTTCCGTAAATTTTGATTTTTTTGATGTCAACTTATCACCAAGTTTAATTTATTTTTTTAAGCATTGCTTTGATAAAAGGTCCTATTTCGCCTCGCGGTTTTTTAATTCAAAAGTCTCCAAGTTTGTAAAAAATGCCTCTTCTAAAGCTGATTTGATAGTTATAGATAGCATATTTATGTCTGTATATAGGGATTTTTGGGGTAATAAGCCCTTTATTATAAGAACTCACAATGTTGAACATCAAATTTGGGAGAGAACTCTTTTAAATTCAAATTTTAGTATTAAAAAGATTTTTACCAATTGGCAAACCAAAAAACTTAAAAAATGGGAAATTAAAATGCTTATAGGAAATAGGGTTTGGGCTATAACTGAGGAAGATGCTAAGAATCTTCATGAGTTAGGAGTTGAGAACATTGACGTCTATCCTTGTACATTTAATCCAAATTTAAAATGGAGATTTTCTGGATCTCAATCATCTAAGGTATACCATCTAGGTGCATTAGATTGGGAACCAAATATTATAGGTATGAATTGGTTTATTGAAAAAGTATTGCCCAAGATTTCTCCTCAAACAGAAATTACTGTTTTTTCTAGAAAATGGCCAAAAACTATCAATATTCCGGAACAAGTTATCTGGAGCCAATCGTTAAATGATATTATTCTATTTGATGACTACGGAATATTTATCGCTCCCTTATTATCTGGAAGTGGAATGAGAATAAAATTATTAGAGGCTATGGCTAGAGGTAAGGCTATTGTCACTACCAGTATTGGAGGAGAGGGTTTGAAATGCATTAACGGAGAACATATTCTTTTGGCAGACACCGCGGGTGAATTTGCAAAAGCCTTATCTAATTTAATTTTAGATACCGAATTTAGGGTTAAAATGGGAAAAAGAGCACGAGAACATGTTTTGATAAATTTTTCAGAGGAGCTCTTTAAAACGAAAATGAAAAATATAGTTATTTAAACCAATGTCATTAATGTTAGATTACTATATTTTTTATGGTTTCATATTTGAGACTTTAGTTTTTGCAATTTCATTAATGCTCATACCATATTTTTTATATCCAAAACTGGTGGATCTTATTTACAAGTACCAACCCCGAGATATCAGTGTAAATTTTAAACCAGAACAGTGGCCTTCTGTAGATATCGTATTTGCTGCATTTAATGAGGAAAGCGTAATTAGAGAAAAAATTGAATCAATCTTAGCCTTAAATTACCCGAAGGACTTATTAAAAATCAGAATTGGTTCGGACTGCTCAACAGATTCAACAGATTTGATCATCGAAGAATTTCAAAAAAGAGAAAAAATTATAGATTTTGTAAAAATGGAAAATCGTTCTGGGAAATCAGTTATCATAAACACCCTTATCCAGAGAGGTAAATCTAAAATTATTGTAGGAACAGATGCTAATATTTTTTTTCATCCTGATGCATTAAAAGAAATGATTCTTCCCCTCGCTAATGACAATGAGATACATCTTGTTGGGGGTAATTTGGTTTATCGAGGAAATAATAAAATTTTTTTAAACAGCATAGCTAAAAATGAAAAATCATATATCAATTGGGAAAATAATTTAAAAAACAAGGAAGGAGTAATTTGGGGATCCTCAATGGGTGTTGAAGGTGGTTGTTATGCAATAAGAAGAGAGTCCTTTAAAGAAATTCCTTTTGGCACTTTAATGGAAGATTTCTTTCTAACGATGACCGTTCTAAAATCAAATAAAAAAGTTGTAATTGCTCTAAAAGCCATTTGCACTGAAGATGTTAGTAATGAATCGAATATGGAATTCAAAAGAAAAATAAGAATTTCCCAGGGGAATTGGCAGAATCTCAAATATTTTTATGCCACTGTTTTGACAAATCCATTTCCTATTGGCCTTGTTTTCTTTTGTCATAAAATTCTTCGTTGGATGTTACCCATATTTTTTTCCCTTGGTTCCATAGTAAATATCATTTTTTGGCTTCTACAATGGAGTCAAATTGTAATGATATCAATTATCTTCCAAATGTTATTTCTTATTTTATTTATTTTATATCCTGAAAGATTTTTACCAAAGACACTATCCAATTTCTTAAAGCCCCTCTCCTATTTCTCATGGATGAATATTGCATTGTTCTTAGGTCTTATCCGGTATCTTCGCACATCTGAAAACGGAATTTGGCAACCTACAACACGAAATAAACTATGAATTCAGAATTCAGCACCATAGAAAAGGCATTAGAGGACCTATCAAATGGAAATTTGGTAATAGTTGTTGATGATGAAAATCGAGAGAACGAAGGGGACTTTATTGCAATTGCTGAAAATATTTCGCCAGACACTGTAAACTTTATGGCTACTCACGGAAGAGGACTAATATGTGTGCCCCTTCCTGATAATCGTTGTGAGCAGCTTAACTTGATGCAAATGGTTGAAAACAATACTGACCCTCACCAAACTGCCTTCACAGTCAGTGTTGATCTCGCGGGTAATGGAGTTACGACAGGAATTAGCGCCTCAGATAGAGCAAAAACGATAAATGCTCTTGTTGACAAAAACTCTACGCCACAGAGCTTCCAAAAACCTGGGCATATATTTCCATTAAGAGCTCGAGAAGGTGGCGTTCTTAGGAGAGCTGGGCATACTGAAGCTGCGATTGATCTTGCTCGATTAGCGGGAAAAGAGCCTGGGGGTGTTATAGTAGAAATAATGAATGATGATGGGACGATGGCACGACTTCCCGAACTCATTAAAATCTCAAAGAAATTTGATTTAAAAATAATATCAATTGAACAGCTTATTTCATATCGTCTTGAGCGCGAGAGTCTTATTCGGTTAAAGAAGCGTTTTAAGTTAAAGTCACCATACGGAGAACTGGATGTTCAATTATTCGAACAGACAACCTCAGACCAAATTCATATCTCATTTCAATTAGGTACTTGGAACCCAAATGATGAAGTCATGGTAAGAATGCAAAGTGGAGATGAGAGAGATTCCATTCTTGACGAAATACAGACTAACTATTTTCAACACAGTAACATAAAAAGAGCATTAAAAGCCATAGAAAGTAATGGTTCAGGAGTTTTAGTTTGTCTTAATCAGCGTAAAAATAAAGTAACTGATATTTTAGGATTTAATCCAAATGAAGATATCGAAGCTCCTAAAGCTCTTGCCATGGATCCTAGAGACTACGGCGTAGGTGCACAGATATTAAGAGAAATGAATATTAAAAATGTTGTCCTATTAACAAACCGACCTATGAAGAGAATTGGAATTGAAGGATATGGTCTTCACATCGTCAAGAATGTTACCCTTAGCTGATCTTATATAAACATAGTTTTGAAAAAACCAGAAGCTTTAATATTAGCGATTGAATCAAGTTGTGATGATACGTCTGTGGCTATTCTCAAAGGGTTTGAAGTTCTTGCAAATGTCATTTTTAGTCAAGATGTTCATGGATATTTTGGAGGAGTTGTCCCTGAAATGGCGTCACGTGCGCACATCGAATCCATAGTGCCAACGATAAAAGCATCTTTGAAAGCATCAAATATTAAATTGAACCAGATCGAAGCTATCGCCGTAACGCAAGGACCTGGTCTTCTAGGTAGTTTACTTGTGGGACATTCAATTGCTAAATCCCTTTCTCTTGCCTTATCTATTCCGATGATAAACGTTCACCACATAGAAGGGCATATGCTTTCTTGTTTTCTCACTGAAAAAAACATTCAACAAAAGTCAAATTTAGATTTTCCATATTTGTGCCTAACCGTCTCTGGAGGGCATACTCAAATTGTTATTGTCCATAATTGGAATAAGTTTGAAATTATCGGACAAACTTTAGATGACGCCGTTGGTGAAGCTTTTGATAAAGCTGCCCGGTTATTGTCTTTAGGCTACCCAGGTGGCCCACTAATCGATCAAAATGCAAAAACCGGGAATCCAAATCGTTTCATTTTTAGCAAAACCAAAGTCAATGATTTAAACTTTAGCTATAGTGGCATCAAAACAAATATTTTACAAATGATGCAAAAAGAAAAAAAGAATAACCCGAACACTTTGAGTAGTGAATTAAATGACTGGTGCGCAAGTATCCAAAAATCTCTCATAGAGCCATTAGTCTTAAATATTGAGCAAGCAATAAAACAAACAGGCATAGGACAATTGGCAATAGCAGGAGGAGTCTCAGCGAATTCTCATTTGCGGCATTTAATTCAAAAATTAGGGATTAAACAAAATATTCAAATTTATCTTCCCCCACTCTCTTATACTATGGATAACGCAGCTATGATCGGGGCGGTTGGTCAATTTTCATTGTTAAATGGAGTATCAGATAGTATTGGGAGTTCGGCAGATGCGCGTTTAATTTCAGATAGATGGATAGTAAAGAAAAGTAATACGATTTAAATGCATAATTTCTTTGGTTTTATTAACGACGATTATGCCTTTTTAGAGCCAGAAGAGATAAATCATGCTATCAAGTCTCTACGTTTAGGAATCGGTGAAAAAGTAAAAGTTTTTGATGGGTTAGGGAAAATTTTTATTGGAGAAATTGATTTGATCTCTAAGAAAGAAGTTAGAGCAGTTAAAATTGAAATTATTGAGAATCATGGTCGAGTAAATGGGTATTTACACATTGCTATATCCCCAACAAAGAATATTGATAGGTGGAATTTCTTTTTAGAGAAAGCAACTGAAATTGGGGTACATGAAATAACCCCAATAATAAGTAGCCACTCAGAAAGAAAATTTATTAATCAAAAACGTTCAAAAAAAATTTTAAAATCTGCCTGCTTACAAAGTGAAAAATCTATTCTTCCAAAATTCAATGAGTTGACGTTTTTTAAAAATTTAATCAAGAATGATTACGATTATTACAAATACATTGCATCATGCACTAGCATTGACAAACTATCCTTAAATGATTTAATTCGTTATCCTGATAGAACCCAATCCATTGTTCTTATTGGACCTGAAGGTGATTTTTCAACAAGTGAAGTTACATCTGCAATCGAAAATGGCTTCCAGCCTGTTAGCCTAGGAGAGCACAGGCTTAGAACAGAAACTGCCGGAATTTATGTAAGTGCGACCCACGCAAGAAGTATGCAAAATACTTAATTCAAAAATTAGAACTCAAGTCATTCATTGAAAATCAAAAATTCAGAATCTTCAATTAATGTATCTCTTAAAAAATTTTCAGCAGCGTTAATTTCTTCAGATAAATTAGCATCTCCTTTTGGGTTTGGATATATTGAACGGTAAGAGATTATAAAATCTTGAATGAGTTTTGAAGATTCTCTTTCACCTGATTCTATCGATCTAATAGCGCAAACTAACTCCATGGAAAGTATTTTCCAAACACCATTTATCACCTCTATCAAGTCAGTTGCGGCATTTGCACCCATACTCACATGATCTTCTTGCCCAGCAGATGAATCAATACTATCAGTACTACTAGGAACTGTTCTTTGTTTGTTTCGGCTAACCAGTGCTGCTGCTGAGTACTGTAGAATCATCAGACCGCTTTCAAGTCCCGGATTAGTTGCCAAAAAGGGTTGCAAACCTCTTTTTCCCAAAGTCAACTGATTAATTCTTCTTTCAGAAATACTGCCCCATTCTGCAAGAGCCATTTTTCCGTAGTCCATTGCCAACGCAAGTTTTTGACCATGAAAGTTACCCGCACTTATAACTTCATCTGAAAAAACTGTTGGATTATCTGTAACCGCATCAGCCTCATTCAAAAAAACTTCTTGCACATGGGTCCAGGAATCATTTGAAGCTCCATGAACTTGAGGTATACAACGAAAAGAGTAAGGATCCTGTATATGATCCTTTTCTTTTATGAAACTTGGACAATCTAATAAAAACTCGCTAATTCTTTTTGCAACAAACATTTGCCCTTTTTGATTTCTAATTTTCTGAATTCTTGAATCAAAAGGCGCACTAGAGGCATCAAAACCAATTATTGACATGCTAGAAACCCAATCAGCCCAGTACGAAATATATCGAGCTTGGATAATGGCCCAAAGGCCATGAGCAAGCATAAACTGGGTTCCATTTATTAAAGCAAGCCCTTCCTTCTCAACAAGTTCTATGGGGGAAATATTCAATTTTTCCAATACGTCTTTCGCTTTAAATCGCTTTTTTTCATAGAAAACTTCCCCCTCTCCAATAAGTACTAATGACATATGAGCTAAGGGTGCAAGATCCCCCGACGCTCCAAGTGAACCCATCTCAGGAATGACAGGTAGAATGTCGTGCGAGTACAAAAGATTTAAAAATTCAATAATATCCCACCTAACTCCAGAATAGCCTTTTGAAAGTGCTCGAATCTTTGAAACCAACATTAACCGAGAAATTTGAGGGCTTACCGCATTACCAGTTCCTGCAGCATGACTTCTTATTAAGTTAACCTGAAGTTTTTTGAGATTTGATTGAGATACTGATGTAGAACAAAGTGAACCAAATCCAGTATTGACTCCATAAATAATGTCACCATTAGCTATTTTATCTTCTAAAATTTTTCTACTTCTAAGGACAGACTTTTTTGTGGCTGAGGAAAAGCTTATTTTAACCTTTCCATTTGCGATACTTTCCCAGTCAGAAATGGTCCATTTATCTTCAATTTTTAACGAAAAAGCTTTTNTCATGNATTGATCTTTCAACAAAAATAGGTTTTGATGTGTTAAGTAGGNTATGGAACATACAATTTTAATAGTAGGACANAGAACAGGTATTGGCCGATCTATAGCAGAATTAATGCTGAATTCAGGTCATAANGTATTAGGAATTAGTCGAGAGGCNTGTGACTACANTCATGAAAATCTAACNAGCTTGACTTNTAATATAGCTGAAATTGATGATAGTNTTATCCCAGAAAANTTAAGCGGTTTTNTATACTGNCCGGGNACNATAAACCTGAAGCCATTTAGATCTTTAAAAGTTCAAGATTTTCAAAATGATTTCGAGATAAATGCTCTTGGAGCCGCATCAGCTCTTCAAAAAGTTGAAAGATCAATCAAGTCGGGGAAAGGTAGCGTTATTTTATTTAGCACCGTAGCTGTGGGTCAAGGTATGCCGTTTCATGCCTCTGTAGCGATGGCTAAAGGAGCTGTTGAAGGTCTTGGGAAATCTCTTGCTGCTGAATGGGCCCCTAATGTGCGGGTTAACGTCATAGCGCCATCACTGACGGATACACCGATGGCATCAAAACTTCTTGGTAATGAAAGCCGAAGAGAAGCCAGTGAACAAAGACATCCCCTTAAAAGTGTTGGAGAACCAATAGATATAGCTCAAATGGCTAAAGTTCTGCTTGAATCGAAATGGATNTCTGGTGAAATAATTGGAGTCAACGGTGGAATNGGNCATATTAGAAATTAATGAAAAATGAATTTTCAAAAGAAATATGGGATANATGGCCAANTAGGTTCAGAGCTCAGTTCTTTAATTCATTAGGGGGTNTAAAAACTGCNGGTCTTCTATCGACTTTTAACTCTAATGGGAAAGCTAATTCCGCTGTCTTTAGCCAAATTATTCATATCGGATCTTCCCCACCTACATGGGGTTTTCTTTTCCGGCCGCCGACAAAAAGACACCAGACGTATAAGAATATTCTAAGAAATCCATACTTCAGTTTTTGCCTNGCGACATCTTTCATATCTGCAAAANATCTCCATCAAACTAGCGCTAANTATAATGAAAANATNTCCGAATTAGATTCATTAAATNTCAAATGGAAAAATCATGGAAAATACCATGTTCCTCTTCTACTTGAAGGTGANTTTCAATTGATTTTTAAANANACNNAAAGNCATATCATGTCTAATCAAACAGTATTGCTAGAAGCTCAAATCATCCAAGTTTTTTCTTCGTTATATCCAGATAATGACGGATTTATTGACCTTTCTAAGAAAACCCTTATTAGCTCCCAGGGAACTAACGCCTANTCAAAGGCGGATAAAGTTGAAAAATTTCCTTACGCCAAACCTTAACTTTTATTTTTTTAAATCCAAAAAATAACTCAATTCCTTTCCTACAGGCATGGAAACTTGTTTACCTACTTTGATGTCTTTTACTATTACCTCTTTGTTATTTGCTTCATCATATATTAAAACATTCGTAGCCCCTATTTTTTCAGCATAATCAAATTGCTTTTTCATTTTTGCTAAATCCGGATAAAAATCAACTAAGNCNCCCGCCTCTCTAAGATCTTGAGCGATCTGGAAAGATTTTTCAGAGGACTCTTCGTTTGTCCTTAATATCATTACATCAATTCCTTTTTGCAAATTATTTGGCATTAAACCTAACTCCTGAAGGCAAAACATTATTCTGTCTAGCCCGAAGCTAATACCTACTCCAGAAACGTCAGAGAGCCCGAATAAAGAAGTTAAGTCATCATAACGCCCACCGCCTCCAACACTACCAATATCAACATCGGGTACATTTACCTCAAATATGGATCCAGTATAATAGTTTAATCCCCTCGCAAGACAAATATCAATATCTATGAGGCCATTATTCTTTACCTTATTCAAAATAAAATTAATTTCCTCTGTTCCNGAAATACCCTGTTNGNTNTTNCCTAGCCAANCATTTAANTAAGAAATGATATCCTTNTTATTCGATCGNAANTTAAANGCTGGTTTTAATTTCTCNATTTGATCTTTTGAGAATCCCTTTTCTTTAAGCTCTTTCAGAACTCCACCTTCCCCAATTTTGTCAATTTTGTCTAAAATTGTGGTAAAATCTACCAGGCGTTTTTCAATACCGACAACCTCTGATATTGCGGCTAAAATTTTCCTATTATTTAATTTAATCCTTATTGGAAGATTTAGAGATTTAAAGGTATAAATATACAAATCTAGCATTTCTACTTCCTGCCATAGACTTTTAGACCCAACTACGTCAGCATCACATTGAAGAAACTCCCTGAAGCGTCCTTTTTGAGGTTTATCTGCTCTCCATACCGGTTGAATTTGATATCTTTTAAAAGGAAATGTCAATTTTCCATTATTTTGAGATACATAGCGAGAAAACGGAACTGTTAAGTCATATCTGAGTGCCTTATCAGCTATTTCTTTAACAATTGGATTTGATTTATCTCTTGCGCTCCTTAAAAAATCTCCTGAACGTAAAATTTTAAATATTAAACGATCCCCTTCGTCTCCGTATTTTCCCATTAAGGTTTCAATATTTTCAAAACTAGGCGTTTCAAGAGGTCGATATGAAAATATTTCAAAAGCTGCTTTTATGCAGTCAATCACATAATTTCTTCTTGACAATTCCGTGAAATCGAAATCTCTAGTTCCTTTTGGTGATTGTACTCTCATTATTTTATCAATTTCTTATACTTAAACTTCTTAGGTTCTAATGACGATCCACCCAAGCGCTTTTTCTTGTTCATTTCATAATCCGAAAAAGACCCCTCAAAGTAATAAACCTGAGAATCTCCCTCAAAAGCCAAAATATGCGTACACACCCTATCTAAAAACCAACGATCATGTGAAATGATTACCGCACAGCCAGCAAAATTATATAACGCCTCTTCAAGTGCCCTTAAAGTATTAATATCCAAATCATTAGTTGGCTCATCCAAAAGTAAAACATTACCACCTTCTTTTAAAGCCATAGCCAAATGCAAGCGATTCCTTTCTCCCCCAGATAAAACTCCAATTTTTTTACTCTGATCGGCACCGCTAAAATTGAATCTTGCTAAATATGCTCTGGAATTAACAAGCTGATTGGCAATTTCAAAATGCTCCTGGCCATCACCAATAATCTCGTATATAGATTTTTCTGAATCCATTTTTTCATGAGATTGGTCGACATATGAGATTTTCGCGGTAGAGCCAACATCAAATGAGCCAGAATCTGCTTTTAGCTGATCCATGATCATCCGAAAAATTGTGGTTTTTCCTGCCCCATTTGGGCCGATTATACCTACAATTCCAGCTGGGGGAAGTTTAAAATTTAAATCGTCGTACAATAATTTTTCCCCAAAGGCCTTTTTAACATTTTTTGCATTAATCACATTATCACCTAAACGCGGGCCATTTGGAATAAATATCTCTAGTGTTTTCTCTTTATCCTTTTGCTCCTCACCAAGCAACTTATTATAATTAGATAAACGAGCTTTTGACTTTGCTTGCCGACCTTTTGGATTCATTCTAACCCAATCAAGTTCGCGCTCCAAAGTCCTTCGCCTCTTTGTTGCCTGTTTCTCTTCTACCTGAAGCCTTTTTGTCTTCTGCTCAAGCCAGCCTGAATAATTTCCTTTCCAAGGTATTCCCTCTCCTCTATCTAACTCAAGAATCCACCCCGCGACATTATCCAAAAAATATCTGTCATGAGTTACAGCTATAACGGTCCCTTTATATTGTTGTAAATGATGCTCTAACCACAATATAGACTCTGCATCTAAATGATTTGTAGGTTCGTCTAATAATAATACATCTGGATTTTTGAGAAGCAATCTACAAAGCGCTACCCTTCGTCTTTCCCCACCCGACAAAACCGATATCGAAGTTTCACCATCAGGGCATTGAAGAGCATCCATTGCTCTCGATAAAACAGTATCAATCTCCCAAGCATTTGTTGCATCAATTTTATCTTGTACCACAGATTGCCTATTCATCAATTTTTCCATTGCGTCAGGATTTTCATAGACTTCAGGCAATCCAAATTGCTCATTAATTGAATTGTATTCCTCCAATAAAGACATGGTATCAGCAACTCCTTCCTGAATCACCTCGATTACTGTTTTATTGTTATCCAGAGCTGGTTCCTGTTCTAGATAACCCACATTAAAACCTTCAGAAAAAATAACATCTCCTTGATAATTTTTTTCTTCACCAGCAATGATCTTTAGCAAAGTGGATTTACCCGATCCATTCAGCCCTATAATTCCAATTTTTGCACCATAATAGAAGCTTAAGAAAATATCTTTCAGAATAGCCTTATTATTATTAGGAAGTATTTTTGATACTCCCGTCATAGAGAAAATTATCTTTTTATCGTCAGACATATATTTTTATTTACAAATATCGGAATTTGAAACGGGCATAGTTATTGTAATTTTCCGATCGTGAAATTATTATTTACAAATTTATTCTCTTTATTTATTTTCACTATTAGCGCTCAATCGATAGTTTATTTTGAAGGTATCGTGATCGAAGATAAATCAAAAGACCCGGTACCCGATGTTGTTATTGTAAATGTTCGAAATGAATCATCATGGGTATCAGATATTCATGGTTTTTTCTCATTAGAAGCGAAAGCTGGAGATACTCTGGTTTTTTCGAAACCCGGTTTTTCCTATCGATACGCCTCAGCTAAAAATGACGACAGTGTTGTCATTGCTCTTCTTCCTCAGAATTATTTATTAGATGAGGTACCAATTACCGCATACAAGCTAACAAGCAACCTACCGAAGCAAATTCCCTTAGATAAACCAAATAGACCTACTGGAGATGAAATATCAATGCCAACTAGAGTCAAGCCTACATTAGCAAATCCAATAGATTTCTTATACGATCGATTCGGTAAAAGACCAAGACAGCTAAGGGAATTAAAAGCGATTTTAGAAAACGAAAACTATAGAGCGAAACTGACTGAAAACAACAACAGGAACGCGTTGTTTGAACTGACAGGATTAACTAAAGATAAAATTGAAGAACTTCTTTTATTTTGTAGCTGGGACAAGCACAAGATCCTTTATGAAACTGACTATCAGCTATTATTAAGTCTTTACACGTGCTACGAGAATTATCAAAAGCGGCAGAATCTGGAAACCCCTTAGCGACTATAATTAGGAGCTTCACGGGTAATAGTCACATCATGAGGATGACTCTCAGCTATGCCAGAAGATGTGATTCTGACAAACGTCCCTTTTTCTTTTAATTCATTAATATTTTTTGCACCACAGTATCCCATACCAGCCCTCAAGCCCCCAATGAACTGATACATCACCTCATTCACTTCGCCTTTATAGGGAACTCTGCCAACTATACCTTCCGGAACCAATTTTTTAACATCATCCTCGACATCTTGAAAATAACGATCTTTAGAACCTGATTCCATAGCTTCAATTGAACCCATTCCTCTATATGATTTGAATCTTCTTCCGTCCAGAATTATAGATTCCCCCGGTGCCTCCTTTGCTCCCGCTAATAAGGAGCCTAACATGACGCAATCCGCTCCGGCCGCTATGGCTTTAACAATATCTCCAGTATATCTAATTCCTCCATCCGCAATTACAGGAATACCACTGTCTTTAATGGCATCAGCTACAAGCATGACAGCTGTCAATTGAGGTACCCCTACTCCAGCAACAACGCGCGTTGTACAAATTGAACCCGGCCCAATACCAACCTTAACAGCATCTGCACCAGCATCAACAAGATATTTTGCTGCTTCTGCAGTTGCAATATTACCTACAACAACATCTAAATCTGAAAATTCTGACTTGACTGCTTCTAATGCGTCAACAACTCCTTTTGTATGTCCATGAGCCGTGTCGATTACAATAGCGTCAACATTTGCCGCTACTAATAAAGCAACTCTCTCTATAATATCATTAGTTACTCCGACAGCTGCGGCTACTCTAAGTCTTCCATAGGAATCTTTATTTGAGTTAGGTTTATTTCGTTTTTTTGAAATATCTCGGTAAGTTATCAAGCCTATAAGAATATTATTATCGTTTACCACGGGAAGCTTTTCAATCTTATTTTCCTGAAGAATCAACTCCGCTTCATCCATAGTTGTGTTTTCCTTGGCTGTTATGAGGTTTAAAGACGTCATGAGCTGTGAAACCTTTTTACTACCATCGTTTTCAAACCTTAAATCTCTATTCGTAACAATACCAATAAGACGCTTATTAGAATCGATTACTGGAATACCTCCAATTCGATATTCCTTCATCAGTTTTTTTGCATCTGACACAAAAGCATCCTTACTTAATGTAACTGGATCAATTATCATCCCTGACTCAGCTCTCTTAACCTTTCGGACTTCCATTGCTTGTTTTTCAGCACTCATATTCTTGTGAAGAACCCCCATTCCCCCATCTTGGGCCATAGCAATTGCCAATGCGGCCTCAGTTACAGTATCCATCGCTGAGCTTACTATTGGGGTTTTTAAAGTGATGTTTTTTGAAAATTTTGAAGAGATTATGACATCTCTTGGCAAGACCTCTGAGAACCCAGGCACAAGCAACACATCTTCATAAGTAAGGTATTCGCCAATTATTTTTTGAGTCAATTTTGACATTACTTACAATTTAAATTTAAATTGCATACAAATGTAATGAAAAAGAATACCGAATTAAGGTTTGGTCTTTCTCATTTTTCTTTGAGCGACTAGTACATTACAGTAATCGAGCCTCTTTTTTGAATAACTTCTCCTTGCTTTGAGCGATATTTCAATTGATAAATATATGCTCCTGAAGGGACGTAGTTACCTGAAACTTTTCCATCCCATCCTTTCGTTTCATCATTGGTGGAAAAAACTAAATTACCCCATCGGTCATATATTTCCAGAAAATAGCTTGCATCTTCAACGTATAAATGAACTGGCCGCCAAATCTTATTGGCATCACTATTAGTGGATTTTGGATTAAAACTATTTGGAATAAAGACCCTTGGCTCATGCTCTGCACATGTCTCATTTGAGACGCTATTAAAAGGCAACCCATTGTAGTCTAAAAATCCTAAGGGGTTATTTTCTTCAGTTGCGACTATACGATAACAAAAAATTCCTACATTATCTCCTTCATCTCTTATATTGTCGACATAAAAAGTGTCTCTGGTAGAGCCGATCTTTACAAAACCATTTGCACTAACCCCGAGAGATCTATGTATCTCATAATCTTTTACACCCCCCATGAAATCACGATATGAATTCCAATTTAAAACATTTGTCAAATTTTCTTTAGATTCAACATTTAACAAAATATTCGCTCCAATATTCGAAGCAGTATCGATACCTCCACAGCTATCGGTAGCAACAAATCTGTATTCATAAAAATGATTTTGAGGATCTGCTGAAAAATCTGTGAAACGGATTTCTGAGGGTTGAATCACAGGCTTTGGAATTTTCCCTAGAGATGAATAAGCTGATCCTGGCTTGTCCGCCCTTTGAAGATCGTAATAAATGATATCTGCATCTTTATCCACATAACAAACTAGCTCTACAGCATCATCAGAACGAACAGAGGTCTTAGCTATGTATAATATTCGAGACCTTTGAACAGCAAGACTATTCATACAAATTTGATTTGAAGTACTAAACCTTGTCAGGCCCGTATCTACGGCTTGAATATAGAAACAATAATTCCACCCCCCTATGATTGATTTTGTATTAAATGCAGAATCGTTAGCAGTCTTAGTCCCAAATAATACTCCTACTTGCGTGGGTCCACCGGGAGGAGTAACATCTGCCAAAACCCTGTAAGCTCCAACTCCTCCGGGCCAACCTTTATAGGTATTCCATTTTAAACGAAGAATACCTTCACAAGGATCCATACTTTCCGTAAGAAGCATATTATTATGTCCTGTCATAAGAATATCACTACTCTGGTTACCACAACTATCTGTGGAAATGACCTTATAACTTTTTACTGAATCTAAGGGAGAAGCACCAGGTATTGCGAATGGCATTGTTGTTCCAAAAGGAATAGTGGCAATCGAATTCCACCCGGAAGAAGGGTCATATTCTAAAAGCTCATAATCTATAACATCCCCATTGGTATTTCCCGACCAAGAGATAACAGCGGTACTTCCAAATAAGGTGTTAATTACCGATACCGAATCAATACTTAAAACGTCTGTATTATAACTGTCAGAAAAAGATCCACTGTCTGTCGTTGAATTACAAAGCCCTGCAATCCTAATTTGATATTCTAAATCTTGTCCACATGTATTGACAGTATCATTATAAGTTAATGATGTAGTTGAATCAATGATTCCCCAGGCAGATGCAGGAGAGCCCAAGGGACGTCTCCATATTTGATACATCGCAGTAGACCCGGAAACGTTTGAATTCCAATCTAGCTGGGCAACAGAGGAGTTTGTGGGTGGTATTGGGGTAACGTCTAATATCATCATCTGTAGGGTGTCACTATTTACAGATTCATATCCACATGAACCGATACACCTTAAATAATATAAATTATTACCTCCAACCACAGGAGCCGCGATAGGATTTGTTGAAAGGTGATTATAAGTTGTAGGAACATACGCTCCGAAGATTGTGTCTATTGCCGTAAACGGACTTCCGGGCTGAGTGCCATGGAAAACTATATAACCCTGAAACTCTTGTCCAGTATCAGCAGGGGTATCCCAATTAACAATTACTGAGTTATTTGACGCATCAAAAGCCAAACAGCTATTACTAAGGTCTGGAGCTGTTGGAACAGATGGGATTACATCAATTCTTAAGGTTGCCACACTAACAGCAGGAGCGGGACATGCATCATCTTGCATCTTTAAAGGAAAGAAATAGCTATTACGACCCCCACCGCAAGAGCTTTGACCTGATATATGATTGCAAGCGATCTGCCATGAAAAATCTACATTCAGTGACAAAGGATTGGTAAACGAAGTCGCAGGCGAAACGGGAGTAACAAATGCACAAGGAGGCTCGGCACACGAGCCCGAGATTGTGGAATTATGAATTTGAGCACTATTCGCTGAAAAGCTTACATTTTGAACATTAAAAGATGGAGTCAGCTGATTATCAGTCGCTGTCAATCTAAATTGAACTACATCACCAGGGTAAACCGTAGCTTGGTAAACTGTATCTGTACCATAACCTGAGTATTGTTTTGTTGGAACAATCACTTGCCCACTGGATCCAGGAATAGAGTCAACCGTCAGAACGGGAGGTAAATTCGGAGTACTCGTACCCGTTAATTCACAACCTGTTTTAATCACCATAGCAATATCTCTGAAGATCTCAGAAATTTTTTGACCACATCGATAAGACTCCACCTTGATACATGACATAAAAGACCCACCCACATTAGGTTCAATTGTGATTAGACCGGTGGATGGAGTAAATCCAACAGGGCTTCCTTGATTTGGAAAAGGACTGGTAACTGAGTAAGGAGAAGAATATGTAGACGTAGCCGTAGCACTAGACATGGGGTCTGTAAAAGCATAATGCACTGAATCAAACTCTGGCTCGTAGGCATTGTGCGAGAACGTGTAAGGATAGCCCGTACAAATAATCGATTTTGGCTTTTCAGCAAACTGCGGTGAGCTATCATAACAGGTATTCATCGTAAGAGGGGTAGCTGCTCCTGGAGGAGTAAATGGATACATCACTGCTCGTAACCAATATCCGGACCCAGAACCATAATTTGTCAAAGAAGAAGTTGGTCTACAGCATGTACCCCAAGAAAAGACCCACCCAGCAGCAGGGGGAGTCCCGTTTAAGTTAATCCAATTGGATCGAAAAACATGCTCTTCCATTCGCCCCTCACCAGAAGGAGTCGTACATGCTAACTGTCCACTGTAGCATGAGGGTGAAACATTGGTTCCTGCACCGACCCTTGTACATGTTACCGAGCCAGCGGGAGAGTTAGATGACAAGACAAGCGTTTGCTGATTAAATCCAATTCCTCCACATTCACGATAAATAATTGCTGTAAACCTGACTTTTCCTGCATTTGCACCTGATGTTGCACATTCCCAGGTGATTTCTCCACCCATTAAATGCGATGCTGATAGNTCTGAAACAAAAAATAAAAAGACGCTAAGAATTAGTAATTTTTTCATGATGAGTATTTGAATACTTGAGACAAATGTAAAAAGGATCTATAAAACCTGAATATTCATTAATTAAAAGGGGCAAATATCAAGATTAAAGACGAGTATTTTTTAATTAGCGTATTTTAATTCTTCCATTACATGCTTTTGGATATTTCTCTACTAATAACGAGTTTTTGTATTTCCGAAGTCCCCTCGCCTATTGTACATAACTTCACGTCTCGATAAAATTTCTCTACAGGATAATCTTTTGTAAATCCATATCCACCATGAATTTGGACAGCCTCATTACATATTTTTACCGCCATTTCACTTGAAGCATATTTAGCCATAGCAGACTCTTTAGTGACTTTTAAACCTTGATCCTTCATGGATCCACAGTGACGAATCATTAGCTCTGCAGCATAAATATCTGTTTCCATGTCNGCTAACTTGAAGCCNATTGCTTGGAATTCCGCGATCATCNTTCCAAACTGCTCTCGCTCGTGAGAATAAATTTTTGAAGCATTAAAAGCTCCTTTNGCNATTCCTAAGAGATAGNGCAGCAATTGAAATTCTACCACCATCTAANATCTTCATGCTNTGAATAAANCCCTCCCCTACNTTACCNAGGATATTNGCNGANGGTATTCTACAATTATCAAAAAACAAGCAAGCCGTCTCNCTNGCNCGCATTCCTAACTTATTNTCTTTCTTCCCNCCNGTNAAGCCAGGAGTTCCCTTTTCNATAACAAATGCNGTCATNCCATGAGAATCACCTTTTTCTCCTGTCCTGACAATCACAACTGCTATGTCACCAGATATAGCATGAGTTATAAAATTTTTTGAACCATTTAAAATCCAGTCATTTCCGTCTTGAATCGCGGTAGTATTCATTCCTCCTGCGTCAGAACCCGTTCCCGTTTCAGTCAATCCCCAAGCACCAATATGCTCTGCTTTGGCTAGTTTCGGTAACCACTTCATTTTTTGATCCTCATTTCCAAATTGAGCTATATGCTGAGTACAAAGCGAATTATGAGCAGCTAAAGACAATCCAACGGAACCGCAGACTTGGGATATTTCATCTATGATAGTCACATACTCAGAGTAACCTAACCCGGATCCCCCATAGGATTCTGGAACAAGCACCCCCATAAAACCCAGCTCACCCATCTTTTTGAATATTTCGACAGGAAAATATTGGGCTTCATCCCATTTCATAACATTTGGAAGTATTTCTTTTTTTGCAAAGTCTTTAGCGGACTCCCTTATGAAATTTAATTCATCACTATTTGTTGCTTTTAAATATCTCAAGATTATTTCAAATTAAAGATTATTCTTTTTTAACGACTCCTTTAACTAATGAGTACCGATCGCCAGACTCTTCGCATGTAGCCTCTCCATCCAAATTGAAAATAAGTCTGTGTCCATATTCACTCATCCATCCGATTTGTTTTGATGGATTACCCACCACTAATGCGTAATCAGGAATATTTTTTGTAACCACAGCTCCAGCTCCAATAAATGCATATTTACCAATATTGTGCCCACAAACAATAGTAGCGTTAGCACCTATCGAAGCCCCCTTACCAACATGTGTGGTTTCATACTGGCCCTTTCTTACAACATGCGATCTCGGGTTCAAAATATTGGTGAAAACACACGATGGGCCCAAGAAGACATCATCGTCACAAATAACTCCTGTATACAAACTCACGTTATTTTGAACCTTTACATTATTACCTAAAACAACATCATTAGAAACAAGAACATTTTGCCCAAGGTTACAGTTCTTTCCAATTTTCGAATTTTCCATTATATGAGTAAAATGCCAGATCCTAGTTCCTTCACCTATTTGACAAGGTTCATCAATTACCGCACTTGAATGAGCTTTAAAAGTCATTAAACCAAAATTAAGTTTACTAAATCTTTGACCAAGATAGTGTCCATGAGACGGATGTATATTTGAAAATCAGTTGAGTTATTAAATACTGTAATGAAAAACTATTTTTTTAAATATCTTTTATGCCTTGGAATTTCGATTTTAACAACTATACCGGCTCAGGCATGGGGCGCTAAAGGGCATAGAATAATTGGAGAAATTGCTAAAAGACATTTAAAACAAAATGTCTCCAAAAAAGTTTTAAAAATACTCAAGGACGAATCGCTTGCAATGTCATCCACTTGGATGGACTTTATAAGATCAGATGATTCTTTTGATCACATGTACCCATGGCACTATTGCACTATTCCTGACTCATCTTTTAGCTTCCAAGAAAACTTAACTCCCAAAGAAGGTGATGTGGTCCAGACCCTAAAAAGATTAATAAAGGAATTAAAATCAAAAAAATTTAAAGACGGAGACGAGAGAATGGCAGTCCGAATGCTTGTGCATTTGATAGGCGATATCCATCAACCCCTGCATGTTGGGAATGGAAAAGACCGCGGTGGAAATGACTTTAAAGTAAATTGGTTTAACCAAGAAAGTAATCTTCACAAAATATGGGATTCTGAAATCATAAATTATCAAGACCTTTCCTACACAGAATACGCAGATTGGATAGATAAAGATATTTTCTGGGTGGAATCTTTAAATGATAAATCCATAATAAATTGGGCGCTAGAATCGAAAAAGATTCGAATTGATGGTTTATATCCTGATACCAACAATTTAAACCTGTCCTATGATTATAACTTTCAACATATTGAGACACTAAACAGTCAACTACTAAAAGCGGGTTTTCGACTAGCAATGGTTCTCAATGAGATATATGGCTAATTATTTAAAATGCTGAATCGAAAGACATATTATGGATTGCAAGCTTTGCTATTTTTAGCAAGAAATGTGGATTCTAGCTCCGTAGCAATAAATAGCATTGCACAATCGTTAGAAATTTCNAGAAAATTTCTAGAAAAAATATTAGTAGAACTTGGCTCNGAGGGTTTAGTATCAAGTAAAAAAGGTCGCTCAGGNGGATATTTCATCTCAAAAGATCTNAATAATATTTCTCTTGCGGATATTGTCAGAATACTTGAAGGACCAATTGCACTTCTTCCCTGTGCATCCCATAGATTTTATGAACCATGTAAGGAATGCGAATCTCCGGATAAATGCTCTTTACAAGACGCACTTGTAAACGTTCGAAACAGTACTGTTCATAGTTTAAAGTCAATAAAAATATCAGATATTCTTTTAAACGAGGAAAAACTAAATCGGGGAATTCTTAAACCCCAAAGACCGATTCCTTTCAAAGAAAAATAGGAAAAACNCATCATATCTTCGAAGAATGAAAAATAAAAATTCAAGCNCAAAAATATTTTCAAATATTCTTGAAACTATTGGAAATACGCCAATGATTGAATTGAATCAAATTGCAAAAGATATCCCTGGACGTGTACTAGCTAAGGTTGAGTATTTTAATCCTGGTCATAGCACCAAAGATAGAATGGCTCTAAAGATGATAGAAGATGCAGAAAGTAAAGGATTAATCGGGCCAGGAGGAACAATCATTGAGTGCACCTCAGGAAACACAGGAATGGGTCTTGCTCTGGCAGCAATAATTAAAGGCTACAAATTGATTTGTACTCTTAGTGATAAGCAATCAAAAGAAAAAATCGATGTCTTAAAAGCACTAGGTGCAGAGATACATGTTTGCCCGACAAATGTATCTCCAGAGCATCCTGATTCATATTATTCTGTTGCTCAAAAGTTAAACCAAGAAATCCCGAATAGTTATTTCCCAAATCAATATGACAACCTCAGTAATAGACTAGCTCATTATGAATCTACAGGTCCCGAAATTTGGGACCAAACTAATGGCNAAATAACCCATTTTGTTGTAGGTGTTGGNACGGGAGGAACAATATCTGGAGTTGCTANGTTTTTAAAAGAAAAAAATCCCGATATTCANGTTTGGGGCATTGANTCATACGGCTCTGTATTTAAAAAGTACCATGAGACCAGAGAGTTTGACTCTAACGAGATTTATAGCTACATCACGGAAGGCATTGGGGAGGATATAATTCCAAAAAATGTTGAGTTTGATTTAATTGATAAGTTTGAAAAAGTTACTGATAAAGATGGTGCTCTTGCAGCCCGAGAGATAGCAAGAAAAGAAGGATTATTACTGGGATACAGTTGTGGTTCAGCATTTCAAGGTTTACGTCAACTGAAGCATTTATTGCCTAAAAACGCTNTATCTGTTGTACTTTTCCATGATCATGGAAGNCGTTATATCAANAAAATTTATAACGATGACTGGATGAAAGAAAATAACTTTCTNTAAAAAGCTTGGCTCTAAAGNTTTAATTCTTTTTCCTAGCCCTTTNTAATCCACTAATTAGTATTACATTTGCGCCTCAATAATTAACCGGGTTTAGGACCCTTTTAAAATAATTAAGCAATGGCAACACG
Source organism: Owenweeksia sp. TMED14 (assembly GCA_002167805.1). Lineage (GTDB taxonomy): Bacteria > Bacteroidota > Bacteroidia > Flavobacteriales > Schleiferiaceae > TMED14. The sequence goes on along the minus strand of NHBT01000019.1, from coordinate 643 downwards.
TATCCGCCTCCAAAGACACGGTCGAAAAGGAAGACCAATTTTCACAATTGTAGTAGCAGATTCCAGATCAAAAAGAGATGGAAAGAANATCGAAAACCTGGGTCAATATAANCCGAATACNAACCCGGCAACAATTACATTAAACTTTGATCGAACCTTGGAATGGATCATGAAAGGNGCGATTCCCTCTGATACGGCCAGAGCAATATTGAAATATAAAGGTGTAATGATGAAAAAGCACCTATTAAAAGGTGTTTTAAAAGGAGCGCTTACTGAAGAACAAGCGGAAGAAAGATTTGAGAAATGGATGACGGATAAAGCTGCAAGAATCGACAAAAATATCGATTCTATTAATTCTTCTGAAAGTAAGAAAAGATCTGAGANACTTAAAGCTGAATCNATTNTCAANGAAAAACGTGCGGCTCAAATTTTAGCNAAAAACACACCTTCTCCTGAGGTNTCAGATGAAGAAAATGCTNCAGTTGATCAAACTCAAGAGGCAGCTGCAGAAACAAAAGTTGAAGAGGCTACTCCAGAAGCGAGTACTGAAGAGACTGCTCCAGAAGCAAGTGCTGAAGAGGCTACTCCAGAAGCGAGTACTGAAGAGTCTACTCCAGAAGCAAGTGCTGAAGAGGCTACTCCA
>NHBT01000018.1 GCA_002167805.1 Owenweeksia sp. TMED14 | reverse complement strand
AAAGAAGCCTGCGGCAAAGAAGCCTGCGGCAAAGAAGCCTGCGGCAAAGAAGCCTGCGGCAAAGAAGCCTGCGGCAAAGAAACCAGCAGCTAAGAAGCCAGCGGTCAAAAAAACAGCGGCCAAAAAGCCAGCAGATAAAAAACCATCTGCAAAGAAATTATCTGAAAATATTTCTGTAGAAGAATCTCTGAGTCTCATTGAAACTGAAACTCAATCTACTTCTTCAGACCTTGAAAAGAAATTAACAGAGGCAGAGGAACAAACTATTACTGTCGAAGGTAGTAGTATTTCTAATGAAAAAATAGAAGAGGAATTAGTTCTTAATTCAGAGGATAATCAAGCTCCTTTTGACTGGAATCAATATGAGTCAAAAACAGTTAAAAGATCAAAAGAACAGATTGCATTGGAAAAAATGTACGAGGATACGTTGATGACCTCGGTAGAGCACCAATTGGTTTCTGGAACGGTTGTTAACATTTCAGAACGTGATGTGATTATTGATATAAACTCAAAATCAGAAGGTGTTGTCTCATTAAATGAGTTTCGTTACAATGCAGATTTGAAAGTTGGTGATGTAGTAGAAGTTTTGGTGGATAAGCAAGAGGATAAATTAGGTCAGCTTGTATTATCACATCGTAAAGCAAGGTCTATAAAAGCTTGGGATAGAGTAAATGAAGCATTTAGCACTGAGGAAATTGTTCAAGGTTTCGTTAAGTGCAGAACCAAAGGAGGCATGATTGTCGATGTTTTTGGGTTAGAGGCTTTCCTTCCAGGTTCACAAATAGATGTAAAACCAATTCGAGATTATGATGTCTATGTTGAAAAAACTATGGAATTTAAGATTGTTAAGATTAATCATGAATTTAAAAATGTAGTTGTCTCACACAAAGCACTTATCGAAGCAGATCTTGAGGAGCAAAAGAAGATTATAATTGGAAAATTAGAGAAAGGTCAAGTTTTAGAAGGTATTGTAAAAAATATAACTAGTTATGGAGTATTTATTGACTTGGGAGGTGTTGATGGTTTAATTCATATTACTGATCTTTCTTGGAGTAGGATAAATCACCCTTCTGAAGTGGTTGAGTTAGATCAGAAAATCAATGTAGTGATTTTAGATTTTGATGAGGCTAAGACACGTATTCAATTAGGCCTAAAACAATTATTCCCGCACCCTTGGGAAGCTCTAGATGCTTCTATTAAGGAAGGGGATAAGGTAAAAGGTAAAGTAGCTGTTTTGGCAGATTATGGAGCATTTATTGAAGTTGCAAGTGGTGTTGAGGGTTTAATTCATGTCTCAGAAATGAGTTGGGGTTCTCACTTGAGATCAGCCCAAGACTTTTTTAATGTTGGTGACTCAGTTGATGCTGTGATACTATCCATTGATCGAGAGGATAGAAAAATGTCATTAGGCGTAAAGCAATTGACTCCAGATCCTTGGACAGATATAACTGCTAAATATACTCAGGGTTCAATTCATAAGGGTAAAGTTAGAAACTTTACAAATTTTGGAGTCTTTCTTGAACTAGAAGAAGGGATTGACGGCCTAGTTCATATTTCTGATTTATCATGGACAAAAAAGATAAAGCATCCTTCTGAATTTACTTCTGTAGGTTCAGAGCTTGAAGTCCAAGTTTTGGATATTGATGTTGAGAACCGTAGATTGAGTCTTGGCCATAAGCAAGTAACAGAAAACCCTTGGGATAACTATGCTAGTATATTTACGTTAAAAAGTACTCATAAAGGTGAAGTTAAGTCTGCTGCTGATAAAGGTTTTAATATTTGGTTTTCAGATCAAGAATTAGAAGCCTATTGCCCAGCAAGACATTCTTTAAAAGAAGATGGAGCATCGATAGGAGTTGGAGAGCAACTCGATTTTATTGTGATAGAATTTAATTCTGATACTCGACGAGTACTTGTTTCTCATACTCAAAATTTTAAGAACCTTGATTCCAATGAAACTGTTAGTAAGAAAAAGAAAAGCGCTAACAAAAATTCTGGAGTTAAAGCTGTAAATGATGCTGTTGAAAAAACAACTCTCGGCGATTTAGATAGTTTAGCACGTTTAAAAGAGGAAATGGACGGCAAGAAATAATGTCCGTTTGAATTAGAATTTTTAAGGGCTTTTCTCATGAAAGGCCCTTTTTTTATCTTAGATTCATGAAAATTAAAGATCTTGAAAATGTATTAGAGAAATGGGCCCCACTATCGTTGCAGGAAGACTATGACAATTCGGGCCTTTTAGTTGGTGATAGAAATAAAGATATTTCTTCTGTCTTGGTCTCACTGGATGTTACAGAGGATGTGATTATGGAAGCTATTGAAAAAAAAGCAAATGTGATTGTCTCACATCACCCAATAATATTTAAAACCTTAAGGTCTCTAACTGGGAAGAATGAAGTTGAGAGGTGTGTAGAGCTCGCAATTAAAAATGAAGTTGCCTTATATGCCATTCATACGAATCTTGATAAAATTTCAGGAGGTGTGTCTTTCGCTTTGGGTAATGCCCTAGGCCTCTTAAATATGAAGATTCTTTCTCAAGATATATCTAAAATGTATCATTTAGTAACGCATGTCCCAAAAGACTTTAGTGAAACAGTTTCTGAATCATTATTCAATGCCGGTGCAGGGAAATTAGGAAATTACGATCAATCGAAGTTTGTTGTGTCAGGAAAAGGGTCATTTCGACCCTTGGAGTCTTCAAGACCATTTAAAGGAGAAATTGGGAAACTTGAAGAGCAAGATGAAGATCGGATCGAAGTTTTAGTGGCTCCAGAGTTCAAATATGAGGTTGAACGTGCTTTATTTGAAAGCCATCCTTATGAAGAAATTTCATACGCATGGATTGAATTATCGAATTTTGATCCGAATAAGGGGTTTGGAGCTATTGGCGATTTACCTGTTGAACACAGTGAAGAGGAGTTCATAAAAAAAATCAAGAAAATATTAAATTTGAAGTCCTTTAGACATACAAAATCTAGAAATGGTAGGATTAACAAGGTTGCTGTTTGTGGGGGCGCAGGAGTTAAATTACTTTCAGACGCTATTGCCTCTAATTGTGATGCATTTCTTACTTCAGATATCTCTTATCATACTTTTTTTGATGCAAAAAAACGTGTTTTTTTGGCTGATATAGGACATTGGGAGAGTGAACAGCATACAATTGACTTAATTGCTGATTACATTCGCTCGAAAATGATTAATTTCGCGGTCACCAAAACGGAATCAAATACGAATCCAATTATTATATCCTGAAATGGCAAAAAAGACAAAACCATCAAATATCTCCGGAGTAGAAGAGAAACTCCGGTCTCTATATGATCTTCAAATTGTAGATAGACGAATTGATGAAATTCGGAACCTTCGTGGAGAATTACCTCTTGAAGTACAAGATTTAGAGGACGAAATTGCGGGAATGCAAACGAGATTTTCTAAAGTCGAAGAAGAGATTTCGTCTGCTAAAAACGAAATTAAGGGGCACAAACAATTGATAAAAGAGTGTCAAGAAAAAATCTCTAAATATGAGGAGCAGCAAAAAAATGTCAGAAATAATCGTGAATTTGATGCTATTGCCAAAGAGACTGAGTATCAGGAGTTAGAGATTCAGTTGGCGGAAAAGCATATAGGTGAATTTGAGGCTGTTCTTGAAACTCGAGGGGAACAAATGGAAACCATCAAGGAAAGATTGCAGGAAAGAAAAAGTCATCTAGATTTCAAAAAGGGAGAGCTGGATACTATTGTAAAGGAAACACAGAAAGAAGAAAAACTTCTAATTAAACGCTCTGGAGAATTGGCAACTGCCCTTTCTGATGAACGACTTTTAGCAGCTTATACTCGAATTCGTTCCAAAGTAAACAATGGTCTTGCCGTAGTGTCGATAGAAAGGGGCGCTTCAGGTGGATCCTATTTCACCATTCCGCCTCAACGCCAAATGGAAATTGCTCAAAGAAAAAAGATAATGATCGACGAGCATTCAGGTCGAATTTTGGTTGACTCAGAGCTCGCACAGCAAGAAGAAGATAAAATGACTAAAGAAATTGCTTCGCTTTCTTAAAAGCGCTATGATTAATTCATCTACTTTTTAGTTAATCTTTAAAGCAAATATAAAGGGGCTCATTTTTTGGGATTGCAAATCTTAGGACCTCTTCTTCGGACAGTTTTTGGCCCAAAATTGTGCATTTTACTCTAAATCCAATAGATTCAAGGCGCTCTTGATAATCCTCTCCATAGAGCCTTACATGATCATATTGCAGAAATAACCGTTCTCGCTCGATTGGATCCTTGATGGAGGGATCTTCTCTTGTTTTTTTTATTCCACTAACAAAAGGGACCTGAAATATACCCCATCCACCTTTTTTCATAACACGATAAATCTCTTTTAAGCAGGTTATATCATTATCTACATGCTCTAAAACATGATTACAGAAAACAACATCATATTGATTATTGTCAATCGGAATTTCGTGTAGATCAAAGTGCAAATCAGCCAGAGGAGACTCAATATCAGCAAAAGTAACGTCAAGATTATTTAACTTTTTGAATTTGAAATAAAAGCATTGCTCTGGTGCGATATGTAATAATTTAAGTTTTTCAGAGAAAAAATTAGTCTCTGTTTTGAGATATAAATAAAGTAGCCGGTGCCGTTCCAATGAATTTGTTCCCGGTCCCATTGCATTTTCCCTTATCCTTCCTGCATATCCATAAGGCAGGAATTTACGATAATTGCGGTCATCTATCGGATCGGTAAATTTATTTCCTGAATAGATAATTGGCCCGACCAATCTCATGATCGAACTAAGCCTTATGAGCCAAGGGCGTGGGATATATTTCAAGGCAAATTCTATCATGAAGCTTTTTTAGATTTTTTATTTTCTATTCCTAACGCTTCATATATATAATCAAATGTTGATAATATTTCTGGCTGTCCGTTGATGATGGCAACATCATGTTCAAAATGGGCAGATACATGGTCGTCTTGGGTTACGATACTCCATCCGTCAGATAGTTGCCGTACTTTTTGAGTCCCCAGATTAATCATTGGCTCAATTGCTAATACCATTCCGTCTTTTAATAATTTACCTGAATTTCTTTTTCCATAATTAGGTACCTGAGGATCCTCATGAAGCTTTTTCCCAAGGCCGTGGCCTACGAGTTCCCTCACAACTCCATATCCATGAAGTTCACAATGTTGTTGGATAGCATGTCCAATATCTCCAATTCTATTCCCAGCAGTCATTGCTGATATTCCTTTGTAAAGCGACTCTTTTGTTATCTGTAATAGATTTTTTATTTCATTAGATATTTCTCCTACGGCAAATGTATATGCATGATCTCCATAGTATTCGTCAAATAGAACACCACAATCAATAGAAATAATATCTCCTTCAACCAATGGCTTCTTTGATGGAATACCATGAACAACTTCATTGTTTACAGAGGTACATAAAGTATTGGGGAAACCATACATTCCCAAAAAACCAGGCTGTCCGCCATTATCTCGTATAAAATTTTCTGCGAGTTTATCTAATTGAAGCGACGAAACACCCGGTTTTATTTCAGATGCGAGCATTCCTAGGGTTTTGGATACCATTAAAGCGCTCCTTCGCATTCGTTCAATTTCATCTAGCGATTTTATTACGATCATTTTCTTATCAATAAAGATTGACCTGTCATTTCAATGGGCTTAGGAATTTTCATCCAATCTAATATTGTTGGGGCTACATCGCCTAAAACACCATTTTTAAGACCTAAGTCAGTAATATTTTTTGATACAATATGAAAGGGTACAGGTTGAGTTGTATGTGCTGTATTTGGACTACCATCTTTATTAATCATACAATCTGCATTTCCATGGTCTGCTAAAATGAAGAATGTATAATTATTTTTGAGTCCAATATCAACTAATTCCCTGGCACAACTGTCAACTGTTTCTACTGCCTTAATTGCAGCTGTAATACTTCCCGTATGACCTACCATGTCCGGGTTAGCAAAATTTAGGCATATAAAGTCTGCAGATTGCAATTCTAATTCAGGAATTATTGCTCGGCATATTTTTTTCGCACTCATTTCTGGCTTAAGATCGTACGTTGCAACTTTGGGCGAGGGACACATAATTCTCTTCTCGTTTTTAAAGCTAGCTTCCCGCCCTCCAGAGAAAAAGAAAGTGACATGTGGATATTTTTCTGTTTCTGCAATTCGTATTTGACTTTTATCAAAACTCTCTAAAACCTCGCCAAGCGTATTTTTTATATTATCTTTTTCAAAAATGACTTTTATATTTGAAAACGATTGATCATAATTTGTAAGAGTATAAAATTGAGTTTTTAATTTGAACATGTCAATTTCAGAAAAATCGTGCTGAGTCAAAACTTTTGTCAACTGCCTTCCCCTATCTGTTCGAAAATTGAAAAATAAAACAATATCATTATCACTTATTTCTACGGGTTCAATTTGAATTGGCGAAATGAACTCGTCTGTTTGTCCTAAATCATACGCAGATTGAATTGCATCTGATGCATGACCTTTAAATTGTCTTCCCTCACCACGCACAAGCAGATTATATGCTTTTTGAGTTCTTTCCCATCTATTATCTCGATCCATAGAAAAGTAGCGCCCGCAAATACTCGCAACCTTTCCAGTGGTATTTTTCATGTGGCACTCAATGTCTTTTAAATAACCTTTTCCACTATGAGGGTCTGTATCTCTACCGTCTGTGAATGCATGTAAATAGACGTCAACTAAGCCATTATCTGCCAATATTGTTAATAAGCCCTTTAAATGGTTTATGTGGCTGTGAACCCCTCCATCACTTACTAATCCCAATAGATGTATCTTTTTCCCTTCGGAATTTTTTAATAAACTTTGAAAATTCTCATTCTGTAAGATTGCTTTTTCTTTAAAGGCTAAATCAATCTTTGCTAAATCCTGGTATACGATGCGCCCAGCTCCTAAATTCATGTGACCCACTTCTGAGTTACCCATTTGCCCCTGAGGCAGTCCTACATGAGAACCCGACGCCTCGAGTTTCGCGGTTATTGCACTTTTTTTGAGTGAATCCATAAAAGGAGTTTCCGCTATATCTACAGCTGATACCTTTGGATCAGATGCAATTCCCCAGCCATCTAAAATTAATAGTACAGATTTACCGAAAGAACTTTTCACATTGTAAATGTACTTCTATCTAAAATGTAATAAAAGTAAAATATCAGATACTCAGTGGACCCTTTTCAATTTCAAATGGGGAATTATCCAGTTTAAAAATACGAGCTGATAATTCTCCTTCAAGAAAGTGATCAATCCCGTTCGATAGAATGTAAGAGCCCTCTCTAAGTCCTATTACAGTAGTTTTATTAAATGCATGAAATTCTTGAATTCTAATCTCTCTAGTTTCCCCCATATGGGTTGAATTTTCAATTGGATCTTGGTAATGGGGATTAATATTGAATGGAACCCAGTTAAATGCTTTGAAAGTAGGGGGGTATTCAATAGGCATATCATTTGTTGTTCCGATTGAAGTCCCAGCAATATTAGTTCCTGCAGAGCTACCCATATATGGTTTTCCTTCCCGAACAGCTTTATCAATTTCATTAAAAGAGCCATTTTCGATTAATGTCTTGAGTAAAACAAAAGTATTTCCTCCTCCGATGAAAAAACCTCCGGCCTCTTTTACGGCGTCGGAAGTTTTATTATACGTGTGTATACCTCTAATTTCAATTCCTTGGGAATTAAAAGCCTCTGCTGCTAAAGATGTGTAATTATCCCATGAAATCCCACCAGGTCGGGCGTAAGGAACAAAAATCACTGGTCCTTTTAGTCCCGTAAAATGATTTATCCAAGCATTCTTAAAGTAACTTAAGTAGGAGTGACCGTGAATTGAAGATGTTGAGGCTAGTAATAGTTTCAATTTCTCTTTTTTCTTTTTGGTTTGTTTTTTGAATTCAGTTCAAGAGATGATTTCATGTTGCAATAGTAAATCGAGTTTACTCCATCATTTTGTTGAGTCCAAACCATATGAATTCCACTTTTTGGATGCGCAACGATGCCATTGTAATCTCCAAAAAAATGATTTGGAGTAGGCGAAAAAGATTCTGCTAAAGCGTGATGATGCCAAGACTTTCCACCGTCATTGCTGTAGGTATGATATGCCTGAGTTTCCCAAGTAGTGGAGTCTTTTTGTCCATATGCTATAATATGCAGGGAATTATTCGTAGAGTCGATAGTAAACCATGGCATAAAATGATGAATGACACCATCAGGCACAGGTATTTTTTGCTTATTTGACCATTTGACTCCACCGTCTTTAGAGACCATGTGAACTAGCCATGATTTTTCACCAGATTCCTGCTCACCAAAGACCAAATGAAAATCACCATCTAATTCAAATTGAGATATAGGCATTCCATTTGCTCTTCCAAAGCCTGGAATCTCCTGAGCCCAACCACCTACATGGGTAGCAATAGGCCGCTCTTGATTAAGCCAGGTAATTGCACCATCATCATCAGATCGGTTTAGCCAAATAGTGTCTTGAAAACTCCAAATTACAACTACGCCCATAGATGGATCAACAGCAGGTATTGCTCCTTCTGTTGTGTTATCATCATCTATACAATCTCCTTCATTAGAAGAAATCGTTATTGCTGGAGACCAGGTTTCACCTTGATCTGTCGATTGGGAATATCTTATTCTTGACCGATATTTTGTTTTATCACTTTCTCCGTATTTGTCAAATTCGGTCCATGAAACATGAAGGGTATTACTTTTGTCAATCGCAATTCCTTCTTTATCTTGATCTTTTGGTGGATTATAGCCTATGCTGCTCCCAGTGCTCCATGAAGCGCCATGGTCATCTGAATACTGAAGTACTATTCTATCTAGATAGTCTTCATCTTTTTTACCATTTGGTGTTGCTAAATGCAAAAAATATGCTCTTCCTTTATAGTCATACTGAATTATTGGATCACCCCAAACTCCGAAAGGTGATTCTAGTGTCTGATGAATCCAGTTATTAGATTTAGAATTATTAGAAGCTTTGACTCTATGAACTTGATCCAAAACAGATCCGGCAATTATTTGATCTCCTGAAGGATTTGTTGCAATACTGGGTTCACAAGCCCATTCATGCGGTCTATTTTGAGTACTTATTGGGTATACTAGCCATTCCAGTTTTGAAGCATCTATTTTTTCTTCGATATCTTGGCATTTCAAGTTTAAGTTAGATATGACAACTATTGTTGTAATAAATATAATTTTCAGTTTCTTTTCCATCTCCATAAATTTCCAGGTTGAATTCCCAATTTTGCACATGTCCCTCCTGAGACCTCTAGTATAAAATTTGCAGGCTCACTAGAGGGTAGCGGATTTTCGCTCATTGGTTTTGCGTTGTCTATTATACTCACCACTCGTCTTTCCGAATTAATGTAGATAATGTCTAGAGGTATATATGTGTTTTTCATCCAAAAGCTTTGAATTTTTTCCTCAGGCATTAAAAAAAGCATTCCCATATCTTTTGACATACTTTTTCTCCACATCATACCAATTTGTATTTCTTTATTGGATTCCGCTAATTCAATTTGAAATTCTGCAATAGTATCTCCTAATTCGTTTGAAAAATACCCAATACCTTCTTTTAGAAAAGTGGGTTCAAATGTATTTTTTGAGGAACTCTTTGAAAATTTCGGGCTAGAATTGTTAATTGAGGGAACGATTTGCATAAAAATAAAAAAGCACACAGCGATTATCAACATCGCTTTCCCAAAAGTCTTTAAATTCTTATTTGCTCCCATAATCAATTTCTAATATTCGATCTTCTGAGAGAATTTATTAAAAGATAAAGACCTGCGACTAAGAGAGGAATACTTAATATTTGGCCCATATTTAAAGTCATATTGGCTTCAAAAGATTTTTGATTTGCTTTTAAAAATTCAATTCCAATTCGAAAACCAAAAACCAAAATGAGAAAAAGACCGAATATTCTGCCTCGATGCGTCAGTTGATTATTCTCCCCTAGTAAAAATAAGATTATAAAAATCAATAAATACCCTGCTGCTTCAAAAAGCTGAGTTGGAAATCTAGGAATTCCGTAAAGTGATAATGCATATAAATTATTTCCAATAGGAGAAAAATATGAGTTTTTTGGAATATATAAATGCCTTGAATCTTTATTTTGTGAATTGAACATTGGTTCCATTTGTAATTCTAGAACTGATTGTATTGTCCCTATGCTTACTCCGGGTTTAGGGGTAATAATTAATTCATACTCTGGTAAACTTAAGCTATCTGAAGCTAGATANTCTCCAGTAGGGTTAAATTTAGATNCATCAATGATATTTGAAAAATAGGAATCGAAATAATCTAAAACGGGTCTAAAAAAAACTGTCTCGGTGGGATGATTAACAGGATCTCCATATATCTCTGAGTTCGTAAAATTTCCTATTCTTATTAATGAGCCAGCCAGGGCAGCGCAGATAACAACTCGATCCATTAACCAAAGGAAATTATGATGTATTGTTTTCAGATTTTTTTTTGCAAAATAGTATAAGACGAGAGGAATTACGACTGCTGCACCATGGGAAGCTAATCCACCTTTCCAAGGCATAAATATTTCTGAAATGTNTAATCGGTAGTATTCCCAGTCATAGAAAAACACATGACCTAGTCTGGCTCCAACTATCGTAGATAAAACCATATATATAAGTAAATTATCAAGAGTCTCTTGTTTAATACCTTCTTTTTGAAAATACCTTTTCATCAAATAAAAGCCGCCTAAAAATCCAGAGAAAAAAAGTATTTGATAATAACGTAAAAATAGAGGGCCAATCTCAATTCCTCTTTCCGCCGCCCAGGTCATAGTTAAAAGCATGAGACGAAGGTAGTATTTGGTGGCGAATTTTTTTGTTTAAATTATCTTTTAGAGATCAAATGATTTTGAAAAATATTTTATCTATTGGATTTTTTCCTCTTTACAGGGTCATATCCACTTGAACCCCAGGGGTGACATTTCAAGATTCTTTTNATAGAAAACCAGCTTCCTTCTANGGCTCCCCATTCTCTTATGGCNTCTGATGCGTATTGGGAACATGAAGGNGTGTGTCTGCATGAAGGAAGAGTTAGAGGCGAAATAATNTATTTATAAACACCAATCATTATTAATAATGGAATACTGAGTAAAGTTTTTAGAATTTTCATTATTTAATGGTGAAATCGCTCTCATTTGTTCCATCATTTATTTGTATCCCTGCTTTAAGAAGCTTATCTCTAATTGAATCNCTAGTTTNCCAATCTTTTCTTTCTCTGGCATTTTTTCGGGCATCNAAAACGATGTTCATGGCTCCTTNAAGAGCTTTTTTGTAAATCTCTGATCCTTCACTTTTGAAATTTGTCAATCCTAAAACGTCATGGATCCATATATCCATTTTTTCAGATAATAATTCAGCACCATTTTTTCCTAAAATACTAGGATCCTTAATGTCCTGCTGAATGACTTTTGAAGCTTCAAAAAGATGAGCTATCAGTTGAGGACTATTAAAGTCGCTATTCATGGCTGATTCGCATGATTGGTTCCATTTTTTTACATCAAAAGAACCATTTTCAGGTCCTATATTTTTTCTAGATTTTATCAGTTCAAGCGCGGAAATGAGCTTTTTATAACCTTTTTCAGAGGCTTTGAGTGCCTCATCACTGAAATCTAAAATTGATCTGTATTGAGCTTGATGAATGAAGAATCGGGTTGTATTTGCATCATAAGACTTCGTTAAGTGCTTTGAATCGCCTTTAATTATTTCCATTGGTAGTAAAACGTTACCAGAAGACTTTGACATTCTTTTCCCATTAAGTGTGAGCATATTCGTGTGGACCCAATATTTTGCTCCCTTTTTTTGACTATGGCCGACATTTTGGGCTATTTCGCATTCATGGTGGGGGAATTTTAAGTCCATACCTCCACCATGAATATCAAACTCATATCCTAAATATTTTTCACTCATCGCAGAACATTCAAGATGCCACCCTGGAAATCCATCGCTCCACGGACTAGGCCATCTCATAATATGAGAATTTGAAGCTTTTTTCCATAAAGCGAAATCTAGTGGGGATCTTTTGTCTTTTTGACCATCTAAATCTCTCGATCCATGAATTAAGTCTTCTATTTCTCTCCCTGAAAGTTCTCCATACTTATTTTCTTTGCTATATTCAATAATATCAAAATATACTGAACCATTTGACTCATAAGCTAGTTTAGTTTCTAGTAGTTTTTTTATGATTTCAATTTGTTCTATTATGTGGCCGGTTGCAGTAGGTTCAATTGATGGAGTTAAAGCATTGAATTCTCTCATTACATCCCTAAAACCTGTAGTGTATTTATGAGCAACCTCCATGGGTTCAATGTTTTCCGCTTTTGCTTTTGACGATATCTTATCTTCTCCTTCATCAAGATCATTTACTAAGTGTCCAACATCAGTAATGTTCCTAATATATTTGACCTTATATCCTAGGTATTTAAAGTATCTAAAAATCAAATCAAAGCTCAAAAAGGTTCTTACATTTCCTAGGTGAACATCATTGTAAACGGTTGGTCCACACACATACATACCCACTTTCCCTTTTTCAATGGGTTCAAAAGGTTTTATTCCAGAACTGAGGCTATCGTATATGTGTAACTTATTCATTTAGATTCTCAAAATCCGTATTTAATTGAGTGTAAGTTAAGAATGATGATTTTAATCCTTCATCATTTTGAAATTCACCGCCATACTCTGCAGTAACTGTACTTGAGTCAATATCACGAATGCCCCTGGCATTTACACATAAATGCTTCGCATCGATTAATACGGCTACATCCAATGTCCTCAAGGCTTCTTGCATTGCATTCGTAATTTGTCTTGTTAATCGCTCTTGAACTTGCGGACGTTTTGCATAATAATCTACAATTCTGTTCATCTTGCTTAGCCCAATAACTCTGTCTTTTGATAAATAGGCAATGTGCGCTCTCCCTATAATTGGCATTAGATGATGCTCACAGGTTGAGTAAACAACAATATTTTTTTCCACCAACATCTCTCCGTATTTATAACTATTTTCAAAAGTGTTTAAATCCGGCTTTCGTGATGGGTTTAACCCTCCAAAAGTTTCAGTCACAAACATTTTAGCAACTCTTCTCGGCGTGCCTTTTAGACTATCGTCTGTCAAGTCCATTCCTAAAGTTTCTAAAATTCCTTGTACATGTTTTTCAATAATTTCAATTTTTTCATTGTCATTTTTCAAAAACGCATCTTTTTTAATTGGATTATCGAAACTTGTAGCTCGGTGATCGTGACCATCGTCAAAACATTCTGTATGATTTGAAAATTCTTCCATTTTTTTCTTGGACTCCATAATATTATGTGGTGTATTAATGTTATGTTGTGATAATCTTGATAACAAAGTTTGTTTGCAAAAGTTGAAATGTGTCGAGTTAAATATGACATCAGAATTTTGACTTATCAAAAGTACGAATCATTCAAATGAAAAAGGTACTTTTGCAGGCATGAATTCAAATACAATAATAAGAGGTACTGGATCTGTGATTCCTGATGTTGAGGTCCCTAATAGCGCATTTTTAAATCATGAATTTCTTGATGAAAATGGTGATCCAATACCTCATTCCAATGAAGTAATCATTGAAAAATTTCAAAAAATTACAGAGATCGAGGCAAGAAGGTATGCCCGACATGATCAAACTTCAAAAGATTTGGCAGCTGAAGCGGGCTTGAGAGCTTTAAAGGATTCGGGTTGGGATAAAGAAAATTTTGATTTACTTATTGTTGCTCAAAATTTTGGAGATATTGAAAATAATTCTCGAGTCATGGAACAGATGCCGAGTATTGCATCTCGAGTGAAACACTTAATGGGCATAGAGAATCCAAATTGTGTTGCTTTTGATATTTTATCAGGATGTCCGGGATGGATTCAAGGTATAATTACTGCAGAAGCCTATTTAAAGAGTGGGTTATCGAATAGAGCATTGGTTATTGGGACCGAAACTTTATCGAGGATTGTAGATAAGCACGATAGAGATTCTATGATTTTTTCCGATGGGGCAGGGGCTGCTTGCCTTGACATTCAAAAATCTTCAGAAATCAAAGGGGTTTTGGGTAAAGCATCTGTCTCGTACACTAAAAATGAAGCTTATTTTTTAAAATCAAATCCTTCAAATAATCAAAAATTAGACAGAAACGAGAGATTGATTAAAATGAAGGGTCGAAAAATTTACGAATTCGCCATCTCTAAAGTTCCAGGAGCTATGAAGTCAGCACTCGAAGATGCTGGGGTGCACCTTTCAGAGGTAAAAAAAATATTCATGCATCAGGCAAATGCAAAATTAGATCATTCTGTTGGAATGCGCCTCTTTAAGCTTTATGATATGCAACCCAATTTAAAAGCTGTTATGCCAATGTCAATTCAATGGTCTGGGAATAGTTCTGTCGCAACTGTCCCTACGCTATTGGATTTAGTGAGAAAAGAAAAATATCAAGGTCATGAGGTTAATCCAGGCGATATTCTGCTGTTTGCTTCTGTTGGCGCTGGCATGAATATAAATGCTTTTGTTTACAAGGTATAATTTTGGTAATTCCTTAAAAGCTTCGTTTTTAGTCCTCAAAACCCCTGACGTAGGGTATCCCAAAAGCCTCATTACGTGTTTCAATCTTTTCAATTGCATAAAGAATTTCTTCAAGCTTTTTCTCTAAACGGGGAAGAGCTTCTCTCACGATTCTAATTTGTTCTTTCATGGTACTTGTGGGTTTTGATCTCATGCTGAACGATCCCCATGTAGCGATAGATAGACGCTCACCTAGACCAGGTAAAACCTCAAATTCTTTTGCAGATATATCTGCGTCGCCATTGATTTCAATAACTATTTCTCTTAAAAGATCTTCCTGATAATTAAGCTCTTCCAGATCTTTTAGGCTGGCTTCAGGAGTGGCTTTGAGAGCTTTTCCCAGCTTCTTTGCAAGATCAATTGTCTCGTCTAAGCTCATTTGAAATTTATCAAAATCCCTAAGAGTACTGTTTGATAGTGCCTGAAAATTAATCAGTTCATCGTCAAGTGCCGGTAGGGTTAAGTTATTCAAATGATTTAAACTAAATTTCTTACTTGTTAGAAGAGTATCAAAGGATCCTTCCTTATACCCAATAATTTGATAATAATAATCGCCTGCATTTGCAAAATAAGCACCTCTTGAAGGATTATCTTTTCTATATACTTTTCCATCCCAGTTTATTCGATGTATACCTTTTGAATAGGGTTTCGTAATTCTTCTAACAGGTTTGCCATTCGAATCATTAATTGAGATAATCAAATAGGGCTTAATCTCATTTTTTTCGTTCCGAATTTGTTTTTTTGTCGGATAAGAAATACTGGCGCTCTCTTTTTCCTTTTCTTGTCTTTTAGACTTTAGGGTCTTGACAGATTTTTTAATAAAGTAGGTGAGCTTAACTCCTAAATCCGGATTATCCGCCATAAAATATCCTGCCCCTAAAAATCCTGGTGGGCGATATCCTATTGGGCTTGCCTCATTAAATATAAGACCCGATTTAGTATTAAAAGCATAAGCGTCATTTTCAAAATTTTCTGAGGAAAATTCTCTGATCGGGCTGTAGTCATCTAGAATATAAAAGCCTCTTCCAAATGTTGCTATGACAAGGTCATTTTCACGTTTTTGTATTTCAATATCTCTCACAGCAATGGTAGGTAGTCCTGAACCTAGTTTTTCCCATTTTTCTCCACCGTCAGTAGTATAATATATTCCAAATTCTGTTCCTACAAAAAGTAATAAAGGATTCACGTGATCCTCNGCTAAACTNTANATNGATCCTCTTTTTGGGAGATTNCCNGAAATATCAGACCATGTTTTCCCTTTNTTTTTACTTTTAAGNAGATAAGGTTGAAAATCTCCATTTTTNTGGTTGTTAAAAGCGGCATAAACAACATTNTTTTCATGTTGTGATGCTTTNATATCATTNACATAAGTTTTATTTGGNACAAATGGAAATTTCTCAATTTTTCTCCAGTCTTTACCGTCATTTTCGGTGACTTGAATCAGCCCGTCATCAGTTCCAATATAAATAAGACCTTTTTCTAAACTTGATTCATGAAGTGAAACGATATTTCCATAGATTGTTGTGCTTCTGTTTTTACCTATGGCATCTATACTCCATATTTTATCCATTATTGGCAAAGCATTTCTGTCAATTTGACGAGTCAAGTCACCAGAAATCGTTTCCCACGAATCTCCTCTATCTGTGCTTTTAAATAACTTGTTTGCTGCAAAATATAGAGTCTTATGATCATGTGGGCTNATGAGTAATGGAGCATCCCAATTCCATCTCAATGGTTTGTCTTCAACTCCCGGTAAGGGCTTAATNGGNACTCCTTCACCACTTAACCTATCATATCTNCGAAGCCAGCCATANTGCGCTTGAGCATAAACGATATTTGGATCGAGTGGATCAACTTGAGATTCAAAACCATCTCCTGTTTGGGTGACATACCAATCGCTATTCACAATTCCTCTGTTATTTATTGTTCTACTTGGACCACCAAGTGAAAAATTGTCTTGAGTTCCACCGTAAACATTATAAAAAGGACTTGCATTATCTGTGGCTACCCGATAAAATTGGGTAATGGGTAAATTGGACTTGAAATGCCATGAATTTGCATGGTCCCATGTCTCATAAATTCCACCATCGCATCCAAGGATCAAATGATTTTTATTATTCGGATCTATCCATGCAATATGGTTATCTACGTGTTTACCATTTTCTCCAAGNCTTTTGAATGATTTNCCACCATCCTCGGACCATTGAGCGTATGTATCCATNCTATACACGGTATTAANATTNTGCGGGGAAGCAAAGAGTTCAACATAATAATTNCCNCTGGTCGAGTGTTCACTCTGTTTTTTAAAACTTGATCCATTATTAATGCTTTTATAAAATCCATGCCCTTCGATCATACAATAAANTATATCTGGATTCACTGGTGAAATTGCCAACGCAATACGGCCTTTATCTGATCCGGGGATTCCATTTTTAAGCTCTATCCAATTGATTCCACCGTCTANGGATTTATACAATCCACTTTCTGGCCCTCCNGAGATNTAAGTCCACACTTTTCTCTGTCTTTGATGAGAGGTAGCATAAAGAATATCAGGATCTCTGGGATCAAGGTGTATTTCGTTAAAACCAGTATGCTCAGATATGTTTAGAATGCGAGACCAGCTTTCTCCACCATCTTCACTCTTGTAAATACCTCTATCTCCTCCTGAATTCCATAATGGGCCATATGCGGCAACCCATATTATATTCGAATTTTCTGGATGAATTTTTATCATCCCTATATGCTCAGAATTTTTTAATCCCATATTTTTCCATGAACTTCCACCATCAGTAGATTTATATATTCCATCACCATAGGCTACTGATCGTTGGTTGTTGTTTTCTCCTGTNCCTACCCANATTACATTCGAATTATTAGGATCAATGGTNACACAGCCAATAGAATATGAGCCTTGATTATCAAAAACAGGATTGAACGTAAGTCCATGATTTTTTGTTGTCCAGACTCCTCCGGATGCAGTGGCAATTACCCAATTATCATGATTATTTGGATTTANGGCAATATCCGCTACACGTCCNGATGTAACAGCAGGGCCAATTGATCTCCAATTAAACGAGTTTGTATTCTGAGCAATNGCAGAAAAACTCGCAATAAAAAAAATGGTTANAAATTTTGNTGTCTTCATAAGTTCGAAGATACATCGCGATATTTTTTTATCGCAATCTTAAACTATATGTACCCAGGAAGATGGTATGACTTGAATTAATTCTCCAAGATTCAAAATTTATGGGATGATTAACGTTCCCATTTCGAATAGAGTGTGATAGTGCTAGATCAAAATTCCACGAGATTCCTCTTAGTCCTAACCCAAGAGAGTATTGATTAAAAGAGCTATGATCAGAATATATACTTCCATTTCCTGAATGAAGGTAACCTATTCTATAACTCCAAATTCCATTTCTGATTTCAGCTCCAGTTTTAAGTTCGCTAATACCTTTCAATTCTTGACTTATCTCATCGCTTATGTTTGACCAAGTGATTGGATTTTGAATTGGTGTTTGTATTTTGGGATGGTATTTATATTCTGCAGAAATAAAGCCTTTTCTTTCNAATATATATGCCAATGAAGTTCCAAATGATTGTGGATTTACGATTTCAAATTCTTCATTTCGATAAATTTCATAGCTCTCGTCNGAGTAGTCAAAAAATTTCGAATTAAATAAAAGTCGATATTTCCATTGCATTTTTGAAATAGATGTACTGCTCCAAAAAGCACCCCACCTTAGATCTCTTGTTATTTTTACTACAGACCCTAATCGTACACGAAATCCTCTACTAACTGCGCTATCAATTGAATTCATCGAAAACTCACTTGTAGTGCCAAACGGCGAAAATCCAGACTCAAGTATCGATAGACCATCCATAGTTTTATTATTAAAAAACTCGAGACCATAACCAATAGATGCATTTTTTATCCGAATAGCGCCTGTAAATTGAAACTGATTTTTTACAATTTCTCTATTTATAGTTACCAGATTGCTTTTTGGTAAGCCATTAGCGAGGGGATACCACGATCCTTGAATCGAATCAAATTCAAGCACATAGGCTTGGTAAGCTCCATAGATATCATAGTTTCCATTCCCTAAAACTTCCTCAGGTGTATTGTTGTTTGTACCATCTAACCAATTATCAACCATGGAATAATTTGGCGATGTTACAAACTTTCTCCATGGTTGTGGTTGCCATCTTGATTGCCTGAAATCAAAACTAAAACTTAAAACTCCTCCAGTTATGTCGTAGGCGCTACCGAAGTGAATTTGGGGTAAAGATAAATTTTGTTTTAAACCGTCGCTGGTGATGGTCTGATTTAAACCAGAAATAGAAAATTCTCCAGCCCTGTATATGGAAGCATTAGCGGGATTATCCATGATCGAGCTTCCATCATTACCCAAAGCTGATAAAGCCCCTCCGGTTGACAAGTATCTCGCACTCCCCGTCCATGGAGAGGTCTGTAAATTCGAAAAATGAAGAATAGATTGACCGAATAAACAATAATTTGTAAAAAAAGCTATTCCGATAAAAAATATCTTCATCGGCCACCTCCTTTTGAATTTCTCGCNNGTGTTTGAGGAGGATCTTGTGTTTGAGGACCTTGTGTTTGAAGATCTTGTATTTGAAGACCTTGTATTTGAAGACCTTGTATTTGAAGANCTTGTATTTGAAGATCTTGTATTTGAAGATCTTGTATTTGAAGATCTTGTATTTGAAGATCTTGTATTTGAAGATCTTGTATTTGAAGATCCAGCAATTTTTGAACCCCGTCCAGGCTTAGTTTGAATAGTTGATCCCTTTACATTTCTGATTTTCGAATTAGTTGGGAGATTATAACCTTTTCGATTACCCGCTCTGTAGAGCTTAGCGGAACCTTTTAGGGAAATTGAATTAGACGATCTGCCTAAATTGGATTCTTCCGAACTTTTAATCCGTTTTTCCGAAATCTTATCATTGGTAGTTTTTTGAATTTCACCTCCATTTAGCTTATTTGAGATGCTTGGACGGCGAATTGGTGTACTACCATTAAGGTCTAGTTTTCTTTGCGAGCTGTTAGGATCTGGAAGATCGAGATTGGGTCCAGAGTCAGAGATCACATCACCATTTGAATTATCCCAACCCCAATTTCCGCAACTAAAGCAATTATATCGATTTCCCCTATATCGGTTTCCCCAAGGATTATTGAACCCATAACCATATGAGTAAGGATCTCCCCAAAAATTATTGAACCCATGTCCATATGAATATGGATTGCCCCAGGGATTATTGAATCCATAGCCGTATGAATATGGATTGCCCCATGGATTGTTGAATCCGAAGGAATAGTTGTAGCTGTGATTCCAAGGAGAGTTGAATCCATTGAAGTATGCAGGATAAAATGAGTTTCTATTAAAGTACCAATTGCGTCTTATGGGTCCCCTTACTATATATTGATTTCCATAACTATATCCTGTTCCAAATGAATTCATGGAACCATCAAAAAAACCTTCATCATAAGCATCAAAATAATCGGTTGAAAGGTTTTCAAAGTTTCTGTAATTTCCATTTATATAGCTAATATTTGAAACTGGGTAAGGATTCCATGAATATATCCCGTCATCATAAGTAATTAAATCTTGCGGAGACTGAACCAAACAACTTGAAAAAATGAAAACACTAAAAAGACTGAAAATTGATAAAACCTTGTTTCCCATGATGAATTACATTTGCATTACTATATCAAATAAATAACAAAACTCATACCATTTATGGCAAAGAACTTAACAACTAGAGAAAATGACTATAGTCGATGGTACAATGACCTTGTTATTCAAGCGGATTTAGCAGATAATTCTGGTGTTAGGGGTTGCATGATTGTTAAACCATATGGATTTGCTATTTGGGAAAGAATTCAGCAAGAATTGGACTCTCGTTTTAAAGAAACTGGACATGTCAATGCGTATTTTCCCTTGTTCATACCAAAAAGTCATTTCTCGAAAGAAGCTGATCATGTTGAAGGGTTTGCAAAAGAATGTGCTGTTGTAACTCATTACAGATTAAAAAACAACCCAAATGGGTCAGGTATTATTGTAGACGAAGATGCTAAATTAGAGGAAGAGCTAATAGTACGACCAACTTCTGAAACCATTATCTGGGACACCTATAAAAAATGGGTTCAGAGTTATAGAGATTTACCTATTATGGTTAACCAGTGGGCAAATGTTGTGCGATGGGAGATGCGTACCCGCTTATTTCTTAGAACATCAGAATTTCTATGGCAAGAAGGGCATACGGCCCACGCTACGGAGAAGGAAGCGATTTTTGAGTCTCAGCAAATGATAGATGTGTATGGTGATTTTGTAGAAGAGTATATGGCGATTCCTGTGATTCGCGGTACTAAGTCATCAAATGAGAGATTTGCAGGAGCTTTAGAAACATTTTGTATCGAAACGTTAATGCAAGACGGAAAGGCCCTTCAAGCAGGAACGTCACATTTTTTAGGTCAAAATTTCGCAAAGGCATTTGATGTTAAATTTCAAGATAAAGACGGGGGAATGAAATTTGTTTGGGGAACATCATGGGGAGTTTCAACCCGGCTGATGGGAGCTTTAATCATGACTCATTCGGACGATAATGGCTTGGTATTACCTCCAAAATTAGCTCCAATTCAGGTTGTAATAATCCCAATTTACAGAGGGGAAAAGGAATTTGAAGAGTTGGATCCTGTTGCTTTAAAAGTTTTAAAAGAATTAAAAGCTTCAGGAATAAGGGTTAAATATGATAACAGAGATACTCATAAACCAGGTTGGAAATTCAATGAGTATGAGTTAAAAGGTGTTCCTCTGAGAATAGCATTAGGACCTCGAGATTTAGAAAAAGGAACGGCTGAGGTTGCCCGTAGAGATACATTGTCAAAGGAATTAGTAAAATTGAAAGATTTGAGCGATCATATAAAATCGAACCTTTCAGAAATTCAAGTACAGCTTTATGCAAAAGCAAAAAAATCTTTGGATGCTAACATAAATCCAGCAGATGATTGGGAATCTTTTGAATCTGCTTTAGATAAAGGAGGATTTGTCTCTGCGCATTGGGATGGAACCTCTGAAACGGAAAATAAGATTAAGGAAATGACCAAAGCAACAATAAGATGTATTCCAATTGAAAATAAAAAAATATCAGGCTCTTGTATTCTAACTGGAAAACCCTCAAAGGAAAGAGTACTTTTTGCACGTGCTTATTAAAATTTAATCATCTAGTGCTTCAAAACAGATTTTGTAATACATTTGCACACCTAAAATCATATGGCCCGTTCGTCTAGCGGTTTAGGACATCTCCCTTTCACGGAGAAGATCACGGGTTCGAATCCCGTACGGGTCACAAAAAAAGGAATAAAGAAAGAAACTAATTAATTAATTATGGCAAACCATCAATCATCAATTAAAAGGATTCGTCAGACTCATAAAAAAAGTATTCATAACAAGTATTATCACAAAACTGCTCGTAACGCAGTCCGTGCCTTGAGACTTGTTAAAGATGCTGCTTCTGCAGCTACTCAGTTGCCTCTTGTTGCTTCAGCACTTGATAAGTTGGCAAAAAGAAATATTATCCACAAGAATAAAGCATCAAACTTGAAATCAAGTTTAACCAAATATGTGAATAGCTTGAAGTAAAAATTGGAAAACAAAAAATATTAAAGCTGCATTTCATGCGGCTTTTTTTTATTCATGGTTTTTTTAAAGAATAATTACAAGATCAATTAGACATTATCAATCATAAAATACTAGTTTAGTAAGACTAATTTGCCTGTTGGTATTTTTGGAATCAATTTATGATTGTACATATAGTTGGCGCTCGTCCTCAATTCATTAAACTGATGCCTCTTTATGAGGTTCTGAAAAAAAAAGGTGCCCCTCAATTAATTATTCATACAGGTCAGCATTGGGAAGAAGGTATGAGTAATGTTTTTTTTAGGGAGTTTGATATCTATCCGGATCAAATTTTTGATTGGGAACCACTTTTGAAGAATCAAATCGTTTCTCCGAAAATGCTAAAGTTGCTAACTGATTATTTGATTNCTAANAAACCAGATACAATTGTTGTTTACGGGGATACAAATANTACGATATTAGGTTCTNTAGCATCTAATANNCTCAATATTCCACTGGCTCATGTGGAAGCAGGNTTGAGAAGTTTCAATANTAATATGCCAGAAGAAAATTGCCGAAAATATACAGATATGTTGAGTGATTGGCATTTTGTTTCTTCAGAAAGAGGTCTTCTNCAATTGAGAAGAGAAGGNNTGGATCGGGGTAAAAAACATTCATTAATTTCNGGAGATATAATGGGGGATAGGCTCATTGCTAGGGAGTTGAAACTNCCTNAAAGAAAAAAAATACTTTTTACTCTTCATCGAAATACNAACGTAGATAANAAGGCAATAAGAGATAAAATTATAGGATTCATAAATAAAATATCTGAAGTTTATGATATTACTTGGCCGNTTCATCCGAGATTAAGAAAATTTATTAATCCTCAAGAAATATCCTCAAATATTAATATTACAGAACCGCAAGGACATGATTCATTGATNGCTGAAATTGAATCCTCANAATGGATTATAACTGATTCAGGNGGTCTTCAAAAAGAGGCTTACTTTTTAAAANGGCCGAGTATTATTTTGAGATCTGAAACGGAGTGGAAAGAACTCATCGAGAGCGGGAACTCTTTTCTTGTTAATCCATATGAATTTTCTACTTCGGATAAAATAGCAAATCATATTGAAGAGACTTTGAATAACTATGTTCAGAAGCCCTTCNTTNCATTATACGGAGATGGAAATGCAGCTTTAAAAATTGCAAATGCACTTTGGGAAACAAAAGCTCTTAAACCAAACTCAATTGATTTGAATGGAGATATTGATGATAAGAGATTAATTTTTGCNAGTGAAGTGATAAGNAGAATTACAGGGATAAAGATAAATTGGAGCAAANAAGGTGCTTCATGGCCTAAAAGTGATATCTGGGNATCCAAGGAATCAATAGATGATTGGACAATTAATTCAGATTTTTATACCTCTGACGGATCCCCTGATTATATTGCTCTNATNGTATTTGGNGCAAGTAGGTTGGAAGAGAAAAATTCAAATTTTNATGANGAACNTGGTCGATTTAATGGTGAAAATTTTTGTCGAAAATTTATAGAGACGCCAGAGATCATGGGNATACCAGAACTTCATGTTCTTGCGGAAAAATTAATACAGATTTTTAGACCAGAATTTAGTCTAGAGCANAGAGAATCNNCNCCACCNACCATCATAATTGATATAGATCATTTATATGCTTTTAGAGGNTTTAATATTTTTCACAGNGGCNTAAGTNGTTTGAAAGATTTTTTTAGCGGNAATTGGAAAAGGATAAAGGCACGTTTTGATTCNCNAGATCCATTTGATTCATTCCAAGATTTAANTGCTTTNCAGCGTTTGCATCCTGANGTGAGATTTCAGCTCTTNGCATGGATCGGTCCTAAAAGAGGTNAATTTGATAGAGGAGCTGTTATTTCTAACTCTAACGTGAAAGAGGGATTNAANAANATATCTAAAGCCTTNCCTGGCATNGGTATTCATCCNTCTTATNGTGGAGATAAAANNGGAATTAATTGGATAAAAAGAGAATCAGGTATTTTANCNAAACTAATAAATCAAAAAGTGGTGCGTTTAAGGTTTCATTATTTAAAAATGAAAATTCCCAATATNTATTCCGCAATTGATAAAACATTAATTCAAGAAGACTGGAGTATGCAATTTCCANGAAAGTGCGGTTATCGNGCGGGAGTTGCAGTCCCAATTCCAATATGGCTTGATNATAATCGGGGTGCATTTAATGAATATGGCTTACCTCATAGACTTTGGTTTCCTGTCTCAATAATGGACCAAAATCTTAAAGATCTTTCTCAAAATGANCTATTGAATTTTTTATTAGAATGGAATTCTCATGCGTCTNGATATGGNTCTNGTATTCAAATAGCATCTCATTGGAGGTTTTTTGGTCCNAATATGTCTATAGANAAAGAAAATAAACAATATGAAAATTGGGTGATAGGATTAAAAGAATTTTTAAAAGTCTGGAAACCATGAAGTGGGTTGAGGGAAAGTGGGATAGCGAATTTTGGAGATCTTTATATACAGATTCNGAGAAAAAATTTCCTTACGATACTGAGGCTTATGGTGATTCGCTGGGAATCGAATGGGGAGCNATGATTGGTGAGNATATTGCCTTACCTATGGCTTATAAAAGANTNATGGGTTTTANGTCCGGTTATTTACCTTTTGGAATTCAGCAGTGGGGACCGATAGGAAAATCTGCAAATAAATCNGGGGAAATATTNAAAGCTTTAGATCAATTTCCNGGGTTTTTTAAAAAAGTGGATATTTGTTTTCACCGNCCAAAAGATTGGGATGTTAAAAAAGAGAATTGGCATTTTAAGAACTNNAGGTTACAGCGCTTTAGCTTAATTCCNAATTATGAATTAACTCTCTCAAATGATTATGAAAAAGTATATAATGGTTTTAGTAATCAAGCTAAAAGGAATCTAAAGTCATCTTCAAAATATGAACTAACCATGTTCGAGTACGATACCCCTGATACTTTGATTCGGGAATTTAGTGAGAGACAAGCACTCCGTTATGGTGTCTCAAAAAATTTTATTGATACAATCCGACAAACCATGTACCACCTTCTACACATTGGAAAGGGTGCCGTTTGGACTGTTTATGGTCCAGGTAACCGCTTCCAAGCAGGTGTATTTATTACTTTTTCGGGTAATAGAATGACACTCCTTTTTAGCGCAGTTTCAGATCAGGGAAGAGAGAGTAATGCTATGACACATTTGATCAATGAATTGATTTTGTTTGGATGTGGAAGGTGGGAGATTCTCGATTTTGAAGGCAGNAAAGAAGAGGGTTTAGCCAGATATTATTCGGGCTTTGGAGCTCAATTGTCACCATACATAAGATACCAAAGATGGGCTATTCTGTAAGTCTGACTCAAATGTCATATTTCGTGGCNTTAGAAAAGTATCGAAACTTTGCCCGNGCTGCAGAAGAATGTTCNGTTTCTCAACCCACATTNAGCTCTCAGATGAACAAAATGGAAGAGACATTGGGTGTAGTTTTAATAAATAGATCTTTGAAGCCGCTAGAGCTAACAGAAGTTGGGGAAAATGTATTTTTTCAAATAAAGCGAATTCTTCATGAAACAAATGAGTTGTATTCTGCAGTAGAAAACTTAAAAAATCCCATTAGTGGAATATTGAAACTAGGTTGGATGTCACTCGAGCAGCCAAAATGGTTAGCTGATACATTGATTTATTTCAACGAGTTTAATCCAGAGATTTCAGTTGAAATTATAAATATTAATCCAACTAAATTAGGCCAGGGTTTGTTGAATAATGATTGCGATATAATTATTAGTTCTAGTTATCAAGAACCTTCTGAGAATTCAAATAATCAGCTTTTATTCAGTGAAAATATTTGTCTTTTTATGACTGCTAATAATGATTTAAAGGAACTTCAAAAAGTAAATTTCCACGATTTAAAAGGATCCAGAAGCTCTATTTTTACAGCAAATAAACAATTAAGCTTAAAGCTTTATGAATCGGGTGTTCAGTCAGATTTTCAACGAGTTCTTTTACCCGAAGGTCATTGGAGCTCAGCTATTTCCGCAGGCAGGAGAGGTCTCGGTCTTGTTTTATTGCCGGAGTCAGAGTCTCATAAACTCAATAAAAAAGAAAAACAGAGTTTAAAGGTATTTGAATTTGAAAATTATTCATTTAAATGGTTTATTTCTTTTTCATCAAAAAATAACGTGATTATCGAAACATTCATAGAAAAAATGAGGGACTTCTACGATGTATACCGCATTTTTTCCAAGCCTTGAACCCAGTGTTCTTTGGAGTGAAAGGACATATTAGTCATAATTGATTTCAGATTATAATGAAACTAGTGTTAGCAACTCAAAATAAAAATAAACTTACCGAAATCCGAGATATGTTACCAAAGGAATGGAAGGTTTACACATTAGATCAAGTTGGAATTCATAAAGAGCTTGTTGAAGAGGGGGATACTATTGAAGAAAATGCTTTGCAAAAAGCAGATTTTGTTTTTAAAAAAACAGGAATCTCGACTCTTGCAGACGACAGTGGCCTCGAAGTTGATGTTCTTTTTGGTCAACCTGGGGTGCACTCTGCTCGCTATG
Organism: Owenweeksia sp. TMED14; assembly: GCA_002167805.1. GTDB lineage: Bacteria > Bacteroidota > Bacteroidia > Flavobacteriales > Schleiferiaceae > TMED14. Next base: position 22,744 of record NHBT01000018.1, on the reverse strand, counting down.
CAGGGATTGCAAAAAATGATTCTGCTAATCGAATTAAATTATTGGAAGAAATGAAGTTTAAGACAAATCGAAATGCGAAATTTCGAACGGTATTAGCATTTAGGGATAACGCCGGTTCCAATATATTTCAGGGTTGGGTCGAAGGTTATATAACAGACAAAGAATATGGGGTTAATGGCTTTGGATATGACTCTATTTTTTCTCCACACGAGTTCGAGGGTTTTACCTTTGCTCAGATGTCTTTTATGGAAAAACAAAAATTAAGTCATCGTTCAATGGCTATCAAGAGTTGGATGAAATGGATGATTTCTGAAAAACACTAACTCTTACACTACCATATTTTCTTGTACTTTTTAGGTTCTCATACTCGTGAAAGTTATTATTTCCTCCGTGTTCAAGGATAAAAATCCCATTATTTTCTAGTCTCTCAATAGATTTAAAAATTAGTTCTTTATAATTATTAAAATCATAGGGGGGGTCGGCAAAAATAAAATCCCATTTTATTTTTTGACGACTCAAATAGACCATCGCATCTGCTAGCACGGTTTGAATCTCATTGTACTCAAGTTCCTTTGAAATTTTATTTATGTGTCGAATGCAATTAGGGTGGGAGTCTACAGATGTAATATTGTGACATCTGCGACTCGCCAATTCGAAGCTGATATTTCCAGATCCGCAAAATAAATCTAATGCCATTATTGAATCCCATTCGAAGTGGTTTTCGAGGATATTAAAAATCCCCTCTTTTGCCATATCTGTTGTAGGTCGTATTGGAAGGTTTTTTGGGGCATTAAGTATTTTCCCCTTGTTTCGTCCTCTAATGATTCTCATCGGTTAATTGTTTAGTACAGACAAGGCTGACCAGGGATGAGAATATGAAGTATCAATTTTTTTTATGAATGGTCTAAGTTTTGCCCAAGCAATTTCATCCATTTGACCCTCCCAAATCAAAGGTGTATGTTCTGTGTGGACTCCTGATTGATCGTATACTAAAAGACAATTATATGCTGCTTCATTACTTGTTTTAACATTAAATATTGTGTGAATATCTAGTTTATTTTTTTTTATTACGGCAATTTCCATTCGATTCCCATTTTTGTGAACTCTTACACTTTCCTTGCCATTTTTTAACCATCGATTAGCATTTTGAGCCATCATTGGATAGAAGTCAATTGTATCCGGTAATTCTGCAGGGAATCTAAAATATAGTTCNATACCAAAGNNAATTTTCAAACTATTCCAATTTTTTCCGTNGGGATCTANGGGTTTTAGCCAATCNAGGTCATTATTTACCCAATCNTCTGGATACCANGCGCCAAATCTTTCTTCGCCAAAAAGAAGGCACCGAGAGAATTTTGAATGATGCTTATCATACCAAATTTTAAAATCCTGAAAATCTATAGAGATAACTGAACCAAGAGGTCTATTGTCTGATTCATTACAAATCAAGAAATCCACACCATCAGACTTACCAATTACAATTACAACTTGATCTTTTGAGAATGAATCTGCCTCGGGGAAAAAAATCCACTCTNGAGGAGTAAAATTATTTCCAGTTTCCACTTAAGGTTGGTTCTGTAAGTGACCCTATGGCTAAAGCATTTATCCGTAATCNTAGTATTAAAGACTNATAATCATCATAGATGTCATGAAAAAAATCTGTATTCGGTGCTTTTATTTCAAAAACTTGAACTCGAACACCATTCCTATCCACATGACCNGTNGCTATACTAAACTCTGTTGAGTCCTTTGCAAAAGGTATGTAACGCAGATCAGAAANACTGAAATTTCCTTNAAATANCTCTGGGTTGGAAGAAATTAATTTATCTCTTGCAGATGTTTGACCGATAATTCTGTAAATAATCGTGTCTTTTAGCATATCGGTTTGATAAACTTTATCATATCTCATGAAGGAACTGTCTTTCCTCTCAATTATGCTTACTTGCGCATTTTGAAGAAAAGAAACTAAATCATCAAAATTGTTTGCGTATTGATTATACTCAGACTTAAATATTAATTGGGCTTCTCTNAATTGCTCNAGTCGGTTTGTTATTTTCTCATAACGTTTTTCTTTAATCGAGGCAAACTCAATCGGNTGCATNATGATTCTGTAAATTCTGTAGGATAAAATCAATGTAATTATCCCTAATGCGATTCTTAGATAAAAAATATTTTTTGAAGTCATGATAAAAAGTTTTCGTAGCGAAATTATGAAATATTACCTTGCTACCTTGATCCATGACTGTGAATTCTTATACACTTTATAATATTTTTTTAAAAGAGTTCCCCGAGACACCCACTAGAGACCAGAACAAGGGGCTTAGGGATATTTCGGATCTCTTGTGCCCCAACGTTGATAATTTAAGTTTAAATGATGTTTTTATTTTAATGGGATATGCCGGTACAGGTAAAACTACATTGGCTCGTACCGTGGCAAGAGTGGCAGAAAATTATGGTTGGAAATTAGTTTTAGCCGCACCTACAGGACGAGCAGCTAAAGTTTTACAAGGAGTCTGGGGATTGCATACATTGACTCTTCATCGAATGATATANAAAACCGTCAGAGGGCCAGATGGATACTATAAGCGCATCCTNAAAGAAAATCGTGGAAAAAATATAATTTTTATAATTGATGAAGCTTCTATGATTTCTGATAATGGAGAGAATGGAAACATGTTGGGAGATTTATTTTATTTTTTAAAATCTGGAAAAAATTGCAAACTCATTTTAGTTGGAGATAATGCTCAACTTCCACCTGTAGGTCAAATCAATAGTCCGGCTTTAGACATTAAAAAATTGAGGACAATTGGTATAAATTGCTCATGCACAATGCTAAAACAAATAATGCGTCAAGATGAAAAATCAGGAATTATAGATTGCGCTGATGCCCTAAGGAAAGCCATGTTTGCAAAACATATTTATTATCCGGTTTTAAAACCAAGTAATGAAGTATGTTTCGTCAATGATCTTTTCGATCTAAATAATTATTTTGAAAGTTCATTTGGTCATTCAGAATTTAATTCCGTTGTAATTACAAGGTCGAATTCCAGAGCCGTCTTATATAACCGTCAAATACGAACTAGATTGCTTGGATACGANGATATTATCAATGCTGGGGATTTGGTAATGGTAGTCCAAAATAATGAATTTTGGATGGATAANGATTCGGGCCCTGACTTTATTGCAAATGGGGACATTTTTAAAATAATTTCTTGGAGAAATGAAGAAAATAAATATGGATTGCACTTTGCTGATGCATCCCTTGAATGGATGGATTTTGATGAACCTAATTTTGAGGCTAAAATTATTTTGAATACTCTGGATAGCAACAGTGCAAGATTGTCCCGGGAGCAATCAGATCTTCTGCATTCCGAGATTATGATTGAATTCAAAAATTCTGGNCTCCCTAATTCTAGACGNTCTGATTTTTTCATGAATCATCCTTATGGGCAGGCTTTACAATTGAAATTCGGGTATGCATTAACAGCTCATAAGGCTCAAGGTGGACAATGGGATGATGTTTTCGTTGAAAGACCTTATATCGAAAATCCCGCACAAAAGGACTATTTGAGATGGCTTTATACTTCTTTTACTCGGGCAAAAAGTAGACTTTTTCTTATTGGGTTTCCAGAAGGTATAAATCATGAATAGTATGTTACTTTACCTTCGGATTTTTTTAAAGTGNGCTAAATAATTNAAAAAGTACATTAATCAGTACCAANGAAACNCTAATCCAACGGTAGGGCTATCCATGTATCTTTGTTTTTTTTAAGAATTGATCAATGGCAGATACCAAACCTTACGTACTTAAAAATAAAATTCGAATCGTTACTGCTACATCATTATTTGACGGTCATGACGTTAGCATTAATATCATGCGAAGGATTCTGCAATCAAGTGGTGCTGAGGTTATTCATTTAGGTCATGATCGAAGTGTCGAGGATGTAGTCAAGACTGCTATTCAAGAAGATGTGAATGCTATCGCAATGACGTCCTATCAAGGAGGTCATATAGAGTATTTTAAGTATATGTATGACTTACTTCAAGAATTGGGAGGTAAAAAAATTAAAATATTTGGCGGTGGTGGCGGGACCATTCTTCCTGAGGAAATAAAGGAATTACAAGAATACGGAATCGCAAGGATTTATCACCCTGATGACGGTAGATTAATGGGTCTGCAAGGAATGATAAATGATTTGCTTAAAAAGTGTGACTATCCAATAGGAGAGAATATAAAAGATCACATTGAGCCAGGACTCAATAGAGTTCCAAAATCCATTGCGAGACTCATATCATGTGCAGAAAATTTTCCGAAAGTTTTTTCGGAATCTGCTTCAATTTTTCAGGAGAAATATGAAAAAAGTAAAACTCCTATCCTGGGCATTACTGGCACCGGTGGAGCTGGAAAAAGTTCATTGGTAGATGAGTTGGTTAGAAGATTTTTAGAGGATAATCCTGATCATAAAATCGCTATAGTGTCTGTAGACCCCACTAAAAGAAAAAGTGGTGGTGCATTATTGGGAGATCGGATTAGAATGAATTCAATTAATGATCCTAGGGTATATATGAGGTCACTTGCTACCCGTCAAAGTAATCTTGCTTTGAGTAAAAACATTTCCGATGCTTTAAAAATTTTGAAATCATCGAGTTTTAATCTCATTATTCTTGAAACAAGTGGTATCGGCCAATCTGATACGGAAATTCTGGAATACTCAGATGTTTCTCTTTACGTTATGACTCCTGAGTATGGCGCATCAACGCAATTAGAAAAGATTGATATGCTTGATTTTGCTGATTTTATTTCTCTCAACAAATTAGATAAGCGAGGTGCCTTAGATGCATTAAGGGATGTTAAAAAGCAAGTTCAAAGAAATCAAAACCGATGGGAAGAGTATCTTGATTCTATGCCAGTTTTTGGAACTATGGCTTCTCAATTCAATGATCCAGGAACAAATACTCTTTACAAAGCGATTTTTACTCTTATGTCAAAGAAATCTCCTTCTACGAAATTCTCGACGAGTTCCTCGAGAGAAGGGGGGCAAAGTGAAAAAAATTATATCATTCCGGGGAATAGAAGTAGATACTTAAGTGAGATTTCTGAAAGTGTAAGAGATTACAATCTTTGGGTTGAAAATCAATCGAATATCGCAGATATTTTATATTCTTTTAATCGCTCTATCGCGGAACTAAAAAAAATAAAAGAAGCTGATAACAATAAATCTTTAGAAGAGCTTAAAAAAGCACAAAAAGAACTCAAAATGAACTTGGATTCCAAGAACTGGCAGGCGATTCAAGGATGGGAGGATCTTAAAAATCGTTATACTTCTGATAAATACACATATGAGGTTCGAGGAAAAGAAATTCATGTTGATACTCACACCATTAGTCTATCAAATCAAAAAATACCAAAAGTTGTTACTCCAAACTACAGATCTTGGGGAGATATTTTGAAGTGGCTTTTACAGGAAAACGTACCCGGGTCTTTCCCCTACACTTCAGGAATTTATTCTTTTAAGCGAAATAATGAAGATCCAACACGAATGTTTGCTGGCGAAGGTGGTCCCGAACGAACGAATAAGAGATTCCATTATTTGTCTATGGGGACTCCCGCTAAAAGACTCTCGACTGCATTTGATTCGGTAACTCTTTATGGCCACGATCCCAACAGAAGACCAGATATCTATGGGAAAATTGGAAATGCGGGAGTCAGCATCAGTTGTTTAGATGATGCAAAAAAATTGTATTCTGGTTTTGACTTATGTGATCCTATGACTTCGGTTTCAATGACTATAAATGGCCCTGCTCCGATGCTTTTAGGTTTTTTTCTGAATGCAGCAATTGATCAGCAATGCGAGCGATATATCATCAAAAATAAATTAATTGATCAGGTTAAGCGTTTTAAAAAAAATAAATATGCATCCTTAGGACTTGATCCTCCAAAATATAATGGTGCCTTACCAAAAGGTAATGACGGTCTGGGGCTTCTTTTATTAGGGGTCACAGGGGATGAAGTTTTGCCATCTGATATATATGCAAAGCTTAAAAATAAAGCATTGAATTTAGCACGAGGAACAGTTCAATCAGATATTTTGAAGGAAGATCAGGCTCAAAATACTTGTATTTTTTCAACTGAATTTGCCTTGCGTTTGATGGGAGATGTTCAAGAATATTTCATAAGAAATAAAGTTCGCAATTTTTACTCTGTTTCCATTTCCGGATATCATATAGCCGAGGCAGGAGCGAATCCAATAACTCAGCTAGCCTTTACTTTGGCAAATGGATTTACCTATGTTGAATATTATCTAAGCAGAGGTATGGATATAAATTTATTTGGACCGAATTTAAGCTTCTTTTTTTCCAATGGAATTGACCCTGAATATGCAGTTATTGGGAGAGTGGCAAGAAGGATTTGGGCAAAAGCTCTAAAGTCAAAATATGGGGCAAATGATCGAGCTCAAATGTTAAAGTATCATATTCAGACCTCAGGAAGATCTTTACATGCTCAAGAGATTAGTTTTAATGATATTCGAACAACTCTACAAGCTCTATATGCTATTTACGATAATTGTAATTCTTTACATACCAATGCATATGACGAGGCTATAACCACGCCAACAGAGGAAAGTGTTAGAAGAGCGATGGCTATCCAATTGATTATTAATAATGAACTAGGTTTGGCAAAAAACGAAAATCCTTTACAAGGTTCCTTTATTATAGAGGAACTAACAGAATTGGTGGAGGAAGCTGTAATGGTTGAATTTGACCGTATAAATGAGAGAGGAGGGGTTTTAGGTGCTATGGAGACAATGTATCAACGTGGTAAGATTCAAGAGGAATCAATGCATTACGAAATGCAAAAGCATACTGGAGAATATCCTATTATCGGGGTAAATACTTTTTTAAGTAAAGAAGGCTCACCGACTTTAATTCCAAGTGAAGTTATTAGAGCCACAAAAAATGAGAAAGAGAATCAAATTTCAATGGTTAAAACCGTCACTGATGCCTCGAAAAAGAAAGCGGATAAAGTTCTCAAGGATATTCAAATGGCGGCTTTAAAAAATGAAAATATTTTTGATTCTATTATGGAGGCTGTTAAATACTGTACAATTGGCCAGATAACGAATGTAATGTTTAAAGTTGGTGGTCAATATCGTCGTAATATGTAGTTTGAATAACTTGAATTGAAAAGTAAAATTTATTTGGTCATCATTAATTTAACATTATGAAAATAATATCATGGAATGTAAATGGAATCCGCTCCGCAGGATCTAAAGGTCTCTTAGATCAACTAAAAAAATGGGATGCCGATATTGTCTGTTTTCAGGAAACAAAGGCAACAGAAGAACAAGTCTCTGAGGTTTTATTTGGTTCGGGTTATAATGTTATCGCTCATTCCGCGATCAAAAAGGGCTATAGCGGGACGGCTTTAATTTCAAAAACGGAGCCTATATCTGTAAGAATCGGTGTCAAAATCGAAGAACATGATGGTGAGGGTAGATTTATTGTTGCTGAATTTTCGGAGTATTACGTAGCTACGGCATATGTTCCAAATTCTAAAAGTGATCTGTCCAGGTTAAAAAATAGGAGTGATTGGGATATTGAAATTTCGAAGATTCTTGAAGAATATGATAATAAAAAACCACTAGTATACTGTGGAGATTTGAATGTAGCTCATAAACCAATAGATCTGGCTAACCCAAAAAGTAATTATAATAGAACGCCAGGCTACACTCAAACTGAAATTGACGGTCTAGATAATCTTCTTAAAAAAGGTTTTATTGATTCATGGCGATCGATGAATCCTGAGATAGTAAAGTATTCGTGGTGGAGCATGCGATCAGGAGCTAGGTCTCGAAATATAGGATGGAGACTAGATTATCATTTGGTTTCGGAGCGTTTAATGCCAAGAGTAGTTAAAACAGATATTTTAAATGATGAGTATGGCAGTGATCACTGCCCGGTTTTAATAGAGATTCAATAATTCCTTTTTCTTTTTTCGGCTTGAAACGTTTGAAACTTTTGAAAAAGCTGTGAATCACTTAAAATTTCTCGATCGTTGATAACAGTAATTAATCCTTTGTGTGAAGTGTTTTTAGGACATCTTCTTAGAGACTCAGTCACAAGATTTTTGAAATTATTTGATTGATAATATCTTTCTTCCAGAAAGGCGGATATTAATATTCGGGAAGCTGCTTCTGGTTTATCCAATTTTAGCAAAGTCTTGGCATACGCTATCTGTCCGCCGGGGTGTCTTGGAGATTTTTTTAAAAGATTTTCATATGTTTTTTGAGCTTCCTGCAATTGCCCTCTGTAGCTGTATAGGTTACCAAGTTGAAAAATTGTCACCACGTGGTTTGGGTGAATTTCTAGGGCCTGAAGAAAAAGATTTTCTGCTTTTACGAAGTTCTTAGGTCCAAACTTTTTATTTTTCGATCTCTGTGCTTCTGAAAACATACTACCCATCCCTGAAAAATATGGTAACGGATTCCCAAAGCGATCAAGTTCATTCCACGAGTTTTGGGCTGCCAAAACACTTTCCTGAATCTTATCCGAGGCTTTATTGGCATTATTTTTCAACACAGCCTGGTTGTTTTTGTCTCCTTCAATGGCTTTTAAACTCGAATACGCGAGCAACGATAGAAATCCAAAAACGATAATAATCGTCCATTTTTGGTGTAAAATTATATTCAATTTATTTTCTCTTTTAACCAATGATCCCATTGTCAACATAAATGGAGCGTAAACTGCTATTCTCTCTAATGGGAATTCAAAAAAAGAATAAACCGTAACGATTATTAAAGTGGCGCCCAAACAATGATGTGAAATGTTTCTTTCACTTTTTTTGAGCCAAGTAATCCAAAAGTAAATAATGAAAATTATAAAGATTAGGAATCCAATACTTCCATTTTCTGACAGAATCCAAAGAAAATCGTTATGTGGTCTTACTTCAGCTGTTATACCTTCTGCAACGCTTGGATTGGTTCCTTGCAGGCCATATTTTGGGAATTGAATCCGCCATTGCCCGCTACCAACTCCGCTTAATGGAGAAGATTTAGCCATTTCTAAGGAGTGACTCCAGAAGACCCCTCTTATTTTCATATTTGTAGAGTCAAATAATCGTTCTCGTATTTCAGTATGAGATAGAAAAGAACAAATTCCCAGCATTGCTGTGGCAATTAGTATCCATATTTTTTTGTTTGGTTTCCAACCGTTTAGTAAAATAATTGATAGAGATAGAACTCCAGCTAAGACAATACTTCTTGTTTGCGTTAAAGCGATTGAAATTAGGCTCAAAATGAGTATTGCAGTAAATAGCCATTTATTCCGAGAGGATTGGTATATGAGTAGAATATTCATTGGTATAGATATAGCAATCGCAGACGCATTGAAATTTTTATGACCTAATATTCCGGAAATTAAGTAAGGGTCTAAAATTCCATTTTTGGTTTTCAAAAATTCAACTAAAAAGTAAATAGATACAATAGCTCCGAATCCGACAATTGAATTTGATATCAAAGGATGAATGGTTCCATTTTTGGATCTGAGATTGATTCCAATAAAAAGAAAACCTGCATAACCAAGATATCTAAAAGATGATAATTTCCATTCCGAAAATGCAGTTATTGGAGCTGTAAAATATCCAATAAATGACCATAATACGAGTAGTAACCAAACAATTAATATCGGAGATAAAATAAATCTATTATTTACTCTAGTTATGTAACCTAGAATTCCGATTCCAAATAGGCTCCACCCCAGATGAAGAGGCCAATGACCTGGATCTCCCAATGATGAAAAAGCTTCAAAGCTCGGCAGAAATGCTAAAACCATTCCTGCAATCAACCCTATCCATTTTTCATTTTGGTTTGTCTGTAAATTCATATTCCGAATTTAGAAAAACCTAAGCCATAGAAATAAGGCTAACAAGAAAAAAATTATTTAGTCTTCGCGGTGACTTCGAACTGAAATTCTGCAATTACTTCTCGATGTAACCTAATTTTGGCAGAATACTTCCCAGCGCTTTTAATCGTTCCGCCAAGTATCTGGATGTATTTCTTTTCTATTGAATGGCCCACTTCATTAAGTTTATCAGAAACGTCTGAATTGGTCACTGCACCGAAAAGTTTTCCGGATTTGCCAGCCTTGGCAGATATTTTTAATTCGATTCTAGACAAACCTTCTGCAGTTGACTTCGCTGAATCGATAATCTTTTTTTCTTTGTGAGCTTTCTGCTTGATGTCTTCTGCAAGCATTTTTTTTGCAGACGGAGTGGCAAAAACAGCTTTCCCTTGTGGGATTAGGAAATTTCTGCCATATCCATTTTTTACAGAAACTAGGTCGTCCTTATAACCTAAGTTCTCAACGTCTGTTTTTAAAATTAAATCCATGTCAAATACTATTTAAGGTTATCAGCTACGTATGGCATAAGGCCTAGATGCCGAGCTCGTTTGATTGCTACAGCAAGCTTGCGCTGGTATTTAAGGGAAGTTCCAGTGATTCTTCTTGGTAAAATTTTACCCTGTTCATTAACAAAGCGTAGGAGATAAGTCGGGTCTTTGTGGTCAATGTGCTTTATTCCATACTTTTTGAAGCGGCAATATTTTTTGTTGTTTTTGGCATCAATAGCGATTGGCTGTAAATATCTAATCTCTGATTGGTTGCCTGCATTTGATTCTAAAGTACTCATGACAATAAATTATTAAGAATTTTTGACTTTATCCCTTCTTTTTGAAGCATATTCAATTCCATTTTTATCCAAAACAACGGTCAAGAATCTTAAGACTCTTTCATCGCGTTTCATTTCAACCTCTAAAGGAGAAATAATATTGGTTGGAGCTTTGAATTCGAGTAGGTTGTAGAAGCCACTCTTTTTTTTGTCAATGAGATACGCTAGTTTGCGCAATCCCCATTTCTCAACGTTGATAATTTCAGCTCCACTAGATTTAAGGAAGTCTGTGTACTTATCAACCGCTTCCCTTATCTGATCTTCAGATAAGACGGGATTTAATATGAAAACGGTTTCGTATTGGTTCATCTGTTAGTGAAATTAGGGCGGCAAAGGTAAGAAAAGTTTGCGTGTATTCCTTATTTGAAACATTATTTGATTCAAAAAATATATCTAAACCTAATTGTGTATTCAATGTGATAAAAAAATTATGAATGTTGCTATCAGAAAATTAAGTTAATTATTTTTACTACAACGCTTGTTGCGAAACGTAAGCTGAAGGTTTTACTTTTGTAATCTTCGTATGCAACAAAAGTATTCAAAACATGATCTTGAGAAATAAAAACAAAAAATGAAAAGTAAAATTAACATTTCTGTTCTAGGAATTATTTATGCTGTTGGCATTCTGGGTTTTCATTCGAAGTATTTCGGTCTTTTTTCAATTTTATCTCCAATTACTTTAATTCTTTCTTTTTTAGCTCTTTATATAACTTCTGTAAAGACAGAAACTCTGAAATTTCGACTTTTTTTAACTTTTATTGTTGGATTGTTAGTTGAAATCATTGGAGTTAAAACAGGGTTGCCTTTCGGCACCTACCTGTATTTGGAAGGGTTAGGCTCAAAAATTCTGGGTGTTCCTTGGGTAATGGGATTAAATTGGCTTGTTCTCTCATGGTCAGCGGGCCAAATATGTGCTTTTTACTTTCGAGATTTTTCCAAACTTTTAAGGTGTTCTGCTGCTGTTATACTATTGCTATTAGTTGATTTGTTAATGGAACCTGTTGCAGTCGATTTGCGTTTTTGGATCTTTTCAGGCTCGGGTCCTGGAATTTTAAATTATATCGGCTGGGCCTTAACCGCTGCATCGATCCAGTGGATTCTCGTTGATAAAATTCCCTCTGAAAAAAACAATACAGCCTCGGCAATTATCATATTTCAAATAATTTTCTTTGCCAGCTTTCAATTCTGGCCACTAAACTAGAATCTCTTCCTTAGCTTTGAGGAATGGATGTGCCCTATGTTGTATCAGCAAGAAAATATCGCCCATCTTCATTTGATGAAGTTGTAGGTCAAAAGCATATAACTGATACTTTAGAGCATGAAGTAATTTCAGGAAACATACCCCAAGCCTTACTTTTTTGCGGACCCAAGGGAGTAGGCAAAACATCGTGTGCGAGAATTTTGGCCAACCGAATTAATGAAGTCCACTCCTCTTCAGACATAAGTTTTGACTTAAATGTTTTCGAACTTGATGCCGCATCCAATAATAAAGTAGATGATATTCGTCAGTTGATCGATCAAGTTAGGTTTGCACCCCAAGTCGGAAAATATAAGGTATACATCATCGATGAAGTTCATATGCTTTCAACTGCAGCTTTTAATGCTTTTTTGAAAACTCTAGAAGAGCCTCCATTGCACGCAATTTTTATTTTAGCAACCACNGAAAAAAATAAAGTACTTCCAACAATNCTATCGCGTTGTCAGNTTTTTGATTTNAAGAAAATTGAAGTAAAATCAATTGCAGAGCACCTAAAATTGGTTGCTGANAAAGAGAACGTTCAAGCTGAATATGAAGCTCTTCATCTAATTGCTGAAAAATCAGAAGGGTCACTAAGAGATTCATTATCCATTTTTGATAGAATTCATGCCTTTTCTCGTGAACAGAAAATATCTTACGAATTAGTTCGAGAGAATCTTCAAATTTTAGATCGAGATATTTTTTTTAAAACACTAGATGATTTGGTAAATCATGATGCCTCAGCATTGTTTCTTACCGTAAACAAAGTGATAGCTCAGGGCTTTGATCTCAAAATATTTGTAAATGGTCTTGCCTCTCATATTCGAGATGTATTACTTGCGAAACACTCGGAGACAATTGAAATAATGAATTGCTCTGGTCCTTTGAAAGAAAAATATCGTGAACAATCAAGTAGAATGAACCCTAATTTCTTAGGCCACTCGCTCAAGTTGTTGACTAATTGTGATTTAAAAATTTCTGAGACATCAAGTCCCAGATTATTAGTTGAAGTCACCTTGCTAGATATTGGGGAATTAACTCATTTGAATGATGAATTAAAAAAAAAAACCTTAAGATCTCCCAAGGTAATTGAAAATAAAATTTCTGCTGATCTGCCAGACCAGAAGATTAAAAAGATTTCAAGTAGTCAAGACAAAGTAGATTTCCCTATTGCCGATGAAATCCCGAATAAAAGCGAAATCATACCGGATCTGAAACTAGAAATAATAGAAACGGAAAAAGAAGCTTTCCCTACTAAATCAAACCCAAATTCATCAAGGAAATCAGCATTTTCACTTAGATCTAGTTCCATCAAAAACCATAAGGTTCAAGTTGAATCGACGGATGAAGAAATAAGAGCAGATAAGGTTTTAACATCATTTAATCAGAGTGATTTGAATTTGGTATGGCCAAAAATTACAGAAATGATGATTAACAGTCAGGTAATTTATGCGCTGTTAAGTCAAATTAATCCGATTTTGGAAAAAGACTTTAAAATTCGAGTTTCTGTCGGCTCTAGAGTGCAGTCAAAATATTTTGAAGAGGCAAGGGGTGAAATTATTCCTTTGCTTCGAACCGAACTCAAGAATGATGCAATATCAGTTATTGTCAAAGTTGAAGAATCAGGCAGTAATGCAAAAATTGTTTACACGGCAGAAGAGCGTTATCAGTTTTTATTGGAAAAAAATCCCCAATTGGACGATTTTAGAAAGGAATTTCAACTCGATATAGATTAAGTTTGTATCCCTTTTTCGAAGAGGCTTAAACAATGAAATCAAGAAATGAAAAAAATAAAAGTACTTAATCCAGTAGTTGAACTCGATGGAGATGAGATGACAAGAATTATTTGGTCATTCATAAAAAATAAGCTCATTCTCCCTTATGTAGAAATAGACATCAAATATTTTGACTTGGGAATGGAGAGTCGTGATAAGTCAAATGATCAGGTAACTATTGACGCCGCAAATGCGATAAAAAAATATAATGTTGGAATTAAGTGCGCAACTATAACTCCTGATGAGGATAGAGTAATAGAATTTGATTTGAAAGAGATGTGGAGGTCACCAAATGGAACGATTCGTAATATTCTTGGTGGTACTGTTTTTCGTGAGCCCATAATTTGTTCAAATGTTCCAAGGTTGGTGAATACCTGGAATAAACCTATCGTAATTGGAAGGCATGCTTTTGGTGATCAATATCGAGCTACAGACATTGTAGTTGACCGACCTGGAAAGCTTACTATGACCTTTACTCCTGAGGGAGGTAGTCCACAATCGTTTGATGTTTACGATTTCAAAGGAGGGGGGGTCGCAATGGGCATGTATAATACAGACGAATCTATTATCGGGTTCGCAAGATCATGCATGAATTTATCACTTGAAAAGAAGTGGCCTCTTTATCTGAGTACAAAAAATACAATTCTTAAAAAATACGATGGTCGATTCAAAGATATATTTCAAGATATATATGAGAATGAGTTTAAAATAAAGTTTGAAAAAGTCGGAATCAACTATGAGCATCGACTGATTGATGACATGGTCGCATCCGCTTTAAAGTGGGAAGGCGGTTTTGTTTGGGCTTGTAAGAATTACGATGGTGACGTTCAGTCTGACACAGTCGCTCAAGGTTTTGGCTCTTTAGGTTTAATGACTTCGGTATTGGTGACTCCAGATGGAAAAACATTGGAAGCAGAAGCGGCCCATGGAACTGTTACAAGGCATTACAGGCATCATCAAGAGGGTAAGCCGACTAGCACTAATCCTATAGCGTCTATATTCGCTTGGACGAGGGGATTAGCGCACCGAGGAAAATTAGATAATAATCAAGATTTAATTTCTTTCTCAAGAAAACTTGAGGAGGTCTGTGTTGAGACTGTTGAAGCAGGAAAAATGACTAAAGATTTAGCTATTTGTATTCATGGGTTGAATATTAGTCATGGTTCTCATTATTTAAATACTGAAGAATTTCTTGAAGCTCTGGATTCTGGTCTAAGGGCGAAGCTATTGACGGATTAGTCAAATTTTTATTCTAGATTTTGCCATCAGTCTCAAAAATATGGAGCTCAGAGTAAGCTTCCCTTTTTTATATGATTTTAAGGCATCCTTAAACTCACCTCTTTTGTGCTCTGTACGAGCAATTTGACGCCAAATTTCTTGATTAGCAGGTTTTAATGAATTGTTTGATATCCAGCCTTTTTCATGAAATCCTTTGATTCTTTGGAATAACTTCGCGCCATGTAATTTTAAGTTATTTGTCATTCCATAGTTTGTTCTGTATAAAGTATGAGGAGTTTTAGACCACTGCAAAGGTCTAATTCCAATGCGATATAACTTCATGTAAAGGTCTAAATCTTCCGTACCCTCTAGATCTCTATTTGTATCAAAGCCATCAACTTTTTCAAGAATATCTCTGCGGAATAAACTTCCAGATGCAGAAAATGGAAGTCTTTTAGTTATTAGATCCTCGTGATTTAATATTGAATCAGTTCTTCTATTTCGTTTTACATTAGTTCTTGAATTCCATTCAAGATATGGATTCCAACACCATCCCTGACTAGCCTCTATGACTTTCCAACTGTTTTTGAGTTCTCGGTACCAATCTTTTGTAATCAAATCATCTGCATCTAAAAATACTACCCATTTAGATTGAACTCGAGAAATCCCACTGTTTCGAGTTGCCCCCAAGCCAAGATTCTTCTTGTGGGTTATGATTTTTCTATTCATTGTAGAATTCTCTTTCCATTTTTTCAGAATTTCACACGTATTATCGGTTGACCCATCGTCAACGCAAATGATACTTAATTCTTTGGGAATACAATTTAGAGTGTCAATTATAGTATTTTGCGCTTGATAGCAAGGTATAATCACAGTTATGTCGAGAAATTTGGTCATATTGAATTTGGAATGAAATAACTGGGAAATAATTTATGAAGAAGCTTTCGAAGAGGAGCTTTTAATCCAATAAAATCCAAAATGAATACTGCAATTCTTATAAATCCTTCATAGGGAATATGAAGAAGTATTAGTGGTCGGAGAGTCACAAATCTTCTAAAAAGATCAAAATTGATTTTCAAGTTTGGCTTTAAGTCTTCTTTTTTCCAAGACTGGCGATATAAAGAATGAGTCCACCAAGAGGCGACATTGGAATATGCTTTTTTTCTATTTTGTTTTTGAGGACTATGATTAGTACAAATATGATCTATAATTGTTAAAATTTCCTTGTATGCACTACCACTTTTGTTTGCGAGTGATCTTTGTGTTTTGTCGTGGACCCTAAAGTAGTTTAATGTCTCTGGAATGTAGCATATATCCCCATTTTCAAGGAGTTTAATATAAAACATCCAATCACCATTGAGTTTCCAATTTACCGGTGCTCCACCAACCTGATCATAAGACCTTTTTCGAATAAGTGCTGCAGAGGCATTGGGTATTATGTTATGAATTAACATAAAGTTTTCAATTTCATTTATGCCATTGTTTACATATGACTTATTCCATCGATTTGTTTTGAAAATTTTGTGATAATGTACATTAAAATTATGCAGATGTTTCCCCGATTTTTCCACTAGCATACTCTGAGAAAACGCTATTACGGCATTTTGATTTCTTTCTAGTTCCAGTACTAATTTTTCGAGAAGATCTGGTTCAGCCCAGTCGTCACTCTCAGCAATCCATAAGTATTCTCCTCTTGCAAGTTCAACACCTTTATTCCATTGGGCGAAAGTGCTTCCACTATTTTTTTTGTTTGGAAAGTATTGAAAGTTTTTATGATTTTTTGCCCACTTTTTTAATGTCACTTCCGATTTGTCGGTTGATGCATCATCTAGAAGTATGACTTCAAAATCCTGAAAAGATTGGNGAGAAATACTTTCTAAACGCTTATTCAAATAGTCTGCGTGCATATAATTTGGTACTATTACGCTAACTTTTGGTGTAACTTTCTGCATACCCCGAATTTACATTACCTTCAGCTTTCTATGCGCACAGTAATTTATGGATTGCCAAAAAGTGGCACGACGTATCTTTTCTCTTTGCTTGCTCAGGCAATGTCAAGGGATAAAAAACTTGTTGAATCTTTCGAGCCCAGGAGTAAAGACGAAAATAATCGACTTCATCGCCATGATGGTCAATTTTGGGATGAGTCTGAAAACATGTTAGTTAAAATCTTGTATGCAGATGCAAACAAGAATTCAGGTTGGGAAGGAGCTCAGGCCAAAAAATCATTTGATTATTATGATAAAAAAATATTTTTGATTCGTGATCCAAGAGATCGTTGGATTTCGGCATTTTTTTATCGCTGGTTTTATCGTCATAATCCTGATAAAAAAGATTTTGAAAGGGCTCTAGCTTTATCCCAGAAAAAAGAAAAGAATCCGGATCAAGTTCCATTTCACAAATTGTTTAGTTCAGATCCCCAAGTAATTAAGAATTGGGCCAAGGAGTACACTCATAATTTACATTTCATGACTGATTTCATCAATGGCCTTAAACTTAATGGTTGGTATATTCTGAAATATGAAGATTTAGTTGACAAGAATTGGAAAGATCTCGAAGAATATTTAGGAGTTTCTCTGGAGTTAGAGCATGATATCCGTAAGAGTTTTAAACATGTTAGTAGAACTAATCAATATGGAAATTGGCGCCGCTGGTTCACACTTGAGGATGTAATTTTTTTTACCCCCATATTCAATAATTTTTTACAAAGTCACGGTTATGATTCCGTTGATTGGGATTTGGAAAAAATCAATTCTTTGCCAAGCGTTGAGGGCTCGGACTATATGAAAAAGCTTTTTTATCATAAAAATGGACCCAATTCATATTCAAAAAATATACTCGGAGAACTGAAGAGATTTATTTGGGGAAATTCCATTCGTGTGGAATAAACACTCCGTTTTTCTTAGAATTGAATTCATCACCTCCTTCAATATAATGGCCTCCGTGAACCTCAAATTTATAGGCCACTCTTAGATCATCGCAAACAATTCCTCTCTCAATGGCTCTAATGTCAGCATAATACTTTCCTTTCATCCAAGGAAGTTTCTCAATGCGGATTTCTATATCTCCACTTGCAGGCAAAACAGTTGGTCTAAAATTATTACTGTGCATTGATAGTGGAGATAGGAATCTACCATCTTCACCATTTATACTTATTTTAATATTAAAATCTTTAAGGTCTTCCACCCCTTCATATGCAATATGTAATATTGCCGGCTTTCCAGTTTCTAGAATCTCTGTCTTCCATTTGACTTTTGTTATTCGAACTTTCCCTGAACCCTTTCTGTCTTTTCTTTTTGATAAATCAATAGGGTTAACAGCATTTGTGGAGTTCCGAATATAAGTCTCACATATTTTTTTACTATCACCAAATTGGGTTAATTCTCCTTGTTCTAACAATATCGCTTTTGGGCATAATTGCTTTAGCGCGAATAAATTGTGAGAAACAAAAATAACGGTTCTTCCATTTTGGTTTATCTGAAATTCCATATTTCGAAAACATTTTTCTTGAAAACTACGATCTCCTACTGCTAGAATTTCATCTACAATTAGAATGTCAGAGTCTAGGTGCGCTGCAACTGAAAAGCCCAAACGAACCTTCATTCCACTTGAGTAATGCTTGATGGGTTGATAAATATAATTTTCACTAATTCCTGAAAATTCAATTATCTGACTAAGTTTTTTTTGAATCTTTTTTCGGTTCATTCCATTTAATGCAGCACTTAAATAAATATTTTCGATGCCTGATAAATCTGGATGAAAACCAGTTCCTACTTCAAGTAAACTCGTTAATGACCCTCGATACTTAAAACTTCCNGTCGATGGTTTTGTTAAACCTGAAAGTATCTTTAAAAGGGTAGATTTCCCTGCTCCGTTGTGCCCAACAATTCCCAAGGCAGTTCCTGTTTCTATGCTAAGGTCGATATTTTTCAAGGCCCATGATTCTGAACTCTTCAGGTAATATTTTTTGCCCAAGTTTTTGATTTGAATTGCGATGTTATCGGAAAGGCTCATAAAGTATCAACCATTTTATTTTCAGCATATCGAATCGCAATAAATCCGCTTACAAATAACAAAAAAACCATAATAAAGGAAATATAAATATTCTCATTCCATAATTCTGTTTTTAGCCATAAAGAGCGAAAACCGTCTGATATCGCGACCATTGGGTTTAAGTATAAAACCCAAATATTTTCTCCTAATGAAGAATTCAATCTTGAGGACGGGTATGCAATTGGGCTGAGTAAAAATAATCCCTGAATTAATAAGGGAAGAATGGCTAACCAGTCACGAAAACGCGCTGATATTGCAGCTATCCAATAAGTAATGCCAAGAGCTGCAAAAATTGTACAAGAGGAATAAAATAAAAAATCAAACACCATAAAATCCCATACGCCTAATTTAACTCCCCTGAAAACGTAGTACATTATAGATGCAACTCCAAAGTCTAGGAGGCCGACTAGAACTTTGCTTAAGGGTAATGCTTGTCTAGGAAATGCAACCTTAGATATTATATGCTGATTATGAACCAAACTAGGAGAGCCCTGCAATATAATTTGCTGCATTAATAGCCATGATGGAAGGCTTGCAAATGCATATATTGAGTAATCAATACCATCTGGTGCTTGAATTTTCACAATCCATGAAAAGACAATGAGTATTAGGCCTGCGGATAACAAAGGCTGACCAATCGACCAAAACCATCCTAGCCGAGTTTGAACATAACGTAACTGAAGGTCTCTTCGAGCAAACGCATAGGCAACTGAGTAGACTTTTTTAAAGTCATAATTCCTAAGACTTAGAAAGGAATCGGTTGATGAAACTGAGTGAATCTTTTTACTCATATCTAAGGGCTTCTATGGGGTCTAGTCTTGCAGCTTTTTTTGCTGGGTACCAACCTGAGACTACACCAACAAAAAATGAAACAATAAATGCCAACCCAATCCATTGGAATGGAATGACTATCGGAGTGTTGAGAATAAAAGCCAACCCATTTCCAACAATCAGTCCAAATACTATTCCAATAATGCCGCCAGCAAGACTAACTAATATTGCTTCAAATAGGAATTGGGTTATTATGATTTTTTCACTTGCTCCTAAGGCCTTTCTTGTTCCTATTTCACCTGTTCTTTCGGTTACGGAGACAAGCATAATGTTCATTAGGGAAATGGATGCACCTAAAAGAGTTATAAATCCTATTAAACCTGCTCCTATACTAACAGATTTTAACGAGTTTATAAGGATGCTAGATAGGTTATCGGCTCTTCGAATATTAAAATTATTTTGCTCGCCCGGGCTTAATTTTCTTATTGAACGCATAGATGATATTGCTTCATTAATAGCTGCTTCCATTTTTTCAGGACTTGGCGCTAAAACACTGGTGACAATCGATGAACTAGAGGATCCAAAATCTTTCAAGCCAGTCATAAGTGGTAAATAGATAAGATTGTCACTAGCCATAAAGGAGCTGTTCCCTTTTGGTTTTGTTACTCCAATTACTTTATAGGATTTCCCATTTATACGAATCATTTTTGCAATTGCCTCGGAACTATTTTTAAATAGTTTTTTACTTACGTCTGGACCTATTAATGCTACGGATCTAGCTTCTTTTTGTTCAACGCCAGAAAAATATCGACCTTCTAATATTTCGATGCTATTTACTCGTGCGAAATTTAAATCGATTCCTTGAACCCTCACATTAGGATTAGATTCTTTTTCCTGATATCGGATTGTCGCAGTCCCGAGAAGGTCATCACTTAAACTCGTTGGAAGCCCCTTTTTGCTTAATTCCTTTTTTAGATAATTTGCCGTTTGAATAGGAATTTGAGGCTGTCTTTTTTGTCTTGTTCCATTTCTACCAACTTCTAGAATCATTCCTCCGCTTTGAATACTGAAAGTATTTGCGCCCATTGTAGTGAATTGACCTGAAATACTACTTTCCATAACAGAAGTAGCTGTTAACATCCCTACAAGTGCCGTAATTCCAGTAGCAATTATCAGAGCTGTCAATGTGGCTCTAAGCGATTGAGAGCGAAGAGATTGATAAGCCATTACGATGGATTCGATTGTAATTTTTTGATAAAATTTTAACATATAANTTTCAAAGGTAGTGCTAGGTTGCAAGGACTTTTGCAAATTTGCATAATAATGAAAATAAATAAAATTTTTTGGATCACTCTTATTTATATNTTGCTTTTGACTCCGGTTAAAGCTCAATATGTATATGTTGACATCCCGGATACAACTCTTGAAAAGAATGGAGATTTTTTTGATTTGGATGTAAATAATGATTCAATATTAGATTTCAGGTTTACCCAATATCGAGATACGGGCTCTACAGGCTTAATTGATCACTCAATTATATCGCCGTTTGATTCTTCAGGATCTGCTCTTCACGGACAACAACGAGGTTTTTTCTTTTATGCAGATAAGCTCCAAGTGGGGGATGATATTTCGCTGACCTCCTCTTCATGGCAAGGTTTTTCGCCTAATGATTACTTTGGAACTATTGAATATAGATTTGATAGCGTCTCTGATCCAAATTCACAATGGAAAAACAATGACGAGGGTTATATCGGTGTCAGTGTTGTGAATAAAGATTCTTTACAATTTGCCTGGGTTAGGGTTCAGGTAGAGGATGGTCAGCGTATAATTTTAAAGGATTATGCGTATCAACAAAAATTAGATAGCTCAATATTTGCGGGTCATTTATGGATTTCTATTGAAAGTAATTATTTATCAGGTTACATGGGTTTTGTCTCAAAGGATAAATTAATTTTAATTCGACCTGAAAATTCTTTGGCAGCTAGAACTAGCATTTATAACTCAGATGGTAAGATTCTTATCTCGGGAAATTGGGTTGGGTCTGAGTGGTCTATGCCGATTCATATTTTTAAAAGTAGTTTTATAACTGTCGTATCGGAGTCGATAGATGGAATATGGGTAGAAAAGATCTTTATTGCCCAGTAAAGAATTCAAATTTCTGGTTTGAGCAGTATTGTACAATTAATAACCTTTTGCTTCAAGCCCATTAAACTAGCTCTATTTTCGTATTTTTGTTAATANANANNNNAATCATAAAATTTATTTTAATAAAACATTTGATTTTTAAAAATATTATTGGTTTTTATGAGTTTCTATAAAAATTATTGTAAAGACATCGAAGAACGAAGTGTTCAAGGGCTTAAACCCAAGCCCATTGACGATGCGGATTTATTAATAGAAATAATAAAAGATATTAAAGATGTAAAAAGCTCTTTGAGAAAAAAATCATTGGACTTTTTTGTCTATAATGTTTTACCAGGAACAACAAGTGCAGCAAGGGTAAAAGCTAATTTTTTAAAAGAGATTATTCTTGGTAAACATATAGTAGAAGATATTAATATCACATTTGCTTTTGAGTTATTATCACATATGAAAGGTGGGCCCTCGGTTGAGGTTTTAATTGATCTCTCTCTTAAGAAAGATTTGGATATCCAGAGAAAAGCTGCTGATGTTTTAAAAACTCAATTTTTCTTGTATGATGACGATATGAATCGTCTAAAGAA
The DNA here is from genome assembly GCA_002167805.1 of Owenweeksia sp. TMED14. GTDB lineage: Bacteria > Bacteroidota > Bacteroidia > Flavobacteriales > Schleiferiaceae > TMED14. The sequence continues at coordinate 241 of NHBT01000018.1, read as the reverse complement.
AGCATATGAAAATGGCAATAATATCGCAAAAGAGGTTTTAGAAAGTTATGCTAATGCTGAGTTTTTCACCAAACTTCCCGATATAGATGAGGAAATAAAAATTGTCACTTATGTTGCAGGAGAGGGTGACATATCTACAGATTTGTTGTCTCCTGGCAGTGATGCTCACTCGAGGTCAGATAGAGAGTTGCATGGTAAATGTATGTTTGAACATAACACTGAAAAACAAAACGAGCTTTTA
>NHBT01000017.1 GCA_002167805.1 Owenweeksia sp. TMED14 | reverse complement strand
GGGATCATGAATTGTATTAGTCAGGCTGTCGCTAATTTCCTGCTAATATTTTTTGTCAATATTCATGACACTCTTGAGAAATAGGATTAGAAAAAATATGACTATTTAATATTAAATCCACGTCTTTTTTTATTGAATGTGAATTAATTTTAACCTCCCAAACAATACCCCTTTTTATAGATTTTAAATCTGACAATTCAAAGCGGTCTTGTAGAGTTTGAGTAAGGCTTTGCCCAACAATGTCTTCCTTGTTACGAACCAAAAACCTGCACACCCCATACTCTTCTTTTATTTTAGCTATATATTCTTTGCTGGGGTTAAACAATACGTCGGTTGAGATAACTTTATCAATATCAAAACTCTCAGTTGTATCAACTTCAAAATGAACATATTTTTTTACTTTAGCGTCTACACCCAGGTTGTGAATACATTTTTCGACCGACGCAGCTTCGTTGTCAGCGATAATTGTAGAAATAAGAAGTTCACTGCTTTTTGATAGTTTTTTAAATTTTTGAATACTTAATTTTTTTGATTTAAAATTTAGAGCTTTATAGCTAAAGGAAGAATCAGACTCAATATAGTTTTTCATACTGTCAAAAAGATCATCAGCTTCATTTTTTAATGTTCGTTCAGGGTGGGGCATTATCGCCATCACATTTCCTGTTGGGTTGCTTAAGGCGGCGGCGCTATGAAGCGAGCCATTAGGGTTGGTTGGAAAGTCACCGGAAAGATTCCCCTTTGAGTCACAATATTTATAGGTAATTAGATTGTTTTTTAATATTTCATCCTTAAGGTCATCGTTAAATAAAAAACGACCTTCGGCATGTGCAACAGGAACCTTCATTGGTTTTCCGTCCTTTTTAATAAAAGCCGATTTCGCGTCTTCGCAAGGCTTTATATAACACCATTTATTAAAATATCCCGTTCCAACAATACGGCCACCCACCGTTCTTTTATTATCGGTTAAAGAAACAAGGGTGTCAAACTCCTTGTTTCCTGGAACAAGGCCAGACTCTACTAAAATTTGAGCACCGTTACAAATTCCCAAAACAGGTTTACCAAGCACAGCTTGTTTTTTTAGTTCATTAACAACCGGCTCAAGGGATGCAATAATTCCTGATCTAGACCTGTCTTCAAAAGAAAATCCACCTAAAATTATAAAACCATCAAAATCATTTAACAGCTCTGAAGAGTCATTCCAAAGGTGTCCAAACGGCAACATACCGTGTTTTTGTAAAATGTTTTTTGTTTCGTTTTCTGTNTTGGAACCAGGNAACTGAATATAGGCTATTTTCTTTTTAGCCATAAAGATGCACCGCATTAANNCTGTCGTTNACAACAACACCAATTTTACTACAACTATCTTTACCTATTAANGAAATNAACCTGTCTTTTTCCGATTGTTCTACNATNAACACAAGGCCAACCCCCATNTTAAAAGTTTGATATAAGTCTTTNGTTTCAATATCTAGGTTNTTTTTTAANAAATCAAATATTGGTATTTTATTCCAAGAGTTAATATNGACCTCCAAAGANACATCTTCAGGNATAACNCGAGGAANATTATCAACCAANCCACCGCCTGTAATATGAGAAATNCTTTTAATATTAATTCCCTTATTAAGAANTTGCCCGATTAAAGAGCTATAGTTNGTGTGTGGAGCCANCAAGCAGTCTCCNACTGATACGNTGTNACCNGGCAGGGNNTCAGACGTTGAAAGNCCTAGCGTATCAAANATAAGCTTTCTAGCCAAAGAGTAGCCGTTGGTATGAAGGCCGTTTGAAAAAACTCCAANTGCCACATCTCCNGCCTGTACNCTTGTNCCNTCAATAATGTTATTTNTTTCAATAATGCCAGTAGCCACCCCAACTAAATCNTACTCNTTTTTGTGATAGGTCCCAGGCATTTCAGCAGTTTCGCCACCAACCAAAGAAACACCATGTTCNTTGCACTCTTGTGCAACACTTTTTATTATNTCTGAAATAATGNTTTTATNAAGATNNCTACCTGCCACATANTCTAAAAAAGTNAAAGGCANAGCNCCGGTAGCCGCAACATCATTACAACANGCATTTACNANGTCATGACCAATAAACTGAAAGTTGTTTGCCGCCATAGCAACAGACATTTTGGTTCCAACACCATCAATGCTTTGAACCAGAACTGGATCATGATAATGATTAAATATATCTTTCAGCGAATACATGGAACCAAAGCCACCAATCGAAGACAAAACATGTCTACTAAAAGTGCTGCTAATCTCCTTCTTTGACATTTCAATAGCTTCATCAGCCTTTTTTATATCAACACCAGCATCTTTATAGGTAATTTTTTTATTCATTATTGAAGTTTTTCTCTAAGAGCATTTTTCCAAGTCTTTTTTGTTTGAGATACATCCAAGTCTATGAAATTTTTTACAACAATCTTATTGGATTTATTAGTTTTACCAATTTGTTTATAGGCACACTTGTTTTTATTTAATATGTCTTCAAAGGCAGAAGAGCTTTCTTCCGAAACCTCAACAATAAATGCAAAGTTCTCGCTAAATAATAAGTTTTTGTCTATATCTTTTTCAATAGAAAAACCCACATTGTTTACAAAGCTCATTTTACAAAGGGATGTTGCCAGACCGCCAAGGCCAACATAACTACCAGAGCTTACAAGACCTTCTGAATTAGCTTTTAAAAAAGAGTTTAACATATTGCTATATTTTTGTACGTCAATTTTTTTAACCTTTGTGTTTTTTATATTCAAAAGATCTACAACGATGCTTCCACCAATAAATTCAGGAGTTTCGCCCACTAAATATATGTTTGCATCGCTAGACTTAAATCCGTTCATTAAAACCTGGTCTTTGGAAACCTTCCCAAAACAACCTATCATTGGGCTTGCTGGAATAGATTGATTCCCACTCTGGTTATAAAAGCTTACGTTCCCTGCTACGATTGGCAGATTGTCTGTTCCATTAAAATGTAAAAGGCTGCAGGTCTCCCTAATGGCAATACAGCTTTGCGAAAATTGCCACATTTGATCAGGTTTTTCAGGATTTCCAAAACACAAACAGTCAGTAAGTGCCAGAGGGGAAGCACCTACAGAAACAGTTTTTGCACAAGCCTCTATAACAGCGTGCTGTGCAACAAGATAGGGGTCAATTTTACCTATTGAAGGGTTGTGAGCAAGGGCAGCAGAAAAACAATCATCTTTAATTTCTTTTGGAAATTTTTTTGAGTCAAAAGGGGCAACCACACCAGCGTTTGTCTTTCCTCTTTCATTGATAACTCTACCTTGAACATTTTTATCATAAGACTCATAAACAGGTGCGCGCGAAGCCACGTTTTCGTGAGATAAAATTTTTAACATTAAATTGTTATAGTCAATTTTTTCTGGCAGAGGATCGTTTTCTAGTTGGGTTTTATTTTCAGACATTGGGCGATTATAAACAAAACCTTCATTTATTTTTTCTATTGGACCATCCACAATTTTTTGATCTTTATAAAAAACACTATAATGCTTTTCATTTATAATTTTTCCTACAACACTTGCCTTTGCGCCCACTGAAACATTTGGAAAGTCAAACACCTTATTATAATGGTCTAAAATGGTTTGTGTTAAATCTTTTGGACTCGCCCACATAAAGCGTTCCTGTGTTTCTGAACAAAGGATAATGTGACCGTCAATCTCCGGCATACTAGTATGAATTTTATCTACCCAAACTTCAGCACCTAGCCCAGCAGCGTCCGCCAGCTCAATGCTCGCACAAGCAACACCACCAGCGCCCAAATCCTTAAAACCAACCTTATTTATCAAATTGTTTTCTTCTAAAAAGTCAAAAAGAGCATAGGTAGATTTTAGAATATGCCTTTCAAGAAATGCGTTTGGTTCCTGAACAGCTCCCTTATTTTGCTGCTCTTTTTCTTCTTCAAGTTCTAGCGATGCAAAACTTGCTCCGCCAAATCCACTATTATCTGTTGGTTTTCCTACTAATATTAAATCATAGTCAACAGAATTTTTAGGAGCCTTTGACCTGATTACATTTTTTTCTTTAACTATGCCGGCTGTTAATACAGTAACCAAACAATTTTCATTATACTCTTTGTCAAAATATAAGTCACCACAAATATTTGGTATACCAAGCGGATTACCATAACCCGCGATACCAGATACAACACCATCGCTTATCCACTTTGTTTTATTTCTATTGATATCTCCGAACCTTAAACTATCGCCCAAGGACATTACTTCTGCTCCCATACAGCAAACATCTCTTACGTTTCCTCCTACTCCAGTAGCAGCACCCTCATAAGGCACAATTTGGCTGGGGTGATTGTGCGATTCATGACTAACAACAAGTCCGTACCTATTTCCGTTGTCATCTACAGACAATGAAACGATACCTGCATCATCTTTAGCGCCCAAGATTACATGATCGCCATATGTTACAAAGTGTTTTATGTGATTTTTACTGCTTTTATATGAACTGTGCTCTGATCCTTGTATAGAAAATAAAACAAGCTCTGTCAAAGTGGCTGGTCTATTAAGGAACGAAAATTGGATTTTTTTTACTTCGTCAATGCTTAGCGGAATATTTAACTCTTTGAGTGTTTTTGTGATTTCTGCATCCGAGCTAGAAGAAAAATCAATTGTGTCCCAACTAGCAAGTTTATCTATCATTATATTTTAAAAGTTTGGTTTCGATCAGGGCCGTATGAAATTAAAGACACCTTAACTCCAGCAACCTTTTCAACTCTGGCAACAAAGTTTTTTAGCTCATTGGGACATTGATTCAGGTTTTCAATGTGGTTAGGCAAAGAATCCCAACCAGGAAGTGATTCATAAACAGGCTCGATGTTTTTGAAATTATGAATATCAGAAGGAACGCCAGCAAAGTCTTTACCATTTACCTTATAACCAACACAAAGCTTTATTTTTTTTAGACCAGATAAAACATCAACTTTTGTTAATATAATTTCAGAAAAGTCATTTAGTTGATTAGCAAACTTAAGCTGTACTAGATCAATCCAACCAACTCTTCTAGCGCGACCAGTTGTAGTTCCATATTCTTGCCCAACATCACGAATTTTATCTTCCAATTCTCCCTTGATTTCCGTTGGAAATGGACCGCGACCTACATATGTTAAATATGCCTTAGCAATTCCCACTATTTTTTTTGATGAATTTAGCCCTACTCCACTACCAGCTTCTATTTGACCGGCTATGGTGTTACTGCTCGTAGTATAAGGGTAGAGCCCGTGGTCAACATCCAGACAGGCGCCTTGTGCACCCTCAAACATAATTTTTTCGTTTTTTTCAACAGCGCTAGATAACACCTCTGTAATATTAGCAATATATTGTTTAATCACAGAACCATACCCAAGAAACTCTTTTAATATTTCTTGATAGTTGTGGTTAAACTTTTCATTAAACACTTTTTCAACAAGCGCCTTATTAAAGTCAAATGATTTCTTAAGGCGAGTTTCAAATAAATCTTGATTTAATAAATCGGCTATCCTTAGCCCATGTCTATAAAGCTTATCTGCATAAACAGGAGCAATACCAGAGCGAGTGCTACCTGCTGCCAGCTCGTTTTGATAGTTGGTGAGGTGATAATCAATATCTACATGGTATGGCATAATAAGATGTGCTCTTTCGCTTATAAGCAGGTTTGTTGAAAGACCTTCTTTTTTTAACATATTTAATTCTTTTATTAAAACGCGAGGATCAATCACCACACCGTTTCCAATAATAAGCTTGCATTCTTTGTGGAGAACGCCAGAAGGAATTAGATGTAGTTTAACAGTTTTGTTATCAAGAATAATTGTATGACCAGCATTATTTCCGCCTTGAAAGCGAACAATATAATTAGCGCGTGCAGCAAAATAATCGGTAATCTTGCCTTTACCTTCGTCGCCCCACTGAGCACCAATTACTACAATAATATTACTGTTATTTTTTTGCACTTTTTGATGTAAATGATAAAGTGTAATTTATGATGTGAGTTTTTTATACCAAAAGAATACTTTAAAAATATTCGTATTTTTTATTTTTGTGGCGCTACAAGGGTGTGCTTTGGTCGGATCCGTTCTAGTCCCCCTTGAGTCTATTGATCCACCAAAAGGAAAATATAATATTGGAACACAGGTATACTTTTGGACAGACAGCTCTAGAGGTGAAGTGTATACAACTGACCCTACTGATTACAGAGAGTTAATGGTTCAAATATGGTATCCTGCTGAAGGAGGAGAAAATTATCAAAGGGCACCACATGTTACATTTCCAAAAAAGTCGATTTCTAGCATTGCTAAAACTGCCGGGTTGCCCGTAAGCTTTGGGAACCATGGAACCCAATTAGTGTCAAACAGCGTTTTTGGGCTTTCTCCAATCCAAAATGAAAAATTTCCACTCATCCTTTTTTCACATGGGGACGGAGGGCTTTTAACCCAAAACACATCTCAGGTTGAAGAGCTGGTAAGTAACGGTTATATAGTAATTGCCTGCAACCATACTTATAATGCAAGCATAACGTTTGATGAAGAAGGCAACCCAATTCCATACAAACAAAACGTAAGTTGGAACGAGCAAGCACAATACCACAAAAAATATTATACCAACCTTCTCATAAATTATAGATATCAAGACCTGGCTTTTTTGTTAAAAACTATTAAACAAGACAGCTTTAATAATCAATTTGCTAATCCGTTTAAAAACATAATAGACTTCGACAACATTGGTGCAATGGGACACTCTATGGGCGGCGGGACTACGTACATTGGAATGTTAAAGGACAAAGAGATAAAAGCCGGGGTTGCACTTGATGGCTGGTTTTTCGGATTGCTGGACGAGGACGCAAACACAAACTCTAACAAGCCATTTTTGCACATAGGACAAGAACAATTTCTTAATAACGAAATTGAGGGAGACATAAATGGTTCAATAGATGGAAAAAGAAACTTTGATATTTATAACACCATTCTAAAAACAAATAAAGAAAGCTATGGGGTGTATATAAAAAACAGTCTGCACTATACCTATACAGACATGAAATTAATTTACAATCAAGATGCACCGCTTTCTCTTCCTTTAGACAGCTTGGGGGAGGTAGACAAAAAAATAGTTGACAATGCTATAGACCGAATAGTTCTAGATTTTTTCAATTATATTTTAAAGGACAACAAATTCATAATTGAAGAATATGAGACATATCAAGGACAGGTAATTTACAATAAATACGTGGGCCATTAATTATCAAAACAACCCTTTGTACTTATCTATACACGTATATATAATATGTATTAAATGATAATAACAACTGTAATTTTAAATACTAAAAAACTATTGACATACTTAAAATTATTATTCAATTTAGATGAAATTGGGAAAAATGCATATATTTTTGCCAATTAATTAGGGTAAGAAATAGTTTATTATAACAATTAACAGTAGCAATGCTACGTACCAATTATTATAAATGATTAAAAAATTAAAGACAAAATAGATTAAGGAGCTTTAAATGATCAAAAACATAAAAACACTTTTCGCATTAATTGCGGCAAGTTCTGTAATGTTCTCACAAACAGCTAATGCAAAAATAGCTGGTACTGTGACAGATGTTGATGGAAACCCTCTTGTTGGTGCCAACGTTTTAGTTGTTGGATCAAGCCTGGGTGCTGCTACCGATGAACTTGGTAGATACTTCATCCTTGATGTTCCGGTAGGAAATTATGAAGTAAGAGCAGAATACATTGGCTACAAAACATATAACGAATCAAACGTTAAAACCTCTGTAGGTTTTACGACCTCAGTAGATTTTGTAATGGATGTAGCATCTGTTGCTGGAGAAGAGGTTACGGTTGTTAGAGAAAGAAAACTTGTAAACACTAATGCAACTAATACAACTAGAGTTGTTGACAAAGAACTAATTGACAATTTTGCAGTTAGAGGGGTTGGAAACATTGTCAATCTTCAAGCTGGGGTTGTTAATGGATTTTTTAGAGGTAGTAGAAGCGCTGATAACAAATATTTCATTGACGGCGTACCTGTTAAAGACCTCTTTGGAGGTGGAAACTTTACTGGACAAGTTGCTCAAGAGGCACTTCAGGAAGTAAGTGTCCAAGCAGGTGGAGCTTCATCTGAGTATGGTGGAGCAAATGGTGGTGTTGTTAATTTAACTACACGTTCAGGTGGGAATAAATGGAATTTTGGTGTTAATTATATTACCGCCTTAGGTTCAACAGATTATTCAACAGATAAAGATAAGCTGTACTCCAACGGTTATGAAAACCTCACGATTGATTTTGGTGGACCTTTGTCTGAAAACTTAAGAATGTATATGGCCGTTACAAATAATAAATTTGGCGGATCGCTTTCATCTGGTCACAGAGTCAAGGGTAATGTTACACCTTGTGCTACCTTGGAAGAGTGTGAGGGTATTGATAATTTGCTTTGGANACAAGAAATTGTTCGAAATAACAATGATACCAACGTTCAAGCGTCTTCCTTAACACCAGAGCTTAACACAACTAGTTACCTAGGTTATTCTGACTATAGAAGAGTTTGGGGTCCANAAACTCATGATGATTCTGANTCTAATAGATTTGTCGCCAACCTAACATACTCTTTAGGTTCGCTTAAATTAAAATTAGGTGCTCAGGGAAGAGAAGGTTGGAGTCGCGGCTCTTCAAATTCTACACAAGTATATAATGAAAACATTATGGGGTCCGGTTCCTATAATGAAAATACTTTTGGATTAGTATATTTAAATGCTAGTTATGCTCTCAGTCCTCTTTCATACATAAAGTTTGCTGTATCACAACAAGCATATGAAACAGAGACAACAAACGAAAGACATGGAGACGTATTAAGTAATTACGGCTTAAGAAGCACTGATTTAGATAGTCCATATTATTATTGGAGAAGAAACGGTTACGGCAACGCTTCTGCTCAGCTTGGTGGACTTCTTGGACAAAGCTCGTATGGATATCAATATGCTAGTTATTATTTAAGAAATACTGACACTAATACAATAAGTGTTGATTATTTAAATCAAATAGGGTTTAATGAGTTTAAAATGGGAGCATCGGTTGAAAATCATGAAATCTCATATTATTCAGATCCGAATCCAGAAAGAAGAACTTACCAATTTAACGTATTAGACACAGATGGTAACGGAGACATTTCAGCTTCTGAATATNCTAATGCCAACGCAAATCCTAATGATTGGTTGTTCAGTGTACTTAAAGATAGTTATGTATCAAATTTAGGATACGACATTTATGGGAACGAGTATAATGGAGCCTACAATGAGGCCTCACATATGCTTGCTCCAGGAGAACCGACACAACAAAGATTTTATGTGCAAAACAAGTTTGAGCTGAATGATGTTGTGGTTCAACTTGGTCTTGCTTATGAAAGTTTTGACAGTGGCGCAATGGCTCCAGATTCAGATGGAGACGGTAAGGGTGATTCTAATGGTTACGATCAGCTTTATTTCAGCGATTTACGCCTAAATCGTAATGGGGATGAAAATGGAAACTATGCTTGGGAAAAAGTTCCTGTAGAAACAGACTTACAACCAAGAATTGGTATTGCTTTTCCGGTTACAGAAAGAACAGTGTTCAGAGCAAACTATAGTAGATACTGGCAACCAGTAACTCTATCTAATTTATATGTTTCTGATACAACAATCAGTTCGAATTTCTTATTAGGTAACTTTACCACAACAGGAAACGCAGCGCTTAAGCCAGAAAGATCAACTCAATACGAAATAGGTGTTGAGCAAATGATTGGACAAAACGCAGCAATCAAGCTTGAAGGTTTTTACAAAGAAAGCAAAGACTACTTGTTTTTAGAAACACGTAAAGATGCCCAAATTTCCACATTAGGTACTGAATCATTATCACAGTTCCAGTGGACACAATATAAAAATGGAGATTTTCTTGTATCACAAGGTATGACAGCAAGTTTTGAAATGAGAAGAGTAGACGGCTGGTTAGCCCAGGTAAACTATACTTTATCCGAAGCTAGAGGTACTGGATCAACTGGTAGCTCAAACTACTATGTATCATATCTTGAGGGTGAATATCCTAAAACATTATCTATATTATCATACGACCAAACACATACTGCAAACGCAATAGTTGACTACAGATCGCCAGCTATGTCTGGCTTCTTGAAGGGCGCTGGTATGAATATGGTTGTTAAATATGGTAGTGGTACAAAATATACGCCAATGAAAATGGGTTCTCAGGTGTTTGGTAATACAAGNCCTGCTACACCTGATGGTCCACTAAATTCTGCCACAGGACCGTCATTTTTTAATGTAGACCTACGTCTTGACAAGATGGTAGAAATTGGATCTAGCAAAGTTAACGTATATGTAAGCATCTTTAACTTACTAGACAATGAACAAGAGCTAGGACATTGGAGCACGTCTGGAATGGCAGATGACGACGGATGGATTGGTAGCGAATCAGGACAGGCATGGGTATCAAATTGGTTAGGTCAATACCCAGATGTGCCTGCTGAAAGTTTATACAGAGACCTAATTTCAGGTTCAAGTAGATACGGCGCTCCAAGAACAGTTAGACTTGGTGTAAATTATAATTTTTAAAAAGTAACGGAGATAAATAATGAAATATTTAAAAAATGCATTAGTTCCAGTATTGGCAGGCTTGATTCTTTTCTCTTCTTTTGTTGAAGCAAGAGATACCAAGAATAAAGCTAGTAGATATTTTGGAGCATCTTCTCTTCCTACTGATTATGAAGAGTTCAATGTAAATCAGTGGACAATTGATACAGCTAATGATGGCCGTTTAATTGTAAATAACGTTCGAGGTATTGGAGGAGAATGGAGAAAGACTGGGGTATTTTTAGTATATGCACAGTCTTGGTGGTTTGCCGGTAAAGTAAACGGCGAATTAAAGGTTGCAGGAAATGAGTTTTCAGCCGATATGGAAGTTGGTCCATATGGAGGTAATCCAAACGATCCAAGCGTTAGAACATACAATGTTAAGAAATCTATGCTAGCAGACCCACTGAGTTTTGCTGACTTCCAAGAATGGCCTGCAGAAATGGGTGCACCTTGGGTAGACGTTGATGGAGATGGAGTATATTCTCCATTACCTGCAGGACCTGATCATCCAGAATTTATTGGCGATCAAGTTATTTGGTCTATTCAAAATGATGGCGTTGCTTCAAAAAAAGCAATTTCTAGCGGATCACCAACAAATGTAGAAGTCAGAACCACAATGTTTGGATTTGATAGACCAGATGCATTTGGAGATATTGTGTTTGTAAAACATGATTTAAGAAACCCGACCACGGATGCTATTACCGACGCATATTTAGGTGTTTGGGTTGACCCAGATAACGGTAAATACGATGCTGGTCCATCAGGCGGTGACCTTATTGGTGTTGACCCTGAATTATCTCTTGGTTATTGTTATAATGATGGTGATGACCCAGAGTGGTTGGTTACTGATTACGGTCCAGGACCTGCAGTTGGGTATGACTTTTTTCAAGGCCCCGCCGTACCGTGTGACGGTACAGAGGCCGATGGATGTCCTGGAGCTAAACAGTTTGGAGAAATTATTCCTGGTATGAAAAACTTAAGTCTATCTGGTTATAATTTGTTTATTAATAGTGATGCTGTTTTTGGCGATCCCGATGAACCAGATGAATTTTATTTTGCTCTTCAGGGTTTGAGATCAGATGGTACTCAGTTAACAGAAGACATTACAGGTGCTACTTGTACTCCTGAAGAAGTTGCTGCAGGAACATGTACAAATCCGTACGTAAATTGTGATGGAGTTGCAGCAGGAGGAACTTGTTATTCAAACTTCTCCTTTTGGGGCGATCCATCAATAGATACAGATTTTGATGGTGACGGTACTGTTACTGCTGCCGAACTAGCATTAAATCCAATCGATGGTTATGTAAGAGAAGCAGATGATAGACGTTTCTTACAATCAATTGGACCATTTACTCTTGAACCAGGAGCAAGACAAGAGATTGTTTATGGTATTATTGGAGCATATTCTCCAAATTCTTCAATTGAATCAATTGATGCTCTAAAACAGGCAGATCAACTTGCACAGTTAGCATATGATATTGACTTTGCATTACCAGATTCGCCTCCTACTCCAAGTGTTACTGCGCTACCACTTGACCAAAGAGTGCTATTGTCTTGGGATGAAAGCGCTACATCTTATGAGGCAGTAAGTTTAGTTGACTTAGATGAAGATGGCGACGCAACAAAATTCAATTTTGAAGGCTACAAAGTTTACCAATATGCCAATGCAACTAAATCAAATCCTAGGTTGGTTGCAACATATGATATAAAAAATGGAGTTACAGAAATTTTGGATAATGTGTTTGATCCAAATTATGGTGTGAATGTAAATGTTCCAGTTGCGGTCGGAACAGATTCAGGACTTCAGCAAAGCATAGCACTTAGTTATGACTATCAAAATAACACATCTTTAAAAAATAATAATGAATATTATTATGGTGTATCAGCTTATGGTTATAACGAATACGGAATTCCAAAAATGCTTGAAAGTTCAACGTCAGTGACAGCAGTAAGACCTTCACTCAGTCAGTTGACTGATGATCAAGGTGCAGTAAGTGCTGTGGCAACTGTTGAAAAAGTAGGTTTAGGTGATGGTAGGTTAAACGTAAGCGTAGTTGATCCATCAAAAGTTACTGGTGATGAATATACCGTAACATTTGAGGATGTGATGCCGGATGGTGCACCAGTGGTCAATTGGACTCTTACTAACACAACTACCGGTGAAGTAGTAGTAGAAAATAATACCATCCAAGATGGTGTTGACGGATTAACAGGAAAAGACTTCGGACCAGGCTGGGGTATTATAGTTGATGGTTTAAAAATGTCAATCAGTGGTCCTCAACCTGGACACAGTGGAATGTATGAAATAATGGAAGTTGATGTTTCAAGACATTCTGAAGCAATTAATAATGGCGAATACCTAGATTCAACGCCTTCATATGCAAACTTGAATACTAGTGGTAGTTTTTCATTATCATATTCAAAGGGTGTTTATGAGACGCGTTCAGGTAAAGACACCGATGGAACGGATCAAACATCAACAGATTTATTCGCACCTATTTGGGACAATAACCCTTATGAATACATGACGACAGACGATCTAATTTTAGATTTTTCTAAAACATCAATTGCATTTCAATATCCGTATTCTAGTTCATCAAGACTTGGAAATACGACTGTACCATTTGCAGCATACAGATCTGTGAATGGTGTTTTAGAGCAAATGCATGTAAGATGGAGAGATGTAGATGGTGATGGGGAATGGAGTATGCATGTTAATTATGAAACTGTATCACCATACCCTGGATACTTAAAGTTAGCTCAGCAGAACATAAATGAAAATAATGGCGGAGGTCTAACTAAAGATGAAATAGATGCACTACAATCTAACCTAAATGACAAAAGTGAACATTGGTATGATGTTTATAGTGGTCCATACTATGATGTTATAGGTTATGAACCTTTTGCTATTATGGGTTATACTAGTGAACCATATGATCCAAGTAAAGAAGATGAATATGCTACCTATGATGACGGACTCTATGCGGGTTCATGTGAGTCACTAAACGATTATTGGTTTTATTATTATGGTAACACAACAAGTGAATCATGTAACGCCCAGGTCACTGTACCTTCCATGACCACATGGGCACAAAATCAAGATAATGCAACTACACCAACCGCCTCTAATGATGGTATGTACTACGGGGTATATGCAGGTCCAATCATTTATACTCAATACATGAATACTATAAGTGATTATTCAGGTATTTGGGGTGCATTTGATGCTGGCCCACCAACGCAGGCAAATATTGCCGCTGCAAGAGAGGCCTATATTGCAAATGGTTATAATCCTCCTTCATACGAAGGTGCTGCTGCAATGGTTCTTGTAAACAATAAAATTAACACGTCAAATGTTAGTTTTGTTCTTGATTCATCTCAACTTATGCCAGAAAGGAAAGAGTATGACCTAGCTAATATTACTGCTTGGCCAAATCCTTACTACGGTGCAATGAAAGAAGAGAGCAATCAATATGATCAACGTGTCATGTTTAGTAATCTTCCAATCGAAGGAGAAACAACAGTAAGAATATTTGCAGTTGACGGTACATTGGTAAGATTATTGAAACATAACGATGCAGGTTCACAACATTTAACCTGGGATCTTAATAATGAATACGGCTTACCAGTAGCAAGTGGAATGTACTTTGCTCACGTCGCAACACGAGGTGAAGAAAAAGTATTAAAACTTGCGGTAGTACAGCCTGAAATGCGAATTGATACATATTAAAGGATAAACTATGAACATAAATAAAAAAATAAATAAAATATTTTCTAGTTTAGCAGTTTTAGCAATGTTAAGCGTATCACATGCTGGTACGCTTAATTCAGCTGGTACTGCTGCTGGAGCGCAATTATTAATATTGCAAGGGAGCGAGAATATTGCACTGTCTTCATCAAACGGCGCGACCGTAAATGGAGTTAATTCATTGTTTTCAAATCCCGCAGGACTCTCAGCAATAAATAGCCTAAGCGGATCAACATCAAATGGCGAATATATTGCTGATACAAATTTATCAAATTTTACATTTGGTATGCCATTATCAGATAATACGACAATAGCAGCTGGAATAAGAATATTAGATTTCGGTGATATTGCTAGAACTACAGCAGAGGCAACAGAGGGAGATGGAAGTACTTTTAGCCCTTCATTCTATGTCGCCCAATTAGGACTAGGTCGTAAAATAAGTGACAGAGTAAGAGTGGGTGCTACAGGTAAAATTGTCTCTGAAACAATGGATGATGTATCTGCTACTGCCTTAGCATTAGATTTAGGTGTTCAGTATTCATTTCCATCAGAAAAGCTTCACGTTGGTGTAGCACTAAAAAATCTGGGAACTAGAATGGAATATGAGGGCACAGGATTAGAGCAAACTCTCACTCCTAGCGGAACTCAACCTGGAACAAATAACGAGAATTTCCAAGTATTAGCTGCTGACAATCCATTACCTACATCATTGGCAATTTCTGTAGGATATGCGTTAAGTAACAACTTAATGCTTTCAAGCAGTTTTGAGAACTTTTCGTATCAACTTAACACATTTTCAGTTGGTGCTAAATATCACATGAAGGATATTTGGTTTGGTGCTGGTAGTACTATGAATGTCCAAACTGGTGATCAAAAAGTTGGAATGTCAGACGTAGATTGGGCAGATTATACAGAAAGCAATTGGGGCTTTTCAGTTGGAATGGGTGCCAATATTGATATAGGAACTTCTGTATTATCAGTTGCTTACTCTTTAAGACAGTC
This sequence comes from Owenweeksia sp. TMED14, assembly GCA_002167805.1. Lineage (GTDB taxonomy): Bacteria > Bacteroidota > Bacteroidia > Flavobacteriales > Schleiferiaceae > TMED14. The sequence continues at coordinate 4,934 of NHBT01000017.1, read as the reverse complement.
TAAGGAATACTTTGACGATTATAGTTCATTAGAGGTGTCTTTTAGCTTCTAATAGCACTTAATTCGTAGTTATCTTTTTTTAAAACGGGCTTTGTTACTTAAACAAGGCCTGTTTTTTATTGGGTGTAATTGAAAAACTCCTGAATTTTGTTTGATTCAACATCAATTCCTTGTCCTAGGTAATATCTTGTTATCTCATCTTTTTCAAAGAATATGTCTACATTGACTACGTTTTCTTTGACAATAACCTTAGTTGAATCAAGTTCTGAAAATCCGGTAAAAGATGTTAGAAAGTCAATTTCAGAGGTATTTATTTTTCCTATTGATTCCCTTCCAGCTACAATGCTTCCCGTTTGAAGCGCTTCAGGTACATCTGTAAGGTTTGTATAAATAGCTATGGTTCTATATTTTTGGGTGAAGTATTTACCATGATCAATTATTACGTGTTTTCGATAAAACATTTGTCTTACGTCATAAGGTAGGTAATCGGACATTTCTACAAGTTTTTGATAATGGTCTAACATTTTGATATCAAGCTTGTCTTCTATAACGTCAATTACAATTCCTTCCCCAATTGGATATACCTCTCCCCCTTTATCACAATCAAAATTGATTCCAATATCTTTTGTTAAAAGATAGTTTAAAATATTTCCTGGTAACTGTTTCAATGGTGGAAAATTCTTAGCTGAGCCACATGGCGCAGTAATTTTATTTGTCATCTCATCTAAAGAGAGGTTATCATTTTTATCTATATAGAAAAGATAGTTTTTCTCATTTTGTTGATGCGTATCACACGCAACAATAAATATTATTATTAATAACAGTCTCTTCATTTGATCTCCCTATGTAAGCGTTGAATTTAATTTATAAATAATAATTCTATATTCTGTTTTAAAATATCATCTGGAATATTTTGTCCCACAAAATACCTTCCTGATGAATCATCAAAAAACATCTCCCAGTGCAAATGAGCACCTTTATAGTTTTGTAGCGCTCCAGAAGAGGTTCCAGTATTGCCAGACATGCCTATTATGTCGCCCTTTTTAACTAAATCTCCTACCACTAGTCCTTCGCTTATAGAGTCAAGGTGTGAATAAACAGTAATAGTTCTGTATTTATCAGTAATATTATATCCGTGATCTATAATAATGGATTTACCAAGAAGAATAAAGTTGTAAATGTCATCTGGGGTTCTATCTAGCAGCGATGAAAGATTTAAAAAATAATTATATGTGTTGATATCAACATCTTGCTGATGGGCATTGCTTCTTACTATTATTCCACCATATACTGCTCTGATAGGATAATTCATTGGAGAAGAGAAATCGACGCCCATATGATAACCAGACCTATAAGCTCTTTTAGCGTTTGGTAGCAGGTTGAGATTATCAGGCACCCCATATCCTTTTGCTGGAAAGACTAATTTGTCTTTTAGTTCGGATATGTGAAGGTTTATATCGCTATTTTTATAAAATAAATATCCCGTTTTATCCGCTTGACTATCTAAAAGTTCAAGGTTAGAAGAGGGGGCAGCGCATGCGCCCAAAAATAAAACGTTTAATATGTATAGATACTTATTCTTCATTTAATTTTAATACATAAGTAGCACCATTATACTTTAGACTAATTTTGATTATTTCTTTATCTAAATTAGTCCAAACTATCATGATATCACTATTCAAAATTACATTATTTATTTTATTATCATCACCATCTTTATTTAATTCTTTAATATCCATGCGATACAGCCTTAAATTATCTTCCGTTGAGCTAAAAAGATACCTGACTTTGATTGTTTTATCATCAAGCAAGCTATATCCATCAATCCATGAATCTTCTTCTGAAATAGTCTTATCAAATAGAATTTTATTAAAAATACTATTTTGTAAAAAAGATTGATTGTTATATTTAATATTTTCTTCTAATAATATTTCACCAAACCAGCTATGTGAGGACACATTAATTGCATCATCTTGCACTTCTAGTTTAATAACATCATCAACCGCAAAAATTTTTAGGTCTTCACTAAGCCAATATTCAAATGAAATATTGTATTCTAGCTCATTACTGGCAAAAAGCTGGGAGCAAAGGAAAGCTGTGATGTAAAGAATTCTTATCAATTTATTAGAATGGTTGAAGCAATTAAAAAATATAAAGCAACCCCTATAATATCTATTGCAGTGGTAACAAATGGACCTGTGGATATTGCAGGATCAAAATTAAGTTTTTTAAGAACAATAGGTACACTAGCTCCTACTGCGGTTGCAATAGTCATTGAACAAAATATGCTTAATCCTATTACAAGGCCTAAGTTGTTCATAGAGCTTCCTGTTATATATTCTGAGGCTAGACCTACCAACAAGCCGTATGTTAAGCCCAACAAGCTTCCTACAACCACTTCTTTTAAAATTAATGGAAGGGTGTTTGTTAGATCTACTCTTCCTGTGGCCAGTCCTCTAACTACAATGGTTGAAGACTGCGTACCAACATTACCGCCAATTCCAATTATAACTGGTATAAATGCAGCTAAAACAATTATTTGTTCTAACAGGTTATTAAAGTAGCTAATGATAGCAGCAGCACAAATACCTCCTAAGAGGCTTGCAAGGATCCAGGGCGCTCGAGAATGAGCATTCTCAAAGGGCGATTTTAAAAGAATTTCCCTGTCTTTTCCCACACCAGCCATTTGTAAAAAATCTTCAGACGCCTCTTCCCTTATAATATCAACGACATCATCTATAGTAACAATGCCAAGAAATCTGTTTTGTCTGTTAACCACAGGCAAAGCAAGATAATTATATTGAGCCACTTTTTTTGCTACTTCTTCCTGATCAGTATCTGTAGTTGCTGCTTGAATATCTTTAATCATAATATCTTTTAGTTTTTTAGAGTTTGTTGATGTTACCAACGTTCTTAAAGATACAACACCAACAAGCTTCTTTTTATTGTTTAATACATATAAGTAAAATATTTTGTCGTTTTCAGGAAATGACTGAAGTTTTTTAATGCTATCTTTAACAGAGGTGTTTTGATCAAGCGTAAAAGTTTCTTTTGTCATTATACTTCCAGCACTATCATCCGGATACGACATTATCTCTTCAACGTCCTCTTTGTCATCTACTTCAATTAATTTTAAGATTTCGTTTTNTTTATCTTTGGAAAACATGCCAATAATTGTTGCCTGGTCATTTGTATCAAGATATTTAAAAATATTGGAAACTGTCTTNGAGCTTTCATTTTCGAGTACTTTTTCAATTAATGATTCATCGAGCTCTTCTAGGATTCTTGCTTTGTGCAGTGCAGTAGGACATAGACTAAAAATTGTATTTTGATCGTNTTGATTTAAGTTTCTCATGATAAGCGCAACATCTGCTTGGTGCGTTTTCCTTAATATTTTAGTAATATTAGTATGCGCACTTCTCCTTAAAAGGCGTTGCATAGTACTTCTTAGCAGATTGATTTCAGTTGAGAAGATAGCTTTTTTCATTGTATTGGATTTTCTATAAATTAACTCTACTTTATAATATATTAAAGNGATAGTAAATGGCCAAAATTACAAAACAGAGCGANAATTTTTCCAAATGGTATACAGACGTNATACTNGACGCTGATTTAGCTGACTATGGNCCNGTTAAAGGTACAATGGTAGTAAAGCCNTATGGTTTTTCGCTTTGGACAAANATCAGAGACTCCTTAAATAAAATGATTGAAGACAGNGGNCATGANAATGCATATTTTCCACTATTTATTCCTAAAAGTTTTTTAGAAAANGAAGCNAAACANGTTGAAGGTTTTGCCAAAGAGTGCGCTGTTGTAACTCACTCAAAACTTATNTCTGAAGAAGGGTCTTTAACAGTAGATCCTGANTCNAAACTTGAAGAAGAAATCATTGTNAGNCCAACATCNGAAACAATCATTTGGCACATGTTTAAAAAATGGATTACATCNTACAGAGATCTACCNNTAAAAGTAAACCANTGGGCAAATGTTGTACGTTGGGAAATGCGCACNAGACTNTTTTTAAGAACTTCNGAGTTTTTATGGCANGAAGGNCATACTGCACATGCTACNAAAGAAGAAGCAATGAAAGANACNNTAGANATTGTAGAAATTTATCGNACATTGTTTGANGANTATCTAGCAATNCCAACAATTATAGGNAGGAAATCAAATCTTGAAAGATTTGCAGGAGCNGANGAAACNTTCTCAATTGANACNATGATGAGAGATAAGAAAGCNTTNCAAGCAGGTACCTCACATTATCTTGGGACTAATTTTGGATCAGCATTTGATGTAAAATTTCAAAGTAAAGACAACAAAGAGCACCCGGTTTATGCAACAAGTTGGGGTGTTAGCACAAGGATGGTTGGAGCGCTGATAATGGTTCATGGAGATGATAAAGGTCTAAAAATTCCACCTAAAATTGCACCTACGCAAGTTGTTATTGTCCCAATTAATCCAAAAAAAGAAAAGTCTGAAGAATTTTCTAGTTTTGTAATAAAAGTGAAAGAAAAATTATCTCACCTAGACATAAGAACACACATTGATGATCTCGATGAAAGCCCAGGATTTAAATTTAATAAATGGGAGCTTAAAGGTGTGCCAATAAGAATTGAAATCGGCTTAAAAGAGTTTGAGAATATGGAGGTCACTGTTTGTCGAAGAGATAATTCAGAAAAATATCAAGTCCAAAGCGATAAAATTGACGAAATACCAACTATCTTACAAAATATTCAAGATAATCTTTTTAATGATGCAAAAAACTTTATGGATAACAATACATGCACGGTAAGCTCTTTTGCTGATTTTACAGATATCCTATCGAAAAATAACCAATTCATCAAAGCATATTGGGATGGAACAGATGAAACTGAACTTAAAATAAAGGAAAAAACTAAAGCAACAATACGCTGCATAGTTGAAGACAACGAAGA
>NHBT01000016.1 GCA_002167805.1 Owenweeksia sp. TMED14 | reverse complement strand
AACATCGGACTGAAACTACGTATAATTAACTTAATTATGACATACATTATAACAGATCCTTGCGTTGGAACATGCGACACAGCATGTGTTGAGGTTTGTCCTGTTGACTGCATTCATGGTCCAGATGATCCTGAAGGATCAGGTGAAGAGGCGAAAGAGGACGGTTACGACGCTACCAATAAACAATTATATATTAATCCAGAAGAATGTATAGATTGTGGGGCTTGTGAGCCAGAATGTCCTGTTGATGCTATTTACGATGAAGACGAAGTACCAGACGAGTATGAGCCATCAATCGATAAAAATTATTCTTTTTTTGGTCAAGAAAGATAAATTGATAATTTTATAACATTTTATACATTCGTTATCTATTTTCACATTCATACAATAATATAGTAAATGGATAAAAATCAAATATTAGATCAACTCAAAAAAATTAACTACCCAGGGTTTAATAGAGATATTGTTTCTTTTGGAATGGTTAAAGATGTTGTTATTGATCAAAGTACCATCACAATAATTCTTGCTATTTCTTCCTCAAATGAAGAAAAGAAGAATCAACTGGTTCAGGAAATATCTGATAATATTAAAATAGATAGTTTCGAGGTTAAAATTAAAGTTCTGGACCAAGCGCCCAGAAAAACAGTTGATACAAGCAACAAGGACGCAAACGTTCAAGGAAATATTAAAAATATTATCGCTGTTGCAAGTGGAAAAGGCGGTGTAGGAAAATCTACTATTGCATTAAATTTAGCAGCAGCATTATCAAAAGCAGGACATAAAACAGGACTATTAGATTTAGATATTTATGGCCCTTCTTTACCAATTACCATGGGGATTGTTGAAAATCCAGAGGTAAATGATCAACAAAAAATCATACCAGTGTTAAAAGACAATTTAAAATTAATGAGTTTTGGTTTTATAAGTGGAAATCAAGCTCCAGTTGTATGGAGGGGCCCTCTTGTAGCTAAAATGACTGAACAGTTTTTTAGAGATGTAGTATGGGGGGAATTAGNTTATCTAATATTAGATCTTCCGCCAGGTACTGGAGATGTTCAACTAACACTTTCACAAAAAATTCCTTTAGATGGAGCAATCATTGTAACAACGCCAAATGACATTGCATTAACTGATGTTCGCAAAGGAGCAGATATGTTTAGTAAGGTGAAAACACCTTTATTGGGAGTAGTAGAAAATATGTCATTTATGCAAATCAGTGGAAAACTTCAATCTTCAAATACTGATTTATCTGATGTTGAGCTGTATATTAATGAAAAGAAAATATCTCTAGAAGATGATAAATCATTCAATTACAAATTTCATCTCTTTAAAGAAGGAGGAGGGCTTAATGAAAGNCAGCGNCTTGATGTTCCANTTTTAGGACAAATTCCATATTCNGAAGACCTAATGTTATCTATTGATAANGGGGAACCNTTAGTTTTNTCAAANGATAAACACCCTGTATCNGAAATTTTTAATAAAATTGCAAAGAGNCTTGAAGAANANNATGAGTANANACTCCATTAATCATCTTGCAATTATAATGGATGGTAANGGNAGATGGGCTAAACAAAAAAATCATCCAAGAGCTTTTGGTCATNAAAGNGGNGCTCAAACCGCAAAAANAATCATAAACNACTGTGTTAAAAAGGNAATANCACATCTAACNCTNTATACATTTTCAAAAGAAAATTGGTCAAGACCAAAAGAAGAAATAGATATNTTAATGGTCTTACTNTCNACAATGCTTGAAAAAGAAACTGAAAATATGTTAAGGAACAATATTAGGTTTAATATCGTAGGAAAAATAGAGGATTTACCGGANNAANCAAGGGATTGGGTATTANCTACAATAGAAAAAACAAAAAATAACACAGGANTANTTTTAACTTTAGCGCTNAGCTACGGAGGACGNCAAGAGATTGTTGATGCATTCAATTCATTGATAAAATCAGACNTNAAAATTATTAATGAAGAAATTCTNAAAAATCACTTATATTGCCCTGAANTNCCNNATCCNGANATGATAATTAGNACTGGAGGNGAATACAGACTNAGCAATTTTTTATTATGGCAATCAGCATATGCAGAAATTTATGTTTGTGATAAAAATTGGCCAGATTTTGATGAAAAAGAATTAGAAAAAGCTTTAGAAGAATATGAAACAAGAAATAGAACATTTGGAAAATTGTAAGTGAGAGGTTCAATTAAAATATTATTTTTGATTAGTTGTTTTACAGTCCAGCTGTTTACTCAAGAGGTAACACTTTATAGAGTTAATGTTATCGGCAATAAAACAACATCTGATAAGATGATTAAATATTCTGCAGGATTAAGAGATGGAACTCAAATTCAGCGATCCGATATTTCTACCGCTGTTACGAGACTATGGGATTTAGGCCTTTTCGACGATATAAGTATCTCACTTAATAATGAGTCCCAATATGGTGTTGAAATTACAATAAATGTTGTAGAGAGCCCAGTTCTAAATAACTTCAGATTTGATGGTATAACAATAAGAGAAAATAGACTAAAAGATAAAATGTTGTTAAAGCAGGGACAAAGAATTAAGCCCAATTCGACCGATCAAGCTATAAGAATAATCGAAGATATTTATAAAAACGACGGCTATTTTAATGTAGATGTCAACGCTAATATTGTGGCTCCAAAAGACACAGTAGTTAGAACTCAGTTTTCTAAAGATATCTTATTTGAGATTAAAGAAAATAAAAAATTTAGGCTTAAGAATATCAATTTTATGGGTAACCAAAATTTTTCAGAAAGAAAACTCAAAAAAGAAATTAATACTAAGGAGAAAAAATGGTGGACTTTTTGGGTTAAAAGCTATGACCAGGAAAGTCTGGAAGAAGATTTAAAAAATTTGAAAGATTTCTATAATAACGAAGGATACAGAGATTTCAGAGTATTGAGTAATGATTTGGAAGTCAAAAATCATGAAGGAACCTTAACGCTAAATATTAACATTGTTGAGGGNAAAAAATACTTTTACAGAAATTTTAAATTTGAAGATAACAGAATTGCAAAAAATGAAGAACTGCTAAGGCTTTTAAATTTAAATAGTGGAGATGTTTTTTCTCAAGAATCTTTTGATAAAGCTGTTTATGAAGATATGATGAGCATATATCAGGATAGAGGTTATATTTTTAGCAGTGTGAATCCTCAAATTACACCTGTTGGAAGTGATTCCTTAGATATTTTCTTTAAGATGAATGAAGGCAATCAAGTTTTTATCGATCAAATATTTATTTCAGGGAATGAAAAAACAAGAGAAAATGTTATAAGAAGAGAATTAAAAATTTATCCTGGAGATATTTTTAACAGATCAAAACTTATGAGAAGTCAAAGAGATATATGGATTTTAAATTATTTCGATAATGTAATTCCTGACGTTATTCCAGTATCGGAAGACAAAGTTAATTTAGACTTTCTTGTTGAAGAAAAGCAATCTACGCAAAGAATTAATGCAAATTTAGGTTTTACTGGTGAATATGGCGTTACAGGAGGAGCTGGAGTTGAATTTGATAACTTCAGAGGAAAGGGACAGTCTTTAAACGTAGGATTAAGTACAGGTACAAATTTTTCATTATATTCCAATCAAGAGCCATCAAAATATCGATCTCTTAATTTGAGTTTTCAAGATCCAATGATTAATGATAGTCCTTACTTAGTTGGATTTTCATTATTTTACTCCTTTAGAGGATCCTCAACTAATTATTTTTTTCCTTTGGACTTTACAGTTGGAGGAGCAGTTGCAAGCTTTGGTAGAAGGTTAGAATGGCCAGATGATTTTTTTAGAGTTATGTGGTCCGTAAAGTATATGCAAAAACAATATGAGGGAACGCAAGAAGATATTAATCAATATATTGGGGGACTAGATAAAACAAGAGGAATAAGTATTAGTCAATCTTTCTCAAGAGATAGCAGAAATAGAGCAGAATTTCCTACTAATGGATCTACTTTTACTCTAAATAGCACATTATCCGGAGGAATTTTTGGTGGTAATGAAAACTTTCAAAAACATTTACTTACTTTGGAATGGTTTACCCCATCTTATTCTAAGTTTATTTTATATAGCTCTGCAAAAATTGGTATAGTAAAACCAATAAGTGTTGCCAGTGATGAGCAAAGCTTTATACCTTTCGATGAGAGGTTTATAATGGGAGGAAACGGTATACCTTATGGCAATGCATTAAGAGGGTACCCAGATAATGCTATTGGGCCTCAAACAACTAGCGGACAGGCGGTTGGAGGAAACACTATGGGTAAAATTGTAACTGAGCTAAGATATCCCTTATCTGAGAACCCAGTAATATATGTAATGGCATTTGGAGAAATGGGGAATGTTTGGAATACATCAAGATTGACAGAACCATTTTACATTGATAGATTTAGTTCAATTTCAATGAAAAAGTCTGCAGGAATTGGGGTTAGGTTTTTTATGCCAGGTCTTGGTAAATTAGGCTTTGATATGGGTTATGGTTTCGATGATATAACTGGTAATGGTAATCCTCAAGGTTGGGAGTATACTATAACCTTTGGACAAACTTTTTAATAAAAGGAGATAAAAGTGTATAAGAAAATATTATTTATGACATTATTGTGTAGTTTTTCATTTGCTCAACAAAAAATCGGTGTAGTTTTTTCTGAAACTATAAGGCTTAACTACGAAGAGTTTAAGCAAGTTGAAAAAGAACTTCAGGCTGATTTAGAATTAATTCAAAAAGAATATCAATTAATGGCAACTGAACTTGATAGCATGGTCAAAGAATATGAAAAGCAAAGTTTAATGCTTTCCGATGATTTGAAAAAAGCTAAAGAGCAAGATATTGTTGATATGAATAATTCGATGCAAAGTTATCAATTGTCAAAGTTGGGACCGAACGGTGAATTGACGCAAAAACAGGCCCAGCTAGAATTTCAATTGGTAGAAAAATTTAAAGCTGCAGTAAATGCTGTAGCAACACAAAAAGGTATGGATTTAATAATTGATGGGACCCAAGCCTCATTATATACAAAACCAACTATTGATTTCACAGACGATGTTTTAACAGAGCTAAAAAGACAATCTACTGAATAAAAAAAGGTTGGCACTTGATTACTCTTAAAGAGCTAGCTAAAAAGGTAAATGGAAAGTTGATTGGTGATGAATCGATTGTCATTTCATCTGTTGACGATATTAAATTAGCTACTAAAGAGTCTATTTCGTTTGCTTTTTTACCAAAATTTAAGAAAGAAATTCAAAATTCAAATGCCTCAGCTTTTATTGTATTGTCAGAGAGGGATTTAGATGGTAAGTACGGTATTGTTGTCGAGGATCCATATTTATCAATGATTAGTATTTTAGATTATTTCGACTATAGGCCTGTTCCTGAAAAAAGTGTTTCTACCAACTCTCAAATTCATAATTCAGTTAATCAGCCAGAAAATTTTCACATAGGTTCTTTCTCAGTTATTGATAAAGATACTGTAATTGGTGAAAATGTTTTTATTGGACATGGAGTTAAAATAAATCCTGGGTGTGTTATAGGAGACAATAGTGTTTTATATGACAATGTTGTTATATACGATAATACGATTATTGGAAAAAATTGTATCGTAAACGCAGGAACAGTAATCGGAAGTGATGGTTTTGGGTATCATACAATTGCTAATGAACATCATAAAATACCACATATAAAATCAGTAATCATTGGTAATGATGTTGAACTTGGGTCAGCATGTACAATTGATAGAGGTTCAGTTAAAAATACTACAATAGGAGATTTTTGTAAATTTGATAACCAGGTACACATTGCGCACAATGTATCAATTGGAAAAGCATGCTTATTAGCTGGAGGAGTTTTCATTGGAGGTAGTACTCAAATTGAAGATTTTGTAACGATAGCTGGTAAGAGTGATATAGGTCCCCATATTACATTAGGAGCGAAATCAGTAATTGCAGCAAGATCGTGCGTACTTAAATCTCTCTCAGGTTCTGAAATGTACGCCGGAAATCCAGCGCGACCTATTAAAGAGAAACAAAAAAGAGATGCGATTTATACAAGATTTGAATTACTTGAAAAAAAATTAAAAAAAAATGCCAGCTAAACAACAAACAATCAAATATTCCGTATCATGTACTGGAGTAGGACTTCATACAGGTGTACAAAGCACTATCACTTTTCATCCTGCTGATGAAAATACTGGAATAAAATTTATTAGAAATGATAAAGGAGATGAAGTTGTAACTCCAGATATAGATAATGTAGTTGATTTAACGCGCGGTACTACAATTGAAGAGAATGGAATAAGAGTACATACCACTGAACATGTAATGTCAGCGTGTGCTGGTATGAGAGTTAATAATCTTTTAATTGAATTAAATAGTAAAGAGCCTCCAGTGATGGATGGAAGTTCTAAAGATTTTGTATCAGCTTTAAAAGAAGGTGAAATCATTGAGCAAAATGCGCCAGTTGACTTTTTAGAAATCACTAAGCCTGTAGTTTATAATGATGAAGAAAAAGATGTCGAAGTGCTAGCAGTTCCTTTTGACGGGTTTAAAACTACTTTTACAATTCAATATGATTTAGAAGATTTAGATGTTCAATATAGTTCAATTCAAAATGCATATACTAACTATGAAAAGCAGATAGCACCTGCTAGAACATTTTGTTTGTTGAGTGAAGTAACAGAATTGGCGAAACAAGGATTAATTAAGGGCGGTAATGTTGGTAATGCAGTAATCATTGTTGATAAAGATATAGATGGAGATGAAGTAAAGTTTTTTATGGACAAGTTCGGTATCAAATTTTATCAAGGATCTCGAGGATTGTATAAATCACAGCATTTAAGGTTTAAAAATGAGCCGGTAAGACATAAAACATTAGATTTGATTGGAGACTTAGCTTTGCTAGGCAAACCAATTAAAGGACATGTAACAGCTATTAAAAGCGGACATAAAGGAAATGTTGAGTTTGCACGAATTTTAAGAAAAGAATTTAAAGACCAATTTTAATGAAAGATATAAATTACATTTTAGAAATGATTCCACATCGCTATCCTTTTTTACTTGTTGATAGGATTATTGATAAGAAGAACAAAAAAGAAATTAAAACTTTAAAAAATGTTACGATTAATGAACCATTTTTTTCAGGACATTTTCCTAACAAGCCAATAATGCCTGGAGTGTTAATACTTGAGTCAATGGCCCAATCAGCATGTCTAATCATACTGGACTTTATTGAGAATCCAGAAAATCATTTAGTTTATTTATCAAAAGTGAACAATTTTAGAATTCATTCAAATGTCATACCAGGTGACCAAATTATTATAGATTCAAAAGTAGTAAATGAAAAGTTAAATTCATTTAAGTTTGAATCTACTTGTCATGTTAATGATAAGCTTGTAGCCAAAGCAGAATTTTTAGCCTCAATGGTTGAAAGATAGGAGATAAAATTAGCAAGATACACCAAACAAATATTATATCAAGCTCAGCCAAAATTGGTAATAACGTTGAGATTGGACCTTATAACGTAATTGAAGATAATGTTATAATTGGTGACAACGTAAAGATTGGTAATTTTAATACCATTTCTCAGTTTACAGAGATTGGAAATGATTGTCACATAGTTAATAACAGCAGTATTGGTGCAATTCCTCAAGATAAAAAATTTGGAGGTGAGGATACAAAATTAATTATTGGTGATAGAACAATTATTAGAGAGTTTGTGACCTTAAATAGAGGCACAAATGCAACAGGAGAAACTAGAATTGGTGAGGATGTATTAATTATGACTGGTGTTCATGTTGCACATGACTGCATTATTGGCAATAATGTTATTTTAGTAAACCTAGTTGCATTAGGTGGTCATGTAGAAATTGATGATTGGGCAATTTTGGGTGGAGCAAGCAATGTGCACCAATTTTGTAAAATTGGAAAACATGCTATGGTGGCAGCAAACTCAAAACTTGTACAAGATGTACCTCCGTTTATACTTGCTGGTAAACATC
>NHBT01000006.1 GCA_002167805.1 Owenweeksia sp. TMED14 | reverse complement strand
ATTAGGGTGATTAGGTCGCAATATCTCGCTATTATTTATGACTCCATCGATAGGACTTTCTTGTGTAAAGTTAAATATGTTTTCAACACCTAAATAGAAGTCCCCTTTTTCAATAGATTTTCGTATTTGACAATTNAATATCCTATNCGCTGGGGCGNTAACGATTATATTCCCTTCTATTCCTGGAGCCCAAGGATGAGTGCTAGGTATTGGCTGCTCTCCATGAATTTTTAGGGTCATATCCAAACTCCAATCATCTTTAAATTCTCTACTTATATTTCCCATCGCTATGTGTTTAGAAACAAAGGCGGCAGGCATTAGAATACTTATTGAATTTGTGCCGTGTATTTCATTTCGAACATTTACATCTTGATAACGATATGCTAATCGAATTTCCGTGTTTTTATTTAATTTATAATATGAAGATATACCTGCCGATCCAGATATCATTGCAAACTCAGTTGGGTTTGATGATGTAATATCTGGATAAATGTAACGGCTTCTATACGTCCAAAAGTCTTGAATTACAGCTTCATCAAACCATGTCCCATGGAGATTTGCAGTTACAGATCCAGGCATGTAGTTCAAAGTAAAATTTCCTGTATAGCTAATTCCGGCATTTGTAGAGTGCTCATATGATAATTGATCACCACCTAAAATATTTCCATATTGATTCCAAACGATTTGCCTATTACTAGCGAGCTTTCCCCATTCTTCAGTTATTGGTAGTGCCATCCTGAANCCTTGGCCAAAGACTATTCTAAATACATTTTTATCATTAGGTGCAAGTCTCACATGAATACGAGGTGAAAAAGGCAATTTGTTTTGAGACCTTGAAATTATAGAATGCCAATCTAAACGCCCCCCANCNACCAAAGTGANAAATTCATTGGGAGCCCANGACNANTCGNTAGAAACNCCAANNTTCTGNTCTANAAANTTTTGGTTTTGATCGATATCATTCNNTTTAAATTCAATATNGTATTCATCNTAGTANAAACCGACGGAGCTTGTTTGGCTNAGTTTCCCCCACTCGTTTCTGAATAANACTTGTGNAAGNCCNCCAATTTGAAGAGCATNNACTTCTTTTTTATTAAAAAGGTCATCTAGACTNCCCATGCTCCCATTCATATTTTGNCGNTAGCNATTTACAATAATTCCTANGGATTGATTTGGATTTTNNGGATTTANCCAACCAATTTTTGANGTNTAAGCNATTCTATTNTGAATCATTTCAGATNNCCANGGGTTAATAATTGTTTGAAAGNCTGGAGATTCNATAATCTGACCTCCCGCTTTATCATCANTTAGTATNTGTAANGNGTGAAGGCTNTCCCATCCATTTTGCCCGAAGTATCGTGCTCGGATCATTCCATTTGCTTGATAACCAATTGGCATATCTGCAAACCCATCANTGTTATTATCGATTTTTAGACTTCNTCCGCTTNCATGNCCAAGGACTCCNAAAGACCANTTATTNGTGAGNTGTTTTCCATAAATAAAGTTAGATTCAGCTCTTCCTCCCCNNTTNATNTAACTATTCATTTTAAGAATAGACTTACCCGCTACTGCAATATCACTGAGGATATCCTCAGGCTTTAATATTTCAACATTTATTTGACCAGTCATGGATTCAAACCCATTAGTCACCGAGCCGATTCCTTTTGTCAACTGAATACTTTGAATCCATGCNCCAGGTATATACGATAATCCAGAGTTTGCCAATAAGCCTCGGACAAGAGGTGTTAATTCAGTTGTTATTTGGGCATACTTCCCAGCTAGACCAAATAGGCTTATTTGTTTAGTTCCAGTTACAGCATCTGTAAATGATACATCAATACTCGGGTTTGTTTCAAAACTTTCAGACAGGTTGCAGCATGCAGCTTTTTTTAACTCCGCTCTAGAAATTATGGTTTTTAGTTCAGGATCTTTTAATCCTATTGTAATTGCTGCCGCATCTGTTTTTATCTCTATGCCGGGCAATTGAATTCCTTTAAATACGGAAGTATCCGCTTGAGAAAAAAGCAATTTCGGGAAAAGAAGAATTAAAAGAGTTCCAATATTTTTAACCACCAGTAACGTGATCTTTTTTAACATGCGGATCTCTATACTTGCAACAGGCAGGTAATTCATTGTAAATCTCTATGGGTGCAATAATTTTAGTTATACCATCTCCTAAAATTTGGTCATGCCCAAGATTTGCTATTACTGTATGGATCTTTTTTTCAGAAATTTTTTTGGGACGGTACACAACCAAAGTTTCTAGATTCTTGACGTTCCAATCTGCATGCCAAACTCCTGCTAAGTCGATAAGTGCTTTTTCTATTCTATTTTCACACATACCGCAAACACCATCAGTGAGAAATCTGAGCTCCACTTTTTTTTGACCAAAAAGATTAATTGAAATAAAAAGAAAAAGGCTAATAATTACATATTTCATCATTGAAAAGGGTTTTGATACAAGGTATCTGTTTCTATTTGGGTATCTGTTAGCGTATTTAAAAAAGCAATTACCGCCTGTCGTTCACTAAGGTTCAAATTTAACCCTTTTCCGCCACTATGACTTTGAATGAAGCCAGACATTCCAGGAGCTAGGTTCGGAGAATTGGAATTAACATCGCTATTATAAAATTCAAGGACCTCTTCTAATGTTTGAAAACGGCCATCATGCATGTAGGGTGCAGTATATGATAAATTTCGGAGTGAAGGCGTTTTAAATTTACCATTGTCNGCGCTTAGACCTGTTACAGCACCNTTACCAAGATCATTGAAAACAGTATCTAAACCATTATTTACAACCCCATCATCTGTGAATAAAGCTCCTCCATGGCAGTGGAAACAATCAGCTCCTTTTGGAGACCCATTTGGATTGGATTCAGCGTTAAATAATTGAATACCCAATTGTTCTTCAGGAGTAAAGGATTCAAGCCCCGCTTGAACTCTATCAAACTTACTTGATCCTCCACTTAAAATGATCAGCATAAACTGCTCTAAGGCCAACCCAATGTTATCCGGAGTTATTTCTGCGTCTCCGTAAGCCGCATTAAAAGCTTGTGTGTAAAGGGGTTGTCTTGTTAATTTTTCCACGACATTCAGCACGCTCTCTTTCATTTCCATTGGATTTTGAATTGGCTCCAGCGCCTGTTCCCTTAGGCTCGGCATAGAACCATCCCAAACAAATTTTTTGCTCCAAGCTAAGTTATGAAGGGGCATGGAATTCCTAAAACCTATAGATCCATCGACACCGGTACTATATTTATTTCCATTATCTGTAAACCCAAAAGATGGGTTATGACATGAACTACAGGACTGAGAGCTGTCTAATGATAAAATGGGATCATAGAAGAGCAATCTTCCAAGCATAATACTTTCTACATTTAGAACGTTATCATTTGGCAATGCAGGTTGTGGAAAGCCTTGCGGAATAGGTAGAATGTATGGTGTCGTAATATGGGGCTTGTTGGCTTCCGGATCAGAACAACTCGATATAAGNATTAGGCTTAAAAAACTTAAAAAATATCGGGAAGAAATCATGGCGATCTTGGTATTAAATCACCATATCTAAAACTAGTACTCAAGTTTTTCGCTATTTTATTTGCCAACCCGTTGTCGTTGGAACTATGAGTAAAATCTCCATCTAAGGCCGGTCTAATTGTGTGGGTGGCGCTAAATACTTTTTCTGAATCCCACTTAATCTCTAAGGTTTTAAAATCATTTAATTCAAGTGAGCCTTGGAGGCTTACAGGAGTTTTATTTTCTAAATGAGCAATATGATAAAGCCATGGGGTTTTAACTCCCTTATTTTCGTAGTATCCTTCGAGCGCAGTAAAAACATAACCCCCAGTCCATCCCCAATGTAATTTGTTTAAAGAAGGATTTAATGGATGATCACCAGGCCAAATGGCTGGATCGCTGTGATTAAAAGAGCTATCAAGTCCAATATCAAATCGAAGCTCAACATAGTTATTTGCGGGTATCGTTAAGGGTAATTTTATTGTGTCAGGAGACGAACCTTTTATGAAAGCGATTGTATTTTCAAAATTTATCACACTATCATCGTTGGAAATGAGCTGAAAATTTGATAATAGAAAATCTGCACGAGAGTAAACTAAAGTATCTTTAGTTTCGTTTTGTATAAGGCTATCTAGTTCAAAAGAAAACTCTGAATTATTAAAAAGCGGAATGAAATAAAGGTCTAAATCAACTTTTTCCGGAGCTTTAGGTCTAGGGTCGCAAGATTGTATCAATACTATTGTAAGGATAAAAAATAATTTAAAGTTTCTCATTTTGAATATTTAATAACCATTTTAGATCATGAATCGAGCCAGAGTAATTAAACGAACTAACCCAAAATTAGGCATATGGTTCTGAAAAAATCAGAATATTTAAAAATAGCGACAATTCTTTTGGTTTTTGTTGTGGGTGTTTACGTGTCTATAAAAATTCAAGAACCTGAATTTTCTCTCCCGATTTTGAGTCCCAGTGATTTAAACCCAGCTTTGGTTGAAGATTCTATTCAGTCTGTTGGAATGGATCATTTTGTTGGAGAATTTTCATTAATCTCTCAAGACGGAGATACAATCACCTCAGGGGATGTGCAAAATGACATTCGAATTGTTAACTATTTTTTTACTACATGCCCCGGTATTTGCCGAGATATGGCAAGAAATTTAAGAAAAATTCAAACAAGATATTTATCTAATAATGCTGTTAAAATTATGTCTCATTCTGCAATGCCCGAATACGATTCTCCCCGGGTATTAAGTGATTACGGTCGAAGAAACCAGGTAAACTCAAAAAGGTGGCTGCTTCTAACGGGTGACCCTTCTTTGTTAAATGACCTAGCGAGAACATCATATTTTACAGTACTAAAAGAAGGAGAGGGTTGGGATGAACATAGTTTTATACATACAGAGAATTTGGTATTAATTGATCACAGAGGGCGACTTCGTGGATACTATGATGGAACTTCTGAGGATCAGACCGACCTTCTTATTGATCATATTAAATTGCTTCTTCAAGAGCGAAATAAATTTTTTGAAAAATACTTACCGTTGTGATCATGGAAAATATTAAAATTGCATTTCTTCAGATAGATATTCAGTGGGGAAGAGTTCGTCAAAATTTAGATTTTATTGATAAGTATTTCGAGAGGTCTCCCGAAGCAGATATTTATTTGCTGCCAGAAACATTTGCCACAGGGTTTGTTACAAAAAAAAATGAATTGTTGAAAGCAGTGGATCCCGTTAATGTCGATTTAATTCTGGAAACTTTAAGGCTTTGGGCAAAAAAAAAGAATGCATGGGTGGGCGGAAGTCTTTTTATTCAAAAAGATGATAGATATCGAAATCGTTTTATGATGTTTAACCCTCAAGGGGAGTCGAAAGAATATGACAAACGTCATCTCTTTGGAATCGCAGGAGAAAAGGATTTTTTCCAAGGAGGCTCATCTCGAAAAGTGATAGAAATTAATGGCTGGAGGTTTTTGTTGGCAGTTTGTTATGACTTGAGATTTCCGGTCTGGATGCGTCAGCAAAAGGTTGATTCAAAATATGAATATGATGGAATTTTGGTTTGTGCCAATTGGCCGGAGTCAAGACATAATGCATGGGAGGTTTTACTGAGGGCAAGAGCAATTGAAAATCAGTGTTATATTACCGGCGTTAATCGAATTGGAACCGACGGTTTTGGCTCAAACCATATCGGCGGATCAAAGACTATCGGCCCATTGGGAGAAGATATCTCTACAGCGGAAAATTCGACTGAGGGATGGACCGTTTCGAAATTAGAATCAATTCACCTTCAGGCGGTTAGGAAACGATATCCGTTTTTAGATGATGCAGATTTATTTATGATTAAATGACTTTATTTCTTGTGGGTCAATATTATCGATTTCCCATTTTGTTTCTGTAGACCAATTTGCCTTAATGTCAAGTGCTGACTTTGCAAAGACCCTCGACTCAGGTCTATTTCTATTCCAATAGCTTCCAGAGCTGAGCATGCTGTCTTGATTTTTGTCATAGAAGGCTTGCAAGTTGTATGTCCCTGGCGGAAGACCGGCTAGAGTGACAATATTACTATCGCAAGCCGAAGAGCAAAACCATTCAGCATATATTCCCTTTTCACCTTTTAGCTGAATAACAATAGGCGTAAATTTTTGATGGGTTAAAATTGAGTCACATCCGATAGAATATTTTATCGTCAACTCTCCTGAGCTGTCAGCACCCCATGGAGTCCATTGAATAATGCTGTCAGTTAAAACCTCTGAATTCAAAAGAGACAGGTTATAGAATTTTTTTTCCGAGTTCTTTTTTGAATTCATTTTATCGGCTTTAACTCCATCAACAAAAGCTATTGGAGTCAGCTCTCCAACACTTAGCCGATTATTTCCATCAGTATCCTTAAACGCGCGAATTTTATAAGCTTTATCTCGGACAATATGTTCAAGTTTATAAAATCCTGAATCATCAGTTCTTGAGGAGTATAATGCAGGTTTAAATATCACAGAGTCATTACTGCCTTGATCAGGATAAAGACAAACGGCAATATCTTTTGCTGGACTATTACTCCATGGATCAATGATTTGACCAATAATTTCTCCTGAGTCAAGAGAGGATCCTGTTGAAAAGACCCATTGAATTCCTTTTAAAACATTTCCTTCATGGAGGTCTTTTATAGCTGCTCCCATTTGAATGACATATGTAGATGAACTCAATAGATCATTATCCCATGAGATTATAAGAGATTTCCCACGGATTTCATACTTGGCATTTTCAGGTAAGGGGGGCGAAGAAAATATGTTTCGCGAAGGGGACTGAAGTACCACATATTCATCAAACGTCCACTTTAACTCATTGGTCAAAACACTTGTAGAGTTATTTTCAACACTGCTAAAGATGATTTTTGGGGGTGTTGTATCTCTAGGCCCGCCATCAGGGGCCGCAGGGAGAGCACATGAGACAATCAAGGATATAAATGCGCCCCCCCAAATAATTGATTGTGAGAATAGTATTCTTAGTTTTTTTTTCCTCATTTTTACAGAATGAAACGAATTTACGCACTTTGCATCTTATTATTAACCTTTAGCTTCAATCTTAAATCTCAGACTTATTGTACAACAGGTCTTTACTCGACAGGTTGTACAGTTGGAGATAATTTAGATGATGTCACTCTGAATAACATAGTTCAAACTTCCACGGGCTGCTCTCCTAACGGTTATGCTGACTATACTTCTGATACGGTCCAAATTCAACAGACTGCCCAACTAGTTATGTCTGTGACTTCAGGATATTCAAGTCAGTGGTATGCTATATGGATAGATAATAATGACGATGGTGACTTTGATGATGCCGGTGAACATCTTTGGTCTTCAGCTCAAGTGGGCCCAGCTGCAAATGTGGTTTATTCTGAAAATATAGTTATACCAATGACCATATCTCAAGGCACACATAGGATGCGCATGAGGTGTAAATGGAGTGGAAGCGCCATCCAGGCATCGGAGTCATGTACTTCATTCACTTATGGCGAGGTACATGATTATACTGTTTTTGTTGGTGCACCACCTCTTTGTCCTCAACCATATTATTTAACTCCAGGAGCAAAAACAGATTCGTCTTTGTCATTTTCCTATACTGCGAGTGGATCATCATTTGACATAGAGTACGGCCCCGTTGGTTTCACTCAAGGAACGGGTACGGTTATAAATGATACTTCAACAACTNCTATTGTCTCTGGTTTGAATTCAAATACATGTTATGATTTTTATGTCCGATCAAATTGCTCGGCAGCAGGAAACGGTTACTCGCTGTGGAGTGGCCCAATTACTATGTGCACTCCCTGCCTTCCCCAGCCTTTACCGTTATCTGAGAACTTCACTACATGGCCCCCTAATTGCTTTATTTTAACAGGTGGAACTCACCAATGGGATCAAGATGCAAATGCAGCTCATGCTGATATGGGTGGAACATGGCAATCTAATGGAATAGGCTATTTAACCACGGCTCCAGTTAATTTAAATTCACTTGCGCGAGTCAAGTTNAAATGGTCTCANAACGGAGGATCTTCCNCGGAAAGATTGGCANTGCTTGCTCGNGTNTCTGGNTCTTCANTTTGGGATACNTTATGGGATGTNCANGGCTCTGCNTTTGATTCTCAAGATGGGGCTACTTATAATGCTCCAGGAACGTACAAGTCAGAAATGTTGAATTTGGATTCTTCCACATATTATGGGGTTAATGCAGAATTTCGTTTTGTTGGGTGGTCAGCATGGTACAATGACGCATGGTTAGACGATGTTGTTATTGAGCAGCAGCCTTTATGTCCTGAACCGACAACCCTGGGAATATCAGCATTATCAGACACTTCAGCAACGCTATCATGGACCTCTGCAGGATCAAATTTTGTAGTTCAATGGGGCCCAACAGGATTTACAGTGGGCACTGGAAATTTGGATACGGCAGCTGCTTCGAATCATTTAATTTCGGGACTGTCTCCGAACCAAACTTATGACTACTATGTTCTGAGGAATTGTACAGGCCAAGGCAATGGTAATTCAATTTGGTCAGGACCTTACACATTTAGTACCCTTTGTGCACCATTTAGTGCTTCAATCGGATATTATGAGAATTGGGATTCATATCAAGATGGAGATATTCCGGCGTGTTGGTCTTTGACTGGTGTTGGTTCGGGGTATGTTGCGGATATACAATTGCCAGGATCGTTTCAAATTCCGGCGTATTCAATGCCTAATTATTTGCGTTTATACCCAGCTAATGCATCTAATGTTACATTGATATCTCCTTTATTATCAGATTTACAACAAAACAATTCTCAAATAAGGATGCGGCTAGCAAAAAGCTCATCGTTTAGTCAAGCTAAATTGATTATTGGAACGATGACCACACCAAGTTCTCCTTCCACTTTTGCTCCGGTAGATACAATTGACTTAACTACAAGTTTTGATGAATACACGGTTGCTTTTCCCGTTACCCCTCAGGGTCATTCTCATATTGCAATGAGAGTTTTACAGTCTCAATATTATGATGTTTACTTGGACGATTTTTATTTTGAAGTTCAGCCCACTTGTTTACCTGCTCAAAATGTTTCAGCTAATCCAGGGGCAACTACAGCAGCTATAGCATGGGCACACGGTGACCCTCTAACAACAGGATCTTATGTTTCTTGGGGACCTTTAGGATTTAATCCAGGTACGGGGTCGGTATCAAATTCAATTTTGGTAAGTGGAAATACTTATTCTATAGCGGGTTTAACACCTTCGACAACTTATACAGTTTGGGTAGCGGACAGTTGTGGCGCTGGAAATATAGGGCCATGGCAAGGACCAGTTACTTTTACAACTGCCTGNTTAGCAGCNACTATGCCTTACCTAGAAGATTTTGATGCTGCNCAATTGGCATGTTGGGATCCNTCTGGCGGNACAAGGCAATTTGCTCCNTATCCTTTAGCAACAGGAGGNAATGCAATGGAGGGTGNCTATTGGGGTTGGACCAATGGAAATTATGCCCTTTTAACATCAAGACCGGTGACAATCTCAGCTTTGGCACAACTATCCTTTGACTGGTCACACAGTGGTCAATATATTACGAGCTATCCAAATGATCAATTATTAGTTCTTGCGCGCCCGGTGGCTTCATCGTCGTGGGACACTATTGTAAATCTCGTTGGTTCAAATTTTGCAAGTCCTGGAGCGGGAACAACAACTCCCGGTACTTTTGTTAATACACTTGAATACCTGCCTAGTTCATATGTTGGTTCAGATGTGATATTTCAAATAGTTGGTAATTCTGGATATGGCCCGGATGTCTTTTTTGATAATTTCCAAGTCGAGGCAGTTCCGACTTGCCCTGACCCCATTCCTTTATCAGGCGGATCAACGGCTTCATCAATTGATATTTCATGGACCAGCGCCAGTCCACCTCAAGGTTCTTCTGTAATGTGGGGACCTGTTGGGTTTTATACGGGCACAGGGTCTACGCCAGGAACAATTGCTTATAATGTTTCATCACCATACACCATTTCGGGGCTAAACTCAAATACGGCATATGATGTTTTCGTTCGTGATTCTTGCGGGCCAAATGATACTACAGGTTGGATAGGACCTGTTACGATTCAGACATTATGCTCTGTATTTAACACTCCATATTTGGAGGATTTTGACACTGCTCCTTTATCGTGCTGGACTTTTTCGGGGACACAACAATTTTCGTCCTACTCAATTGGGACAGGCTATGCGATACGCGGTAATTTCTGGTCTTGGTCAAGTGGAAAAGCTAAATTAAAATCACCACCAGTAAATATTACTTCTAGCGCTCAAGTGTCGTTTGATTGGAGTCATCAATACAGCACAAGCTATCCCAATGATCGTTTGTTACTTTTAGTTCGCAGCTTATCTGCTAATTCATGGGATACTCTGGTTGATTTATCGGGACAGACTTTTGATTCTCCAGGGTCGGGAACAACTTCTCCTGGAACATTTATAACGGAATCAGTCACTATACCTTCAAATTACATAGGCCAAAATGTCGTTTTTCGCTTTGATGGAATTTCGGGATATGGTCCGGATGTCTTTTTTGATAATTTCTTTGTGAGCGGTCAATGTTTGGCTCCAACCAATGTTACTATTTCTAATAATGATTGTGTGACGGCCGATGTCAATTGGTCATCCTCTGGTCAGCATATTGGGTCATTTATCGAGTATGGCCCCTCGGGTTTTGCTCTTGGTCAGGGATTGACGGTTAATAACATGGGATCATCTAGCGTAGGAATGAAAATCGTCACAGGCTTGACTCCAGGAACAAGTTACGATTTTTATGTTCGCGATTCCTGTGCGGGTTCTTTCTCAAATTGGTCTGCTCCTGCTAACCATACAACGGCTAGTTCTCCACTTCCAACTGTCACGCCATCTTATTCAGTTACTTCTTTAAATCCAGTGACAATGGATTTTTTCTCAGGAGCTTCAGGTCAAGATAGCACAGGTTGGACATTTAGTGATGGAACTTTTGATACGGGTGATTCTGTAACACATGTCTTTAGTAATAATGGCCCTGGAACAGCAATTATATATGCTAAAAATGATTGTGGNATNATAACTGATACTTTAAATTTTGTAGTNAGNTTGGATGACTTAAGTNTTTCAAAAATTAGACTCTTCCCAAACCCTACTTTGGGTAAGTTTGATATTGAATTTGAACTACTCGAACCAAGCGAAGTTGAATTTAGAGTTAGAACATTAACAGGAAATGTTGTTCTAACCAACTATGATAATTATCAAAAGGGAGAGGTGAAGAAATCATTTAATCTAGGTGACTTACCTTCTGGATTGTATTCGCTTGAGATTACCACAAATATGGGGTTATACGTAAAGAGATTCATCATTGAAAACTAGTGGGTGATGCTTTTAATTCCCTGTAATTAATAGAAATCGTACATTTGCACCTTAAGAAATTAATGCCATGAGTCAAGAATTATCTCCAAATCGACAACGAACAATGACCTTGTTGTTGGTTATTTTATTAGCTCTCGTTGGAATATTAACATATTTCACCCTAGACCAATCCTCAAATATTAATGGGCTTGAAGAAGAAAAAGCACTTTTAATAACTCAATTAGAAGATTATAAAAGAGATTTAACTTCTCAATCGAGTGCAAATGATTCATTAAATGCATTTATAGCCCAGGAGACTTCAAAATTAAATGAGGTTATTTCCAAAATTCAAGAAGTAAATTTTGCCTCTAAAGCAAAGATAAAAAGTCTTCGAAATGAAGTTTTTTCAATGCGAAAGCATATTTCTGATTTGACTGAGGATATAGACTCCGTAAATAGGGAGTATGCAAAAATTGTCGAAATTAAAGACTCCGTGCAGTCTGATCTAGATGCAGAAATAGTTAAAAGTAGCTCTCTTGAGAAAAAAGTTGAAAAAGGAGCGAAGCTTCAATTAAGTAGTATTGAAGCAAGTGCCTATCGAATCAATGGAAAAGGAATTGAGAAAGCTACTAATTCGGCATCTAAGGCGAATCGCATTAAGGCATGTATGACGATAGCAAAAAACGATTTATCTGTCAAAGGAGAAAAGACTTTGTATCTGAGAATAAATACTCCGGGTAATAGGGTATTAGCAACAAGTGAAAAGCAAAAGACAATGTGGGTGAGCGGAGAAAAAATGATTTATTCGTCTTCCCAAGTTATTAATTATAACGGTTCTCCAACAGGTTGCTGCTTATCATTTAATGTTCAGACTGAATTGCAAAGCGGGTCTTACGTTTTGGCGATTTATACTTCGAATGAAAAAATTGGAGAGGCTAGGTTGATGCTTCAATAAAATAATGCAAATTATTAGCCTCAATGGTAACGGCATTCGGGCATGTGTAAGAAAGGGATTGATTCCATGGTGGCGATCCACAAAGGCAGATGTTTTGTTATTTCAAGAAGTTAGGTTTGATGACTTCAACGCAATTAATGATTTATTTCCAGGCTATTGGACAGCTGGATTTTCAGCGATAAAAAAAGGTTACAGTGGAGTTCTAGCAATAGCTAAAACTCCACCAAAAAAAGTAAATTTTGGAATAGGAGACCCTCTATGGGATGATGAAGCAAGAGTAATGCATATTGTTTATTCAGACCTGGTAATTGTAAATGCCTATTTGCCCAGTGGAGCTTCAAGTTTAGCTCGTCAAAAATATAAATTAGAGTTTTTGATTGCTTTTAAACAATACATTGATGAATTAAGTCAAAGCCACTCAAATATAATAATCGCAGGAGACTGGAATATGTGCCATAAGGATATAGACATACACAATCCTATAAGGCTCTCTGGAACACCTGGATTTACTGAGGAAGAAAGGCAATGGTTAGATGTTTTAGATGCAGAAGGTTGGAGAGATGGCTTTCGAATTTTCAATAGTGAATCTGAAAATTACACATGGTGGAGTTATCAATCTAATAGTCGAAGTAGAAATGTTGGCTGGCGTATTGACGCTTTCTGGCTTAGCCCAAAAGCCTCCCAAGGAGCAAAAAGATGTATTCATCTTTATAAGCCTGAGCTAAGCGATCATTGTCCTGTTTTATTAGATTGGGAAATGCCAAGTATATTTACATAAAATTCAATTTTTCTAATGTCAGTTAGGTATATTACAAATACGATAATTTCGTACTTCATCCTTATCACATGTTTTTCCTGTGTCTCCCCAAAGGTTCACAATGAATTGCAGGATTCTTACGATAACGTTCTAAACGAAAATCAAATTCTCAAGACGACTTCTGATAGGGCAAAGACAAACCTTAAAGAGATTTCATCAGATATGGAGGTTCTAGAAATAGATATCCAAGGATTGATTCAAGACTCTATTAAAAATGGAAGGAGATACCGTAAGCTGAAAAAGTCTTATGATGATTTGAATGCGAATTACGAATACGCTTTAGAGAATAATAGTTCATTAGTCGCTGCAAANTTGAGGGAGAATAAAGTAATGCTTGAGCAGATGGAAGGATTAGCCAAACGATTGGCTGCTAAAGAGGATTCTCTTATGCTAGAGCAGAATAGACTGACGAGTTTAGAGCTTGCTTTGCAATTAAGGGAAAAGCGAGTGAATGAATTAGAATCTTTAATCGCGAGAAAAGACTCTACCGCAAATTATTTTAGAAATCGAATTGCTCGCGCTCTTTTGGGTTTTGAAAATAGAGGTTTAACTGTCAGTATGAAAAATGGTCAGGTATATGTGAGTTTGGATAATCGTTTGATGTTTGCTTCAGGCAAATGGGAGATTGAAAATGATGGAGTTTCCGCATTGCAAAANNTAGCTCAAGTNTTAGGCGAGAATNAGGATCTNAATATCTCNGTTCAGGGCCATACAGATGATGATGCTTATTTTGGAAANGGTCAAGTTCAGGACAATTGGGATCTNTCNGTCATGCGNGCTACCTCNGTNGTNAAAATCCTAATTCAAAAAGGTGTAAGNGCAACACAGATTGAAGCTTCGGGNCGAGGTGAACANATGCCTTTAGTTGAAAACAGTTCTTCAAAGAATAAGGCAAAGAATAGAAGAACAGAAATAATTATAACTCCAGACCTAAGCGAAATAGCTAATTTGATTTCAAAATAAATAATAGACTTGGCTCAGCCAAAAAGAGATGCTACCATTTGCTCCATGGTATTAATTTGAATACAATTTTTGTTTTGGTTCGAGGTTTTCGTTTTGGATTTTTGAGAGTAATAGATAGTTTCAAAACCAATTTTAATTCCTTCTCCTATTCTCTGTTCGATCCGATTTACAGGTCTAATTTCACCGCTCAAACCCACCTCTCCTGTAAAAGCAAACCCTTGTGGAATTGGAATATCAGCATTGCTCGATAATATCGCCGCGCAAACAGCTAAGTCTAGAGCAGGGTCGTCTATCTTCATGCCTCCAGTTATGTTTAGGAAGACATCTTTTGCCCCTAGTTTAAAACCACATCTTTTCTCTAAAACTGCAAGCAGCATATTTAATCTTCGAGTTTCAAAACCAGTACATGACCTTTGAGGAGTTCCATATACAGCAGTGCTTACTAGGGACTGAACTTCAACGAGCAGAGGTTGTGTCCCTTCACATGCAATGCCAATGGCCGAACCGCTCCTGCCTTTTTCCCTATCGCCTAATAAGATTCCTCCAGGATTTAATATTCCTTTAAGGCCGGCGTCACTCATTTCGTATACACCCAATTCTTGTGTGCTACCGAAACGATTCTTAAGAGGGCGAAGTAACCTGTAAATGTGATGCCTATCACCTTCAAATTGCAAAACCACATCGACCATATGTTCTAATATTTTGGGGCCTGCAAGATTTCCATCTTTAGTTATGTGTCCTACTAGAATGACCGGAATGTTTTTGGTTTTTGAAAATTTTAAAAATTCTGCTGCTGATTCTTTTATTTGTGATACCGATCCTGGGGATGAGTCTAAATAAGGTGAATAAGCAGTTTGAATGGAGTCAATAATCAAAAGATCAGGTGATGTATTTTCTGCTGTTTCAATAATTTTTTTTGTTGAAACTTCGGATAAAACGCTACAATTTTTACTTTCTAAATCGATTCGTTCCGCTCGCATTTTTATTTGTTGAAGGCTTTCTTCACCGCTTACNTAAAGCACATTTTGATTTTTTTTGATTGCAATTTGTAAAAGCAACGTAGACTTCCCTATTCCGGGCTCACCACCCAATAAACATATACTTCCTGGAACAATCCCACCGCCTATGACTCGATCAAATTCATCATCTCCTGATCTTTTTCTTTTCACATTTAGACTTTCTATTTGGGAAATTTCTAAAGGTTCATTTTTAATCTTGTTGGACCAAGATTTATTATCCTTAATTCCTTTCTCTATGATCTCTTCAACAAGTGTATTCCACTCATTACAAGATTTACATTGCCCTAGCCATTGAGGGTGTTTGGCCCCGCATGATTGACAAAACCAAGCTTTTTTAATTGATGACATCCGAAAAAATTACTCTTTTTTCGAAGTTAAGGTAAGGAATCCGACAATCCCCGTCGATATCATCATTAATGTTTGTGTTGCATGAACTACAGTTGCAAAAGCTAAACCCTGTTCATATGTCCGCCCCAACACCACAAGCGCCATGGTTACCAAATAGTGATATGCCCCTANCCCNCCNGGTNCNGGGACCAAGTATCCGATAGCTGCTGCTGCCATTATGAAAAGGCCTTCAGCAATCGATAGGTCTTTAGTAAATGGAAATGCAAAAAAGCAGATATAGATCATAAAAAAGTAACATGTCCAGATGTATAAAGTATGTTGCCAAAATTTCATTTTTCTTTCAAGTTTCCTAACGGATTGAAATCCATCTAAAATTCCACTCATAAATGTTTTAATTTTTTTTATCCAAATATTTGATTTTAATTTTTTTGAAAAGACGCGAACGACAAAAAAAGATAAAACCATAAAGAGGATAAAATATTTTATACTTTCTTTGGAAGCTTTTGTCGGTTCTTCTGCATCACTATTGGTAATTGAGAGGAAGCTTTCAATGTCACCGCTTGAGAGAATAAATGTGACTCCAACTAACAAAGCCATCATAATTAAATCTATGGTTCTCTCGATTATAATTGTTCCAATTAAAATATTTATTGGAATTTTGTTTGATCTATTTAATGCTGTTGCTCGAGCGACTTCTCCAGCACGAGGCAGTACTTGGTTCATTAGATACCCAAACGCAGTCGCATGAGTTGCGCTCCATGGGGATACAGGCTTACCTATACTTTCTAACACAATGGTCCATCTAAATCCTCTTGATATTACAGCTGAATAACCTATGGCAAAACTGATAATGATGTATATCCNTGATGCTTTTTTTGCATAACCCCAAACTTCAAAAACATTTACTTTTTTAAACGCGAAATAAATCAAAAGGAAAGCCAGTCCAATTAAACTTATGGTTTTTAACCATTTTGGGAGTCTAAAANTCATNTTAGATTAANCTATTTGACTTTTCATCAGGAAAAATAACAGTGGGCTTNTGATTTTTNGCTTCATCAAGAGTCATTGANGCNTAAGAAATAATNATTATTACGTCTCCTTTTTCGACTAATCTNGCCGCAGGGCCATTCAATTTTATTTCTCCTGAATTTCTTGTACCTGGGATAATATANGTATCGAATCTCGACCCNTTATTCACATTTACAATACTCACCTTTTGTCCCTCNNTTAATCTAGCTGCTTCAATTANANTTTTATCTATGGTAATTGANCCGACATAATTTAAATCNGCACCTGTAACNGTAACCCTATGAATTTTACTAAAAAGNACCTCTATTGTCATTCTGGAAACAAAAGTAATGTTTGAAATNAAAGGACATATGGTTTTTAACAAATAAAGTGGTTATCTATTAGACGGATATCTCTGGCATATGCAGAAATAAAGCAGTGCACTTTTTTATTGTAATGATCAAGCGGAAAATCAGGGTCGCTGATAATATCTAAGTTATCGCTGAAGGCAAATGTTATTTCCTCCACTTTTATAAGCCCTGTAGAGTTTATAATCGACTTCATTTCTTGAATCAATGCAGCCGGTGAAGCTGTGAAAACTTTAACTTCTTTTTCTGCAAATTTTAGAGCTTTAAAAATAGAGGCTGCAGCTTTTAATTCTTTGACTTTTAACCTCGAATTTCGTGAGCTCATAGCCAAGCCAGAGTCTTCTCTTATTATTTTGCAGGCAATGATTTCGGGGGTTCCTCCTTTGAGTAAGGATAACTTTTTAATTATTTGTACCTGCTGAAAATCTTTAAGACCAAAATAGGCTTTGTCAGGTTGGATTAATTCAAATAACCTGTCAACAGCGGTGGCAACTCCTTGAAAATGCCCTGGCCGCATAGCCCCCTCTAGCTTTTTATCAATGCCGTCAAGGTCGAATGTCTTGGAGACAAGCCCATTGGGATACATTAACTCTTGATTTGGAATAAATAAGAAATCAATATTTAAGCTTTTAAGGATATCAATATCATTATCGAGTGATTTAGGGTAATTTATGAGATCGTTGGAGTTTTCAAATTGAGTAGGATTAACATAGATTGATACAATTACCTGACTGCATTCTTTTTGCCCTCTTTTTATCAGGGAAATATGCCCTTCGTGAAGAGCGCCCATCGTGGCAATAAGTCCTAAATTTGAACCTTTAGAGGACTCATTTTGCATGGATTTTAATGCATTAATGTTTCGTATTATTTCCACGGATAATATAATTTTTAGCTAATCTATAACTAACCACCAGTAAAACTAGGAGAAAGATATATTTCATACCTTTGCAACAATGGCAAAAAAACGAATTTTATATGTCTCTCATGAGATAAAACCTTATTTCCCGGAAAGCGATTTGGCAAATGCGGGGCTCATGTTTCCAAAAAAAATGAACTCAAAAGGTAATGAAATACGTGTTTTCATGCCGAGATTTGGTTCTATTAATGAAAGACGGCATCAGCTCCATGAAGTAATTCGATTAAGTGGTATGAATGTGGTTATCAATGATTTAGATCAACCACTAATTATTAAAGTAGCTTCTATTCCAGCTGCTAGAATTCAAGTATATTTTATTGATAACGAAGATTACTTTAAGCGCAAAGGAACATGGGTAGATAAGGAAAATAAATTCTACAAAGACAACGGTGAGCGTACTTTGTTTTTTTGCAAAAGTGTTATTGAAACTATAAAAAAATTAGGCTGGAAGCCAGATATAATTCATTTTATGGGATGGATGAGTACGGCAATGCCCGCATATCTAAGGCATTTTAATGCTGATGATCCGCATTTTAACGATGCAAAATTGGTTTATAGCTTATTTGGTGATGGGTTTGACGGGAAGCTTGACTCCGGATTCACCAATGGAATTAATTTTGATGATCTTGAAGATATGCAAGAGTTTAATACCCCATCCGCAGACAATTTATATTCTGGTGCTGTTAAACATGTGGATGCTGTTTTAACGATGAACGACGACATTCCCGAAGTGCAATTAGATTCAGCCGCTTCTGCAGGCATACCAATAATTGATGGTAAGAAATTTATTGAAAACCCTGCAGAACTTGATTCTTTTTATGAGTCACTATTCGAATAATTTATATCACATGCGTAGTTTAAAGTTCTTGGCTCTTATGCTGCTACCTTTTTTCGCATGTGAACGAAATTCTGGTTCAATTGCTATTGATTTTGTTGACGGTACCGGATTTGAAGCAGATTATTTTGATACAATCGAGGTAATAAGTACATCAGAAACCCTGGATTCTTTAGTTACCTTAAATCCAAGCTCTTTATTAATTGGTAAATACATTGATCCCATATTCGGATCTTCTTCTTCTCAATTTGTTTCTGAATTTGTTTTGGCTTCAACAGCTCCTGACTTTGGAGACAGTAATGTCACCGTAGATTCAGCATTTATACTTTTACCATATTCTGGCTGGTACGGTGATACCACCGCTGATTTTGGAATAAAAATTTCACATTTAGATGACGAAATTATGGATGACAGTCTGTATTACTCAAACAGTAATTTTTCGAGTTCTAATGTTATTTGTGATACANTAGTAAAGCCTTACCCAAATAAGCGTGTAATNCGAACNGGTATGTTTGATGCCAACCAGGTCATGTTTTTAAAAATTGATAAAGGNTTTATTAAATCAAATATTATAGANGCTTCAAAAATGNATCCCNGCTTGTTTGAAACTAATGAAAATTTTGTGGACTATTTCAAGGGCTTGGCTTTTGAGGGNTANCCTTCGAATAAAGCGATTTTTAATATTACTCCNGGAGAATCAGATTTNCGAATTAGAATCTATTATAGCAATGATAGCTTAAGAGCNGANACTATTGGCCCAGGCTATAATTACCTAGATATATTNGGNTGGAGGGGAATTACAGGGAATAANTATGGTCTTAAAAGCGTAAACCTTTTTGAGTTTGATCGCTCAGATTCTCAAATTAATCTTGATAATCAGGATACAATTAATGGAGAAGTTACCTCTTATGTCCAGTCGATGGGAGGAATTGTAACCTCAGTTAGTTTTAAGAACTTAAATCAGTTTAGAGATTCTAATTATTTTGTTAATCATGCTGAATTAGAAATACCTATCCGAGAGGGAAGTGCCTTAGAATATACACCCCCAGTCAAACTGAATGCTTTTATGATTTCTGGTCATGATAAAATTCTGATGCAAGAATATTTGGATGCATCTCCTGGTGGCGGTCTAACAATTCAATCGGTTTTGCGTGACAAAAAGTATAATTTGGAGGTAACGAAATTTGTTCAACAAATACTNAGTAGAAAAGATTCAACTGAAGATAGNTTATTATTACTTCCTGATGGAAANGCATCAACCCCAAGAAGGGTTNTCTTAAATGGTAATCTTGACCCAGTTTTACCAATTTCTTTAAAGCTTTANTTAACAAAACGGGAATAANANAANAGGACCATGTGCGGAATCGTTGGATATTTAGGAAATAAGGAAGNGTACCCAATTTTAATAAATGGNCTAAAGAGGCTTGAATACAGAGGTTATGACTCTTCTGGTATTGCCTTATTTAATGGGGATATTGAAATTTATAAATGCAAAGGAAAAGTTGAGCGCCTCGAGAGTTTAAAAAATAAAGACTNATCCNTGGCTNGATTAGGNATCGGACACACTCGATGGGCGACACANGGNCCACCTAATGATAAAAATGCCCANCCTCATGTGTCTAANAACGGAGACCTNGTAATTGTGCACAACGGTATTATTGAAAATGCAGANTCACTAAGAATATTNTTANTTGAAAAAAATTACTCTTTTAAAAGTGATACTGATACTGAAGTGTTGGTGAACCTNATTGAGTATATTCAAAAAGAGGAAAAAGTATCTCTAGAAGAAGCAGTTCGACTTTCCCTAAATCAAGTGATTGGAGCNTATGCTATTTCAGTTATTTCTAAAAGTCATCCGGATGTTATGATAGCAGCAAGGCTTGGGTCTCCNTTGGTCCTTGGGCTNGGTAATAANGAGTTTTTTATTGGGTCTGACGCTACGCCATTTATAGATCAGACAAAAAAAGTTATATACTTGGANGATGGAGAGTTGGCCCGGATATCAAAGCAAGGTATTTCTATTCGAACTATTGATTCAGATACTCCTGTTGATGCAGTAATTCATCAACTTCAGATGGATTTAGAGAGTATTGAAAAAGGCGGCTTCGAACATTTCATGTTGAAAGAGATATATGAGCAGCCAATATCAATTCAAAATACAATTAGAGGTCGACTTTTTCCAGAAAAAAATGAGATAAAAATGGCAGGCTTAGAAATGATTTCTAGTAACCTAAAAGNAGCAAATCGTATAATTATTTTGGGNTGTGGAACCTCATGGCATGCTGGTTTAGTTGGTGAATATTTAATTGAAGAATTTTCNAGAGTCCCTGTGGAGGTTGAGTATGCATCAGAATTTAGGTATAGAAATCCAGTAATAAATTCAAATGACGTTGTAATTGCAATTTCACAATCTGGGGAGACCGCAGATACTCTTGCAGCTATAAAACTAGCCAAGGAGTCTGGTGCGTCCGTTTTCGGGATTTGTAATGTAGTTGGATCTTCTATTGCCCGCGAAACTGATGCTGGAGCTTTTACTCATGCCGGGCCAGAAATAGGTGTGGCTTCAACAAAGGCTTTTACTGCTCAAGTAACTGTTCTTGCGATGGTGGCTCTATATTTAGGGAAAATAAAAAATGAATTGACTAAAACTAAGTTTAGAGAAATCGCTTTGGAGATTAATAAAATTCCAGAAAAGATTGAATCTATGCTTGAATTAGATTCAGTAATCAAAACTATTTCAAAGAGTTTAAAAGGATTTAATAATTCATTGTTTTTGGGCCGTGGATTTAATTTCCCAGTAGCGTTAGAGGGAGCATTAAAACTTAAGGAAATTAGCTATATCCACGCTGAAGGCTACCCGGCGGCAGAAATGAAGCATGGCCCTATAGCGTTGATTGATAAAAATATGCCGATCATCGTAATTGCTCCGTTGGGCGGTATGTATGAAAAGCTAGTATCGAATATTCAAGAAGTTAAAGCGAGAAAAGGCAAGATTATTTCTATTACAGGTTTTGGACAAAGCGAAGTAAAGTCGCTTTCAGATGCTGTAATTGAAATTCCAGATACATTAGATTGTCTAAGTCCACTGTTAACAACAATTCCACTACAGCTTTTAAGTTATCATGTGGCAGTTGAAAGAGGATGCAATGTAGACCAGCCGAGAAATTTGGCAAAGGCAGTCACTGTGGAGTGAGGTTTGATAGTTTTTTCGGGTGATATAAAAAATTAATATGTTGAGTAAATGAAGTACATGAAAATTTTAAATAAAAAAATATTTTATATTTCAATTAGTTTAATAGTAATAACTTTTCTAATTAGGAATTATTTTCCCCACCAAGTGATTCAGTATATTATTTATTCATTTGGATGTGTCCTAATGAGTTTTTCTTTTTTTGAGAGATCTTCTGACAGAAAAAGTAAATTTATTAATGGTACTGGACTATCAAACCATTAAGTACCACAGTGGAGTAACATTATGGGACGGAATTTGTAACCCCAGTGGAGTAGTTGTAAGATTCTCTGTATCAATTACTACCACTAAACTTTGGGATTCAAATTATTCTGAATACCAACAATATCTTTACGATAGAATTTGTACTAATCAAAAATCAGGCTCTTGTTCAAGTCGATATCTGAGGTAAAAATATTTCTGCCATCATACATCTTGCACTTCCCCCCCCTAGACTTTCAATCGTATCAAGATCAGAATTTATAATCTTCGAATACTTTAATATGCTTTCAATTTGTTTATTATTAAGACAGTTTCTCGCAGCGCTACTCATGACCAAAACACTTTCCCCGGCAATATTTTTTAATTCAAGCATATTTCCTGCAAACTTCTCAACTTGATTTTCTTGTATCTCTATAATCTCTTTCCCTGATTGGATAATAGTCTCAACAAGTCGTTTTTTCTCATCAATATTATCAACGGACTCCAAACAAATAATTGCATATTCACCAGCTATGCACATCATTACATTTGTATGATATATCGAAAGTCTTTTCCCATTTATTGACTGATAAGATTTAAAAACTAGGGGTTTGAATTTGAAATCTTCACAAAAAGTATAAAACAAGTCTTCATTTGATCTTTTTGAAAGTGAACAATAAGCAATTCTATTTTCTCTATCTAAAATCATACTTCCTGAGCCCTCAAGATATTTTTCGGATTTTTCAGCGGGAGAGTAATCTATAATTTCTTTAGTTAAAAATCCTTGAGCATTTAAATATTTTAATATTTCAGGTCGTCTTTCTAATCTTCTATTTTCTGCAAACATTGGATATAGTCCAACATTACCGTTTTCATGAAATGAGATCCAGTTATTAGGAAAAATTGAATCTGGGGTATGGAACTTTCCGTCATCATTAAAAACAAATACCGAAATGCCATTTTTTCTCAATTCAGAAACCATTTCATCAAATTCTTTTTCAGCTTTTTTATGAGTATCTTTTAAAGAATCATTTTGATTTTGATAATGATTATCAATAGCTGTTTGATTATTGAACTGAAAATTAAACGGGCGAATCATTAAAATTGAATTTGTTTTCTTCATAGTTATTTATTAACTCTTTCCAATGGTAATGTTGAGCATCTTAGAAGCCCTCCCTGTTTTGATATTTCTCTATAGTCTATCTCTTCAACGGTAATACCAAAGCTCCTCAACCATTGGTTTACTTTTGAAAATCCTTTTTCGCTAATAACTATATCCTCAGAAATAGAAAAGAAATTACATTGCATATTACTCATCTCTTTTAAGGAAATTTCTAAAATATTATTATCCCCGAAGTGATCGATTATCCATGAATATTCACTTTTATCGGAGAATGCTTCCGGACAGACTACGACTTTATTTTTCCCAACAGTTTGTAAACAGCAATCTAAATGCAATGCATTTTTTTCAGGGTCTGTATTCGATTTTATTAAATGAAATGAAATTATTTGTTTTTGCGGAAATAGAGACTTAAGGTATTCAATGGCATTGATATTTGTCCTTGCTGTTTGAATTTTTGGATAGTCTCGTCCTGTGTATGTTCCAATAAATAAATATTCGTTATGTACGATAACATCGCCACCTTCGATATGACAGTTTTCTGGCAGATTAATGATTTTTTTGTTATCAATAGCATCAAGAATAAAACTCAAAGCCTCAATTTCTCTTGATCTTTCAGGAAGAATATTTGAAATGATAAATTTATCCTCAATCACAAAGCCAATATCTCTTGAAAAGATTTGATTGTAGTTCTCAAGAACATCGGGTCGAAAAACTTTAACATTATGTTTCATCAAAACACTTGCGAAGCTCTCCATTTCAAGAAGCATATCTATTTCCTTGGGATAAGTTTTATTCAGGACATGCTGTCTGCTTTTTGGATCATAGCATTCTTCAGTTTTTGGAACAGGGCCTGTACTCTCAGCTATCCCAAGAACAACAGATAAAAGCTTTGATGTTTCGTTATTTACATTAAGCTTCATTTAAAAAATTGTATGAGGTTTTACCTTTTTTGGATGGTTTCTGGTCCAAGTGTTCTATAAAATTGTTGAATTCGTTTATGTCAACATGTAAAGGTTCAAACTTTCTTGCTTCAGTGGTTTATTTGTCCCCATTTATTAATACCGGAGTTTTACCATCCGTAATTATAAGCTTGGCATTTGGTGAGGACGCCAACTCCTTTAAGACCTCTAAACTTCGCCATTCTATATTGTCGTCAGTTATTCCTTCTTTGATTATTTTTTGGGCATCTCTTATCCCTTTGGCTTCAATTCTTTTTCTATCAGCCTCTTTATTTTCACGTTGCAAAACAAATTCCATCTGCTGAGCTTCTTGTTCAGCCCTTAACTTAGATTCGATTGCAGCATAAAGTCCTGGAGGTAATGTTATGCTTTTAAGCAAAACAGCTTCTATAACGAAACCACGATTTTCTAACAGTTTGCTCATTAAATCTTTTATTTCCTTCTCGATAAATGATCTCTTTCCAGAATGCATGTCTTTAGCAAAAAATTGGGCACAAACATCTGCTGAAGCAGAGCGGAATGTACTGAGTATAAGGACTTCTTCAAAGTTTACACCTACATCATTAATAATGTCAATAGACTTCGCTTTTTCACAATGATATAAAATTGATATTTCGGCTCTTACATTCAGCCCCTCTTTGGAGGGTAGGTTTAGCCTTACTTCTTGGTTTACTGTCCTTGTCGGGATTTTAACTAATTTGGTTATTAGGGGGTTTATACCTGTAAGCCCAGGAGCTATAATACCTCTTTTTAGTTTTCCAAATGTTTGTTTCACCCCAACTTCTCCAGGTTTAACAACTGCACAAGATGAAAAAATTAGTGAAAAAATTAATATTGTTGTAAATATTTTTAAACGACTCATTTTTTTAAATTTAAAAGCCTATTTCATTGTAGGCCTTTAAGTTATAAACAAAAATAGTTCCAAAAAATATATGTCCGATACTAATTATTTGTGAGTTCTCTTTGATGAACATAAAATTCATGAATTCGATTACCCTCAACCAAAATATTAGCCATTATAGCAACATTTTGAATCGTTGAATCTCCTGACTCGGGGTCAAGAAATTTTGTCCGCTGAACACAAGATGTTATAACCCAATCTCCTTCTTCCCCAGGATTTTTTATGGATGTCGCCCAGATCGTCCAGAATTTTGGATTGCCAAAAGTGAACCAAGCATCTAATTGCTCTCGGTGTTCCTCTTTGCCGCTTACAAGTTTGCCATCAGGAGTATAAATTTGAATCGATTCTGAATCCATTTCTATGATTGAGTCTAGATTACCTTTATTGTGATAATGAAGATATTTCTGCCAAGTTTCAATGGCTTTGTTAGATCCTATTTGGTAAGTCACGGTTGAGTCGTTTACATAAAATCCTGAAGTAGGGGGATCCATATTATTTTCCGTTTGAGTTGAATTACATGACACCAGAGAAATAGAGAAAATTAGTATAGCAAAAAGGTTTTTCATTTTTTTAATGTATTTTTTAATAGGTTTTTAACAAACCAAATATAGTAGAAACTTAGTCAGTCCAATCAGCAACAAATAAATTCGTTTCTCGGGTTCCGCCATTATTTCTATTTGAAGAGAACACCAAGCGCTTACCATCATTAGAAAAAACAGGGAATGCGTCAAAAGTATCATCATTTGTTACTTGTTCGAGTTCTGTACCATCAGTATTAATCATATAGAGATTAAATGGGAAACCCCGCTCAGACTTATGATTCGAGGCGAAGATGACTTTTTTTCCTGAAGGGTGAAAAAATGGACACCAATTTGCTTTCCCTAAATTGGTTAGTTGTCTTAATTCAGAACCGTCAGAATTACAGATAAATAGTTCCATATTTGTAGGCTCGACAAGGCCTTGACTCAAAAGTTTTTTATATTTCTTTATTTCAATTTTTGATTTAGGTCTGCTGGAGCGAAAAATCAATTGATTGCCATCAGGGGAAAAAAAGGCGCCACCATCATATCCTAAATCAAAAGTTATCTGTTTTAGTTTGGAACCATTAATATCGCAAGTGAATAATTCTAAATCTCCTGTTCGCATTGATGTAAATACAATTTTATCGCCTACGGGCGAAACCGTAGCTTCTGCATCGTATCCTGGTTCCGAGGTTAATTGATTTAAAATATTTCCATTGTCATCTGAAGTGAAAATATCAAAGCTCTCATAGATTGGCCAAACATATCGGTCGTTCTTTCTCTCAGGAGTTGGCGGGCAGACGGAGTCTGCTAAATGTGTTGATGCATAAACTAATGTAGTATCGCCTGGAAGGAAGTAAGAACAAGTAGTACGACCAAGACCAGTACTAACCATTTTCGGAATTTCATCGAATAGATTGTCATTCTTCCAATCAAAAGTGAAAATTTGATCACATTCTAATCCCCATTTAGGATTAGTTACTTGAAAAATCAACCTAGAATCGTCAAAACTCCAATATGCCTCGGCATTATCCCCTCCATTCGTTAGTTGTTTTAAGGAACTAAAATGATATTCACCTTCATTTATTATTGACGGGTTCGAGCTGCAAGCTTGAAGAAATAATATGATCATTATTATAAAAATGTTCTTCATGATCTTTTATTTAAACTTTTATAAAATTGATTGATTTCGAAATTAGGGTTATTAAATCATCTGAAATACCCCAAAAACATATTGAATAACCTTATTCAGTTCTTAATTAAATTGGAATATTTGTTTCGATTGCTAGCTTTGACAAGTCATTATATAAATTTTAAAACATATGTAGGTGAAAAAGTTTTTTATTTTTCTAATATTTCCATCTGTTGTATTCGGTCAGATAAAGAAAATTTCTTTTCCGACTCAAAATCAATTATATCGTGATATTGAATATTTATCATCTGATTCTCTTGAGGGCAGGGAGAGTGGTACAAAAGGGGAAGCTTATGCTGCAGAATATATAGCTATGCGAATGAAGGGACTTGGACTTTCACCAAAAGGGACCAATGGCTATTTTCAAACATTCAGTTTCTCTCCAAAAATAAACCCTCATTCAAACCATGAAGACTTAACAAAAAGAATATCTATTACAAATGTTATAGGTTTTTTAAATAACGGGGCAAAGAAAACTGTTGTGATTGGCGGGCATTATGATCATTTAGGCCACGGCATAATGGGTTCTTTACACTCAGCAAAGGATAGCGCTATTCATAATGGAGCAGATGATAATGCGAGCGGTATCGCTCTAATGCTAGACCTTGCAAAAGAATTGAAAAGAAAAATTTTTTCAAAACATTCCAATTATCTTTTTATCGCTTTTTCTGGGGAAGAGATGGGTTTACTGGGATCTAATTTTTTCTGTAAAAACCCTACAATCGATCTTGAAACTTTAGATTACATGTTGAATTTTGACATGGTTGGAAGGTTAGATGAGTCAAAGGGTTTGGCAATAAACGGGGTTGGAACAAGTCCTAATTGGAAGAGAGAATTAAATAAGGCGAATAAGAAATCATTAAAATTAGTTTTATCGGAATCCGGAACAGGACCTTCAGACCACACCTCGTTCTATTTAAAAGATATTCCAGTCTTACATTTTTTTACTGGCCAGCATGAAGACTATCATAAGCCAAGTGATGATATTGAAAAAATTAATTTTAAAGGTTTACAAATTATTTCAGATTTTGTTTTTCGTCTTGCAGATCAATTGAAAGAGAATGAACCAATGAGTTTTACAAAAACTAAAAGCATTAATAATAAATCCCCCAAATTCACTGTTACATTAGGAGTTATGCCTGATTATTTATTTCAGGGAAATGGAATGCGAATTGATGGAGTGAGTGAGGGAAAGCCAGCAAGTCGTGCCGGGTTTTTGAAAGGCGACGTTGTTATCCAAATGGACACCCTTAAGATTCATAATATGCAATCTTACATGAAAGGCTTAAGTTTATTTGAAAAGGGTGATTCAGCTTTGGTTAAAGTTAGAAGAGAATCCACTGTAATCGATAAAATAGTGGTTTTTTAAAATGAAATCAATCTATTGATTTAAAGGCATTTTTTACTGAGAGGTATGCATCTTTTTTGTTTCCATAATAATCGATGACACTCCAACTTGGTCCTGGCCAACAGTCATTGAATTGCCAAAATAATGTACCCATGCAATGTGGGGATTTATTCATGTGCGAATTTATTGCCATTTCCAATCCAAGTGCCTGGGTTTTTTGACTCAGAATAATGAATTCATTGAAATTTTTTGGATTCGGGAAATACTGATTTATATGACTTTGAATCAATTGATTACCAATGTAGCTTTTTTGCCGATGTTTCATTGCTAACGATTCCAAGTATAAACTGGAATCGTTCATAACCATCTTAAGACTTGACAATTTTGGGAATGATTGAAATCCATATTCCACCATAAATCGTCCAATATTATTTTCGAAATTTTCAAAAGGTTCTTTACCATGCCAGACTCCCCAATAATGCATGGAAGAATGATTAAAATTTTCTTTTTCTCCCCAATTGCTTAAAGGTGAAGTTGGGATATAACTTCTCAATGGATCAAGTTCTGATATCTGCTCAGGTATGAGTTTTCTAAAAATATCGAAATAGTTTTTCCATATAGTTATAGAATCTGAATTGGTATACCCGAATTGCTTTTGCCAGCCCCAATTTTCCCATGCCACCTCAATTTCGTTATTACCGCACCAGATTGCAATGCAAGGGTGGCGCCTTAGTCTGATAATATTTTCTCTTACCTCTTCTTTTATATTTTTTTTAAATTCAATTTCATTAGGATATAGGCTGCCTGAAAACATGAAATCCTGCCATACCAGAATGCCAAACTTATCGCACAGTTCATAAAATATATCTCTTTCATAAATCCCTCCACCCCAAACTCTGAGCATGTTGAAGTTTGCTTCTTTTGCAGCAATAATTAATTGTTGATATTTTTCTATTGAGACCCGTGATAAGAAAACGTCTTGAGGAATATAATTTGCCCCTTTTATAAAAATAGTACTGTCATTTAACTTAAAGTAAAAAGACGTACCAATCGAATCGGGCTCATTTATAAACTCAATAGTTCGAATACCAAAAGAATTTTTTTTCTCATGGATTTTTTCTTCTTTCCGGATTAAAGAAATATTCTCTTCATATAAATATGGCTCACCCATATTATTAGCCCACCATAATTTCGGATTAAATATCTTGAATTGATGTTTCAAATTGTGAATACCTTTATCATAGTGCTTTAAAATCTCAAAAGTGTCTATTCTTATTCGATAATTCCCTGGAGTTTTTACTTCTAAGGTTATATTCG
The DNA here is from genome assembly GCA_002167805.1 of Owenweeksia sp. TMED14. Classification (GTDB taxonomy): domain Bacteria; phylum Bacteroidota; class Bacteroidia; order Flavobacteriales; family Schleiferiaceae; genus TMED14. The sequence continues at coordinate 8,558 of NHBT01000006.1, read as the reverse complement.
TCTCAAGAGACGCAACTCCTTTATTAATATCCTTAGTAATAGTGTAGGCATCTTCAATTTTAGCATCGCTCCAACTAATTAACTCGATGGGTTTCCATATGCCCATAGTTACAAACCTTGGCCCCCAATCCCAACCAAATTGATATGCGGCCTTTCGGGTAAAATTACCAGTCTTCGTAGCTATATAGCTAGGTTCATTGCCAGAGGGGAGGGCGTAGGGGTACTCATTCACGAGTTGTTCATTTTCGTTAAGGGGCGAGGTGAATACAAGTTTTAATTCATTTTCTCCTAATTGAATTAAGTCTTGAATTTCTATTTCCCAAGAGCGAAACATATTATTTGTAGATAAGATTAAAGAATTATTTAAATAGACCTTAGCATATGTATCAAGTCCATTAAAACGTAACATTAAATTTTTTTTTAAAAGATGTGAATCATCAATTAAAATTTTTGTCTTGTAAGTCCAATTTTTTTTTTCAATCCATTGAAGATTTAATTCGTTTCGTTCAAAAAAAGGATTATCAATAATTGCATTTGCTAGTAAATCCATGTGTACCGACCCTGGCACAGTGGCCGACCTGAAATCATTTTCTCCCAACTCCGAAAAAGACCACCCTTCATTTAGTTCTATTACTTCATAAGATTGATTGCAATTATTTCGACTGCAAGAGCAAAATGCTATGATGAAAAAGCCTAGAAATATCGATTTCATTTTCGAAAGTTAAAATTTACTTGAACTTCATCTAAAAATGTCCATGAGTCTGAACCTGCAGCTTCATGCCATTGCGGTACTTTGCCATAATTTTCTATAATTATTTTCAAGTATTGCGCTTTAAATTTTTTCACTGGGTTTATTTTGATTTCTTGAATACTTCTATTTCTATTTTTCTCGTTGGTTTTTGGAAAAAATTTGATAAAATTATTTTTCACCCAAAGTTTTTTATCCATTGAAGTTTCTACAGATATTGATTTTGGAATAAAAATCCATGAATTGACATATTGATAACAATTCATAACTAGCTCATAAAAATCCTCACTTGGGTGGCCTAAGTCCATTACGACTTCAATATCTTTTCCAAAAAAACCTTGCCAATTTCCATCCCTGAAATCAAGACTGCCAATTTTCCCATCCACTAAAGCTATCTCTTTATTGGCTGGATAAAATTCATTAAAATCACACGAGTATTCTACGTCCTTAAAAAGTCCATCATGGAGAGTTAATGGTATTTTGATAATATCACCGTATGGTTTTAAGTTTTTATAGGCTTGAACTTTGATTATAGAATTATTTTTTATCAGGATAGGATGATTATAATTCATTAGTCCAGATTCATCTTTTTTATATTTTATGTTAATATTTTTTTCTTTAGAAAATAGCTGAAGAAATAATTGATTTTTTATAAATACTGTATTATGAGATATAGGAATCGTACTCTCTCCATACTTAACGTCGAGGGATTCAAGAATTTCATAGTGGGGTTGGAGTCTAAAATTAAATTCTTCAAAATTTCTCATTCCATGGCTCCATAAAGCTTCAGCCATTCCGATCATCCGAGGGAAGACTTTATTATCAAGTACTTTGACATTTGGAACATGCTCAGTCCAAATATTGCATTCTCCACCTAAAATTTGATTATGAAATCTAGATTTTGATTCTGATGGGATTGGGTCAAAAAAGTATATCTTCTTTAAATCAATAGATTTTAAGTCATAATCTAGGTAAGAATGAGATGTCGGTGACATTATAACAGAATTTCCAGCTTCTAACCCTTTAATGGCATGTTCAACTCCACGCCATGATTGAATCAAAGCCCCTGAAATCTCACCATCTTCTATAATTTCATCCCATCCAATTATTTCTCTTCCTTTTGAGTTAAGAAACTTTTGTATTCTTTTTATAAAATAGTTCTGCAATTGATGCTCATCAAGAAGGCCATTATCGTGAATCCTTTTTTGACATTTTTGACAATTTTCCCATCTGATTTTTGGGACCTCATCTCCACCAATATGTATATACTTTGATGGAAACAATTCAATTACTTCTGTAAAAATGTCTTCTAAAAACATGAATACGTCCTCATTCCCTGCACAATAAATTTCTTTGAAAACACCCCAATCATTTGCTACTGGAATTTTTTCTTTATTGCATGAAAGTTCAGGATACGCCGCGATTGCTGCTTGTGAATGCCCAGGGAGTTCAATTTCTGGTATAATCGTTATATTTTTTTTTAGGGCATATTCTACTATTTCTCGGATATCTTCTTTGGTATAAATCCCTTTATAAATATCTCCATTTGGTTCAATTCTAGACGAAGCTATTGAGTTTAATTTTGGGTATTTATCTATTTCTATTCGCCAGCCTTGGTCCTCAGTCAAATGCCAGTGAAGAGTGTTCATTTTATAAAATGCCAATAAATCAATATATTTTAAAATTGTTTTTTTATCAAAATAATGACGAGCACAGTCTAACAATAATCCACGGTGACTAAATTTTGGCTCATCAATGATCTTAGTTACAGGCAGACTTATTTTTTCATCCTTTCTATTTAATAATAGAAGCTGCTGAAAAGTTGCGATACCTCGAGATACTCCTGCGATTGAATTTCCATGTATCCGAACAGAATCTTCATTTATTTTGATTTCATAGGATTCATTGTTTTGATTTATTTTCTTTTTAGATAAGAATAATGTTTTTTTTGCTTTAGAAGAAACTTGTATACCCCTTTCTTTTAGAAATATTATTAAACATTCCCCTTGATCACTGAGCTCTTTTTCAAAAGCAACATTTATTTTGGGATCCCAGCTTAATAATTCGCCGACATTGACAATATTTTGAGGTTTTGGAATAATCCCAAGATTTACACTTCTTAATTTTTCAACTTGGGCTTCCGCTGAATAAATTGAAACAAATAAGAGGAAAATAATTTTTAGAGTTTTTTTTAAGCTCATTTTATATTCTTACCAAAGACCAATTTAGTCTTAAATCCCCTAAAGAGAATTAGATATTAGATCAAAAAACAGTATGAACTTTTAAAAGTCAAAAATCATCCCTATTGTCGGTAATACTCGTCCAGTATCACTTTCGAGTAATTGCATTCTATAACGAGAAGGGTCACCTGATTGTAAAACAGGTTGAAGATTTGAATCTCTTTCAACAGTTAAATAGGGCATTAGCGGGATATTTCCACTTGCAATGTTAGAAAGGTCTAAAAACCATGAAAAGCTCCATTTTTCATTTGCATAAGTTTTATCCAACCTCAAATCAAGTTGAGTGAATGGGGCTAATCGTTCACTATTAACTATTGAATAATCAAAAATACCTCGCTGTAAGATATCCCAGTTGCTTACTAGAGACGAGGAAGATCTATCAAAAGGTGTATAAGGTGTCCCAGATGAGAAACGCCATTTGGATCCTATTTGCCAACCTTTACCCCAAGTGTAGCCATTTGTTATACTAACGGTATGACGACTATCCCAGATAGATGGAGCCCATTTGTTATTTTCAGATAGGTATTCACTTCTCCCAAAATTATAAGCAGCCATCCACCAATAGTTTCTTTTTAATTTTTGCTGTAAAAAAATCTCAAAGCCATAACTACGGCCTAAAGCATTTGAGCTTGAGGGCTGATCTCCAATGGCAACATATGTCCCAATCGAATTCGCGAAAGCTATTTGATCATTTTCTAAAAATGGTGCTCGCCTGTAATTTTTCCTATATAATTCCATTGAAACCCGGTATGTTTTACCACTTTGAAACTCTATCCCCGTGCCTAAATGATCCGCCATAGTAAAATGGGTAAAACTGGAGCGATTACTATATCTATTTGCAGCCATTAGTATCGACGGGGGGAGTTTAGTATACCTGCCGATATGACTATTCCATGTCCATTTTGAGCTTAGTTGATATTTAAATGAAGCTCTTGGGGCAAGCTGGGCCAATGGATTTATCATATCTAAATTGTAATTGGAAATGTCTGTTCTTAAACCAATATTTAAGTCTCCGCGATTATTTAATACTCGTTGATTGTATGTGATAAAAACACCAGTTTGAATTATAAAATCATTACTCTTTAATATTGCTGTATCTATTCCGCTGGGTTGACCTTTTAGCGACCAAGAATCAAATTCCCATTGAATACCGTCAATATTTAAGCCAAATGATAAATTACGATTCTTATCAAAATTCCAGAGCCTTTCATACCTCATACGTATTTTTTGCTCAGAAGATTCATATTTTAATTGACGATCACCTTCACTATCGTTTCCTATAAATTTATCAGCATTATTAGTAATAAAATCTGTGCTCAAAGTCAGTGTTTTCATACCATTTTGAAGATATTTTCGATAACGCCCTCCGAGGACTCGTGTATTTTGATTACCTTCAGGTATATACCCTACGTTATATAACAAACTCTCACTACTTTTATCAAGTGGTTTAATAAAAAGTTCATATTTGTCCCAGCCTCCTATGCCAATGATGGTTAGGTCTTGACTTTTTGATATTTGATGATGTAGACGTAACTGTGCGTCCTGATATGTGGGAAGTACAGGAATACTGAACAATTTAAAATAATGTTGAGAAAAACTGTTTCTTCCGGAGATCATCAAGTTTGTTTTTCTCCCCATTGGGATCTCTATGCTTGCTCCATAATCTGTAGCTCCTAATGTTACTCTTGAGCCAAAACGATCAGTTCTTGAGGTTCTTAATTCAATATTTAAAGCTCCTGAGAGAACATTGCTCATAGAGGATGGGAAAGCTCCGGAGTACAATTCTACATTTTCAATAAAGTCCATGTTAATGAGACTTACCGCTCCCCCAGAAGCACCCTGAATGCTAAAGTGATTTATTGTTGGGATATCGATTCCATCCATACGATATATATTTTCGCTTGAACTACCTCCTCGAATAGAAATATTATAACCGAAACTGGATTTTGGCAAGACCCCTGGGAAGCTTTGAATTGCCTTTGATAAGTCTAATGTAGCTCCAGGCATTCTTTGCATCTCTGCCCAATTAATCGATTTTAGAGAAAGGGGTGTTTCTGAAGTGGTTCTAAATGCATTCGCTGTAACTGTAGCTTCGTCTAAAAAAAATGACGATTCCAGAGGAATCACAAGTAATAAGGGCTTTACAGGGGAAAGATACAATTCATGAATAACCATACTAGACTCATCACGATCGTTGGAAATGGTTAAATTACAAAGACCTCGCGGTAAGCCATTGAATTTAAAATTAAAACTTGAATCGCTTTTAGTAGTTTTTTCCCAACCATTACCTTTTACAGTAATTTGACATTTGGTGATAAGGCTATCGCTCTTGCTTAAAACTATTGTTCCTTCTAAAATTGAAGTTTGTGCCTGAGAATAACCTTGGGGTAAAAAAAGAAAGAAAAGCCAAATGCACGTTGGGACTAGATGAATGTAGTTTTTCACATTGCGAATTTATACTTAGAAACAGTTGCAAAATGCCCTCAAAAAATTAGAATTACCTATTTATTATTAATGACCTATTGATTGTATTTATTCATTGCATTGGTTGCCCCTGATAATACAAAAGTTTCGAGAAGTTTTTTCGAGTTTGCAATTCCATGATTTACTCGTTCCAAACTTTCCATATCCCATTTCCCGAGAACAAAGTCGACTTGTTTTCCTTTGGAGAAATTATTTCCAATTCCAAAGCGCAGTCGAGCATAGTCGTTTCGGCCAAGAGTTTCCTGAATACTTTTCAGACCATTATGTCCACCATCAGAACCTTTTAACTTTAAACGAATTTCTCCCTCTGGTAAAGCTAAGTCATCGAGTACTACAACGAGATTTTCAAATGGGATTTTTTCTTCTTGAATCCAGTATCGGATTGATTTTCCACTTAAATTCATAAATGTATTCGGCTTAAGTAGAATAACTATTTTGCCTTTAATTTTAAATTTGGCAATTTCTCCATAACGAGATGAAGAAAATATTTTTTTTACGTCATATGCCCAAGAGTCAAGTATGCTAAAGCCAATATTATGACGGGTTTGTAAGTATTCTTCCCCGGGATTCCCGAGTCCAACAATCAAGTATTTTTTCATTCAGCGGCTTCGCCTTCTGGCCCACTCTTCGCACCTTCAGCACCTTCAGCACCTTCAGCGCCTTCAGCACTTTCTTCACCCTCAACACTTTCTTCATCTTCATCCAAGACAGCTTTTCTTGACATCTTAATGGTAGCTACAACAGCAGCATCAGCATTAAGAATTTCAAATGGTTTATTTGATTTTAAATCTGCAACACGAATAGCTTCGCCAATTTTTAGCTCAGTTATATCATGCTCAATAATGGATGGAAGATTTTTTATATCTCCTTTTACTCTTAATGATCGCAGAATCGATTTTAAAGTTCCACCATTCCGAATTCCTCGTGCATTTCCTGTACATACTACGGGGACATTTATCGTAACTGCTTTCCCTGGAGTAACTTCAATAAAATCCATATGGGTCAATACATCGGAGATCACATCAAACTGCATGTCTTGAATTACTGCAACAAATGATTTTGAATCGAGTTCTATGTTAGCTACACGTGCTTCTGAGGTATAAACTAGATCTCTAAAAGCTAAAATGGGTGCACTAAAATGAATGGTTTCCTTACCACCGTATATCACACATGGAACTTCACCGGATGCGCGCAATGATTTTGATGCTGTTGTGCCGAGTTCTTTTCGAACTGTTCCTTTAATAGAGATAGATTGCATTTAAATATTGATTTTCAGAGTTTACATTAAGAAGTGTCCACTTATGGACTCATTTGAATTTACTTTTTGCATCACGGATGCAAAAAGATCCGAGACATCTAGTGTCCGAATTTTAGGATTTATATTTTTTTGAGGTATTGTGTTGGTTACAACTAATTCTTCCAGTTTTGATTTTTCAATTTTTTCAATTGAATTTCCTGATAATATTCCATGAGTGCAGTATGCCCGAACGCTGAGAGCCCCCTTTTCTAGAAGCATTTCGGCTGCTTTAACAAGAGTTCCTCCAGTATCAACCATATCATCAACAAGAACAACGTTACGGTCTTTGACATCACCAATTACAGTCATTTTGTGGATTTTATTGGCTTTTTTCCTCTGCTTATAGCAAATTACTACTTCTGCATTTAAATGTTTGCTGTATGCTGTTGCTCTTTTTGACCCTCCCATATCTGGAGATGCAATTGTCAAATTATCTAGATTTAATTTTTCAATATCTGGAACAAATAAAGAGCTTGAATATAAATGATCCACGGGGATTTCAAAAAATCCTTGAATTTGATCAGCGTGAAGGTCCATTGTCATTACCCTTGTTGCTCCCGCTGCCTCTAAAAGGTTTGCGACTAATTTCGAAGTTATAGGAACTCTAGGCTTATCTTTTCTGTCTTGACGTGCATACCCAAAATAAGGGATTACCGCTGTTATATGTCTAGCTGATGCTCTTTTGGCGGCATCGATCATCTGAAGAAGTTCAAATAAATTATCTGAGCTTGGCATTGTACTCTGAATAAAAAATACCCGACTTCCTCTGAAAGATTCAGTGAATGAAGGTAAAAATTCACCATCTGAGAATTCCGATATTTTAACCTCTCCCAAAGGGATTCCATAGGACGAAGCTATTTTATCAGCTAGGGCTTGTGTTGCCCTTCCAGCAAAAATTTTTGCTTTGGGTTGCATTTTTTTGATTTATTTGGCCTGCAAATGTAAACATTTTTACAGTATGTTTGCCTTCTAAAATAGCCCAGGTGGCGGAACTGGTAGACGCGCACGACTCAAACTCGTGTACCTCTGGTGTGCGGGTTCGATTCCCGCCCTGGGCACAGCCATAGTAGAATATAGAAAAACTATTAAAAATAAAGATTTCTGACTCGAATGAATAAGCAAGAGAGATATGATTTGGCTTACTTAAAAATGGCAATGGAATGGGCTAAACTTTCTTACTGTAATCGCCGAAAGGTTGGAGCCTTAATTGTTAAGGATAGAATGATAATTTCAGACGGTTATAATGGTACTCCATCGGGTTTTGAAAATTTTTGTGAGGATGATAATGGATATACAAAATGGTATGTTTTACACGCTGAGGCAAATGCAATTTTAAAGGTTGCTAACTCAACTCAAAGTTGTACTGGATCTACACTTTATCTTACAATGTCTCCTTGTTCGAATTGTAGTAAACTAATTCATCAAGCTGGAATTGCGCGAGTCGTTTATTCGGAAGAGTATAAAGATTTATCCGGAATAGAATTTTTAAATAAAGCCGGTGTAAAAACAGAATTAAAGCCGTTAAGCTGATGATAAAATATCATAAAAAAGCCGTATCATTTTTTGATACGGCTTTCTGATTTTTAAAGAAGGATCTTTAATTACTCTTCTGTAGCTTCTTCTGTAGCTTCTTCTGTGGCTTCTTCTGTAGCTTCTTCTGTAGCTTCTTCTGTAGCTTCTTCTGTAGCTTCTTCTGTAGCTTCTTCTGTAGCTTCTTCTGTAGCTTCTTCTGTTACCTCTTCAGTTACCTCTTCAGTTACCTCTTCAGTTACCTCTTCAGTTGCTTCTG